>JBJELD010000001.1:0-26250 GCA_051878975.1 Candidatus Caccovicinus sp.
CATCGGCACTTATTCAAGTGCGAAGTTTGAGATATTAACTAGCACAACAGGTTAACTTAAATAATTTTTATCATTGGTGTGCTTCAAGGGTGCTGTCGTTAGACAGAACGTATGCAAAAGAAATATTAAACAGCATAGGGGTGGCACAGGCGGTTACCGATCAGGACAGAGCGAATATTTCGTTATCCTATCATTGCGTTTCCTTAACAGATGTATTCTGGGTAAGAAAATCCGGAGAGGAAGTTACTTTTGCAAAAATAAATTTGTACGATAATCCGTTAAATGATGCGATTGTAGAACTTTCTCTGAAAGGGCGTCAGATGACGGTAACGAATCAGGAGCTGGCACCTGATTTATCCACAAAAGGATGTTTTCCGAAAGCCTGGATCTGGGGAAAGGACGGATTTCGGTTGTTAAAAGATGGCGGAGAGGAAGCTGTTAAAAGAGAATTATTAGCGAGTGAAATTTGTCAGTGTTTTGATATCCCGCAGGTGAAATATTCCGAATACAGATATCAGGGTGAGGCGGTTACACAAAGCAGCATGATAACGTCAAAGGAATTTTCAATGGTATCCAAAATGGCATTTGACATCTATGCGTGCAATCATGATCTGGATACACTGCGTGTTTGCAGGGAAATTGATCCGGTGACATACTATGGTATGAATATATTGGATTATTTGACGGGCAACACGGATCGTCATCCGGAAAACTGGGGATTTTTTATTGATAATCGTAATAATCAGTATTGCTCTTTGTATCCGGTGATGGATTTTAATCAGTGCTTTTTAGCGTATGATCAGATGGATGGGGCCAGATGCCAGACCGTTTTGCCGAGAAGGTTATCTCAAAGAGAGGCTGCTATTGAAGCGGTACAATGCATTGGTCTCCGGCAAGTGCGGGAGATGGATATGAGCAAATTTGGAAATATGAAAAAAGAGGCCGAGATGTTTCAGATGCGGCTGGATGAATTGAGAAAATATGAAAAATGCGGAAAAGAGGAATAAAGCAATGGCAGATTCCAAATTTGATTCTATGCGCTGGAACACGCTGTCCAGCCGCACGATTATCAAGGACCGGTGGGTCAATTTAAGGGCAGATGACTGCCAGATGGCGGACGGGACCATGATTGCGCCTTTTTATGTGAATGACATGCCGGATTTTGTGGTGGTTGCGGCGGTGACGGAGGACGGGCAGTTTCTGATGATTTACCAGTACCGTCATGCAGTGGACAAAGTGATTCTGGAGATTCCGGCCGGATGCGTGGAACCGGGAGAAGAGATGGAGACGGCAGCCAGGAGAGAGCTTCTGGAGGAAACCGGGTATGAGGCGGATTCTGTTCGGTTTCTGGGAAAGATGGCGCCGAATGCATCCTGCCTGAGCAGTTATGCATGGTGCTATCTGGCGACCGGCGTGAAAAAGAAAAGCGGACAGAAGCTGGATCCCACGGAGGAGATCGATGTGACGCTGATGCCGGAGCGTGAACTGCGCAGGGCACTCCGGGAAGGAAAGGTCGAGCAGGCCGTGCACGTAGGGGCCTTGTACATGGCGCTGGAGGTGCTGGAAGAAAAAAACGCGGGAAGCGATTGACTGGTTTGCCCGGCTGTCAAGCTCCTGGGAAAATTCCGGAAAAAGGTCTTGCAAAATTTTGACTGCTTGGCTACAATATAATACGGAAAATCAATAATAAAAAGAGGGAGAATCATTACAGAGCAAGAAGGAGACATGATGAAAAAAAGAGTTCTTTTTTTTAGCGTGATGGCACTTCTGGTATCTGCTGCACTCTGCGGATGCAGTGGCGGCAAGAGTACGGAAGCTTCGGAGGCTGTGGAGACTTCTTCAGAAGAAACACCAGTTGCAGGCGGGAGCGCAGTCGTAGGCGTTACCCATGACCTGGTTAGTCTTGACCCCCATCAATCAACGGACGCAAGAACTAGAAGTGTGGTATTTAATCTTTATGAGGGGCTTGTTAAGCCCGATGCAGACGGGAATCTGATCCCGGCTGTGGCCAGCGACTATCAGATCTCAGATGATGCAACGGTTTATACGTTCACATTAAGAGATGGCGTAAAATTCCATGACGGAAGCGCAGTTACGGCTGAAGATGTTAAATATTCAATTGAGCGTTACGCGGAGATTCAGGGTGAATCCTCCGCGTTTTCTGTTTTTGACCATGTGGAGATCCCGGATGAAAAGACGGTAGTGGTGTATCTGAAGGAGGGCTATTCCGAATTTCTGCCGGAAATCACGTTTGGCATTATTCCGGAGTCCAATCCGGACCCGGGAAAAAATCCGATCGGTACCGGTCCGTTTCAGTTTGTTTCCTATACACCGGGACAGAAGCTGGTCCTGGAGAAATTTGAGGACTACTGGCAGGAGGGGCTGCCGCATCTGGATTCAGTAGAATTTAAGATTACGGCAGATTCCGATACGGCATTTATGGAGCTGCAGGCCGGAACGATCGATATCCTGGATTATCTGACTGGTACGCAGAAGAATGCGGCAGGAGATATGTGCGATATTCTGGAAGGTACGCAGAACATGGTACAGGGCATGTTTCTGAATCATGAATACCAGCCGCTTTCTGATCGGAAAGTACGTCAGGCGATCTGTCATGCAGTCAACAAGGAGGAAATCAACCAGTTTCTGTATGACGGCAAGAGCCATCTGATCGGATCGCATATGATTCCGAAGCTGGTGCGCTATTACGAGCCGGCTGCGGAAAACCTGTATCCGTTCGATCCGGAAAAGGCGAAGGAGCTTCTGGCAGAGGCCGGCTATCCCGATGGCTTTGATCTGGAGATCGTGGCGACGACCGCTTCCACCCAGTATCTGGATGCAGCTCAGGTGATCGCAGATGAACTGAATCAGGTAGGAATCCGTGCTACGATCCGGCAGGTGGAATGGAGCACCTGGCTGGATGAGGTGTACCACGGAAAGCAGTTCCAGGCTACGGTGGTCGGTTTTGACGGCACCCTGGCGCCGAATTACTGGATGAAGCGGTATGTGACGGGTTCGTCCAAGAACTTTATGAATTATTCCAGTGCAGAATATGATGAAACCTATCAGAAGGCGCTGATGACGGTGGATGACGGTGAGAAAGCCGAGCTTTACAAAAAATGCCAGATGATTCTGGCGGAGGATGCCGAGTCGGTTTTCATTCAGGACCCGGTTAATTTTGTGGCGGTAAACAAACGCCTGGGCGGCTATCAGTTTTATCCGCTGTCCGCGCAGGATCTGTCGGTTGTATATGAGAGATAACCGCAATATTCAGGAAAATGATTTGAAAGCAGCAAAAAGATGAAATATATTTTAAAAAAAATTACGACTCTTGTGATTACCCTATTATTGATTTCTGCAATGACATTTGGGGCATTTTCGGTGATACCCGGAGATGCCTCTGTTTCAAAATTAGGAACCGAGGCGACCAGAGAGCAGGTCGAGGCGCTCCGCGAAGAGATGGGCTTAAACCGCCCGCTTCCGGAGCGGTTTGCAGACTGGCTGTCCGGCGCCGTGCACGGTGATTTTGGGGAGTCGCTCCGATACAGCGGCACATCGGTTCATGAGCTTTTGGCGGAGCGCTTTCTGGTGACGCTTCTTCTGTCCGGGATTGCCCTGCTGATGATTCTGGTGCTGGCGGTTCCGCTGGCACTTTTGAGTGTCCGGTTCCGGAACCGCTGGCAGGATACAGCCATCAGCCAGCTGGTTCAGGTCATTATGGCGGTTCCTTCCTTTTTTCTGGGAATTCTTCTGACCTATGTGTTCGGTATTTTGCTGCGCATGTTTCAGCCGGGGAAATTTATCGCGCCGTCGGAGGATTTTGCGGCTTCCGTCCGGTACCTGATCTTTCCGGCAATTGCCATTGCACTGCCAAAAGGTGCGATGGTGGTGAAATTTATACGAAATGAGATGCTGGGCGAAATGCAGAAGGATTACGTCCGCACAGCGAGAAGCAAGGGCTGCAGTCAGAACCGGATTCTGTATCTGCATGTGCTGAAAAATGCACTGATTCCGGTGATTACCTTTGCGGCTATGTGCGCCGTGCAGATCCTTGCGGGAAGCATCATTGTGGAGCAGGTATTCAGTGTTCCGGGAATTGGAAGGCTTTTAGTAAGCTCGATCTCTTCCCGGGATTATCCGGTGGTTCAGGCGATTGTCCTTTATATTACGTCGGTCGTTGTGATCGTAAATGGTGCGGTGGATGTGATTTACCGGCTGGCGGACCCGCGGGTAAAGGGGGTGCAGGAATGAAACAGTCCCAAAAAACTGCGCCGTCTGAAAGCACGGTAAACTGGAATCTGCGGATCGGTGCGGTTCTTACCGGTGTGCTGCTGACGGCTGCGATTGTTGCGCAGTTCTGGACACCGTATTCCACGACCCGCATGGATTCCTCGGCTGTGAATCTGGCGCCGTGCCTGCTGCATCCGATGGGAACGGACAATTTCGGGCGGGATATCTTAAGTCGAGTGATGAACGGAAGCGGAATTACCTTTCTGACGGCATTTACATCGGTGACGGCAGGCGCTGTCCTGGGAATCCTGATCGGTGCGGTGACCGGCTATGTGGGAGGCCTGTGGGATGAGGCGGTCATGGGCGTCATGAATCTGATTCTGGCTTTTCCAAGCGTGCTTCTGGCTCTGATTTTTATCAGTGTGCTGGGGGCAGGAACCGGAAATCTGATTGCAGCGCTGAGCATTTTGTATATTCCGCCTTTTGTGCGGATCGTGCGCAGCGAGGTCATCCGGTGCCGGGATCTGGATTTTATCCGAAGCGCCCGGATCATGGGGGTGAAACCGGCAAGAATTATCTTTTTCCATATTCTTCCCAATGCCCGGATCAGTATTTTGTCTACTGCCGCAGTTACCTTTAACAACGCGGTCCTTTCCGAGGCGGGCATGAGCTATCTGGGCCTTGGTATCCAGCCGCCGATTCCCAGTCTGGGAAGAATGCTTTCCGAAGCGCAGGCCTATCTGACTACGAATCCCTGGTACGGGATCTTTCCGGGAATCGTGATTATTCTGATTATTCTCGGATTTGCACAGATCAATGAAGGGCTGCAGAAAGAAAACAGGAAGTAAATCTGGAAAAATCAGGAGGAACGTATGGCGGCATTACTGGAAGTAGAACATCTCTGTGTCGAGTTTCCCGGACAGCCGGGAAGCGAAGGCGAGGAGGGCCTGCAGACAGGCAGGTGTGCAGTAGACAACATTTCTTTTACACTTCAGGAGGGAGAAATCCTGGGAGTGGTGGGTGAGTCCGGCTCCGGAAAATCGCTGACGGCCATGACGGTGCTGGGGATCCAGCCGGAGCAGGCAAGGGTTTCCGGAACCATTCGGTTCCAGGGACGAGAGATTTCCTCCATGACCGAAACGGAGAAAAATCAGATCCGCGGGAAGGAGATCGGCATAGTCTTTCAGGAACCGATGACTTCGTTGAATCCGGTGCTGAAGGTAGGCCCCCAGGTGGCAGAGAGTCTGAAAAATCACGGGAACCGGTCTTTTGGTGAAATTCGGGAGCGGACACTTCAGGCGCTGTCAGATGCCGGCCTGGAGCATGCGGAGGAAATCTGTGAAAAATATCCGCATGAGCTTTCCGGCGGTATGCGGCAGCGGGCGATGCTGGCAATGGCCATGATTCATGAACCGTCGCTGCTAATTGCGGATGAGCCTACCACTGCGCTGGATGTGCTGGTGCAGGCGCAGATTCTGGAGCTGATTGGCCGGCTGCACCGGGAAAAGGGGCTTTCGGTCCTGTTCATTTCTCATGATCTGAATGTCATATGCCGTGTGTGTGACCGCGTGCTGGTGATGAAGGACGGAAAGATTCTGGAGGAAGGCCCGGTAAAGCAGGTGTTTGAAAGGCCTTCTCATGCCTATACCAGAAAGCTGGTAGGAGCTGCGGCCATCAGGCAGGGAGACTTCCGGACGAAAAAAAGTGTGCTGTCCGTGGAGCATCTGAATGTGTATTATGAAGAGCGGAAGCTTCTGTCCGGAAGAAAAAAGAGCCGGCAGGTGCTGGAGGATATCACGTTTGACGTGCGGGAAGGAGAAATTTTCGGAATCGTGGGGGAAAGCGGCTGCGGAAAATCTACGCTTGCCAGGGTGATTACCGGTCTTCATAAAAATTATAGCGGACAGATCCGGATGGAAGGCGGTATCGGTCCGCAGATGGTTTTTCAGGATTCCTCCGGATCGCTGAATCCTTCCAGAACGATCGGCTGGATTCTGGAGGAGCCGCTTAAGGTCCGCGGGATCAAAAGCCGGGAAGAACGGAAACGCCTGGTGTATGAGACGTTGAGAGAGATTGGTCTGGATGCGTCTTTTGCCAATCGGTATCCGCGGGAGCTTTCCGGCGGGCAGCGGCAGCGGGTCAGCATCAGCCTGGCTCTGTCCATGAATTCCCGTATCCTCATTGCGGATGAGCCGGTATCGGCTCTGGACATTACCATCCGGGCGCAGATTCTGGAAATGCTTCTGAAAATTAACCGGGAGAGAAAGACGGCGATTTTGTTTATCACGCATGATCTGAGTCTGGTGCAGAATCTCTGTCACCGCGCGGTGGTGCTTTATCAGGGCAGAATTCTGGAAGCGGGAGATGGAAGAGCGATCTGTAAGGAACCAAAAGAAAGATATACCAGACAGCTGCTGGATGCAGCCTTTGGCGGAGAATGCTGAGAAACCCGTATCTGCTGATTTTTTGTGAATCGGCAGGTACGGGTTTTGCTTGTGTAGGGCGGATGCCGGCTGCTTTGTTACGGGCTGGCCAACGGATCGGGAGCCTCTGCACCGTCCTGGGCCGGTCAGGTCTCGTCGGTCTGCGGTATTTGTGCAGGAGAAGCCGGTTCCGTCTGGGAGCCTTCCGTTTGAGACGGCATTCCGGGACCGTACTGGTACGTAGTCTCCGGGCTTTGCGACGGGGATTCGGCGGTGCTTTCCGGCAGACTTTCGGTATCCGGTGCGGTTTCATAAGGGTTTTCTTCCGGAGCCAGAGCGGAGTAAACGGCCGCAGTTTCTCTGGACTCGGTGGAAGGAGCCTGCGTTCGGCTGGATTTTACAGAAGGTAGCGGAACACAGGAGGTGCTGTCGCTTCCGTAAAGGGATTCTTTCAGATGCTGTTGGTTTTTCTCCAGGTCCGGAACCAGAACCTGCATCTGATGGATGACGGCTTCCCGGAAGGTGCCGTCAGCCGGAATCCGGTCTGTCCGGAAGGATGCCGGCTGCATGGTGAGCACACCGGCGGCATAGCCGATCAGTTTGGTATTCGAAATATCGGTGGTCAGCAGAGGCAGCGCTTCTTCCAGCAGGGCAGTGATATTCTTTAAGTCAGAGGATTTGACTTTGTCGAACAGGGCGGACAGAAGCTTTCTCTGCCGGTTGGTGCGGCTGAAGTCACTGTCGATCTTTCGGATCCGGACATACTGGAGTGCTTCCTTTCCGGTCAGATGCTGCATGCCTCCTACCAGTGCCCAGCGGTCAGCCTGCAGGTCGGTGCCGGAGAACAGGGATTTTTGCCCCTGATAGAGCTCTTTGTTGATGCAGGCGGCTTCTGCAGTGGTAACGTCGATGTCCACACCGCCGATTATGTCCACGCATTTGGAAAAGCCGCTGAAATCGACGGCAATGTTTCCGTCAATGTGAATTCCGAAGTTCCGTTCAATGGTCTTGTCCAGAAGTTCTGCGCCGCCCACACTGTAGGCGGCGTTGATTCGGCTTTTTTTGTAACCGGGGATGTCCACATACAGGTCCCGCATAAAAGAGGTGATGGTAATCTCCTTCTTTTTCTGGTTGATGGTGGCAAGGATGATAGAATCTGAGCGGGTGCCGGGTACATTTCCCTGGGTATCCTGACCGATGAGCAGGAGATTTACCACGTCCTTGTCCTTCAGTACCTGGTCAGCCAGGCGAAGCGTTACTTCCTCCGGAGTCAGAGTTTCCACATCCGGAAGGTCGGCGTCGGTTTCCTCGATAAAATCCTCTATGGAAAGGGTTCCGCCTTTGGGCCGCTGCATCTTATTTAACAGGTGACTGGTATAGCCCCAGCCGGCAGCAAACAGGAGGAGCAGCAGGATCAGCAGGCCGGCCAGGATCTTGGGCCAGACCGGAGGTTTTTTTTTTCGGGAGCTGCCTCTGGGATGTGCAGGAGCTGCCTCCGTTTTTGATTTTGGCTGTATTTCGTTATCGGATTGAGACAATGCGATCACAGTTCCTTTCTTGATACATGATTTTATGTTGTCCATTTTTGTCGTTTTTGCTGCAATTATTACACCACGCAGACCGGAAGATGTCAAGTAAGAAAACCCGGGAAATTTTCCGGAAGTTCTGCTTTCAATATAAATCAGGAACGATTCCTGATATAATCCCGATTTGCGGATATTGTTCGAAAAATTGCCTTATAGTATGATAAAAGCATCAGGCCGCATTTTGCCGGCAGAAGAGAAGAAAAGGGAGGTGTGAGTCTTAGATGATGCTTTATACAAAAGAGAATATCCGCGGAAAGAGAGAAGGTAAGAGGCAAAGGCCGGATAGAAACGGCGGTTTTACGCTGGTTGAAATGATTGTGGTCATGGCGATTATCGGAATTCTGGCCGGGATTCTGGTGCCTTCTTATCTGGGATATATTGAGAAAACCAGGGAAAAGATTTATGTGGTGGAGGCCAGACAGCTTCGGACAGCGGTGCTTGCTATGCGGCTTGAGATGGAAGCGGCAGAAGGGGAGGAAAGCGGCATAGATATTCCGGAGGAGCTGTTTTGGGAACCGCTGGGAAGCAGGGAAAATCCGCTTTATGGTTTTGTGCCTTCCGGCTGGGATCCAGACGGCTATATTACGGAAATTACGATCGAAGAAGATGGGCTGCTGACGGAGATCACCTACTGCAGTCCGGAAAACCAGAAGGAAACCTGGATTCTGCAGGATGAGGATGGGGTACTTCAGGTAGAAATCCGGCAGAAATAAAAAAAATCTTTGATTTTTGCTCAACAGAATCCGACAAAATGGCTGGGGGAGAAAAGTACCAGACATGGTATTGCCTGAAAGGGAAAACGCATATTTTGTGGAAAAAAACCGAAAAAAAACGGGATTTCCCGGAACGGATGGGCAGGATGTCGAACGGTGCGGTAAATTTCCCTTTAAAAAATCAGGGAAAAGAATTATATTGGAAAGAGAAAAGAGAGGAGGATTTTCATAAATTATGGAAGAAAAAATGCAGGCATTGGCCAGAGAAAACGAACAGCTGAAAAAGGACAATGCGGCCCTGATGAATACGATCATCCAGATGAAGACCACCTTGAATCGTCTGGTGAACCGCTATATGACCGGCGCGGCTGCCCTGTCTGAAAAAGAGAAAGACGGAGAGCAGGCTTAAGCCTGGGGCTTGTGTTCTTTGTTTTTTACCATATCCCAGATGGTCTGGTGCATCCAGGCAACTGTTTCGTTCAGCTTTTTGTTTTCGGCTTCCAGTTCATTGATTTTCGCACTCAGAAGCGCAATAATTTCGCGCTGATTTGCTTCTTTGTGAGCCGCTGTAATTCGGGTGACGACAGAGGGGCAGTTTGTTAAGATTTTCTGTGACAGCAGACGGTCCCGTTCGGTACAGTCCAAATCCATAAAGTCCTGGTAAGGCATATTCAGCAAATTCATTTTTTCCCTGCACTTGGGGCAGACGGCGTTTTTGGGCAGCTGAAAATAGGCATAATAGCCGCATTTGACGCAGTAATAGACGGAAAGCTCCCGCATTCAATCAGTCTCCTTTCTGGGGTTTGTGCATATTTGACACTGATACTAAAATATATTACGGAGCAGACGGGAAAATGTGACCGGAAGCCGTCGAGATAAAAAAATCCCCGCCGTTTTTGCGGCAGGGATTTTTGAAATTGAACGGATGAAGAAAAGCGGTGATTACTGAATTACGCCATTTACGTCCACGGTCCACACTTTGCCGTTGGCGTCCTTGACATCCTTGAAGCCATTGCCCAGATCCGGTTTTTCTGCGGATTTGGAGGAGGAAGAAGCTTTCTGGATGGAACCGGCGGCGTTGACCAGGTAGGAAACGCCTTCAAACTCAACCGGTGCAAAACGCAGATCGCTTGCCGCATCCTGGCGGAGTCCGTAATGATAGATGGAATTATCACGGATGCCGTGGAAGCCCTGGCCCTTTCTGCTTCCGTCGGTGTAGAAGAACCAGGTCTGGTTTTCACCCAGATCTTCATCGTAAATGGTCTGCTTGCCGGTCTTCATGATGCCGTCCGTGCCGAAAAACGCATTGGCAGTCTGGCCGTCCTCCAGTGTGATGACCTGCTTGCCGGTCTGCATTTCACCGCGGATATTGAAGGCATACTTTTTGGAGTCTACGGTAAAGACCTGAATTCCGGTTTCGGCAGCCAGCGGCTTTCCGTTGCGGAAGAAGAAGCGGTGGGTTTCACTTTCACGGCTGATGCCCTCTGCGCCTTCGATCTCGTACCAGCCGGAAGCACGTTTCCCATCGGCTTCATAGTACTGATAGCCCTGAATGCTGCCTTCCTTTCGGGCCGGCTGTGCGTCAGAAGCAGTTCCGGTCTGCGCCTCCTCTGGAAGCTGGAACCAGCCGGTCTGCATCTTTCCGTCTACAAAGGTAAAGTAGTTTCCGTCGATCTTGCGGTCGATCTGGTTTTCTACCATGCGGCCGTTCTTATCGAAATAGTACCAGAATGCGGAATTTTCCGGATCATCGGTCTCTTCTTCGAGCTGAATCCAGCCGGTCTTCATGGTTCCGTCATCTTCTGCGCCAAGATAGTAGGTAGCGCCGTCGATGTTCTGCTTTCCGGTCGCCATCTGGCCGTCGGAGTTAAAGTAGTACCAGCTGTCTTCAATATTGTGCCATTTGGATTTTACGGCGCGTCCGTCTTTTCCGAAGTAATACCAGAAAAATTCCGGTGCGTCCGGAGAATCCATTTCATCTTCATTGTAAACAGAGAGCCAGTAGTTGGTCATCATTTTTCCGGTCTCATCTACATAGTATTCTTCATCAATCATCGTATTTCTGGCAATTTCGCCTTCTTCATTCAGGTAATACATGACACCGTCCTTCTTTTTCCAGGTGTCGGTTAAGTAATAGCCGTCGCTGTCCAGATAACGCCAGCTGCCGTCTTCCTCGACCCATCCGGCCGCTGCTGCCAGGACCTGGGAGGTCTGGTCGCCGGTAAAGAGGGAAGGGGTAACTGCGGACAGGATTGCCGCAGCAGATAATACAGCCATCATTGTGTTTCGTTTTCTCATAATGTGTTTCTCTCCTTTTTGTTTGATTGGGTATTCCCAAATTCCATGGTTGCATTACGAATGTCATTATATCGGGGGAATATGCGGATTGCCAGTGTTGGTTGCTGGCAGTTCTGCCAGACAGCGCCAGGAGAGGAAAACCCCGTAAGAAAATCTTTGGTATGCTTTTTGAAAGAAATGTGGTAAACTGTACGGAGAGATATCCGGATTTTGGGGAGGAGTGGAACGATGCGCGTAAAAGTGTCGAATTATATTGCGGAAAAACTGGTGGAAGCAGGGATTTCCCAGGTCTTTACGGTGACCGGCGGAGGTGCCATGCATTTGAATGACGGTCTGGGGCACCAGGAGGGACTGAACTGTATCTATAATCATCATGAGCAGGCCTGTGCCATGGCGGCAGAGAGCTATGCCAGAATTCACAACCGGATTGCGGCGCTGTGCGTGACAACCGGACCCGGCGGCACGAATGCGATCACCGGCGTAGTAGGGGGATGGCTGGATTCCATTCCGATGCTGGTGCTGTCCGGGCAGGTGCGTTATGACACAACAGCGCGCTGGTCCGGCGTGGGAATCCGGGCGATGGGGGATCAGGAGTTTGATATTTGTCAGGCGGTGGCCTGCATGACGAAGTACTGTGAGATGGTCATTGACCCCAGACGGATCCGTTTCTGCCTGGAAAAGGCGCTTTACCTGGCGCAGTCCGGACGGCCCGGCCCGTGCTGGCTGGATATTCCGCTGGATGTGCAGGGAGCCTTTGTGGAGACGGAGGAGCTGGCCGGATTTGATCCGGAGGATTATGAAGCCGGAGGAACCGGATGGGGAACTGCCGGGGAGAAGAAGGCCGGGATTCCGGAGGATCAGGCTGGTAAGGGCGAAAAGCGGCAGACGCTTCCGGGAGCTGTGAGCCAGGAAACGGTGATGGAGATTTTAAAGAAGATCCAGGCGTCCAGACGCCCGGTGTTTAATGTAGGAAACGGCGTCCGCATTGCCGGCGCACATGAGGTGTTTCTGGAGGCGGTCGAGCTTCTGGGCATTCCGGTGATTACCGGCTGGAACAGTCAGGATGCCATCTGGGATTCCCATCCGCTGTATACGGGCCGCGCCGGAAATATGGGAGACCGTCCGGGCAATTTCGCGGTTCAGAACAGCGATCTGGTATTTTCTGTGGGAAGCCGGCTGAGTATCCGTCAGGTTGGATATAATTATAAGACATGGGCCAGAGCCGCTTATGTGATCGTAAATGATATTGATCCGGAAGAGCTTCGCAAGCCTTCCGTGCATGCGGATCTGCGGATCCATGCCGATGCGAAGGAGCTTTTGGAGACATTGGTTCTGGTGCTGCGAAAGGAGCAGCAGGCGGGGCGTCTGCCCTGCCCGCTGTTTGACGGCGGGGAGGGGCTTCCGGGAAAGAACTGGCTGGAGACCTGCCGGTACTGGAAGGAGACCTATCCGGTCATTTTGCCAAAGCATCTGGCACACGGAGATGAGGAGCCGGCCAATGTCTATGCCATGGTGAAAGAACTCAGCAGCCGTCTCTCAGAAGGTCAGATCACGGTTGTGGGGAACGGTTCTGCCTGCGTGGCCGGCGGTCATGCCTACATCATAAAAAAAGGCCAGCGTTTTATTACCAACTCCGCGATCGCCTCGATGGGCTATGATCTTCCGGCGGCTATCGGTGCCTGCATGGCGGACAGCAGTCAGGACATTATCCTTCTGACCGGGGACGGAAGCATTCAGATGAATCTGCAGGAGCTGCAGACGATCATTCATCACCGGATGCCGATCAAGATCTTCCTGATCAACAACGGCGGCTATCATTCCATTCGTCAGAGTCAGAAAAATTTCTTCGGCGAGCCTTTAGTAGGTGTAGGCGTGGACAGTGGTGTAAAGGGGCCGGATTTAAGTTTCCCGTCGATGGAGAAACTGGCGGCGGCCTACGGGTATCCGTATACGGCAGCTCATCACAACAGTCAGCTGGGAGCGGCCGTGGAAAAAACGCTGCAGACGGAGGGACCGGCGGTCTGCGAGGTATTTGTCAGTCTGGATCAGGTATTTGAGCCCAAGTCTTCAGCCAGAAAGATGCCGGACGGTACCATCACCTCGCCGCCGTTAGAAGATCTGGCGCCGTTTCTTCCGGATGAAGAGATGGATGCCAACATGATCATCCCGCGCATCCGGGAGTGATGGAAACGTGTTAAAAAAGGAGAACCGGGAGGGAACGCAGATGAAGATCGTTGTAACGGGGGCCACCAGCTTTCTGGGGGCGGCGCTGATCAAGAAGCTTCTGTCTCTTGGTCATACGGTGTATGCGGTGGTGCGTCCCGGTTCTGCAAACCGGAATGCGCTGCCGAAGGAGGCGGAGGGGCTTCATGTGCTGGAATCTGAACTGGAACAGCTGGACCGCCTGCCGGAACAGATCAAAGAGCCGTGTGACGGTTTCTTTCATTTCGGATGGGATGGTTCCGGAAGCGCCAACCGGGAAAAACGGGATGTGCAGCAGAAAAATGTGCGGGATTCCATGAAGGCACTGTGCGGGGCCGAAGGCCTGGGATGCCGGCGCTTTCTGTTCAGCGGTTCCCAGGCGGAGTATGGCCAGTGCCGGGAAAGAATGCGGGAGGAACAGGCCTGTTATCCGGTTTCCGAATACGGCAAGGCAAAGGTGGAGTTTTACCGTCAGGCCCGGGAACAGTGCCGGCGCCGGCGGCAAGAGGGCCTGGCAGAGATGGAATACATCCATGCCAGGATTTTCAGCGTGTACGGTCCGGGAGACCATCCCTGGTCTCTGGTGAATACCTGTCTGGATACGTTTCTGGCAGGTGGTCACATGGAGCTTGGGGCCTGCACGCAGCTCTGGAATTTTTTATATATTGATGATCTGACGGAGGCGCTTCTGGCGCTGATGTTTACCAGAAGCCCCCTTCCGGAGGACGGGCTGGTCAATCTGGCAGGCGTACCGGAGCAGACACGGCCTCTCCGCGAATATGTGGAAGAGATGTACCGGCTGTGCGGCTCAAATGGAAGCTTCACCTACGGAACGCTTCCGCCGAACGCAGAGGGAGCGGCGAACCTGATTCCGGATGTGAGCCGGCTTTTCCGTCTGACCGGCTGGAGCCAGAAGGTTTCCTTTGAGGAAGGGATCCTCCGCATGATCGAACAAAAACGAACTACGAATTGAGGGATAGACAAAGATGCAGAGCAGGAACGAGAAAAAGCGGGACCGCTGTCTTTTGTGTGGCCGGCCGCTCCAGGGAAAGCCGCTGATGGAGTTTGCAGATATGCCGGCTTCCGCCCAGAATATACCGGATCAGACAGAACTGGAGAAGGATCAGGGAATTTCGCTGAGTCTGTACCAGTGCAGAGCCTGCGGTCTGGTACAGTTTGACTGCGAACCGGTGGATTATTACCGGGATGTGATCCGGTCCGGCGGCTTTACGACGACCATGGTAGAACTGCGGCGCAGTCAGTACCGTCATTTTATTGACCTTTGCGGCCTGGAGGGAAAAAAAATCCTGGAGGCAGGCTGCGGCCGGGGCGAATTCTTGAAGGTGCTGACAGAATTCCCGGTGAAAGCGTACGGTGTGGAGCACAGGCCGGAGCTGGTTCAGCTTGCCAGAGAACAGGGGCTGCAGGTCTCGGAGGGCTTTCCGGAAACGCCGGAGACAAAGCTGGGAGAAGACGGGCCTTATGATGGTTTCCTTTCCTTTAATTTTCTGGAACACCAGCCGGAGCCCGGCGTGATGCTGGACTGCATCCGCAGGAATCTGACGGACGGAGGCGTGGGTCTGATCACGGTTCCGAGCCTGGAATATATCTTAAAGTATGACGGCTACTATGAGCTGATCCGGGATCATATTGCTTATTACGGCTTTGAAACCTTGAAGAAGCTTCTGGAGCGTCATGGTTTTGAGGTGCTGGAGGAAGAGCTGGTCAACCGGGACACCTGTTCCGTTATTGTGAGAAAGACGGCGGCAGGCGGTACCGAGCAGAAGGAGGAGGGGGAAACGGCCGCCGGGCAGCTGGTGACGCCGGCGGATGTTTCTGCCATGGAGCTCAGTCTCGGAGCGATCCGGAAGGAGCTTGCAGAGCTTGCGGAAGAACTGAAGCAGGAAGGGAAAACACTGGCCGTCTGGGGAGCCAGCCATCAGGGCTTTACGCTGGCGGCCACTACCTGTCTGGGAAAGCAGGCAGAATATATGATTGATTCTGCTCCCTTTAAGCAGGGACGCTTTGCGCCGGCTTCTCATCTGCCGATTGTGGCGCCGGATGCTTTTTTTGAGCATCCGGTGGATGTGATTCTGATCGTGGCGCCTGGTTATACTCAGGAGATTGCCGCATCGATCCGCAGCCGGTTTGGAGCGCAGGTTGGAATTATGACGCTGAGAAGCGATCATCTGGAGGTTTTATGAAATCATTTGTGTTAATGGAACCGGGGAAGGTCGGCTGGTATGATTCGCCGGAGCCGAAGCTGACCCCTTACGGAGCAATTCTGCGGCCGATTGCCGTGGCTCCCTGCTCCTCGGATGTGCATACCGTATTCGGGGGCGGTTCCCGGAAGGCGCCGAATCTGATTCTGGGCCATGAATGTGTGGCCGAGATCCTGGAGACCGGGGAGCTGGTCCGGGATTTTCAGCCGGGAGAGATCGTGGCTGTGCCGGCGATCACGCCGAACTGGAGAGATCCGGGAATTCAGGAGCGGAATTTTAACCATGCATCGGCACCGTTTTCCGGTCATCAGCTGGGAAGAAGTCAGCCCGGCGTTTTTGCGGAAAAATTTGGAATTCCAGATGCAGATACCACACTGGCAAAAATCCCGGAGGGCGTTTCTCTGGAGCAGGCGCTGATGTGTGTAGATGTGGTGACCACCGGCTTTACGGGAGCGGAATCGGCGGACATCAAATTCGGCGATACGGTGGTGGTGATGGGAATTGGTCCCATCGGTCTGATGGCGGTGGAGGGCGCGAGGCATCTTGGTGCGGCCCGGATTATTGCTGTGGGGACAAGACCGGTTTGTGTCCGTCTTGCCCGGGAATTCGGAGCGACGGATATTTTGAGCTACCGGGACGGGGATCTGGTGGAGCAGGTTAAAGCGATGACCGGCGGCGTGGGCGCGGACAGCGTCATCCTCTGCGGCGGCCAGGATGAGGCCTTTGCCCAGGCGATTGATATGGTGCGGTATGGCATCGGCACCGTGTCCAATGTGAATTATTTCGGCGGGACCGGGAATCTTCCGTTTCCGAAATTCTCCGGAGGCCGGGGAATGGCCGGAAAGACGATCCATACGGAGCTGGCCCGCGGCGGCCGTGTCAGGGTAGAGAGGATGCTGAAGATGGTGGAGTACGGACGGATTCATCCGGAAAAGCTGGTGACGCATTGCCTTTACGGGCTTGACAAAATTGAAGAAGCACTGTATTTAATGAAAGAGAAACCGCAGGACCTGATAAAAGTGATGGTCCGTATCAATTGGGAGTGACAGTAGGATGAAGACAATCAGTGTTGTTGTGCCTTGCTACAATGAAGAGGAAAATGTAGAGGCCATGGCGGATGCCATAAGAGAGACGTTCCGGAAGGATTTGCCGGAATACCGGTATGAGATTATATTTATTGACAATGATTCGGCGGACAGGACCAGAGAGATCATCCGTCGTCTGTGCAGCGAGGACCGAGGAATCAAGGGGATTTTCAATGCGAAGAATTTCGGACAGTTTAATTCCCCTTACTACGCCATGCTGCAGAGCACCGGCGACTGCACGATTTTGATGGCGGCCGATTTTCAGGATCCGGTGGAGATGATTCCTCGGTATGTGCTGGAGTGGGAGTATGGCTATAAGATTGTCATCGGAATCAAGAATTCCAGTCAGGAAAATAAGTTTATGTACTGGCTGAGGGGCTGCTATTATAAGCTGATCAAGAAGCTGTCGGATGTGGAGCAGATCGAGCAGTTTACCGGTTTTGGACTGTATGACGCGTCGTTCATTCAGGTTCTGCGGGAGCTGGACGATCCGACACCGTTTCTGCGCGGAATTGTGGCGGAACTGGGCTTTCGGAGAAAGGAGATCCCTTATGAGCAGCCGCTGCGCCGTGCAGGCAAGACCAGCAATAACTTTTACCGCCTGTATGATGCGGCGATGCTGAGTATTACCTCCTATACGAAGGTGGGGCTGAGACTGGCTACCGTTTTCGGCTGCTTCTGTTCGGGCGTCAGCATGCTGGTCGCACTGATCTATCTGGTTATGAAGCTGCTTTACTGGGACCGTTTCCCGGCAGGAATGGCGCCGCTTTTGATCGGGATGTGCTTTCTCGGATCGGTCCAGATCTTTTTTATCGGTCTGGTTGGAGAATATGTGTTAAGCATAAATCACCGGATCATGAAGCGTCCCCTTGTGGTGGAGGAGGAGCGCCTGAATTTTGACAGTCCGAGAAACGGAGGCGGAAAGAAGAATAAAAAGAAGCCGGAGACTCCGGAGGATGCAGAGGCGGCTGCGCTGGATGCGCCGAAACGGCCGCACCGCCGCCGCAGAAAGAAAAAGCCGGGCATACCAGAGGGAGAAGCGTCCGGAAGCCGGGAAGAATCTGTGTCGGAGAGGCCCTGAGAGAGGATAATGTTGGAGCATGAAGTACAAGATTGATGTGGTAAGAATACGGGAAAATTCCATAACGTTAAATGGCTGGGTCCTGGGCCGGAATCCGCAGTCCCGGGCCGATTTTTCCGTGGAAGATGAGAATCATCATCCCATTGCGTTTCAGTGCGTTTCGACCAGGCGGGATGACGTGAGTCAGATTTATTTTAAGAAGATTTATGACCGGGATTTCGGGTTTGACATCCGCTTTCCTTATGAGCGGGGAAAGAATTATTATCTGATTATCCGCTGCGAGGGAAGAAGGGCCAGGATCAAATATAATGAAGAGCTGATTGAAAAGCGTTCCAGCGTGGCCTACAAGCGGATCCAGAAGATCAAGGATCTGATGAACATGGAGACGGTCCATGTGGCAGTGGATTTCTGGAAAGAGAACGGCTTAAAGGCGTTGATCGTCAAGTCGAAGCACAAGCTTCAGGGCCTGGACAATGATTATGATTACGGTGAGTGGTATGAGCTGACCCGCCCTTCTGAGGAGGAACTGGAGCGGCAGAGACAGGCCCGTTTCGATTATGAGCCAAAGCTTTCCATCGTCATCCCGGTTTACAGGACACCGGAACGGTATCTGAAGGAAATGCTGGAATCCATCCGCAGTCAGACTTATAAGAACTGGGAGGTCTGCATTGCCGACGGGAGTCCGAAGGGCGAGAGTACCGAGCGGATTCTCCGGCGATTTGCGGAGGCGGATACCCGCTTTAAGTATGTAATTTTAGGGGAGAATAAAGGCATTGCCGGCAACACAAACGCGGCCATGGAGATGGCACAGGGCGATTTTATCGTGCTGGCGGACCATGATGATACCCTGACGCCGGATGCGCTGTATGAATGTGTCAAAGCCATGAATGCGGATCCGCTTTATGACGTGATCTATTCGGATGAGGATAAGCTGGATATGGACGGGCAGGCGCTGTTTGATCCGCATTTCAAGCCGGATTTCAATCCGGATCTTTTGACCAGCGTAAACTATATCTGCCATTTGTTCGTGGTGAACCGGAATCTGGTGGAGGCCGTGGGCGGTTTTCGGCAGGAGTTTGACGGAGCACAGGATTATGATTTCATTTTCCGCTGTACGGAACAGGCACGGAAGATCTGCCATATCCCGAAGGTTCTGTATCATTGGCGCTGCCATATGAACTCTACAGCCAGCAATCCGGAAAGCAAGATGTATGCCTTTGAGGCAGGGGCCAGAGCCATCCGGGCGCATTTTGAGCGGATGAAAATCGCGGTGGACAAGGTGGAGAAGGGTGTGGATTACGGTATTTATCACACGTATTTTCATCTGGAGGAGGAGCCGCTGGTTTCGGTGATTATTCCGAACAAGGATCATTCTGCGGACCTGGAGCTGTGCCTTCAATCTCTTCTGGATAAGAGGACCTACAAAAATCTCGAAGTGATCGTGGTGGAGAACAACAGCACGGAGCCGGAGACCTTCCGTTATTATGAGAAGCTGCAGAGGGAGCGGAGCAATGTGAAGGTGGTGACCTGGGAGAGGGAGTTTAACTTTTCGGCCATCAACAACTTCGGCGTGGGGTTCTCCCACGGGGAATATCTGTTATTTTTAAACAACGATGTGGAAGTGATCGAACCGAATGTGATCCGGGAAATGCTGGGCTACTGCATGCGGGAGGACGTGGGAATTGTCGGCGCCAGACTGCTGTATCAGGACGACACCATTCAGCATGCCGGTGTGGTGATCGGCTTTGGCGGTATTGCCGGACATACCTTTATCGGTCTGCATCAGGCGGAGAACAGCTATTTCCACCGGGCCATGTGTGCACAGGATTACAGCGCGGTGACAGCAGCCTGCATGATGAGCAGGCGGAGCCTGTTTGATCAGGTGGGAGGCTTTCGCGAAGAGCTGGCGGTGGCGTTTAATGACATTGATTATTGTTTGAAGATCCGTTCGCTTGGAAAATTAGTAGTTTACAATCCGTATGCACTGTTGTATCATTATGAATCGAAATCCAGAGGCCTGGAGGATACGCCGGAAAAGGTGGAGCGGTTTAATCGGGAGGTGGCCCGGTTTATCAGCTACTGGCCGGAGATCGTCATCCAGGGAGATCCTTACTATAATCCGAATCTGACGCTGCGCAAGTCGAACTTTGCGCTGCGAGACCTTTTGAAGGAGAAGATCGGAGAACCGTATAATCTGGAGGTTTATCTGCCTTACATGGAGCCGGAAGCCAGGGAGCGGGTTTCGCGGCTGTTTGAGGAGAAGACCGGGAGGCCGCTTCTCGGATAAAGGAGGAGAAATGGAAAAAAAAGTGACCATTATCATTCCCAATTACAACGGACTGGTTTTTATGGATGCCTGTTTTGAGGCGCTCGAGGCCCAGACCTGCCGGGACTTCGAAGTTCTGGTGGTGGACAACGGCTCCACGGACGGCAGCGTGGAGTGGCTGAAGGAGAAAAAGATTCCGACCATTTTTCTGCCGGAAAATCTTGGATTTTCCGGAGCGGTCAATGTGGGAATCAAAAACAGTACTACGCCGTATGTGATCCTGCTGAATAATGATACCAGAGCGGACAAAGCTTATGTAGGTGAGATGATCCGTGCCATTGAGCGGTCGCCGAAGATTTTTTCAGTCAGCAGCAAGATGGTTCAGATGTATCATCCGGAGCTGATGGATGATGCCGGGGATATGTACTGCCTCCTTGGATGGGCATTTCAGCGAGGAGTCGGAAGAAGCTCTTCGGGCTACCGGCGTCCGGTGCGCGTTTTTTCCGCCTGCGCGGGAGCCGCGATCTACCGGAGAGAGGTTTTTGAGGAGATCGGCTATTTTGATGAGATGCATTTTGCCTATCTGGAGGATCTGGATGTGGGCTATCGGGCCAGAATCTTTGGCTATGACAATGTTTACTGCCCGACTGCGGTGGTTCATCATGTGGGAAGCGGCACCAGCGGTTCAAAATATAATTCCTTTAAGGTCCGGCTGGCAGCAAGAAACAATCTGTACCTGAATTATAAAAATATGCCGCTGCTGCAGCTGTTACTCAACGCTCCCGGAATTTTTGCGGGAATTGCCGTGAAATACGGATTTTTCCGGAAAATCGGTTTCGGACCGGACTATCTGGACGGATTAAAAGAAGGGATCCGCACGGCCGGCTCCTGCCGGAAGGTACCGTATAAGCCGGAAAACCTGAAGCATTATTTTGCTGTTGAGTGGGAGCTTTTTGCGGCAACGCTTTTGTATATTTACGAATTTTCTCTCCGGCAGGCAGCCAAGCTCGGAAAGAAAATAAAAACCTAAGGTGATGTACTATGATAAAAGATAATCAGAAATCATTGAACCGGTCTCACGTGATTCTGGATGCGGCGGTAACGGCCGGATCGTACACGCTGTCCTGGTATCTGATGATTGAAAGCGGACTGTTTCGGACGGCGGCGGAAGGCGTTCTTCCGCCCCAGATTTATTTTGTTCCTCTGCCGGCAATCATTCCCATTTATCTGCTGCTCTACGGCTTTTTTCATTTATATACGCCGAAGCGGGTACAGGGAAGACGGGCAGAATTTGCCAATATCTGCAAAGCCAATACCATCGGCCTGCTGATTTTTACCCTGGTGCTGTATCTGGGCGGAAAAAATCCGTATTTTTACCATTTTTCCCGCCGGATGGTAGCCGCGTTTTTTGTGACCAATGTGGCGATGGAGACGCTGGAGCGCAATGCGATCCGGATGATCCTCCGCTCTATGCGGTCCAAGGGCTATAATCAGAAGCATATTCTGCTGATCGGATACAGCCGCGCGGCAGAAGGCTTCATTGACCGGGTGATTTCCAACCCGGAATGGGGGTATCGGATACAGGGGATTCTGGATGATCATCGGCCGCTGGGCTTTCAGTACCGCCAGATTCCCGTGCTGGGAAGAACGAGAGATCTGGAAAAGTTTCTTGCGGACAATATGCTGGATGAGATTGCCATTACCCTGAGTCTGAAGGAATATGAGAATCTGGAGCAGATCGTGGCGGCCTGTGAAAAAAGCGGTGTTCATACCAAATTTATTCCGGATTACAATAATATTATTCCTACACGTCCGTATACGGAGGACCTTCAGGGGCTTCCGGTCATCAACATCCGCCATGTGCCGTTAAATAATATGCTGAATGCGACGATGAAACGAATCGTGGATATTTTCGGTGCAGTTGTGGCGATTATGCTGTTTTCCCCGCTTATGCTGGCCACGGCGCTTATGATCAAGCTGACCTCGCCGGGGCCGATTATTTACAGTCAGGAGCGGGTAGGGCTGCACAACCGGCCCTTTAAAATGTATAAATTCCGTTCTATGGAGGTGCAGGCGCCGTCATCGGAGCGGACACAGTGGACGACTCCGCATGATCCGCGGGTGACGCCGATCGGGAAGCTGATTCGAAAGACCAGTATTGACGAGATGCCGCAGTTTTTCAACATTCTGAAAGGCGATATGAGTTTGGTCGGCCCACGACCGGAACGACCGTTTTTTGTGGAGCGTTTTAAGGAAGAGATTCCTCGCTATATGGTGAAGCATCAGGTGCGCCCCGGTCTTACCGGATGGGCACAGGTCAACGGATACCGCGGTGACACATCCATCACCAAGCGGATCGAACACGATTTATATTATATCGAAAACTGGAGCCTGGGATTTGACTTTAAGATTTTATTCCTGACGATTTTCAAGGGCTTTATCAATAAAAATGCTTATTAAATGATTTGCAGGAAACGATGAGGAAATGCGATGGATTTTGATTTAGAAGAGGAGAAGAGACGGTCCCGAACCCCGAAAAGCCGGCACCGGAAAAAGCATTCAAAGACCCGGCGCAGAGTGATCACCATGATCATTGCGGAATGCTTTGCCCTGCTGCTGATCTTCGGCTACGGTTTTGTGGCACGGCGCTGGAATATGATTCAGCGTCTGGATGACTGGGTGCCGGAGGAGGTGCAGAACCCGGAATTTTCGGTGGACCTGCCGCAGTATCAGAAGCAGAAGGGACACTGGGGAATTTATATATTTGGCGTGGACAGCCGCGGTTCCAATGTATCCAAGGGGACGAATGCGGATGTCAATATGATCTGCGACATCAATCACGATACAGGAGAAATCAAGCTGGTCAGCGTATTCCGGGATTCCTATCTGAATATTAATGACAGCGGCGGCTACAACAAGATCAATCAGGCGTATTTTGTGGGCGGACCGAATGCGGCAGCAAAGGCGCTGAACAAGAACCTGGATCTGAATATTACGGATTTTGTTACCTTTAACTGGAAGGCCGTGGCTGACGGCATCAATCTGCTGGGCGGTGTGGACATGGAGATCAGCAAGGCGGAATTTTATTACATCAATTCTTTTATCACGGAAACCGTGGAGGCGACCGGTGTCTATTCCACCCATTTGAAACAGGCAGGAATGAATCACCTGGATGGTGTGCAGGCGGTGGCTTACGGACGGCTGCGTTTGATGGATACGGATTTTGCCAGAACGGAACGCCAGAGAAAGGTCATTCAGGCAGCTTTTGAAAAGGCAAAAAAGGCGGATCTGGCTACGCTTAACCAGCTGGCTCTCACCGTATTTCCGCAGGTTGCCACCAGTGTGGATCTGCAGGATATTATCAGTCTCCTGGGCGATATGGGCAAATATTATATCGGCGATACCGGCGGATTTCCGTTTGCCCGGGGGGATGCCAACATGGGAAAAAAGGGCGCCTGTGTAATTCCGCAGACGCTGGAGAGCAATGTGTCGGAGCTGCATGAGTTCTTGTACGGAGAAGAAAATTATGTGCCGAGCGATACCGTAAAAAAGATCAGCGCGAAGATTTCAGCGGATACCGGTATGTATACGCAGGGCGTTTCCATCGATCATGTCTCCACCTCCGGCGGTGCGATCCCGAGCACGGTAAAGCCGACGGAAAGTACGAAGGCGAAAGAGACGGATTCCGGAAGCGCTTCGGAACGTACGAAGGAGGAAGAAACGAAGGCGGATGAGACGAAGAACGAAGAGTCCAGGGAGGAAGAGTCCAGGGAGGAAGAGTCCAGGATCGAGGAGTCAAAACCGGAGAGCTCGAAGGCAGAAAGTCCGACCGTTGAATCCAGACCGGAGGAAAGCCGGAAGCCCGCTGCCACGGAAGGAGAACGGGGCGACAGCCATCCGGTAGAGGAACCGACGGCTGCTCAGGAAACAACTGTCCGCGAGACGACCGAAGCGGTCCGGCCGGGAGACGGCACGGAGGAACCAACGGAGTCCGGACCGAAGCCGGCAGATTCTCCGCTGCATGAGACAACTGTGGCACCGGGACCGGGCAGCAGTCCGGTTTCAGAGCCAACTGCTTCCCCGGTGCCGGGCAGCGGCGGGAATCATGTGATCTCGATTCCGAACGGACCGGGGGTAGTGGAGTAACGGGTTGTTTCATTGTTTTATAATAGTTTCATCACAAATCTATCACAATTGATTGCTAGAATCATCCTTGTAAAAAGGAAAAAGGAAAAGGACAGCAGACAGTGCTGAGGTCAGAATGACATGGATGTTATCCTTTGAAGATAGAAAGGGGATTTTAGTATGTATAATGAAGATTATGAAAAGAGAGAGTCCGATGATCGGAACGGTGAGGAAATGAATCGCCGATCAGAAGCATATAGCGAAAATGCCGGTCAGGATGTGGGCGAAGTGAATTTTACCATGCGTGACGCCAAGCCGCAGCAGCCGGCGGGCGGCGAGGATACAGGGAACGGCTACGGAATGAAGCGTCCGGTTTCTTCTGAAAACAGCAGCATGGGAGACAGCTTCCGCCATTCACAGGATGCCGGCCAGAGCTCTCAGCCGTATCAGCAGAATATCAATCCGGATTTCCAGCCGTATCAGCAGAACGCCGGTCAGGATGCTCAGTCCTACCAGCAGAATGCCGGTCAGGGACCGCAGTACCAGCAGTATGCTCCGTGGCAGCAGCCGACAGCGGCGCATCAGAGACAGCAAAAGAGAAGAAGCAGAAAAACGCATCCGATTCTTCGGAAGGCTGCAGGAATTACCGCAGCTGCGCTTCTGTTTGGCGCCGTTGCAGGCGGGACGATTTCCGGAATCAGTCTGTTTACGAACGGACTGGCGGCCAGATATTCTCAGAAGGAACCTCAGGTATCGCAGGCAGAAACGCTTCCGGCACCTTCTCAGGCAGCGCAGGCAGACAGCAATGCGGCCAGCGCTACGCAGGTGGTATTTACCAATGATGTATCTGCCATTGTAGAAAAGGCCATGCCTTCCGTGGTTGCTATCAACAGCGTGACGGAGTATCAGACGCAGACCTGGTTTGGTCAGCCCCAGGTGTATCAGGGAAAGGGAAGCGGATCCGGAATTATTGTCGGGGAAAGCGATACGGAGCTTTTGATTGTCACCAACAATCATGTGGTAGAAGGTTCCAAGAGCCTGAGTGTAGTCTTTAATGACAGCGAAAACGTAGAAGCAAATATCAAAGGAACCGATTCGGAAAATGACCTGGCAGTGATTGCAGTTGCGCTGGATAAGATCAAAGACAGCACCAAGAGCAAAATTGCAGTTGCAACTCTGGGAGATTCCGATTCTCTGAAGGTGGGGCAGGGCGTGATCGCAATCGGTAATGCACTGGGATACGGGCAGTCCGTAACGGTGGGCTATATCAGTGCGCTGGACCGTGAAGTCAGGACCGATGAGATGACTACCAGAAATCTGCTTCAGACAGATGCAGCAATCAATCCCGGCAACAGCGGCGGCGCACTGTTAAATATGCAGGGCGAGGTAATCGGCATTAATTCCGCCAAGTATTCTTCTACCGATGTTGAAGGAATGGGATATGCGATTCCGATTTCCAAAGTGCATGATATCATCGATGACCTGATGACCAAGAAGACAAGAGTTCAGGTTGAGGAAAGCAAACAGGGATATTTAGGGATCCAGGGCACGGATATTGATTCCAACGCCTCCACTCTTTATGGAATGCCGCAGGGCATTTATGTATACAAGATCGTGGAGGGCGGAGCTGCCGCAGCCTCTGACTTAAAGGAAAAGGATATTATCACCAAATTCGATGGCCAGAGCGTGCGGAGCATGCAGGAACTGAAAGATATGCTGACCTACTATGCAGGCGGTGATACCGTGGATCTGACGGTACAGTCTCTGGTAGACGGACAATATATTGAACGCACAGTAACCATTACCCTGGGCTTCCGTCCGACGGAGGAACAGACACATTAAGGGGCGCTGCGGATGGAACATCCGCTCCTGGTCTTTGCAGGAGGGATCCCTGAAACTGGAAAGACAAAAAATGGCGGCAGATTTTGGCACTGAATGCCCAGAATCTGCCGTCTTGTTGTGTCAAGAACCGATAGGATAGAGAAAGATGCCAAAGAAAGATACAAAACTTCAAAAATT
>JBJELD010000002.1:0-5124 GCA_051878975.1 Candidatus Caccovicinus sp.
CACCACCTTGCCAAGGTGGGGGCCGCGGGTTCGAATCCCGTCTCGCGCTTTTTTTTATTGTCAGGAAAGCAAAGAAAATGAATGAAAGATAGCAAAATGAGGAACATCGGACACTCCAAAGAGGCCGGATTTGGCCTGGGAATGGGTGGGATACGAAACGTTATCCTGGATCCGCTTTTTATGCTTGTGATTGTTCCGGACGGTTATCAGGTCATGGGCGCGGCAATCCTTCATGCAGATTGATCCTATGACATTCTCAGAATTCCTGATTGCTAACGGTAATGAAAACCTTGCTAAATATCTGGAAAGTGTAGACACTATCGAGCCGATCCCAGATGCCTTTTTCAATCCTCTGTACGAGAAACTGAAGATGTACTATGCCACCGGTGGTATGCCAGAACCTGTGTTGATGTGGACGGAAGCCCGTGATGTTTCCGCTATGCAGGAAGCACTGTCCGGCATCATTGGTGCTTATGAGCGTGACTTCGCAAAGCACCCCAACGTCAGCGAGTTTCCGAAGATCTCCATGATCTGGAAGTCCATACCGTCCCAACTGGCAAAAGAGAACAAGAAGTTCATCTACAAGGTTGTCAAGGAGGGTGCAAGAGCCCGTGAATATGAGGATGCCCTGCAGTGGCTGGTAGATGCCCGATTGGTGCATAAGATCTGCCGCAGCTCCGCTCCCCCTTATGAGGTGGATTTCCTGATCCAGCGTGAGAATGACATTTTCCCTGTTGAGGTCAAATCTGAGACCAATACATCCAGCAAGAGCCTCAAGAAGTTCAAGGAACTGTTCCCGGATAAAGTCAAACTCCGTGTGCGGGGCGCTGCAAAATGCTGCAGCGTCCCGTTGGGTCTTATTTTTATCATGGACGGCGCCTGTTTTCAGGCCAGCAGCTCTCTTACCATTTCTGCATCAAAAATCACTTCGGAAACGTGGTTGACCTCAATCTGATAGAGGGCGTTGGCGGCAATATGCTCGGCGGCCTGTTCCAGATCCCGGATGCCGGTGGTATCGGCGTACTTTTCAATGACTGCGTCAAGGGCTTCTGGTGTTACCACGCATTCTTGTTCCTGCAGACCCATGCGTTTTAAAACCTTCGGAAGGGAAAAACGGGAGAAGATGATCTTTTTCTCATCAGGCGTATAATCCGGAAGATCAATGACGGCAAAACGGGACATCAACGGTGCGCTGATCTGATTTTTGTCATTGGCAGTCGCAATGGGATATACACCTACGGTCGGCACTGTGCATTCCATATAGTTGTCCGTAAAGCCCAGGTTGTCAAGAAGTGTCAGAAGGACATCTGCAGGATTGCCGTTGCCCTTTCCGGATGCCGCTTTATCCAGCTCGTTGATGATGAAGACCAGATTGGATTCCCCGGCCATGGAGAAGGCTTCCATGATGATGCCCGGCTTTGCGTTGGAGTAGATGCGGGAGCTTCCGGTCAGCTGCTCCGGATCATGGATGGAGCTCATGTCCAGCGTGGTCCACGGCAGCTTCAGAATCCGGGCAACTGCATAGGCAATCTGCGATTTTCCGGTTCCGGCAGGGCCGACCAGCAGAAGTCCGTATGCAGGCAGGGTATGGGTCCGGTTGATCTGAATGATGGTTTCAATGATGCGCTGCTTCACCCGTTCCATTCCGTAAAGTTCTTCATCCAGGATACGGCGTGCCTCCTGCGGATCAATGGACTCGAAATAATTATTTTTCCATTGAATATTCATCATGATCGAAAGGGCGCGCTGTGCATGGCGCCGTTCTTCCGGGGTCACCTCATGAGAGCGGGCCACCGCAAGATTTCTCCGGGCCCAGAGGCGGATATTATCCGGCATGGTTCTGCCGGCGCAGGTCATAAAATCGCTGATGCTCTGAAGACTGGTGAGCTTCATGTTATCTCCGGCTTCTTCCAGGTCGTTGTCCTCCGTTTCTTCTGTCGGCGCGCTGCTGGCAAACAGGCGGTCGATCATAAACTGCAGAAAACCGTCCTCGGCAGAGAGCTTGGTGCCGCCTCCAAAGGCGGTTTCCCGGATTTTGTAAACGGCATAGCCGTCCGGTCGGTTTTCGCCGGACAGGCGCACACTGATGTGGTTTTCTCCGAGCCACCGGAGGAGACTTACGAACCGGGCGTCAACCTGCAGGATATCAGCGCAGATTTTGCCGTCCTCCTCTTTGAATTCAAATGCGGTCTGTTTGCTTGGATTGGTAAAAACACCGCAGGAATGATGCTTCCATGCTCGTTTATGGTTATCCAGAAGCAGAATCGGTTTTTCAGAGGAAGCGGTGTTTTCATTGGAGCGGAAGGTCGTATAGGTACATTCGGCCGCCTCGTTCTTTTCTGGTGTGTTGTTGAAGTCAAATACTGGCATGAGCGATACTCCTTTATCAATAGAATAGGCTGCTGTTCACTGGGCGAGGCCAATCCGCGGAGTAATTGGCCGGCGTGTGAACAGTAATTCGAATAGATACATCATATCACACTTTCTGCTCAGATGTCACTTCTTTGTTTTCTTTTCTTTGTTTGCAGAGTGGAAACGTGATAAAATATGAAAAAGCACCGCCTGACGCTTCGGGTCAACCGGAATTTCCGGGATACCGTGAGGATTTTTTTTGAGAGGAGCGGACAAAATAAACGCAGTAAGGGATCTCTACAAGAAGCATGACGCTCCAGCCGACTGCACAGGCCACAGCCACTCCGTTGATGCCGATGCGCGGCACCAGAAGATAGACAAAGATGACGCGGAGGGACGTCTGGATAAAGGTTCCCAGCAGGGTAATGCTCATATTGCCCATTCCCCGGAAGAAGCCCTGGAAGCCGTTCGTGAAACCGGGGAAGATATAGAATACAGCCATTAAGCTTAAATAGCTGCAGCCCAGCGCTACTACCTCTTCATTTCCGGCTGTGACAAACAGCTGCATGAACGGGCGCTTAAACAGCCAGGTGACCGCGCAGATCAGGATCCAGTAGCAGAATTCCAGCGTAAGTCCGGTGCGGAAGCCTTTCAGGATCCGTTCTGATTTTCCGGCGCCGCGGTTCTGCGCGGTGAACGTGGTAATGCCGTGGGAAATGCTCTGTTCCGGAAGGCAGGCATAGTCATCGATGCGGTTGACTGCATTGAAGCTGGCGATGGCATCAATGCCCATGGTATTGACTGCACCCTGAATCAGAAGCTTGCCTACCGGCTGACAGGCCTGCTGGAGGGCGGTAATGCTTCCGAACTGCAGGGTACGCTTTAACAGCGGGCCGTCAATGGTGAATTCCTGTTTTTTCAGCTGAAGAAGAGGAATTTTTTTATAGATGTAGAATACACACAGGATTGCGGAAGCGGCCTCCGCTACAACCGTGGTGGTGGCGGAACAGACGATGCCCAGGCGGAAGATGCCGATCAGAACAATATCCATCAGTCCGTTTAAAACGGAAGCAAAGGCGAGAAATTTGAGCGGGGTTTTGGAATCGCCGACGCTTTTCAAAGCGGCGGACAGTGCATTATAAAAATAGGTAAAAGGAGCACCCAGAAAGATGATGCGCAGATAGGTCACCGTGATGCCAAGGATCTCGTCCGGAACCTGCAGAAGCTTTAAAAGCGGGCGGGAGAAGAGAATGCCCAGCAGCGCCACGATCACAGAAAAATACAGGCCGAAGACGGCTGTGGTGGACATTTCTTTTTTTAACTGTTCGTAGTCGCAGGCACCGAAAAATTCACTCATGATGACAGAAGAGCCGATGCAGATTCCGGAAATTCCGAGGACAATGATATTCATGACCGGACTGGCTGTTCCGACGGCTGCAAGCGCCTCCTTTCCGATGAAACGTCCCACGATGATAGAATCTACAGCATTATAGGTCAGCTGAAACAGATTGCCTAAAATCAGCGGAATGGAATAGGAAATCAAATGCCTGGTAATATTGCCTTCTGTCATATGTACGGCTGCCATGATAAGCTCCTCCTTTACTTTATGTAAGTACTTACAATTATGGAACCTATTATAATACAGCCGTGTCGGAAAGGCAATCCATATTTTTGCCGGGCCGCATGAAGGCTGAAAATGAAGAATTTCAGGACAAAAAAGCCCGGTCGGCAGGGAATCGGATCAGAAGGATTCTCATGGCTGACCGGGCTTTTGTTCGCGATTTTCCGGGGTATAGCGGATAATATCGGAGGGCTCGCACTGCAGAAGCTGACAGAGGTAATCCAGCGTGTGGATGGTGATATTCCGTCCCTGCTTCAGGCTGTCCAGTGTGCCTTTGGAGAAGCCGCAGTGATTTACCAGGTAATAAGTTGTAATGTGCTTTTTCTTCAGTGTATCAAAAAATGGCTCGTATGAGATCATGAGGAAATACTACTTCCCCTCCCTTCCTTTTTGGCGAACTATGTCGATAAATTAAGAATAACAAGGGAACAGGACTGCTCACAACCCCCAGATATCGGGTATAAAAAACAGGGACTGATAATCTCTATTTACAAAATGTATGGGATGGTGTAAACTGAATACAAAAAACAAAAGAAAAGGAGAAGAGAGATGAAAAAGTTTATGAAAGAGTTCCAGGAATTTGCGCTGAAGGGCAATATGATCGACCTGGCTGTAGGTATGATCATTGGCAGTGCATTCAACGGTCTCGTGAAATCCATGGTGGATGACCTGATTATGCCGCTGCTGGGACTGGTCATGGGCAAGATGGACTTCAGCAACCTGTTTATTGCGTTGGACGGAATGAAGTACGCAACTCTTCAGGCCGCACAGGAGGCGGGTGCTCCGACCTTCAATTACGGTTTGTTCATCACAGAGGTCATCAACTTTGTCATCATGGCGTTTGTGGTATTCCTTTTTGTGAAGGAAATGAACAAGCTGAGAAATATGGGAAAGAAGGAAGAAGCAGCGCCGGCAGCTCCGACTGAGAAGGAATGTCCGTTCTGCAAAACCATGATTCCGATCGATGCGGTGCGCTGCCCGCATTGTACTTCCGTTCTGGAAGAACAGAATGCTTGAAATCGGGAAAGCGTTACATAAAGAAGTTCCGCCTGTGGAGAAGCCTATCTGCAGGCGGTTTTTTTGCTTATCCGGAAAACAGAATAAACGCATGAATGAAAATGACTGATTATTTTTGATAAAAAATGTCCGAA
>JBJELD010000003.1:0-5091 GCA_051878975.1 Candidatus Caccovicinus sp.
GTGTACCTTTGTTGGCATTTTATGCTTCTATCTAAATTATGAAATCAGTATATCACACAGCTTCTCAAAGAAAACATTTCATCGTGGTCTTTTATTTAAAAAATTTTAGATATTTTTTCGTCCGCGAAAGAACCGATTTGCTGTAAAGATTCATTTTTTTGCAAAAAAAACTATTTCCACCGACTCTCCCACAGATGCGCACATTCTTTTTGTCCGCATCTGCTGTAATGTCGGTGGAAACAGGGCTTATAAAACTTTATTTGAACTGGTCAAACTCTCCGACGCTGCTGCACAGATAATCCGCCATCGGGAGGTTTATCGGATATTATGCTGTACGCCCTTGTCCAATCCGAATGCGCATACTTCTCTGGAAAATGAAATTTCTTATTCCAAAGCTTATTTATACATCCAGAAATTCCGGTACAAGGACCGTTTTCATGTCATGTGGGAATATGACCCGGACATCCTGGCAGTTCTGCTGCATCTCCATATCCTGGATACCGGCATCGGAATGACCCGGGAGCAGCTGAAACAACTGTATAACCGGATCATGGATGAAAATACTCCTTACCGTCATATTGGCCTGACCAATACCTGGAAACGCCTTCTTTTAACCTATGGGGATCAGGCTTCGATCCGCATTCAGAGCAGGTCTCTTTGCGGCACTGTCATTATGCTCTGGTTTCCGGTCGAGCACTAACATCCTTCATACAGGTACCATCATACAGAACCTTACCGGTCGCCTCCAATGCATATTGCTGTATAATACACCTTCCGGACCCCGGCCTGCTTCAATACCCGGGTACAGGCCTCGATGGTGCTTCCGGTCGTATAGATATCATCCACCAGAATCACTGCAGGAAATTTTTCCGGTTCCGCAGTTTCTGGCACGGCAAAGGCCTGCCTTAAATTCTGCAGCCGCTGCTGTGGGGTCAGTTCCTTCTGCGGCACCGTCTTTTTCGTCCGGATCAGAAGTTCCCGGCAAAGCGGGATTCTGGTCTGCCGGGAAAGCCGCAGTGCCAGCTCCTCCGCCTGATTGTATCCCCGCTGCCGCTTCCGTGCCGGATGCACCGGCACCGGAACCAATGCGTCAGCCTGCCAGCGCACGAAGGTATTTCCGATCCTCTGAACCATTTCCCGGCTGTAAAAATCCAGATACTCCCGTTTATTCTGGTACTTGATCCGCGCCATGGACCGGGCAGAAACCTCATTGTAATTGAGAAGCGCAGCACCGCTCTCAAAAGAGCGTCGGTGCTGCATGCAGCCCAGACAATATTCTCCGTCCTCCCGTGTCAGCTCCTTGCCGCATTTCATACAGCGCGGCCCGGACACATAGCTCAGCTTTTTCCGGCATTCCGGACAGATCAAACTGCCTTTCGGCGCCGCGATCTCATCGCAGACCGGACACCGCCTTGGAAACAGAAGGCCGATGATTTCTTCTTTCATGGATGCATTCAAATGGATCACTCTCCTCATTCCCGTCCGGACGGTTCAATCCGGACTGTATTCTCACCGTTCCCCCAGCAGCGGCTCTGCCCCCTCCGCCAGCTCCAGGATCCGTTCTTTCAGCCCGGAATACCGCCTCTGCTCCAGGCAGTTGTTCACCATTCCCTGGAAGCTTTCCGGAATCCCCACCAGGCAGACACATTGTCTGGCTCTGGTCACCGCCGTATAGATCAGGTTCCGGGTCATCAGCATCCGGGGTCCGGTATGAATCGGGAGGACCACTGCCGGATACTCGCTTCCCTGAGATTTGTGAATCGTGATGGCATAGGCCAGCTCCAGCTCTTCCAGCTGCTTATAGCTGTACTCCACCAGCTTTCCCTCATCAAACTCCACGGTGATCAGCTCCGCAAAATCATTGATTTCCCGGATGATACCGATATCGCCATTAAAAACGCCAAGCCCCTTATCTACCGGAATGCCGTAGCGGTTCCGGATTTCCCACTCGATCTGATAATTGTTTTTGATCTGCATCACCTTGTCTCCGACCCGGTAAATCGTCTGACCGGCTTCTTTTTCCTTTTTATCCGGCGCAGGCGGATTTAAAAAGCTCTGCAGGATTCCGTTCAGCCGTTCCACCCCCAGCGCGCCTTTCCGCATAGGCGTCATGATCTGGATATCAAACGGATCCGCATGAACATACCCCGGAAGCTTCTTCTGCACCAGCGTCAGCATAGCGCTGATGATGGCATCCGGATTGTCCCGCCGGATAAACAGGAAATCCCGGCTGCGCTTAGCCAGATCGATCCGCTCTCCATCATGGATCCGGTGCGCATTCATGACAATATCACTCTCCGCCGCCTGGCGGAAAATCCGGTTCAGCCGGACCACCGGAAATACGCCGCTGTCAATAATATCCCGCAGCACATTGCCCGGCCCCACGCTGGGAAGCTGATTCACATCGCCTACCAGAATCAGTCTGGTCCCGACCGTTACTGCCCGCAGAAGCGAATGGATCAGGTGAATATCCACCATGGACATCTCGTCAATGATGATCACATCTCCCTCCAGCGGATTTTCCTCATTCCGTTCAAAGCGCATGGAACCGGACGTACCGTCCTTCTCATCCAGCGCACCGCCGTTCAGCTCCAGAAGACGGTGAATCGTTCTGGCCTCATAGCCGGTAGCCTCCGTCATCCGCTTGGCCGCTCTTCCTGTGGGCGCTGCCAGCTGAATCGTCAGTCCTTCCCGCTCAAAAAAGCGGATAATCGTATTGATGGTGGTGGTTTTTCCCGTTCCCGGTCCGCCGGTGATGACCAAAAGGCCGCAGTTGACCGCCTGCCGCACCGCCTCCGCCTGCAGCTCGTCCAGCTCAATGTCCTCCTCCCGCTGAATTTCCAGAAGCTTTCCGTCAATCCTACTGTCAGAAACCTCTCCCCGGATGTTTAAATCATGAAGCATCCGGGCTGTATTCAGCTCCAGGTAGTAATACTGCGCCGCATACACGATCCGTCCCTGCTCCCTCGTCTCCCGAATTACGATCCGCTTATCAATCTGCATATCCATCAAATGCTTTTCCATGGAAGACACATCCACCTTCAAAAGTTCCGCAGCCTGGGCATACAGCTCCTGCTCCGGCAGATAGGTATGCCCGTTTCCGACAGCCTGCAGCAGCGTGTAAAGCATGCCGCACTTGATCCGGAAATCGGAATCCGTAAAAATGCCGGCCCGGCGGGCAATCTCATCTGCCATCTTAAATCCCACGCCCGGAATGTCATCCGCCAGCTGGTAAGGATTCTCCTTCATCACAGAATACACCCTCGGACCGTACTCCTGAAAAATTTTGACCGCCAGGTTCATGGAAATGCCGTACTCCTGGAGAAACATCATAGCCTGACGCATCTCCTTCTTCTCCTCCACCTGCTGACTGATAGCCCTGGCCATTTTCTCGCTGATGCCCTTCACCTCAGAAAGCCGCTCCGGCTCCTCCTCCATCACCCGAAAGGTATCGGCCTTAAAATGACGAACAATACGGGCCGCTAAGGCCGCCCCGATGCCCTTGATCGCACCGGAGCCCAGATACCGCTCCATGGACAAGGTATCCTCCGGCGTTTTGATCTCATAGCGTTCCACCTGCAGCTGCTCCCCGTAAACAGGATGCTCCGTAATGGTGCCGACGGCCTCCAGCATCTCTCCCTCACTGATATAATGAAAGGTTCCCACCAGAATAACCTCATCGCCGTCCGCATTCAGGCTGAGAACCGTATACCCGTTCTCTTCATTTCGAAATTTTATCCGTTCTACAAATCCTGTTACCGTTGCCATATATTTCCTCATCTGAAGGAAACGGACTGCGCCGCAAAATCCTTTCGATCATGCAGCGCAGTCCGCTTCCTTTCGGCTGTTTCAGCCACCCTATGAATCTGATCCGCTCCGTCTGTTCCTCATCGGATCAGTCAAACTGTTCTTTTCCGTCACCGTGTGCAAATTCAATGAATTTTCCGGTTCCGATCGCAACTGCGGTCAAAGGATCCTCCGCAATCATGGTCGTGATGCCGGTCTTCTCTTCAATCAGCGAATCCAGTCCGCTGAGCAGTGAACCGCCTCCGGTCAGCACAATGCCCCGATCAAAAATATCGGCTGCAAGCTCCGGAGGAGTCCGCTCCAGCACGTTGTGTACGGCATCCACGATCTGCAGTGCCGGCTCCCTCAACGCTTCCAGTGTTTCATCGGAGGTCACCACAATGGTCTTCGGAAGTCCGGTTACCAGATTCCGCCCTCTTACCTCCATGGTCAGAACCTCCGGTCTGCGGGAAGCCGCACCGATATTGATCTTGATCTCCTCTGCCGTTCTCTCACCGATCAGCAGATTATGCTTCTTTCTCATGTAACGAACCAACGCTTCGTCAAAGTCATCGCCGGCCGTCTTGATTGACGTACTCACTACGGTTCCGCCAAGGGAAATCACCGCAATATCAGCCGTACCGCCTCCGATATCAACGATCATATTTCCGCAGGCCTTGGAAATATCAATTCCGGCTCCGATTGCTGCTGCTACCGGCTCCTCAATGATCGTAACTTCTCTGGCTCCTGCCTGGTAGGTGGCATCCTCCACGGCCTTTCTCTCCACCTCAGTCGCACCGCTTGGGATGCAGACACTGATTCTTGGCTTTCTCAGGGTTTTTTTGCCCACTGCCTTATTGATGAAATATTTCATCATCTTCTCGGTCACCGTGTAATCGGAGATGACACCCTGGCGCAGCGGACGAACCGCCACAATATTTCCCGGTGTACGTCCGATCATCAGACGGGCTGCTTCACCGATTGCCCGAATCTCATTGGTGTCGCGGTCAATAGCAACTACGGATGGTTCCTTCAGCACAACACCCTTTCCCTTGATATACACCAGAATACTGGCTGTACCCAAATCAATTCCAATGTCATTCGACATCATGGTAAACATAATACTTTTTTCCTCCTGTCTGGATTACCTGAAACAAATCTATATTCTCTCAATCAGCGGGAATCTTCTAGTCTGTCTTTGATCAGTTTATACAACACTATATCTATTCTATTATATACGAAGTTCCGAAGTTTTCAAATGGTTTTTTGTATTTTTATTTTGTTTACATTTTTTTTAGTGGATGG
>JBJELD010000004.1:0-5077 GCA_051878975.1 Candidatus Caccovicinus sp.
TGCCTATCGGACCGAATTTCTGCTGAAGGAGGAAGAACGGAGGAAACGGCAGTTTCTGTATTTTGAAGGAGTAGATTCCTGCTTTTATGTATGGGTCAACGGTAGTCCTGTCGGCTACAGTCAGGTTTCCCACAGCCCCAGTGAATTTGAAATCACGCCGTATACGAAAACAGGAGCCAATACGCTGGCGGTTCTGGTGCTGAAATGGTGTGACGGAAGCTATCTGGAGGATCAGGACAAATTCCGTATGTCCGGCATTTTTCGGGATGTGCTGCTGCTCATCCGCCCGGAAAAGCATCTGAGGGATTTTACGGTGCGCACGGAGTATGACTCAAAGAAGGAGCTGGCAAAGGTGAGGATCCGTTTGGATGACAGTTCTGCTGCTTCTGTGTTCGCTGTTTTGTTTGACCGGGACGGCCGCAGAATTGGATCCGGAGAATGTACATCTGGAGATTCGGAAGGTTTTTTTGATATTCCGGTGGAGCATCCTGTGCTGTGGAATGCGGAAAAACCGTATTTGTATCAGCTTCGGCTGGAAACAGAAGAGGAATGCATTGTCCAGCAGGTCGGTATCCGGACTGTGGAAATCCAGGACGGGGTTTTGTATCTGAACGGACAGAAGATCAAACTGAAGGGGGTCAATCGCCATGACAGCAGTCCGTATACCGGAGCCGCGGTAGACCGGGAACATGTGCTGACGGATCTTCGTCTGATGAAGGCCTGCAATATCAATGCCATCCGCACCAGTCATTATCCCAACAGTCCATGGTTTCCTGAGCTGTGCAATGAGATGGGCTTTTACCTGATTGCAGAGGCGGATCTGGAATGCCATGGTGTTTATACGATTTACAACGGCGGAAACGGAACGTATCCGCGATTTGTGCGCGACCCGAAATACCGGAAAGCCATTCTGGACCGGAATCAGAGAAATGTGCTGCGGGACAAAAATCACCCCTGCATTCTGTTTTGGTCGCTGGGGAATGAAAGCGGCTACGGAGAGAATATGGAGGAGGCCGGCCGTTGGGTCAAGGCGTATGATCCGACCCGTTTGGTGCATTATGAGGGAATCAGCCATCCTGGTGTGGAACATGAGCCGGACGAGTCTCCGCTGGATGTGGTCAGCCGGATGTACGCCGGAACGGCCTGGATTGATGAATATTTTGCTAATCCCGATGGAAAAAAACCATTTCTGCAGTGTGAGTTTGTCCATTCTATGGGCAATGGACCGGGAGATATTGAAGATTATATGAAGCAGATGTATCGCTATGACGGCTTTTGCGGCGGTTTTGTCTGGGAATGGTGCGACCATGCAACTTATGAAGGAAAAACGGCAGATGGGAAAGAGAAGTTCCATTACGGCGGCGATGCGGGGGAGGATCCTCATGATTCAAATTACTGTCTGGACGGAATGAACTATCCGGACCGGCGGCCTCACACCGGACTGCGGGAATGGAAGAATGCCATTCGTCCGGTGCGGGCAGAGCTGATTTCTATTCCGGATGGATCCCTGCGTCTTCATAATCTGATGGATTTTACGGAAATGTCGGAGTTTTGCAGGATCCGCTATGAAATTGCCGTGTATGGAGAGAAAAAGAAAGTCGGGGAACTGCATGTTAAAGCAATGCCCCATGAGTCGGCCGTGATCCGCCTGCCGCTGCAGCTCTATGCAGGACCGTATGCCTATGTTAAGCTGATCTATCTCGGAAAATCGGGAAATGAGCTGGGCTTCGACCAGTTTCCGCTGTTTTCAGACAAAACCTTTACGCAGAAGGTGGAGCTGGAAGACGGCGGACCATTATCTCTGGAGGAGACACCGCTTTCCTACATCATCCGCGGAGAGAATTTTACTTACGAATTTGGCCGGAAAACGGCTGCATTCTGCCGTATGGAGAAGAGCGGGCTGCCCTGCATTGTCAGGCCGATGTCCTGGAATGTCTGGCGGGCCCCGGCAGATAATGATCGGAAGATCCAGGTAAAATGGCGGGAGGCCGGTTATGATCATGCGGTAACGAAGGTTTATCACACGAAGCTGCAGCTTTCGGAGAATCAGCAGAGAGTTGCAATAAAAACCAGCTTTTCCATGGCAGGTTTGTACCGTCAGCCGTTTCTTCGGGTTTCGGCAGTCTGGGAAATCAACGGTGCCGGAGAGATTTTGCTGAGGGTTCAGGCGGAGAAGCGTCCGGAATTTCCGTTCCTCCCGCGGTTCGGACTGATTTTCCCGCTGCCGGAGGCGCAGCAGGAAATCACCTATTTTGGTTACGGCCCCTATGAGAGCTATATCGATAAGCATCAGGCCAGCTCCATGGGAATCTATCACGCTTCCGCCAAGGAGCTTCATGAAGATTATATTCGTCCGCAGGAAAACGGAAGCCGATGGAACTGCTTTTTTGTCCGGGCCGGAAACTTCCGGGCGCAGGGCCGCCGTCCGTTCAGCTTTCAGGCGTCGGTTTATACGCAGGAGGAGCTGGAAACGAAGGCACACAATTATGAGCTGGAGCCATGCGGCTATCTGCCGATGTGCATCGATTATAAAATGAGCGGTATGGGAAGCAATTCCTGCGGGCCGGAGCTGCTGCCGCAGTACCAGTTGAGTGAACCGCAGATCCGGTGGGAGATGAAGTTCTGTTTTTAAATCTGCGGCAGGCTTTACTGGATTTTCCAACTGCTGCTGTGTATGCAGCGGATTGTTCAGCACAGCGTTCATATCGAAATGCAGGGACAGTTTTGGTTGACAGCTATCCTGTATTAACGTATAATTCCCCTCAAGAAGTGGTTTTAAAAACTATATAATGCAGAATGAAAAACAACAATTTCAAAAGAGGAGAATGGGATGATGGTACGCATTATTACGGATTCGTCCAGCCTGTATACAGTGGAGGACGGGGAAAAGGCAGGGATTGTTTCGATTCCGCTATGTGTTTCGATTGGGGAGAAGAATTTTCGGGATCTGACAGTTTCGACACCGGAAAATATTACCGTGATCAATACCAGAACACTTTGCGGTCCGCACCGTTATCTGGTGGAGTGTGCCAGAGATATGGCAAAAGGCGGAAAATGTGCAGAGGAGATTGTTGATATGATCCGGGAAAAGATGGAGCATACGAAGTCTTATCTGATTCCGCAGGATTTTGATTTCCTTCGCCGGGGTGGGAGGCTTCCTCCTCAGCTGCATTTGTCGGCTCCCTGCTGAATCTGAAACCGATTCTGACGCTCAGCCTTCTTTATATCGTGCACGGCGGAGTGCCCGAGGATGCTGAAAAAGCGGCCCGCATGGCAGCGGCGGAATTTCCGGGACTGGAGATCCGGATCCATCTGCTGAGCCATGTATTTATTACGCATGGAGGACCCGGCTGCGTTGCTCTCCAATATATTCGAAAGTAAATGCAGCCGGGGTTCCGGTCGGACGATTGGAAGGTCCGGAGAGGGTCAGACGTACACATAGTCGTTCATGACCGGCTGCAGGCCATGTGCCTGAATGGCGGCATAGACCTCGTCCACGGAGCGGGGATCGGAAATTTCAAACTGCTCGTCCCCCTTTGCCTCGTCCTCATGGCCACCTACGCCTACCTCAACACCGGCGGATATTTTAGTTGCGCACAGTCCGATGACATGGTCGCGGAAATAGGCCGCTTCACGGGTGGAGATGGTAATGCCGGCGAAGGGGAGCAGCAGGCGGTACGCCATCATGACCTGCAGAAGCTGCGGTTCATGTACATCCTTCGGATTGATCTGTTCATTGTTAATGATCGGACGAAGTCTCGGGCAGGAGAAGGAAATCTCTGCCTGCGGATATTTGCGCTGGATGTAATAGGCGTGCAGTCCGGTTGCAAAGGCATCCTTCCGGAAATCGTCCAGCCCCAGCAGCGCGCCGAACGCAACGCCGCGCATGCCGCCCATCAGCGCCCGCTCCTGGGCGTGGAAGCGGTACGGATAAATCCGCTTGTGACCGAAAAGATGGAGCGTTTCGTATTTATCGGGATTGTAGGTTTCCTGGTACACGCAGACGAAATCCGCACCGCATTCGTGCAGGTAACGGTATTCATCAGAATTCAGAGGGTAGATTTCAATACCGATATTTTTAAAATATTTTTTTGCAAGCTTTACGGCATCTCCGATGTATTCCACGTCGGACATATGCCGGCTTTCTCCGGTAAGCAGGAGAATTTCTTCCAGACCGGTGCGGGCGATCGCCTTCAGCTCTTTCTCAATTTCATTATGCGTCAGCTTTGCCCGGTGAATGCGGTTTTTGCAGTTGAAGCCGCAGTAAATGCAGTGATTTTCGCAGTAATTTGCAATATAGAGAGGCGTAAACATACTGACGGAATTGCCGAAATGCTTCCGGGTTTCCGCCTGTGCTTTTACGGCCATTTCCTCCAGAAAAGGCTGTGCGGCTGGGGAGAGCAGGGCGGCAAAATGCTCCGGTGTGATATATTCGGCTGCAAGAGCCGATTTCACATCCTGCTCGGTGTATACGTCTGGATCGTATGCGTTCATGGCGGCGATCACCCGCTCCATCATGTCAGAATCGATCCGTTCCATGCCCTCCTGATATTCCATATGGTTAGTATTACGGTCAATCATGCGCGTACCTCCTGATATAAAAAGCCGGTGAGCGGGGAGGAGGCGCTGGCACCTTTGTCGATGACCCGTCCGAGTCCGGAAAGATAAGCGGTGCGTCCGGCTTCGATGGCCTTGCGGAAAGCTTCGGCCATAGCCGGAATATTTCCTGCAGTTGCGATCGCGGTGTTTGCCATGACGGCGGCTGCACCCATTTCCATGGCCTCGCACGCCTGAGAAGGACGCCCGATGCCGGCATCTACAATGATCGGCAGGTCAATTTCCTGGATCAGGATCTGGATGAATTCGCGGGTGGCAAGCCCTTTATTGGAGCCGATGGGGGCGCCGAGCGGCATGACAGCAGCAGCGCCTGCGCTGACCAGATCGCGGGCCACGTTTAAGTCCGGGTACATGTAGGGAAGGACGATGAAGCCTTCTTTTGCCAGGATTTCCGTGGCTTTGATGGTTTCATAGTTGTCCGGAAGCAGATATTTGCTGTCGCGCATGATCTCAATTTTAA
>JBJELD010000005.1:0-25705 GCA_051878975.1 Candidatus Caccovicinus sp.
TTCATAAATATTCTCCTTTCTCTATGAACACATTATATCATATATAAACATATTTGTCTATATTTTTAATTACTTAACATATTCTCCTTTCCCAGCTTAAACCGCCATAAACGCTTCTGATCCTCCTCCGAAGCGTAGTCAATGCCGACCCGGGTATCCTTCAAAATTTCAAATCGCCTGCCATCATCCTCCACCCACAATTCCTCCTGTCCCAGAATGGATTCATTGTGAAAGCGGCCGTCAATTTTTAACGCCTTCGTCAGTTTGCCCGGTCCGTCCGCCTCCAGGCAGGCCCGAATGAGCACGGCCTGGGGAACCTCCTTTTCACCGGTCACAATGTTCAGAAGCCAGTGAATTCCATAGCACAGATACACATAGATGCGTCCGGATTCCTGATACAGCACCTCTGTCCGTCTCGTCCGCCCTTTGTGCGCGTGGCAGGCTGTATCCTCCTCACCCCGGTACGCCTCTGTCTCGGAAATCCGCAGGCAGAGCCTGCAGCCGTCCTCCAGCCGTCTGACCAGAAGCTTTCCGACCAGCTCCGGCGCTACTTCCAGACAGTCTCTGTGATAAAATGCTTCCGTTAAACGCACGGCGCTCCCTCCTTTTTCCTGTGATTTAGCTTTCCTTTTTATAATGATCCAGAAACGCCTGATTCAGCCAGTCGATTCCCTTTTGAATGCCTTCCTCATCAAAAGAAGTATCCAGAACGGTCTTCTGTTCATCCGGCGTCGCATCGTATCCATAGGGCTCCGGCCAGTGAATCACACGGAGAACCGTTTTCTCCTCGTCTCCCTCCCCGGCCTGAGCCTTCGCCATCTTAAAACGCATTCCGTGATAGCTCCCGGTATACGTTTCCTTTTTCAGATAATTAATCGGCATAAAACCGCTTCGTTTCAGCATCCGTTTCCCTTCTTCCCGGCCTTCTGTCTGTTTTTATTTTGCGTCAAACCAAGTGGCGCCTTCTTTCGCATCTACTTCCAGCGAAACCTTCAGCTGCGATGCATGCTTCATTTTATCCTCCAGAATCTCCTTGACTAACTCTGTCTCTTCCTTCCAGGTCTCAATCAGGAGCTCATCATGTACCTGCAGCACGATCCGGGACTTCATTCCGCGGCGGCGCAGCTCCCGGTCCACGCCGATCATGGCAATCTTCATGATATCGGCGGCTGTTCCCTGAATCGGGGAGTTCATGGCCACTCTCTCACCAAAGGAACGCTGCATAAAGTTTGCAGACTTCAGCTCCGGAATCGGCCTCCTTCTTCCGTACAGAGTCGAAACATAACCCTGTTCTTTCCCCTCAGCAACCAGATGATCCAGGTATTCCTTGACACCAGGATAGGTTTCAAAATACTGATTGATATAGTCCTGCGCCTCTTTCCTGGAAACACTTAAGTCCTCTCCCAGCCCGAAGGCGCTGATTCCGTATACAATCCCGAAATTGACGGCCTTGGCATTGCGCCGCTGCAGCGGTGTCACCTCCTCAAGCGGAACGTGGAACACCTGAGAAGCGGTAATCGCATGGATATCCTGAGCCGAATTATAGGCTTCAATCAGACGCTCATCCCCCGACAGAGATGCCAGGATCCGAAGCTCAATCTGGGAATAATCTGCATCCACAAAAACAAAGCCGTCCTCCGGCACAAATACCTTCCGGATTTCCCGTCCCAGCTCCATCCGTACCGGAATATTCTGGAGATTCGGCTCCGTGCTGCTGATTCTTCCCGTCGCAGTGATCGTCTGATTGAAGGTCCCGTGGATCCGTTCATCCGGGCCAATATAGACGGCCAGGCCTTCTGCATAGGTAGAATTCAGCTTGGTCAGCTGCCGGTAATCCAGAATCATCCGAACCACCGGGACCTCCGGAGCCAGCTTCTCCAGCACATCCGCCGCTGTGGAATATCCGGTCTTGGTTTTCTTTCCGCCCTTCAGCTTCATCTTCTCAAACAGAATTTCGCCAAGCTGCTTCGGAGAATTGATATTGAAGGTCTCTCCGCACTGCTCGTAGATCTGCTTTTCCAGCCCGGCAATCTGAACCTTCAGCTTATCTCCGTATTCCTTAAGCGCTGCCCGCTTTACCTTCACACCAGCCTGTTCCATATGATACAGGCTGTAGATCAACGGCATTTCGATCTCCAGAAACAGCTTCCACATACCGGTTTCCTTCAGCTTTTTCTCCATCACCTCCGCCGCTTTCCGAACCGTACAGGCCATATAACAGGCACAGACCGCCGCTTTCTCCTCACCGTGCTGCAGCGCTTTTCCAACCGGAACCTTTCCCAGCAGATCCTTCTCGGATGGCAGCGTCAGATTCAGATAATCTCTTGCCAGATCATCATAATCGTAGGAATCCTTCAACGGATTCAGAAGATACGCCGCCACACCGCCGTCCAGAACCAGAGCCTCATCCTCCAGCTTTAAAGCCGGAAGAAGCTTCTTTAAATCCGGCACCCAGATGCGTCCGAAACCAGCTTTTTTCATCAGCTCCCGGGTCTGTTCAATCAGCCAGTCCCCGGAAATCGTTTTTCCAGAGCGGATGCAGACCGTCTCCTGATCACGGACCGACAAAGCCGCTCCTGAAACATACGGACCAGCTTTTCCGTCCACCGCCGCCTGACCGGTCTCATCAAAAAACAGGGACAGCTGCTCATCCTCTTCCGGTTTTTCCCCGAACAGAAGCTGCAGGCCAACGATGCCGGCGTTACTCGCACAAGCCGCTGCCTTTGCAAACCATTCTTCCGCTTCTTTTGCATCATCTGTCACCTGGAAGCTGTCCTCCAGACTGGTGCCTCCCACCTCGTCTGCATCAAATCTTGCCAGAATCGATTTAAATTCCAGACGCTTCATATACTGATAGGCTTCTTTTGTATACAAGCTTCCGATCTCCGCATCCTCGTAGGAGAACGGAATCGGGCAGTCAATGCAGATGGCCGCCAGCGTTTTGCTCATCTGCGCCATGTCGTAATGCTCTTCCAGCGCCTTCCTTGCACGCGGCGGCTTCACCTCATCCAGGTGGGCATACGCATTTTCAATGCTCCCAAACGACACGATCATGGCAGTTGCGGTTTTTTCTCCGATGGAAGGCACCCCCGGTATATTGTCCGAAGCATCTCCCATCAGCGCTTTCACATCAATAAATTCCAGAGGCGTGACCTGATATTCCCGCTTCACATCCTCCGGATAATAGTCGTGAATCTCTGTGGTACCGCGGCTGGTCTTCGGTATCCGGATCTTGATCTTTTCGTCTGCCAGCTGCAGAAGATCCCGGTCGCCGGAAATGATCGATACCTCCACCCCCTGCGCCTGGCTGCGCTTTGCCACCGTTCCCAGAATATCATCCGCTTCAAAGCCGGCCAACGTCAGGATCGGAATCTTCATTGCGCTCAGCACCTCTTTCATCAGAGGCACCTGCTCCCGCAGCTCCTCCGGCATGGGCTTTCGCGTCCCTTTATAATCTGCATACATGTTGTGACGGAAGGTCGGTTCCTTCAAATCAAAGGCCACCGCAAGATGATCTGCCTTCTCCTCATCCAGAATCTTGAACATGATATTTAAAAAACCATAAACCGCGTTCGTATGAAGTCCCTCTGAATTTGTCAGATTCGGTACTCCATAAAAAGCGCGGTTTAAAATACTGTGTCCGTCAATCAATACCAGTTTTCCCATTCTTTTCCCTCTCTGTTATCCAATAATCCAAATGCGCAGCTGCAGAAGGAACGTAGACAAAAGTCCTACCCCTGCCAGCGTATTCACGGCGTAGCATATGATTTTTATAAAACGGGCAAAATGAACCCTCTGATAAGATGCCTCCAGTGCAGCTTCCAGCTCGCCCTTGATGTTATAATTCCCAGAACCGGAATCCAGCTGCTTTAAACCCAGTGCAACCATGAAATAAATTTCCAGCTCTTCCTGACAGTTCGGACAAGTCTCCACATGCTCCAGAAACGCTTCCAGCTCCTCATTTGTCAGTTCATCCTGAATGTACGGCATAACCAGACGCTCTGCTTCCTGACAATTCATTCTCCCGCCTCCTTATTCTGTAATGTACTTCAGTCAGGGCATGACCTTCTTTTAATCATACACCAAAAGAGGGGTTCCGGCAATCCTGTTTTTTCTTCATCACAACAAACCGATCATAACAACAGGCGCCTTCCCACGTTCCGTGCGGGAAGGCGCCTGCTGCTGTTATGATCGGTTCTGCATATATTCGTTCATTGCATCTGCCTGCTCCTGGGTAATCAGTCCCTGGTCCAGGAGTTCCTGAACAGAATCTCCGTTAAATCCGTCAGACTTTATCCCTTCATAAAATGTATGCAGTTCCTCCGGTGTCATAGAAGATTTGTCTGCATATCGGTTATGGAGCCTGTCATGCTTTGCGGAAGCGTTCTCTGCAATCCGGTCTGCAGTTTCCTGATCAAGGATCCCTGCGGCCACAAATTCCTCCACATCCAGATGCTGGGCATCGCTGAAAGGTCCGGCGGCTTCCTCAAATTGTGCATGCCGATCCCGTCCCTGCTGCTGTCCGATCTGATATCCATAAGAATTACCGGTTTCTGCTGCAAATGCAGTAGTGGCTCCGGCAGCAAGTGCCATCGTCATCATTGTCATGATTGCTGCTGTTCTGAAATGTTTCATCATTCTGTTCTACCTCTTCTTTCTATATGATTCCGAAAACATTCATCTCGCTTTCGGTATCTTTAATATAAACAAAAAGATTGGAACCTGTATGGAAACAATTAGGAATTTGTGTGGAATTGTCGTCTGCGTCTGTTCGATCTTTTAAAAAAGAAAAAACCGTAGAACCTTCCATGTTGCTGGAAGCCATACGGTTTTCTGCCCCTGCCAAGGAGTGCCGGCCGCGGGACTTGAACCCGCACGATGTTGCCATCAATGGATTTTGAGTCCACCTCGTCTGCCATTCCGACAGGCCGGCATCATTTACAAAGTTGTTTTTTATCACAACAGCAATATCATAACACAGTTTCTCCTGTTTGGCAAGCTGTTTTTTTAAATTGCTGCTTTCTCCTTCTTTCTCGGCTCCGATTCAGCCCTTTATGCCGAAGGAACGCTCTTCCCGAACCGGCAGATCTCTTTCCTCAATCTCGTCAATGGAAATAAACCGGTCCTCCTGGAGTCGGGCAAGCAGCCGGTAAATATTTTCACGTTCCCCCTGCACCTCCATTTCGACGCGTCCGTCCCAGAGGTTTTCTGCCCAGCCGGTCAGATCCAGCAGCCGTGCAAGATACATCGCTTTATAGCGGAAGCCCACTCCCTGAACACGTCCGGAAAAATAAAAATGCTTTCGAATCATATCAATCCCGTCCTTCTGTTTTTGGTTCTTTTCGATTTTCTCTCAAATCTTCTCCCAAATGCTTTTCTGTCTTTCTTGTATTATACCGGTCTTTTCGGAATTCTGTAAAGAGAATCCTGTTTGGAATTGCTTTTTTTGCAGAATCTGTTATACTGAATCAGGAAAACCTTCAATATTTTGTAAGTTTTTCTTCAAAACCTGTCCATGATTTTTGGATATACTGGAAGAAATACAAAAGAGGAGGGATTTTACTGTGTTAAAACGAAATATCTGTATTGGTACGGCCCTGGCCGGCGTTGTTCTGGCCGGCGCCATCCTCGCAGCCGCCTGTTCCAGCAAGGAAACACCGGATAAAATTGATTTATCCTCCATACACACAACTGCTGCAGAAACCATGGCACCCTACACCAGCAGCCCGGCAGCTTCCGAGGAGGTCACTCTGGAAAGTCCCGGCGAAACCGCCCGGGAGACAAGCGAAGTAAAAAATATATCTTTCGAGATGACGGTTTATACAGACGAAGGCATTTCCATTCAATATCCGCAGATTTCCGATATGACCGATCCGGATATGCAGGAGAAGATAAACGTTCTTCTGAAAGAACATGCACTTTCTATTCTGAAGGCATGGGATTTCCATGCCGGTGAATGTACCGTGGAAATCCAATGTCAGGTTCCTTCCATCACAAGGAAACGAATCACTGCCGTCTATACCGGCTGCGCTTCCCGCAAAGATTCTGCGCATCCGACCAATCTGTTTTTTACAAACACAATGGATTTGAATTCCGGAAAAGAACTGGGTTTTTCCGATTTTTCCGATCCATACACCATGGCCGGCTATGTACTCAGCAACGACGTTCAGTTTGACGGACTGGATGCCGCACAGACCGACGCTGTGATTCGTGAGCTCCGAAATATGGACATCGACTATTACACGGACATTTTCAGCAAGGCGGACTTCCCGCTGGACACATCGGGAACCTGGCCGTCTTCCTTCAGCTACGAAAAAGAGGGCGTTATCTGCTTTTCTGTTCCGGTCAGCCACGCTTTAGGAGATTATGCTGTTGTAAAGTTTACCCCTGAAACCAAATAATCTTTTACACTATATGACAGGAGAAAAAAACTATGGAACAAGTAATTATTTTTGATCACCCGTTGATCCAGCACAAGATTTCCATGCTGCGGAACAAGAACACCGGAACCAACGAATTCCGTGCTCTGGTTGAGGAAATTGCCATGCTGATGGGCTATGAAGCGCTTCGTGATCTTCCACTGGAGGATGTGAAGGTTGAGACTCCGATTGAAACCTGCATGACACCGATGATTGCCGGACGAAAGCTGGCTGTGGTGCCAATCCTGCGGGCCGGTCTTGGAATGGTAAACGGCATTCTGGCACTGGTTCCCAGTGCAAAGGTCGGCCATATCGGCCTGTACCGGGATGAGGTAACTCATGAGCCTCACGAATACTACTGCAAGCTTCCAAACCCGATCGAGGAACGTACGATCGTTGTCACCGACCCGATGCTGGCTACCGGCGGTTCTGCCGTTGCCGCAGTAAACTTTATCAAGCAGCATGGTGGAAAAAAGATCAAGTTCATGTCCATCATCGCCGCCCCCGAGGGCCTGAAGCGCCTGCAGGCCGCTCACCCGGATATCCAGATCTATGTCGGCCACCTGGACCGCTGTCTGAATGACGCCGCTTATATCTGTCCCGGCCTGGGTGATGCCGGAGACCGTATCTTCGGAACAAAATAAACGCACAGCACAAGATCCCGGCATTTCTGCCGGGACCTTTTCTTTTTCCCCTTATTCTCTCTCTTCTTTCTCTACCACTTCACCCTGCTTCTTATAAATGGAGCCGGGAGCTACACAGCCTCTTACGCTGGACAGCGGATAAATGTTGCTGTTTTTGCCGATTACGGTGCCCGGATTTAATACAGAACCACAGCCGACCTCTACGCCGTCGCCAAGGATCGCACCGAACTTCTTTAATCCGGTCTCAATGTCGCCGTCCTCTGCATGAACCTTTACCAGAGTCTTATCAGACTTCACATTGGAGGTCACAGCTCCTGCACCCATATGAGACCGGTAGCCCAGGATGGAATCCCCCACATAATTATAATGCGGAACCTGAACGCCGTTAAACAGAATCACGTTCTTCAGCTCACAGGAGTTACCGACTACTGCATTGGCTCCGATGATCGTATTGCCGCGAAGGAATGCGCAATGACGAATCTCGGCTCCTGCACAGATGATAGCCGGGCCGGTCATCAGAACGGAACGGGCAATTCTTGCGCTTCTGTGAATCCAGATGTTCGTTCCCAGCTTCTGATACTCATCCTCCGGCAGATGCTTTCCGATCGAGGTAATGCATTTTCCAATGTGGGAAAGTGCCTCCCACGGATACTGATACATACCGAAAAGGCGTGCCGCAATGGTCTGGTCTAAATCAAAAAGCTCCGTGTTTTTCATTTCTTCCTTTTTCATCATGTTTTTTCCTTCTCCTTATTCGCTCTGTCTTTCTTTTTATTATTATAGTATACTGCAGCCGAGTCAAAATTCGTCCGCAGATAATAACTGTTATTCAATTGTTTGACGCCGATCGTACGCCCGGCTACAAATCGGTTCAGTTTTTCCATGTATTCATCCGGGGTGATCGTTCCTTCTGCCACATAAGTCAGACCCTTCTCCCAGCTGGCTGTCAGTTCCGGGTTCAGCAGCTGACGGATCGAAGCGTTTACCACCTCGAAAATCATTTCCCCCAGCAGGGTCGGCGTAATAACCTGCGTTTTCTGGTTCAGCGCCAGATATTTGATATGGAACAGCTTCTTGAGGATCTCCGCACGCGTCGCACTGGTTCCGATCCCGCTCCCCTTGATCTGGGCACGCAGCTCTTCATCCTCGATCAGCTGACCGGCATTCTCCATAGCAAGGATCATAGAACCGGAGGTGTAGCGTTTCGGCGGCGAGGTTTCTCCCTCTTTCACCGCAAAGCCGGCAATATCCAGTACCTCTCCCTTTTTCAGCTTCTTCAGGAGTTCCAGAAACGCCGGGTTTTCTGCATCCCGGATATTTTCCGTGTTCTCCTCCCCCGCATCACGGTTGTCCTCTGCGGTCCTCTTTCCATAGTTTATGTCAGACACCTTTAAATATCCGGGTTCTGTCAAAACTTTAAAATTTGCAAAAAAATGTTCTTTTTCCCGCTCCAGATCCAGCGAATATTTCTGGTAAACAGCAGCAGGATAAAAAATGCTTAAAAATCTCCGGCAGATCACCTGATAGATTTTTTCGGAAAGTGGCTTCAGGCTTCTTACGGCCCCCAGTCCCTGACCGGTAGGAATGATCGCATAATGATCTGTAATCTGCTTGTCATTCACATAACGTGTCTTCGCAGCATTCTTCCAGTTTCCCAGAGCCAGAGCTTCCTGCGCAAAAGCCGCCATGGGGGGATAGCTCTGCAGTCCGCCGATATTCCGCCCGATTTCCTTTGCAACCGCACTGGACAGCACTCTGGCATCCGTTCTCGGATAGGTAACCAGCTTCTTTTCGTACAGCTCCTGCACGACCTGAAGCGTTTCATCCGGACTGATTTTAAACATCTTGGAGCAGTCGTTCTGCAGCTCTGCCAGATTATAAAGAAGCGGCGGATTTTTCGTCTCCCTTTTTGACTCCTTCCCGACAAGAACTGCTGTAATCGGCGGATTCTGTTCCAGAAACGCAATCAGTGCTTCCGCGTCTTTTTTCTCTTTAAATCCATTCTCCTTATAAAGAGCCGGCGTTCCGAAATACCGGGATCCTTCTACAGCCTTCCACTCTCCGTCAAAACGAAACGGACCGCACTCCGGCTTTCCTTCTTCTGCGGTTCCCAGCAGGAAGCTTCCGATCACCCGGTAAAACGGGGTCTTCACAAACTCCCGGATCTCCCGCTCTCTCCGCACCACCATTCCCAGAACGCAGGTCATGACCCGGCCAACGGAAATGACTGCGGAGCGCTCCTTCAGGTAGCCGGCCACCACCGGTCCGTATTTCAACGTCAGAACCCGGGAGAAATTAATGCCCATCAGATAATCTTCCTTGGCTCTCAGATACGCAGAAGCACTCAGATTGTCATAGGCAGACAGATCCCTGGCCTCCCGGATCCCCCGGAGGATCTCCTCTTCAGTCTGAGAATCGATCCAGACCCGCTTCTGTTTCTTTCCCTGAACCCCGGCCATCTGTGCCACCAGCCGGTAAATATACTCTCCTTCCCGACCGGAGTCCGTGCATACATAGATCGTATCTATATCCGACCGGTTCAGAAGACCGGCTACAATCTGGTACTGTCTGGCCACACTGTCGATGACCTGATATTTAAACTCCTTCGGAAGGAACGGCAGGGTTTCCAGACTCCAGCGCTTTAAAGAAGGATCATAGGCATCCGGATAGCTCATGGTGACCAGATGTCCCACACACCAGGTTACTACGGCCTCTTCTGACTCGATATAGCCGTCTCCCCGCCTTCCCTTGATCTTCAATGCATCGGCAAATTGCTGAGCCACACTGGGCTTTTCTGCAATGTATAACGATTTTGACATTCCATTCCTCTCTTCTTTTTATGCCAGACTGCAGAAAAGCTTCTCCTATTCACGCATAAATTTGTAAATCGTAGTTGTCTGAAAGACTTCTCCTGCCCGTATGACCGGAGAAGGAAACTGCGGCTTGTTAACCGCATCTGGATAAAACTGGCTTTCAAAACAGTATGCATGGCGCGGACCGTAAATGGCACCGCCCTTGCCCGGCACGTCCCCATTCAGGAAATTTGCCGTGTAAAACTGCAGCCCCGGAAGATCCGTATATACCTCCATAATCCGCCCGGATGACGGCTCGTACGCCTTGGCACAAAGTCCAATTTCACCCGGCTTATGGTTCAGGACCCAGTTATGATCATAGCCGCCTGCCTGTACCAGCTGTTCATACGGCTGATCCATATCTCTTCCGACCGGCTTCATGAGTGTGAAATCCATCGGTGTGCCTTTTACCGGAACGATCTCTCCGGTGGGAATGGAAACGGAATCGGCAGGCGTAAAGGAATCCGCATCGATCCAGACCTGATGTGCCAGAATCTCTCCGCTGTCCTGTCCGCCCAGATTAAAATAGCTGTGATTGGTAAAGTTTGCAATGGTATCCGCATCCGAAACAATCTGATATTCGATCCAAACCGCATTGTCCGGAGTCAGCGTATAGCTGACCGTAATCTCGGCATTTCCCGGATATCCCTGATCTCCGTCCGGACTGAAGAGTGAAAAAGAAATACGGCTTCCCTTGCCGGTTTCCCCCAGCTCGACCTCCCACACCCGCCGGTGATACAACTCCGGCTCACTGTGCAGGTTGTTCGGCCCGTTTGTGGCCTTCAGCTCATACCGTTTTCCATTTAAGGTAAAGGCGGCACCGCCGATCCGGTTTGCACTTCTTCCGATGATCGCACCGAAATGCGGCTGATTGACGAGGTACTTCTCAACGGTATCATAACCTAAAACCACATCTGCCATTTCACCTTTTTTATCCGGCACCAGCATGGAAACCCAGGTTCCGCCCAGATTGGTAAAGGAAGCACTTACTCCATTTTCATTCGTCAAGGTATACAGATCTACCTGCTTTCCGTCCGGCGTTTCGCCGAATCGTTCTACGTTGATTGCCATAGGCTGTCCCCCTGTTTTTTGTATTCTGTCTGTAAATCTTGTCTTGCCCCTCCAACGATTATAGCGCAAATGGAAGTTCCTGACAATCCTTTCTTGTCGGATTATCCGACGCAAAAAGAAAGGGGCCGCGCTTTCGTGGTCCCCCGCTTTTCCATTTTTTCTTTCTTTACTTTGCAGAAATATATCCCTGCGCAGTCAGAAGCTCTGCACACAGAACTGCTCCGCCGGCTGCTCCGCGGACTGTATTATGGGAAAGTCCGACGAACTTCCAGTCATAAATGGAATCCTCTCTCAAACGTCCCACCGAGATGCCCATTCCGTTCTCATAATCCACATCCAGTGCAACCTGAGGACGATTGTCTTCCTCCAGATACTGGATGAACTGCTTCGGAGCACTCGGCAGCTTCATCTCCTGCGGAAGTCCGCTGAATTGAACCAGCTTTTCAATCAGCTGCTCTTTGGTCGGTTTCTTTCTGAACTTTACAAACACAGCAGCCGTATGACCGTTCAGAACCGGAACACGGATACACTGGCAGGTAATCTTCGGCTCAGAAGCCTTTACAATCACACCGTCCTTGATCTCGCCCCAGATTCTCAAAGGCTCCTGCTCACTCTTCTCTTCCTCACCGCCGATATACGGAATAATATTTCCTTCCATCTCCGGCCAGCCCTGAAAAGTCTTTCCTGCACCGGAAATCGCCTGATAGGTGGTCGCTACCACTTCATACGGTTCAAATTCCTTCCACGCCGTCAGAACCGGCGCATAGCTCTGGATGGAGCAGTTTGGCTTTACGGCAACGAAGCCCCTTTGTGTACCCAGTCTCTTCTTCTGAAACTCGATCACCTTAAAGTGCTCCGGATTGATCTCCGGAACTACCATCGGAACATCCGGAGTCCAGCGGTGCGCACTGTTATTCGATACCACCGGAGTTTCTGTTTTTGCGTATTCCTCCTCAATGGCCTTGATCTCCTCTTTGCTCATATCAACTGCACTGAATACGAAATCTACGCCGGCTGCTACTTTCTCAACCTCATTTACATTCATGACTACCAGCTTTTTTACGGCTTCCGGCATGGGAGTGGTCATCTTCCAGCGTCCGCCAACCGCTTCTTCGTAGGTTTTTCCTGCAGAACGAGGGCTTGCCGCAACGGTTACCACCTCATACCACGGATGATTTTCCAGCAGAGAGATAAATCTCTGTCCAACCATGCCGGTCGCGCCTAAGACGCCGACTCTTAATTTCTTTTCCATAACTGCATTCTCCTCTGAAATCACATATTGTATATCTATCACTCCGAAGCACCTGCCCGCAGAGTAACATTGAACCTATCCTATAACAAACCGCGGAAAATTGCAATACCCATTCGCGAGAAAAATACATTTGTTTGTCTGTCAAAGACACATTCATTTCATCTTCTTTCCCGGAAGGAATCCTCGGATGAAAAAAGTGCCAGACGGCAGCAAGAATGGAAAAGTTTTCAAAAAAATGTATTTTTTTGTTTACGTTGACGAAAAAACAAGGTATATTTATACATAAGAGTACTTTTTGTACAAATTTTAGTCAGAAGAAAGGAACCAAATTGCATGGAACACTACTATCAACCAGAAATTGAATGCGCATCCCGGGATCAAATCCGCGCATGGCAGAGTGAACGGCTGGTCAAACAGGTTCAGAATGTTTGGGACAATGTACCTTATTACCGAAAAAAGATGGAAGAGGCCGGCCTGGAGCCGGGAGACATCCGTTCGGTGGATGACCTTCCGAAGCTTCCGTTTATTACCAAGGACGATCTTCGTGATGCCTACCCGTACGGCCTTGTTGCAAGACCGCTGGAAGACTGTGTCCGCATCCAGTCCACAAGCGGCACTACCGGCCGCCGTGTTGTGGCCTTCTACACCCAGCACGACATTGATCTCTGGGAGGACTGCTGCGCCCGGGCTATCGTTGCGGCAGGCGGCACAAAGCAGGATGTCTGCCATGTCAGCTACGGCTACGGCCTGTTTACCGGCGGCCCCGGCCTGAACGGCGGTTCTCATAAAGTAGGATGTCTGACTCTTCCGATGTCCTCCGGCAACACAGAACGCCAGATCCAGTTCATGACGGACCTTGGTTCCACGATTATCTGCTGCACCCCTTCCTACGCCGCCTACCTGGCAGAAAGCATCCTTGAGCGCGGACTTCGTGATCAGATCAAGCTGAAGGCCGGCATTTTCGGTGCAGAAGCCTGGACGGAAGAAATGCGCCATGACATCGAGGAAAAGCTGGGAATCAAAGCTTATGATATTTACGGGCTGACTGAAATTTCCGGCCCCGGCGTGTCCTTTGAATGCTCTGAGCAGACCGGTATGCACGTCAATGAAGATCATTTCATTCCGGAAATCATCAATCCGAAGACCGGCGAAGTGCTTCCTGACGGTGAAAAAGGCGAGCTGGTGTTTACCTGCATTACCAAAGAAGCCTTCCCTCTGATCCGTTACCGCACCCGCGATATCTGCATTCTGTCCCATGAGAAATGCTCCTGCGGCAGAACACATGTTAAGATGTGCAAGCCAATGGGCCGCAGCGATGATATGCTGATCATCAAGGGCGTAAACGTATTCCCGTCCCAGATTGAAACCGTTCTTATGAACAAGGGTTATCCGGCGAACTACCAGATCATCGTAGACCGTGTCAACAACAGCGATACGATCGAAGTTCAGGTAGAAATGACCCAGGAAATGTTCTCCGACAGCTTAAGCGCCGTATCCGCTAAGGAGAAGGAACTGATCGACGCATTGAAGGCAATGCTCGGCATTTACGCCAAGGTGAAGCTGGTCAATCCAAAAGCCATCACCAGAAGCGAGGGCAAGGCCGTCCGCGTCATTGACAAGCGCAACCTGTATAAAAAATAAAAAGGAGGTTTTCTGCAATGACAGTCAAGCAGATTTCGGTATTTTTGGAAAATAAGCCGGGCAAGCTTGCCGAGTTCACCGATATGCTTTCCAGAAATGACATTAACATGCGTGCCCTTTCCGTGGCAGAGGCATCTGATTTCGGAATCGTGCGGATGATCGTAGATGACGTTTACAACGCTTCTACCATGATCAAGGATGCCGGTTATATCGCTTCCATCACCAAGGTTCTGGCCGTGTCCATTCCGGATGAGCCGGGCGGACTTTCCAATGTGATCCGAATTTTAGGAGAAAATCAGATCAACCTGGAATACATGTATGCCTTTACTACCAGAAAGAAAGGCTATGCCAACATGATCTTCCGCGTGGAGGATAATCAGAAAGCAATCGACGTTCTGATGAAAGCCGGCATCCGCCCGCTTTGTCAGGAAGATCTGGCTGAACTGTAAAACAAATGCATCCCCCTGATTCTTTTTCAGAAGGGTCAGAGGGATGTTTTTATTACGTCAGCCGCGCCTTATTTCCTTTTCCGTCCCGTTTTGCCAGCTTCAGCCGGTTTAAATGCACCTCTTTTCCTTTATAAGAAAGGATCGGATCCTCGCCGATCAGATACAACGTATCAAGAGTGTCTCCGTCCGCCAGCTTAATGCCTCGAACGCCCTTGGATGCCTTCTTCATCACCGGAATCTCATCCAGAGCAAAACGCAGGAATACCCCGTTGTCCGTCTGCAGTACCACATCCCGCTGTCCGTTTACCAGGCAGACACAAATCAGTTCATCTCCGTCCTGAAGCTTCGTGCCCGCCACAGTTCGGTTATTGGTTTCAAATTCAGATGCCGGAACCTGCTTCACCAACGCCTGTTTCGTCGCAAACACCAGCATGGTATCCTTCATTGCACTCAGGCCGGTCAAATAAATGATTCGCTCCTTCGTTCCGTCAAAACGACTGATATTGTCAATCGGCGTCCCCTTATCCTTCGGCTTTCCGAAGGGCACATCCGACACCTTCACCTGGTGGAAATTTCCGTTGTTCGTAAAAATGCCGATCTTATCGTCGGTCATACAGCTGATCACATGAGGATATTCATTCTCCACCGTTTCCTGATTCCGAAGAAAAGCAGCTTTATCCAAAAGCTTGCAGTAACCGAAACGATCCATGACAAACACCGCTTCTGATACTGCCGGAGCTTCCTCCACATAGACCGCTTCCCGTCCATCTTCAATCAGTGTGCGGCGCGCAGCTCCAAATTCCTTTTTAATATTTTCCAGATCTGCCACGATCACATCGTCCATGGTTTTGCGGCTCTTTAATATCTTCTCGTATTCTTTGATCTTTCTCAGCGTTTCCCGATGTTCCTTCTCAAGCGCCAGGATCTCCAGGCCGATCAGCTTATAAAGGCGCATCTCCAGGATCGCTGTGGCCTGACGTTCCGTAAACCGAAGCTGTTTTGCGTCCTCCTCAAAACCCGGTGTCCGGAAATGAATATTGGAAATATCGCCGGTCATCAGGCAGGACTTCGCATCCTTCATATTTTTGGAACCCCGCAGAATCGCAATAATCACGTCAATTACATCACAGGCATGGATCAGACCCTCCTGAATCTCCTTCTTATCCAGCTCCTTCTGCAGAAGTACCTGGTATTTTCTGGTGGTGTTTTCATGCTGAAAATCCAGGAAATGCCTGAAAATTCCCTTCAGGCTCAGGCATTCCGGCCGGCCGCCGGCAATCGCCAGCATATTGACGCCGAACGTGTCCTCCAGCTTGGTCTTTTTATAGAGAATATTAATGATCTTGTCAATATCCGCATCTTTGCGAAGCTCCAGGACGATGCGGATTCCTTCCTTGTTCGACTGATTGGAAATGTCCACCACATCCGGCAGCTTCTTGCTTTCCACCAAATCGGCAATATCCACCAGGAATTTGTTGATTCCGGCTCCGATCATGGTGTAGGGAATCTCCGTGATCACCAGTTTGTCCTTGTCCGATTTCCGTTTGCCCAGCTCCACCTCAAACCGGCCGCGCAGCTTGATCTTGCCCACGCCGGTCTCATAGATCTCCGGAAGACTGCTCTTGTTGGCAATGATCCCTCCGGTTGGAAAATCCGGCCCCGGCATAATTTCCATCAGCTCTGCTGTCGTGATCTCCGGATTCCGGATATAGGCAATGGCCGCATCTGCCACCTCACCCAGATTGTGAGGAGGAATGCTGGTACTCATGCCCACTGCAATCCCCTCGGAACCGTTTACCAAAAGGTTTGGAATGCGGACCGGAAGGACCTCCGGCTCCTTCTCCGTTTCATCGTAATTCGGGACGAAATTTACGGTCTTGTCCAGATCCTTCAAAAAGACCTCCTCCGTAAATTTCTGCAGCCGCGCCTCTGTATAACGCATGGCCGCCGCACCGTCACCCTCAATGGAACCGAAGTTGCCATGACCGTCCACCAGCGGCATTCCCTTCTTGAAATCCTGAGACATGACCACCAGCGTATCGTAAATAGAGCTGTCCCCGTGCGGATGATATTTACCCATAGTATCGCCGACAATACGGGCTGACTTTCTGTGTGGTTTATCGTGATTGATATGCAGCTCGCTCATGTCATACAGCACACGCCGCTGCACCGGTTTTAAGCCATCTCTGGCATCCGGTATGGCACGGGCCGTAATAACACTCATGGAATAGTTCATGAAACTGCGCTGCATCTCCTCGGAATATTCTGTTTTGATAATCTTCTCCGCCATAGCTTCTCCTTATTATGCATCAATTTCCGCTTCATCCGCGTGATCGTAGATAAAGCGGCGCCTTGGTCCGACTTCGCTGCCCATCAGAAGATCGGTAATCTCTGATGCCATCCTGGCATCCTCAATCTCTACCTGTTTCAGCACGCGCCGCTCTGGATCCAGCGTCGTCTCCCAGAGCTGTTCCGCATCCATTTCACCAAGACCCTTATACCGCTGCAGCGTAAAATCGCCGGTATGGGTCTTCCGATATCGCTCCAATTCCTTCTCATCGTAAAGATACTGCTCGTTTCCCTTTTTCGGAATCACCTTGAAAAGCGGCGGCATGGCAATGTATACATGGCCATTAGTAATCAGCTCCGGCATGAATCGGTACAAAAAGGTTAAAAGCAGCGTGTCGATATGGCTGCCGTCCACATCCGCATCTGTCATCAGAATGATCTTATTGTAGCGAAGCTTTGTAATATCGAAGTCATTGCCGTAGCCCTCAGAAAAGCCGCAGCCAAACGAATTGATCATCGTCTTGATTTCCGCATTTGCCAGAACCTTGTCCATGGAGGCCTTTTCTACATTCAGGATCTTACCGCGGATCGGAAGAATCGCCTGATACTGGCGGTTCCGGGCCGTTTTCGCTGAACCGCCTGCGGAATCACCCTCTACAATAAAAATTTCGCATTTCGACGCATCCCGGCTCTCGCAGTTTGCCAGCTTTCCGTTGCTGTCGAACGAAAACTTCGATTTGGTCAGCATGTTGGTTTTGGCTTTCTCCTCTGCTTTCCGGATCTTGGCCGATTTTTCTGCACAGCCGATCACGCCTTTTAAGACCTCCAGATTTCGGTCAAAATAGCGCTGCAGCTCATCCCCGGCAACCGTAAAAACCGACTTTGTTGCATCGGCGCTGGCCAGCTTTGTCTTGGTCTGACCCTCAAAGATCGGATCCGGATGCTTCACAGCCACAACAGCCGTCATACCGTTTCGGGTATCTGCACCGGTAAAATTCGTGTCTTTTTCCTTTAAAATTCCCAGCTCTCTTGCATAGCTGTTAATCATCGCCGTAAAACGGGTCTTGAACCCGATCAGATGAGTTCCGCCCTCCTGAGTAAAAATATTGTTGCAGAAGCCCAGCACGTTTTCTTCAAAAGCATCGACAAACTGAAAAGCCACCTCAACCTCAATCCGGTCTACCGTTCCCTTAAAATAAATCGGATCATGAACCGGCGTTTTCCCACTGTTCAATTCTTTAACATACGCAATCAATCCGTCCGGTTCATGGTAGTCGATCTGCTCCTCCTCGCCGGCTCTTCGATTTGCATAATGAATGGTCAGCTGCGGGTTCAGATAGGCCGTCTCATGAAGCCGGCTCTTCAGCCATTCCGCTTTGAACCTGGTTTTCTCAAAAATTTCCTCATCCGGAACGAAATTGATCTCCGTTCCGGTCTCCTTCGTCTTCCCGATCACCGGAAGCAGTCCGTCCTTTAACTCCACCACCGGAATGCCGCGTTCATATGCGTCATAATGAACCGCTCCATTACGGCTGATTTTGATCTCCAGACGCCTTGACAGAGCATTGACCACCGAAGACCCTACACCGTGAAGGCCCCCGCTGGTCTTATACGCTTCATTGTCAAATTTTCCGCCTGCATGAAGAGTCGCAAGAACTACGCGCTCTGCCGTCATCCCTTTTTTATGCATCTCAACCGGAATTCCCCGCCCGTTATCCCGGACGGTACAGGAGCCGTTTTCCTCCAGCGAAACCCAGATATCACTGCAGAATCCAGCCAGATGCTCGTCCACTGAGTTGTCCACGATCTCATAGATCAGATGGTTAAGCCCCTTCGTTCCGACTCCTCCTATATACATACCAGGACGCTTCCGCACCGCCTCAAGACCTTCCAGAACGGTGATGCTGTCCGCATTATATTGTACTTTCGCCATAATCAACCTCCAAATATGCATCATCCTTCCTATTTAAACACAAAATTTCCCGGTTTGCAAGTTAGAAGTTTACGTATGCCATCTGACGCCGCTTTCCGAAATAGATTTCGCCCTGCATGTAATTCCGCAGCTGAGGAAAACAGGGAAAATTTGCCAGAATACAGCCGACCGGTTTATGAAAACCATCCGCATTTTTCACAAACCTCTTGACAAAACCGCAAAGAAACTGTAGACTATAGCTAATTGATAAATGGGCTTGTTACTATTCGATTAGGCAGTACCAAACATTAGCACGAGTGCAGAAATCTGCATGGTGTTATTTGTTTGGTTTTTTTTATGCCATTTTTTATGATCGTGAAGGGAAAGGAGCGTTTTCGTGATCATCGAAAAGATTTTGAATAACAATGTAGTCAGTTCTCTGGACGAATACAATCGTGAGGTTATTTTGGTCGGACGTGGGATTGGATGGCGTGTGCAGCCTGGACAGGCAATCGATATGTCCAAAGTAGAAAAAATTTTTCGCATGGATTCTTCGGCATCCACCGACCGGCTGAAGCAGTTGTTTCTGGAGGTGGACGTGGATGTGATACGGGCCTCCAACCAGATCATCGATTACGCACGCCAGATGCTGAAAAAACGGCTGAACAAAAACGTTTATATTACGCTGACCGACCATATCAGTTTTGCCGCAGAAAGACTGAAAAAGGGAATCACCTTTTATAATATGCTGAATTTTGAAACCAGAAAGCTGTATCCGAAGGAATTTGCCATCGGAATGCATGCGCTGGATATTGTGGAGGAGGTCATGGGCATCCGCTTTCCGGAAAATGAAGCGACATCGATTGCCATGCACATTCTGAACGCGGAATATGACTGCGATATGCAGAAGATCCAGGAGGTCACCGAAATTATCCAGAAGGCCGTCAATGTCGTGCGCTACAGCTTCGGCCTGAATTTTGACGAGGAGTCCCTGGACTACCAGCGCTTCATCACGCACATGATCTTCTTCGCACAGCGTGTAGCAGAAAACAAGCTGAATCACAGAGGCAAAGACTTCCTATACGATATGCTGCAAAAGGAGCATCCAAGAGAATTCAGCTGCGCCCGCAAAATTCAGGAGCTGGTTCAAAAGGATTACCAGATCGAGCTGCCGGAGGAAGAGGTCTCTTTTCTCTGCATTCACATCATCCGTGTTACCGCCGGAAAGCAGCCACTGGGATGACGAACTCAATCCACAGGTAATTGACTGGAAAGCGAACCGTAACCATCAGCGAGCCATATCCGGCTGCTGAGAAGATAAAAAATACATATTTCAAAAAGGAGGAGAAGACATGGCATTGGATTATGTCGAAACAGCAAAAAAGATTGCAGAAGGCGTTGGCGGAGCAGAAAATATCGTCAGCGCAACCCACTGTATGACCCGTCTCCGTCTTGTGTTAAAGGATGAAAGCAGGGCCGATGATAAAAAGGTGGAAAAAATCAAAGGAGTAAAAAGTGTAATTAAGCAGGGAGGCCAGTACCAGATTGTAATTGGAAATGAAGTTTCCAGTTTATTTAAGGAATTTAAAAAGTTGGGAAATTGGGGCGCCGGCGCGGCCGCTCCAGAAAAACCGCAGGGAAATTCCATCCAGCGGCTTTTCGGCTACGTTTCCGGGTGTATGACCCCGCTTCTGCCCGCTCTTTTAGGATGTGGTATGGTAAAGGTGGTGCTGACGGTCCTGACCACTTTTGCCGGTCTGGACACCTCGACCTCAACCTATCTGATCCTCAACGCCATGGGCGACTGCTTCATGCTGTTTCTGCCGATTTTCCTTTGCTACACAACGGCAATGAAAATGGGCGGAAGTCCGATCCTCTGGATGATCGTCGGCGCGGCAATGGTTTATCCGAACCTGGTGACGCTGATGAGCGGCGGCTCACTGGAGCTTGGCACCTTCCTGGGAATGAAAGCCACCAGCTTCTTCGGAATTCCGGTAATCTGTGCGACCTACACCTCTTCGGTCCTTCCGATTCTTCTGATGGCTCCCGTCATGAAGGTAGTCGAGGAATTTTCAGATCGGGTGTCTCCGACCGTGCTGAAATCATTTATGAAGCCCATGCTTTTTATTCTGATCTGCGTTCCGGTCGCCCTGATCGTTCTGGGTCCTCTCGGTACGGTTATCGGCAATGTACTGGCCGGTGCTGTTTCTGCACTGTATAATGCCTGCCCGTGGCTGACCGTCTGCATCCTGAGTGCACTGATGCCGTTCATCGTTATGACCGGTATGCATTATGCCCTGGTTCCGCTGTACCTGAACAACCTGGCTACGCTGGGATACGATGTCATCGTCAAAGTTACCATGATATGTTCCAATATTGCACAGGGCGGCGCTTCCTTTGGCGTTGCTGCAAGAACCAAAAATACGGAAACCCGGTCAGAAGGCATTGCCTGCGGCATTTCCGCTACCATCGCAGGCGTAACAGAGCCAGCCATGTACGGCATCAATATGCGCTATATCAAGCCTATGATCGGCGCGGTCATCGGCGCAGGCGTTTCCGGACTGTTCTGCGGTCTGACCGGCGTCAAGGGATATGTACCGGGAGGTTCCCCGTCCTTTCTTTCTCTGGTTACCCTGATCGGCCCGAATGATCCTACGCACAGCTTCGTATTCGGAGCAATCGGCGGCGTGATCTCCCTTGTAATCTCCTTTGCCGTTTCCTTCATCCTGTACCGGGATCCGAAGGAGGAAGCTCTGGAAGACACCGTACCGGAGGATACAGCAGAAAACGCATCCGTTCTTTCTCAGGGGGAAACCAGTGTCATCCCGGCTCCGGTAAAAGGAACGGTCATTCCCCTTCAGGATGTGAAAGACGAGACCTTTGCCTCCGGTGTACTTGGCACCGGCTTTGGAATCATTCCTTCTGAGGGAAAAGTTTACGCCCCCTTTGACGGCACCTGCGCATGTGTATTTGACACGCTGCATGCAATTGGTTTAAAATCAAACAAGGGCGTCGAGCTGCTGATCCATGTCGGATTGGATACCGTCCGGCTGGAGGGAAAGCCTTTTAAAGCACATGTAAAAAATGGAGATCCAATCAAAAAGGGCCAGCTTCTGCTGGAGTTTGATATCGAACAGATCCGGACAGCAGGCTATGACACCACCACCCCGGTACTGGTAAGCAATGTTGACAATTTTGCAAGTGTAACTGTAGAAAATGAACAGATTGTAGTAGGAGGATGAACCGATGAGATTTCCGGACAATTTTTTATGGGGCGGCGCTACCGCTGCCAATCAATGCGAGGGCGCATGGGATGAGGACGGCAAAGGCGTTTCCATTTCCGACATCTGCACAGGCGGGAAGTATGGACAGAGCAAAATGATCACGCCGGTCCTGCAGGAAGGAACCTTTTATCCCAGCCATGAGGCCATCGACCATTACCATCGCTTTAAAGAAGATATCCGGCTGTTTGCCGAGATGGGCTTTAAGGTATACCGTTTTTCCATAGCATGGACGAGAATTTTTCCGAACGGCGATGAGAAAGAGCCAAATGAAGCAGGCCTGAAGCATTATGAAGAGGTGATCGAGGAATGCTTGAAATACGGAATCGAACCACTGATCACCATTTCCCACTATGAGGTTCCCTTTGGGCTGACGAAGAAATGTAATTCCTGGGCATCCCGGGAAATGATCGATTACTATCTTCGCTACTGCCGCGCCATTTTCACCAGGTATAAAGGCAAAGTCAAATATTGGCTGACCTTCAATGAGATCAACAGCGCGCTTTCTCCGATGGGCGCTCTTCTGAATCAGGGAATCCTGAATGATCTGGAAAATCCGACGCCTTTTATGAGCCAGCCGGATATTCCTCAGCAGCGCTTCCAGGGACTGCACCACATGTTCGTTGCCAGCGCATTAGCCGTCAAGCTCGCTCATGAGATCGATCCAGATTATCAGGTCGGCAATATGCTGCTCTATTCCTGCACCTATCCGTTGACCTGCAATCCGGATGATGTCCTGAAAGCACAGGAATTCAATCATTTTAAGAACTATTTCTGCTCGGATGTTCAGTGCAAAGGCTATTATCCGTCTTATATGAATCGTTACTTTAATGAACATAACATCCACATTAAAATGGAAAATGGAGACAAAGAAATTCTGAAAGAAGGGACGGTTGATTTTTATACCTTTTCCTACTATATGTCTTCCTGCCAGACCGCTGATCCGGACAAAAAGAAAGGTGCCGGCAACATTCTCGGCGGCGTGAATAATCCTTATCTGGAAGCAAGTGACTGGGGATGGCAAATCGACCCGAAAGGACTGCGGTATGCGCTTAATGAGCTTTATGATCGTTATCAGCTTCCGATCATGGTAGTAGAAAACGGTTTAGGTGCTTATGATAAAATCGAGGAAGACGGCACAATCCACGACACCTATCGGATCGAATATCTCCGCCGCCACATTGAGCAGATGGGAGAAGCCGTTGAAGACGGCGTAAACCTGATCGGCTATACCCCATGGGGCTGCATCGACCTGGTCTCTGCATCCACAGGCGAATACGCAAAACGATACGGTTTCATTTATGTCGAAAAGTATGATGACGGAACCGGAGACTTTTCGCGAAGAAAAAAAGATTCCTTCTACTGGTATAAAAAGGTCATTGCAAGCAACGGACAGGATTTAAGCTGATATCGAAAGTTAATAATCAAAATACAAATATTCTTCTGGGGAAATCGGACAATTGTAACACAGCAGATGCCGCAGCATAGCCGAAGCATCTGCTGTGTTCACTGAGAATATATTCGAAAAACTGAAAAATCTGTCTTGCAAAAACAAAGAAATTCACCTTGCAATTTTCAAATAATGTGGTATAATGATTGTGTTGCGCAGATGTAGTTCATCGGTAGAACACCAGCTTCCCAAGCTGGGGAGGCGGGTTCGATTCCCGTCATCTGCTTTTTTTGATGGATTTACAAGGAAAAACAGAGGTTGCCTCACTTAAGAGGATCCCTCTGTTTTTTACGTTTGACACCACTTGCATCTCATCATAGCACGCTTTCCAGCTTCTTCATCTCTTCCGCCTTGGTATTTGGAAGCACATGCGAATACAGATCTGCGGTCATCGCGAGACTGCTGTGACCGAGAATCGACTGCATGACTTTCAACGGAATTCCCTGCTCCAGTCCCCTTATGGCAAATGTATGGCGAAATGTGTGTGGACGTGTCCAAGTATGGGACAAAAAAATATCTTTTTCTTACAACCGTAAAGCATTTGACCATCCTAGTCAGATACTACAGCATTACTAAAAAACCGCTTCATTTGAAGCGGTTTTTTAGTTAAAATAATGATGTGTCTAATAATAAATTACTATGTGCTACTGAAATAAGAGAAAGCATTGCAAGATTGTGAATTGTATCACAAACCTCGTAGTTCTTTTCTTGCTTCCAATGAGGCTTCCAAGACATAACATAATTGTATACATCTTTATCGCTTATTTTTTGTTTTCCATTATTCAATTCATCGTATGAATACAAAACAGTTGCTATCATTTCAGCTTGATCTGTACTTTTAACTCTTCCAAACAAATCAACTGTTTTTTTCATTGCAATCCACTCTTCTCGGCTAAACTTATCTTCATGTATAATCACATTATCTGAAACACTTAGTGAAACCATTCGTCCCAATGTCTGCTCTATAATCAAATTTGCATTTGCCAATGCTGTAATAGAATCTTTGACATTCGTAGAATATGGCCCATAACTTCCTTTTGAAAATGTAAATCCTGTATTCACTCCATTTCTTGTCATAACATAACATATCTTTTGATAGATTGTTCTACCAACTTTCAATGAATATGTTCTACCATTGAGTTCTCTTACAGCCTCTAAAATTAAATACCATTTAGGATTAACTTTCAAATTACTTTTGCCTAAAACTTCATCTGCAATAACTGATTTTGATAAAAATTCATCAGTAATTTCATTTTTACTCACACCAAACGGTGCATATATTTCAACTTCAATCGGTAATCCTCTTAGTTTCTGATACATGATAGGTCCAACAACTTCCCAAGTAAGTCCTCCGTTCCCACATCCCAAAGGTGGAAATGCAACGCTTGTAATCCCATACTTCTCATAGTTCGCCACAAACCAATCAAGACCTTCCACAACGAATGATAATCTAGACGGGGACCTCCAATGATCTTTTGTTGGAAAATTAATAATTGTCATACCATCGCCATTATCAAAAACATATGGTATTCCAGTTTGTACTTTGCCAGATTTACATTTTTTCACATAATCTATAAACATTTCTGGATATCTTTTTTTGAATTCAAGCGCAATTCCTTTTCCCATCACGCCTACACAATTAACAGTATTGACGATAGCTAAACATTTACTTTCAAAAATATTTCCAATTTTCACTTTCATACTATCATCTCCTAAAAAAACACTCTGGGTTCGACAATGATTTCCCTATTGAAACCGGTTGCTTTCAATCTATTCTCAGCATCTTCATTTACAACAGCGGCACACACTACATAATCAAACGGTATATAATAAGGCACTAAAACTTCCGCACATTTTATAGACTTTTTTCTACATTGTTCATAATAATCGTCATCTGTCCAATATCTGGCATAAACCAAATCAAAATCAATATTTTCTAACCCCACCAATGCTCCATAAAAAGCTGCATAGTCACTTGAGGCATTTCTATCTGATAGAATGACACCTTCAAAATCCAAAACAACTCTATCAAATTTCAAAATACAAATATCTTCATTTTGGCTCCTCTTCCTTGACAACATTGGATTCCATGGATCAAAATATAGGTTAGCATACTGATGCAATTTCATTCCATTAGGGATTCGAACCAATTTTCTTCGAGCTTGTACTTCATTCATGGCAATCGATACATGATTAATTCTACTTGCCCTTTCATTAGACAACAGCCCTCTTTGCATAATGGATGGCACATTATCGATAGCTTGAATGTTATAGAGACCAGTTTGACCTGTAATCTCAGTAAATCTTTCTGATGGTCTCACTTTATCCACCTCCATTATAACACATCTTAATGCTTTTTCCAAACATTTGTTCTGTATTTTAAATAATACTACTATAAATGAGCAAATTTAAAAAAATGCACAATAAGTCATGCTACTAATGCCA
>JBJELD010000006.1:0-4962 GCA_051878975.1 Candidatus Caccovicinus sp.
AAGCCCATAAATACAGGCTTTTCCGAGGATTCGACTTCTATTCAAACTCAATCGTTCCTGGTGGCTTCGAGGTTAAATCATAGAATACGCGGTTTACGCCCTTTACCTCATTGACAATTCGGTTCATCACCTTCTGCAACACCTCCCATGGGATTTGTGCTGCTTCTGCTGTCATGAAATCAGAGGTTTCTACTGCACGAAGTGCAACTGCATAGTCATAGGTTCTGAAATCACCCATAACTCCTACGGAACGCATATTGGTCAGGGCTGCAAAATACTGGCCCAGGTGCTTATCCACACCAGCCTTCGCAATCTCTTCCCGGTAAATGTAATCTGCATCCTGCACGATCCGTACCTTCTCAGCGGTTACCTCACCGATAATTCGGATTCCCAGACCCGGACCCGGGAACGGCTGACGAAATACCAGATATTCTGGGATTCCAAGTTCCAGACCAACCTTGCGCACCTCATCCTTAAATAACAGGCGAAGCGGTTCCACAATCTCCTTAAAATCAACGCAGTCCGGAAGACCGCCAACGTTGTGATGAGATTTTATCACTGCAGACTTGCCCAGACCGGATTCAATCACATCCGGATAAATGGTACCCTGCACTAGGAAGTCTACCGCACCGATCTTTTTCGCTTCTTCTTCAAACACGCGAATAAACTCTTCACCGATAATCTTTCTCTTCTGTTCCGGTTCTTCCACTCCGGCCAGCTTGCTGTAAAAACGTTCCTGGGCATTGACACGGATAAAATTCAGCTCATATGGGCCATCCGGTCCAAATACTGCTTCTACCTCGTCGCCTTCATTCTTTCTCAATAAGCCATGGTCTACAAAGACACAGGTCAGCTGCTTGCCAATTGCCTTGGAAAGCAGAACTGCCGCAACAGAGGAATCCACGCCGCCGGACAATGCGCACAGAACCTTGCCGGTTCCGATTTTTTCACGGAGCGCTTCAATCGTTGTGGTCACAAAAGAATCCATCTTCCAGTCGCCGCTGCAGCCGCACACATCATAAACGAAATCATGCAGCATCTTGACGCCTTCCACGGTATGCATAACCTCCGGATGGAACTGGGTCGCATAAAGCTTTCTTTCCGCACATTCCATTGCTGCAATCGGACATACCGGAGTATGTGCAGTCGCCCAGAAGCCCTCCGGAACCTTAGAAATATAATCTGTATGGCTCATCCAGCATACGGTGGTCGGCTCCACGTTCTTAAAAATAACGGAGGTCTTGTCCACCTCAACTTCGGTCTTACCGTATTCGCTGACCGGGGCCGTTGCCACCTCGCCGCCCAGCGTGTACGCCATCAGCTGAGAACCGTAGCAGATTCCTAAAATCGGGATTCCCATATCGAAAATAGCCGGATCAATATGGGGAGATTCTTCCAGATACACACTGTTTGGACCGCCGGTAAAGATCAGCCCCTTCGGGTTCATCTCTTTAATCTTTTCCAATGGCAGGGTGTAAGGATGCACTTCGCAGTAGACATTGCATTCACGGACGCGGCGGGCAATCAGCTGATTGTACTGGCCGCCAAAATCCAGGACGATAATCATCTCTCTGTTCATGGGAAACTCCTTTTCTTTTTGACAAGGGAGACATCCTTACATGTCTCCCTCCAAAATTCAGCCGGATTTCTGAAAATCCGGCGCTTTTCTTTTGTACCTTCCCCGCGGCAGCACCTATCTTACTCTCCGCAGGTTTTTCTTTCGTTTTTTGTTTTCTTTTGTTTTTTTCTTTTCTCTTTTGCTTGTATTTTGTCTTTTGCCTTTTGTTGACTTGTGCCTTTTTTCTTTTGTATGCTTTCGTCTTTTGTATTGCTGCAGCTCAGGCAATGAGTCCTTCTTATGTACCTTTATCGTTTTGCTGCATCATTCGAAAAGCAGAGAGATTGCACCGCAACAGTACAATCTCTCTTTCTCTTTCGTATGAACTCATTATAGCGAATCCTCTGACAAATAGCAAGCAGTTTTGACAAAATACCAGGAATTTCTTAATCTCTGTCTTTATCCTGCCTTTTATAACATTCTATGATAGTCTACAACATTCTACAGCATTTTATCATACTTTATAGTCTTTCTGCTATTTCTCCTCAAAATGTCATCAAAGCGGACACTGATAACGTATTTTTCCTCTGGTCTTCGTTCCGTACTCAATGGCTTCTTCCGGGCAGCCGCAGATACAGGCCATGCAGTGCGTACAGCTGCGGCCCCACTGCGGCCTTCGGCCATCCTGCGATCCTTCCTTCTTTTGCAGATCATGCCGCCCCTCTGCTTCCTTCATGGAAATATTCCGGAGCGGACAATGCTTTTCACATTTTCCGCAGCCTGTGCACCGATCCGTAGCCCGGAATTTTCCGGGATGCACCATGAACAGATAAAACAGATCATGGATCAATCCGCTGCACAGCCGGTCCTTCCAGCTGATTTTTTTCTCCGGCAAAGGCTCTCCCTTTAAAATCTTTTCCGCTGTTTCCTCCAGAAACAGTCTGGCATCGGCAAGAATCCTGCGCGCTTCCGCTTCAGAAGGTGCCGAAAACATGACAATATAATTTTCCGGCATCACAATCTGCGCACAGCCCATATATTCAAGAGATTTCCTCTCACACAGCCTTCGGACATATTTGGACGCATCTCCGTTGGAATCTCCGCAGGTTGTAATAAAATATGCTTTCCGATTCCCTGTAAATTCCGTTTTTTCCATCCACTGTCTCACAATTTTCGGAATCCGCCAGGCATAGACGGGCATCACAAATACCAGGGGCTGTTTAGAATCCACCCGTTCAGTTTGCTTCTCCCGGATTCGCTGATTGATCGACACCGTTGGAATTCCCCCGTTATGTTCTCATAAAAGGTTTTCTCATAGAACGTAACGCATCACTTCTGCAGATATTTCTTCACATACTGTCCTGTATAGGAACATGGACACTGCGCCACTTCCTCCGGCGTTCCTTTGGCAATCACCGTGCCGCCCCGATCGCCGCCCTCCGGCCCCATGTCAATAATATAGTCTGCCGTCTTGATCACATCCAGATTATGCTCAATGACCAAAACCGTGTTTCCGCCTTCCGTCAGACGATGCAGAATCTCAATCAGCTTGTGTACATCCGCAAAATGCAGTCCGGTGGTCGGCTCATCCAGAATATAAATGGTCTTTCCGGTGCTCCGCTTGCTAAGCTCCGCCGCCAGCTTGATCCTCTGTGCTTCACCGCCGGACAGCTCCGTGGAGGGCTGTCCCAGCTTCACATAGGAAAGGCCTACATCATACAGAGTCTGGATCTTCCGGGCAATTGTGGGAACATTTTCAAAGAACTTCAGCGCCTCCTCCACAGTCATGTCCAGTACATCAAAAATACTCTTTCCCTTATACTTGACCTCCAGCGTCTCCCGGTTATACCGTTTCCCGCCGCAGACCTCGCAGGGCACATACACATCCGGCAGAAAATGCATCTCGATCTTGATAATACCGTCGCCGCTGCAGGCCTCACACCGGCCGCCCTTTACGTTAAAGCTGAAACGTCCCTTGGAATATCCCCTGGTCTTGGCATCCGTCGTAGAAGCAAACAGATCCCGGATCAGATCGAATACACCAGTATAAGTAGCCGGGTTGGACCGCGGTGTCCGCCCGATCGGCGACTGGTCAATGTCAATGACCTTGTCCAGCTGCTCCACACCCTCCAGACTGTGAAACTTTCCAGGAATGGTTCTTGCCCGGTTCAGCTTTTTTGCCAGAGCCTTATACAAAATTTCATTGACCAGAGAGCTTTTCCCCGAGCCGGAAACACCGGTCACACAGGTCATAACACCAAGCGGAATATCCACATTGACCTTCTTCAGGTTATTCTCTGCCGCTCCTCTGACCTTCAGCCAGCCGTTCGGGATCTTCCGTTCCTGCGGAACCGGAATCTGAATCCGTCCGCTTAAATACGCGCCGGTAATAGACTCCGGACACTTCATAATGTCCTCCGCCGTTCCCACAGCCACCACACGGCCGCCATGAGCGCCTGCTCCCGGACCGATATCCACAATGCAGTCCGCTGCCCGCATCGTATCCTCATCATGCTCCACCACCAGCACACTGTTGCCCAGATCCCGCAGATGAACCAACGTCTTTAAAAGCTTGTCATTGTCCCGCTGATGCAGGCCGATGCTGGGTTCATCCAGAATATACGCCACACCTACCAGACCGGAACCGATCTGCGTTGCCAGCCGGATCCGCTGCGCCTCACCGCCGGACAGAGTACCGGTCGCCCTGGACAAAGACAGATAGTCCAGTCCCACATCGATCAGAAAAGTGACTCTGGCACGAATCTCCTTTAAGATCGGGCCGCCGATGGCCTCCTGGGTAGCAGTCAGCGTCAGACCATCCAGAAACTCCCGGAATCTGACGATCGACATATCCGTCGCCTCATAAATATTTTTCCCGCCGATCGTTACTGCCAGCGACTCCTTTTTCAATCTCTGTCCGCGGCATGCCTGACATGGGGTAATACGCATAAACGTCTCGTATTCCGCTTTGGAGCTTTCCGAAAACGTCTCCCGGTAACGGCGGTTCACATTTTCAATCAATCCCTCAAACGCCACATCATAAACGCCTTCCCCGCGCTGTCCCTTGTAATGAACCTTCACCTCATTTCCCTTTGTACCGTAAATCAGCACGTCATGAATTTCCTTCGGATAGTCCTGAAACGGCGTATCCAGCCGGAAATGGTATTCTTTTGACAGCGCTTCCAGAATCGCTCTGGTAAAGCTGCCTTTATCGGTGCAGGACTGCCATCCCATCACTACAATGGCCCCCTGGTCAATGCTCAGGGACTTATCCGGAATCATCAGATCCTCGTCAAACTCCATCTTATAGCCAAGACCAAAGCACTCCGGACAGGCACCGAAGGGATTATTGAAGGAAAAGCTTCTCGGCTCCACCTCTTCCACGCTGATGCCGCAGTCCGGGC
>JBJELD010000007.1:0-25434 GCA_051878975.1 Candidatus Caccovicinus sp.
TTTAACAATTACGTTTGACATAGCTCACACCTAACCTCCCTCCAGTTGTGTAATTTGTGCGTAAAACTTCAAATACAACTGTTTGGGTATTTTTTAGCACTGGAGTTATTATAACATAAATTCAGTATACGTCAAGGAAAATTTAACTGAAATTTTATTTTTTCTCAAAAAAATCGAAAAAACTACCGAATCTGCCCCTCCAGAACCTTTTCTACCTCTGCGAGAGCGGCATCTACGCCGGCCGGATTCTTGCCTCCGGCCTGTGCCATGTTCGGACGGCCGCCTCCGCCTCCGCCTACCAGACCTGCAATTCCCTTGATCAGATTGCCTGCGTGGGCACCCTGCTTCACAGCACCATCGGTAGCCGTCGCCATCAGGTTGACCTTGCCGTCCGTAACGGATGCAAGAACGATTACGCCCTCACCCAGCTTCTCCTTCAGCTGATCGCCCAGGTTCCGGAGACCGTTCATATCGGCTCCGTCTGCCTTGGCAGCCAGAACCTTCACGCCCTTGACTTCCTTCACCTGATTCATTACGTCGCCCAGAGAATCCTTCGCCAGCTTGTTCTTCAGCTTCTCATTCTCTGCGTGAAGCTCCCGGATCTCCTCCATCAGGGCCTCGATCCTGGCTGTCAGGCCGGCCGGGGTCGTCTTGGCGGTCCTTGCCGCCTCCTGAAGCTCCTTTTCCTCTTCCTGATAATGACACATCACGCCCTGACAGGTCAGAGCCTCGATACGTCTTACGCCTGCTGCAATACCTGCCTCGGATAAGATCTTAAAGCAGGTGATCACGCCGGTATTGGCCACATGAGTACCGCCGCACAGCTCGGTGGAGAAGTCGCCCATTCTTACGACGCGGACCTTCTCGCCGTACTTCTCGCCAAACAGTGCCATCGCACCGGTCTTTTTTGCTTCTTCCAGGTTCATCACTTCGGTTACGACCGGAAGGGATGCCTGAATCTCTTCGTTTACGATATCCTCCACCTTCTTTAACTCGTCCGGAGTCATGGCGGAGAAATGGGTAAAGTCAAAACGGAGACGGTCTGCCGTTACCAGAGAGCCAGCCTGCTCAACATGGCTTCCCAGCACGGTGCGAAGTGCCTTGTGAAGCAGATGAGTGGCGCTGTGATTCTTCGCGGTAGCAGCACGCTGCTCGGCGCAGACTTTGGTGGTGACGGTCTCGCCCCTGGTCAGCATACCGCTTACCATCACGCCTACATGACCGATCTTTCCGCCCTGGAGCTTAATGGTATCTTCTACCCGGAACTGGCCGTTTGCACCGTTGATCACACCGGTATCACCCTGCTGGCCGCCCATGGTGGCATAGAAGGTGGTCTCATCCAGAATGATGGTGCCCTTCTGTCCGTCCGTCAGCGCCTCCACGATCTCGTCCTCCGTCGTCAGCACGGAGATCACGGACTGGCCCTCCAGGCGGTCATAGCCGGTAAATACAGAAGTGATGGCCGGATCGATGGACTGATATACCGTTACATCGGCGCCCATATAGTTAGTCGTCTTTCTGGCCTTTCTTGCTTTTTCCTTCTGCTCCTTCATGGCAGCGGCAAAGCCTTCCTCGTCAACGTTCAGGTTTTTCTCCTCCAGGATCTCCTTGGTCAGATCCAGCGGGAATCCGTAGGTATCGTATAACTTGAATGCATTCTGGCCGGAAAGAGTCGTCTGGCTGTTTTCAGCCATCTCTTTTTCCATATCTGCCAGAATTTCCAGACCCTGATCGATGGTCTTATTGAATTTATCCTCTTCTTCGGTAAGAACGCGGAAAATCATGGCTTTCTTCTCATCCAGCTCCGGATAGCCGCCCTTGGACAGCTCGATCACGGTCTTGCTTAATTCCGCCAGGAACTTTCCTTCAATGCCCAGCTTTCTTCCGTGACGTGCCGCGCGGCGCAGCAGACGGCGGAGCACATAGCCTCTTCCTTCATTGGACGGCATGATACCGTCGGAAATCATGAAGGTGCAGGACTTGATATGATCCGTCACAATACGCAGAGAGATATCGGCCTCGTGGTCGGCTTTGTACTCCTTATGGGCCAGCTCACAGACTCTCTGAAGCAGGGCGCGGTTGGTATCCACGGTAAACAGGGAGTCAACCTCCTGAATCACCACGGCCAGACGTTCCAGGCCCATGCCGGTATCAATGTTCTTGTGCTCCAGCTCGGTGTAATTGCCATGTCCGTCGTTGTCAAACTGGGTAAAGACGTTGTTCCAGACCTCAATATAGCGGTCGCACTCGCAGCCTACGGTACAGCCGGGCTTTCCGCAGCCGTACTTCTCGCCGCGGTCATAATAAATCTCGGAACATGGACCGCACGGACCGGAGCCATGCTCCCAGAAGTTGTCCTCCTTGCCGAAACGGAAAATGCGCTCAGCCGGAATGCCGACCTGCTTGTTCCAGATCTCAAAAGCCTCGTCGTCATCCTGGTAGATCGACGGATACAGACGCTCCGGGTCCAGCTTGACAATGCCGGTTAAGAATTCCCATGACCAGTGGATTGCCTCCGTTTTGAAATAATCGCCGAAAGAGAAATTTCCCAGCATCTCAAAGAAGGTGCCGTGCCGGTCTGTTTTACCGATGTTTTCAATATCGCCGGTACGAATACATTTCTGACAGGTCGTCACTCGTGTTCTCGGCGGAATCTCCTGACCGGTAAAATACGGCTTTAACGGCGCCATGCCGGAATTGATCAGCAAAAGACTGTTATCGTTGTGCGGGACCAGAGAAAAACTCTTTAACCGCAGATGCCCCTTGCTCTCAAAAAAGGCAAGAAATGCCTCTCTCAGTTCATTTACACCGTATGGGCGCACCACATCCTGACCAGACGCCTGCCATTCTTTAAAGCGGGCAATCGCCTCGTCATATTTCAGAAAATCCTTATAATTTTCCACCTTAGTTACCTCCAAAAACTATTTGCTTTTTTGTAATTCTTTTTTATCTCTGAACTTCTTCCCAAATACAATACCCGCATATGCAATTCCTGCAAAAATCGCGGCCTTCACCATAAAAAATATCAAATTGGCCAGTACTGCCATAAAAACCCCTCCTAATCTGTAATTTCTTTCGGTTCAGCTTGTTTCTTTGGGCATATCCGCGCGGTCCGGATACCAAAGCCCGCAGGAATCACCGGATATACCTCATATTATCGTATCATAGGACTTGTCAATTTTCAAGCAAAAAAGAAGGGACACCGCCCTTCTTTTCACAAAAAATGATAGTTTCCAGGTTTCCTGTGAGCAGCAGCCGAAAAAATACAGGATTTCACCGGTACTGCTCTACCAGCGCGTAGACACGCTCTCTTGCTGCTGCCGCCGAAGCCGCGATGTATTCCACGCTTTCCATGGAACCGCCGCTGTTTTTCTGCGCTGCCGCCTGTGCTTTCTCATCCCGCTCCAGACTCCATTTTTTCTGAGATTCCCGCAGCTCGTTCCCCTCTTCCTCACTCAGAGATTCCAGGAGAAACTTGTAGACCGAATTCAGCTCCCGCTCCCAGAGACGCAGCTCGGTCTGCGCCGTAGATTTCACGGAATAGACATTGGAATCGGTTTCGGAGCTGCGCAGACGCTCGATTTGTGCGTCCAGCTCGGTCAGGCGGTTTTCATATTCCGCCAGACGGTTTTCGATTTTCACGTCTTCGGAACCGCTCTCTTCCGTTCTTCGGTTTTCTTCTGCCTCGCTTCGGCTGCTGCCGGCGAACGCCTGGGAAACGGCTCCCCCTTCCGCAGCGGTCGATGCCGTACTGCTCTGCATCCGGGTCATCTGGCCGGATACATAGGAACTGGTAAAACGGGTGATCAGCATTCCGGCTGCAACGATTGCCAGAATCACTGCCCATATTTTCAAATTCTGTTTCATGCAGATCGTCCCTTTTGTTTTTTTCTTTTTCAAAGATAACACAAAAAGTGACACTTGAAAATACCAAAATCGAAGACGTAATATATCGTAATGTTTTCGTAACTATTCCAGCCCGGCGGTCTGCGCGTTTCCGGTCAGCAAATTCCCGGATCCTCTTCCAGGTTTTCGCCGTCGGCCGCAGCTGTGGCCAGTTTGTCGCACCGTTCATTCTGCGGATGACCGGCATGTCCTTTGACCCAGATGAAGGTGACCTGGTGCGGGGCCTTGGCCTTTAACAGCCGTTCCCACAGGTCAATATTTTTCACCGGACCACTTTTCCCGCGCTTCCAGTTGTTTTTGACCCAGTTTTCGATCCAGTGCTGGTTAAAGGCATCGACCAGATACTTGGAATCGGAATACAGCTCCACCTGGCAGGGACGGTTCAGGGCCTCCAGTCCCACAATGGCCGCCAGAAGCTCCATCCGGTTATTGGTTGTCCGCTTAAAGCCACCGGATATGGTCTTCTCATGCAGTGTCCCCTGCTGGTCTACAAAGTGGAGAATCGTTCCGTAGCCTCCCGGTCCGTCCGGATTCCCCCTTGCCGACCCGTCTGTATAGATCTGTACTTTCCCCATTGGTATCACTGCCCTTTCTGTTCTTAATTCTTCTGCTCGTTTTCTAACGGTCCCATTTATCACACAAGGACATAATCTGGTCCGTAAACTTTGCAAGATCCTTGTTGGCGCCGCCTTCGTTGTGACGGATCACCTGAAGCAGGCGCTCGCCGGCAGCCAGAAGCCGGCCATAAACGGAAGTAGCCTTCTTTTTGGCCACCACTGCCTTCTCGATCGGGATGCCGGCTGCCTCCCGGATCCAGGCTCCGGCTGCCAGATCGAATACGGAGCCGGAAAATGGCGCCGTCGCGGTCAGCCCCATCTCTTTCTGCAGCCCCTCCGCGAAGGAATCGCAGACAGCGTCATCTCCATGCACCATAAAAACGTGGGAAGGCTTCTCTTTAAAGGCGCCGATCCACTCCAGCAGACCATCCCGGTCCGCATGGCCGCTGATGCCGTCGATCAGCTCAATGTGAGCTTCCACATCGATGGTTTCTCCGAACAGCTTTACCTCTTTTGCCCCTTCCAGAAGACTCCGTCCCAGCGTTCCTACAGCCTGATATCCGGCAAATACCACGGAACACTCCCGGCGCCACAGGTTATGCTTCAGATGATGGCGGATCCGTCCTGCATCGCACATGCCGGCCGCCGAAATGATCACCTTCGGCGTCGTATCAAAGTTGATATTCCGGGATTCCTCGGTGCTGACAGAAAGCTTCAGTCCCGGGAAATCGATCGGGTTAATGCCCTGCTCCACCAGTGCCTTCGTTTCGTCATCGAAGCATTCCATCATATTCTGCTTGAATACATGAGTCGCCTCCACGGCCAGCGGACTGTCCACATAAACATCAAAATGATCATGCCCGGTAATCAGACCGTCCGCCTTGATCTGACGGATAAAGTAAAGCAGCTCCTGGGTACGGCCGACCGCAAAGGCCGGGATAACCACATTTCCTCCCCGATCCAGCGTTTCCTGAATAATGCGGGCCAGATCCCTCTCATAGCTGACATTCTTTTTATGATACCGGTCTCCGTAGGTGCACTCCATGATGACATAATCCGCCGTGTCAATATAATGCGGGTCCTGAATCAGCGGTTTATTCTTGTTCCCGATGTCCCCGGAGAATACAAGCTTCTTGGTCACCTCCCCTTCGGAAGCCCATACCTCTATAGAAGCGGAACCGAGAAGGTGGCCCGCATCTACAAAACGCACGGTAATGTTATCATTCAGCTTGACCATTTCACCGTAATGATACGATTCGATCAGCCCGATCACGCCCAGCGCATCCTGCATCTCGTAAAGAGGCGCGATCTCCTTCTGACCGGCACGTCTCGCCTTCCGGTTCTTCCACTCAGCCTCCATCTCCTGAATATGGGCACTGTCCCGCAGCATGATATCACATAAATCCGCTGTCGCGGATGTCGTGATAACCCGGCCGCGGAAGCCGCGGGCATAGATAAACGGCAGGTAGCCTGCATGGTCAATATGGGCATGGGTCAGCAGCACGAAATCGATCTGACTGTAGCTTACAGGCGGCTCCACATTTTCGTAAATGTTCTGCCCCTGTTCCATACCGCAGTCCACAAAAAGGTGTGTTTCTCCAACTTCCAGATAATGGCAGCTTCCGGTTACCTCATGATCTGCTCCAATAAACTCCAGTTTCATTAAAACCCCTCCTGTCCAAAGTCCCCAATTGATTTAAAAAAAGTATATCATGAATACCGTAAGAAATCTACCAGAATCCCGACAATTTAGATATTTTTCAGAAAATGACTGGTTTTTTAGATAATAATACAGATCATCCCGCCGTTGCTGTCGTTGATGATCTTCTGCATGGTGTCCTGCAGCTTCATCTGACTTTCATCCGTCAGTTGGGAAATTTTGGCGTCAATGCCGTCTTCCACGATCTGTTCAATGGATTTTCCGAAAATATTGGCGTCCCAGATCCCATCCGGATTGTCCCGGGCACTGGTCCTGATGTAGGAAATCAGATCCTGTGCCTGCTGCTCGCTTCCCACAATCGGCGCAATCTCCGTCTGAATCTGTGCCTTAATCATGTGAATGGAGGGCGCCTCCGCTTTTATTTTGACTCCGTATTTGTTGCCGTGGCGGATCACCTGCGGTTCATCCAGAAGGATCTCGGAACGCTCCGGCGTCACGGCTCCGTATCCTTTCAGCCGTACCTGACTTACGGCATCCCGCACTTTTTCGTATTCCTTCTGCATGCCGGCCAGCGTCTGGAGCGTCTCCATCAGCTGATATTCTCCCGCAATCGGAAGACCGGTCACATCACTTAGAATCTGATAATAACAGCCATCCTCCATCATAACCTGAAGAGATACACAGCCGGTTGCCATATCCAGCTTTTCCACCCGGATCCCCTTCATATTTTCCCCCTGGATCCCTTCTGTGCCGGCTGCCACATCCTTCATCTCGCTGACCTGATCCAGCAGCTTCCGCGCCGCCTCCACCACCTGCGCCTTTACCGGATGGGAAGCCGGCAGGATTTCCAGCCACTTCGGAATGGAAAAGTCCAGGCGCACGACCGGAAATTCCTTCAATATTTTTTCCAGAATATGATAGATGTCTTCTTTTTTCAGCTGTTCGCAGTTGACCGGCATCACTGTGACCCCGTATTCCTGCTCCAGCGCAGAGGCCAGGGCCACCGTCTCATCGGAAAACGGGCGGACGGAATTCAGAAGCACGATAAACGGCTTTCTCAGTGTCTTCAGCTCCTCGATGGCCGTCCGTTCTGCATCTATGTAATTTGCCCGCTTCAGGTCGCCGAAGGAGCCGTCGCAGGTCATCACGACCCCGATGGTGGAATGATCCGTGATCACCTTTCTGGTTCCGATTTCCGCTGCCTTCGTAAACGGAATTTCCGTGTCGAACCAGGGGGTTTTTACCATTCGTTCCGTGTCATTTTCAATATGCCCGGCCGCTCCGTCCACCATAAAGCCGACACAGTCAATCAGCCGGATCTTCACTGTGATCCCGTCTCCCAGCTGAATCTGGGCCGCTTCCTTGGGAATAAACTTCGGCTCCGTTGTCATAATGGTTTTTCCTGCCGCGCTCTGCGGAAGCTCATCCCGGCTGATGCTCTTCAAATTTTCATCCTCCATAGCCGGAAGCACCAGAAGCTCCATGAACCGCTTGATAAAGGTGGATTTTCCCGTCCGCACCGGGCCGACCACTCCGATGAAGATTTCTCCTTTTGTCCGGGCTTCCATATCCTTGTATACATGAAAATTGTCCATAAAAATACCCCCTTGCTGTACTGATACAGTATATGCAAGAGGGCATCTTTTTATTTGTACTTTCCGGCGTCTGCGCGGTCCTGTTTCAGAATGCTGATGGTCTTTTTCGCACGTTCTTCCAGCGAATAGGTCTTGAAGGACATTTTATTCACCCGGAATACATCCATGTTGTCTTCCACTTCTGCAATCTTGATCTTTGTGGCAAGCTCGCTGCAGCTGATGTCTTCAATGTATTCGTAGTAGGTCATGTCTCTGCGTTTTGTCAGCTGCTCGACCGCCTCGAGCACAGCCGGCGGGAATCCATACGCTTCCAAATCCGGGAGCCTCATCTCCGTATCTTCCAGTACATCATGAAGAACGGCTGCCATCTTCTCTTCCTCCGTGTCCATCTTCTCCATGACTCTCATTGCGTGCTCCAGATACGGTCTTCCGTACTGATCCTTCTGGCCTTTCAACGCCTCCGCTGCCACATCAATCGCTTTCTGCAACATTGACATCGAAATCAATCCCCCTTTCTGCTTTCCGCAATCTCATTCTAGGGAAATTTTACCACAAACCAAAGAAAAAAGCCAGAAAATCCTCCGGCTTTTTCTGCTTCTTATTCACTTAAGTATGCTTTCTTAACAGAATCGTTGTTCATCAGTTCCTTCGCGTCGCCGGAGAGAACGATTTTTCCGGTTTCCAGAACGTAGGCACGATCTGCAATGGAAAGTGCCTTTTTTGCATTCTGCTCCACCAGCAGTACGGTCGTGCCGTCTTTATTGATCTTTTCGATAATATCGAAAATCTCATTTACATAGATCGGAGAAAGACCCATGGACGGCTCATCCATGACGATCAGCTTCGGATGGCTCATCAGCGCCCGTCCCATGGCCAGCATCTGCTGCTCGCCGCCGGACAGGGTTCCGGCCGGCTGGTTTTTCCGCTCTTCCAGCCGCGGGAAACGGGAATACACCAGCTTTAAGGTTTCTTCGATCTCATTTTTGTCTTTTCTTGTATAGGCGCCGAGCTTTAAGTTCTGCAGGACCGTCAGCTGGGCAAACACCCGCCGTCCCTCCGGTACATGTGCGATTCCCATGGGAACCAGTTTATGACCGGGTAACTTTGTGATATCCGTTCCGTCATAGACGATCTTTCCTGCCTTGGACGGAATCAGCCCTGTAATGGTCTGCAGCGTGGTCGTTTTTCCTGCGCCGTTTGCACCGATCAGCGCAATGATCTCTCCCTGGTTTACATCGAAGGAGATTCCCTTGATGGCCTGAATCACACCATAATAAACCTCCAGGCCGGTTACTTCCAGAAGTGCCATGTTTTCTCCTCCTATTCTCCCAAGTATGCGGTGATAACCTGCGGATTGTTCAGCACATCGGAAGTGTCTCCTTCCGCCAGCACCTGACCGAAGTTCAGCACGGTCAGCTGTTCGCAGATACCGGAAACCAGCTTCATATCATGCTCGATCAGCAGGATGGTCATATCAAAATTGTCGCGGACAAAGCGGATGGTATCCATCAGCTCTTTGGTCTCGTTCGGGTTCATGCCGGCTGCCGGCTCATCCAGAAGCAGAAGCTTCGGATCCGTCGCAAGAGCGCGGGCGATCTCAAGCTTTCTCTGCTTGCCGTACGGCAGGTTGGAAGCCTTGTAATCTGCCTCTCCTTCCAGTTCAAATACTTTCAGAAGCTCCATAGCCCGCTCATTCATCTCTTTTTCGACCTTGAAAAACCGCGGAGCCCTCAAAATCCCCTCCAGGGTCGAATATACATGATGATTGTGAAGACCCACCTTCACATTATCCAGAACCGACATATCCTTGAACAGACGAATATTCTGGAAGGTTCTCGCGATGCCGGCATGGTTGATCTCAATGGTCTTTCGTCCTGTGATATTCACACCGTCCAGCTCAATGCTTCCTGCATCCGGCTTGTATACGCCGGTGAGAAGATTGAACACCGTGGTTTTTCCGGCACCGTTCGGGCCGATCAGACCGTACATCTGGCCCTTCTCGATCGTAACATGAAAATCATCCACCGCCTTCAGACCACCGAAGGAGATACTTAAATTTTTCACTTCCAGCATAGCCATTTAAGCCGCCTCCTTCCGTGTGTTTTTCCGGATCTTTTCCATAATCCGCTCTCTCATTTCAATCGCCTTCGGCGCGGAGTTGAAGAGCATCATCACGATCAGAACAATCGCATAGATCAGCATACGATAATTGTTCAGGCCACGCAGAAGCTCCGGCAGCGCCGTCAGAACCACGGCGGCAATGATGGAGCCGCGGATATTTCCGATACCGCCCAGCACCACGAATACCAGGATCATGATAGACATGTTGTATCCGAAGTTTTTCGGAGTTGCGGCAAGGCTGGAAAGATTATGCGCGTACAGTACGCCGGCCACACCGGCAATGGATGCGGAAACGGTAAAGGCCAGCAGCTTATATTTCGTAATATTGATACCGACAGACTCGGCCGCGATCCGGTTGTCGCGGATTGCCATAATGGCACGGCCGGTTCGGGAATTAATCAAATTCAGGATAATGACCAGAGCAATCAGAATCAGAATGACACCGATGGTAAAGGTCGAGGCTTTCGGCGTACCGGTAATGCCCTGTGCGCCCTTGATGATCACCTCACCGTCTGCCTCCAGTCCGAGGGATGCCACATCCTTCATGGAGAAGTGGAGACCGCGGCTGTCTTTTCCAACATAAAATACGTTGATCAGGTTTTTAATAATTTCACCGAAAGCAAGCGTTACGATCGCCAGGTAGTCGCCCTTCAGACGAAGCACCGGAATGCCGATCAGCACGCCGAAAACAGCCGCTGTTGCTGCTCCGACAAACAGTGCAAAGAAGAAACGGACGCCGACGCTCGGAATCACATCCGCCATGGCTTTGGTGAAGAATGCGCCGGAAAATGCGCCGACACACATGAAGCCGGCATGTCCCAGGCTCAGCTCGCCCAGAATGCCAACCGTCAGGTTCAGGGAAATTGCAAGAATCACATATGTGCAGATCGGAACCAGAAGACCCTTTAACAGACTGGTCATGTTTCCGGTTGCACCTAAAATCTGTACGAACACCCAGGCTGCAATTACGATCGCATACGTGATGAGGTTCTGAATCGTGGTTTTGTTTTTCAGACTTTTCATTTTCATCTTCTGCACCTACACTTTCTCGTGAATCTGCTTGCCTAAAATTCCGGTCGGACGTACCAGCAGTACAATAATCAAAACAGAGAATACGATTGCATCGGAAAGCTGGGAAGAAATATAGGCCTTCGACAGATTCTCGATAATGCCGAGAATAATCCCTCCGATCATCGCGCCCGGAATCGAGCCGATGCCTCCGAATACCGCCGCCACGAATGCCTTGATGCCGGGCATGGAGCCGGTGTAAGGGGTCAGGGAAGGATATGCGGAGCAGAGCAGAACGCCTGCCACAGCCGCCAGGGCAGAACCGATCGCAAAGGTCACTGCAATCGTACGGTTGACATCAATTCCCATCAGGGTTGCAGCGCCGCGGTCTTCCGATACCGCCAGCATAGCCTGTCCCATCCTGGTCTTATTGATGAAGGTATTCAGCACGATCATAACCAGGATACAGGAAATAATCGTCACAATTGTAACACCAGAAATCGAAAGCTGTCCGTCTGCCAGCTTTAAAGCCGGAACATTGACCACAGACGTAAACTGTCTGGCATTGGAACCGAAAATCAGAAGCGCCACATTCTGAAGCAGATAACTGACACCGATTGCAGTGATCAGTACGGCCAGAGGAGAAGCACCTCTCAGAGGTCTGTAAGCAACCCGCTCAATGGTAACGCCAAGGATTGTGCAGACCACTACTGCCGTCAAGACTCCCACGATTGGATTGCCTCCCAGAGTACTGACCACAGTAAATGCAGCAAAACCGCCCACCATGATGATATCGCCGTGAGCGAAGTTCAGCATCTTTGCGATTCCGTACACCATCGTGTAGCCCAGGGCGATTATAGCGTAAACACTGCCAAGGCTGATTCCATTAATCAAATAAGATAGGAAGCTCATAAACACACCTCTTTACATTTTTTACGAAACAGAGGGCTGTCCCAAAGGACAACCCCCTGTTGGGTTTCTTGTCTGTCTGTAATTACTTTCAGGCGGAATTACTGCATTTCGTACTTTCCGTCTACGATCTTAACAGCCTTCGGAGCCTTCTCCGGTTCGCCGGACGCATTCCAGGTCATGCCGGTACCGGTTAAACCATCTACCGTGATCTCGGTCATAGCCGGAACCAGTGCATCACAGATATCAGAAGCACTCATGTCTGCGGTAATGCCGGATTTCTCGCCGGCTGCCTTGATTGCATATACGGCATCATAGGAGTCTGCTGCGAACTGATTCGGGGTCTCGCCATAAGCTTCGGTATAAGCGGCAGTGAAATCCTTTGCATCGTCTGCATCTGCAGCGAATGGAGTTAACAGCATCAAACCTTCTGCTAAAGAGGTATCAAAGTTCTCAACACTTAAAATACCATCCATGCCGTCGCATCCGAAGAAGATCGGCTGGAATTCCTTGTCAGCTGCCTGCTTTAAGATAATGGAAGCCTCCTGATAGTAGATCGGCAGGAATACCAGCTCAGCGCCTGCATCCTTTGCCTTGTCCAGCTGTACGGAGAAATCGGTCTTATTGTCAGCGGTAAACGCCTCGCTTGCTACGATCTCGATTCCCTGGTTTGCAGCTTCTGCAACGAAGGTCTCGCGGATACCGTCGGAGTAAACGCTGGAGCTGTCATAGATGATGGCAACCTTGCTTGCCAGCTTGTTCTCGCCAATGTACTGAGCGGAAGCGGTACCCTGATCCGGATCCGAGAAGCATACACGGAAGGTGTTTGGATTCTCTACGCACTCTACTGCAGAGCCGGATGGAGTGATCTGGAACATGTTATCATTTACAGTCTCAGCTGCTACAGCGATACAAGCACCGGAGGTGGTGGTGCCAACCAGCATCTGCATACCCCAGTCCTTCAAGGTGTTGTATGCATTTACGCTCTTCTCCGGGTCTGCCTCATCATCCTGCGCCTGAACCTCGATCATAGCGCCGTTAATGCCGCCAGCCTCATTGATCTCCTTTGCTGCCAGCTCTGCGCCGTGCTGCACAGCCAGTCCGTATGCTGCAGCATCACCGGTTAACGGTCCGATCACACCGATCTTAAAGCTGCCTGCATCACCAGCTGGTGCCTCAGCTGCTGCGGTGGTCTCCTCTGCTGCTGCCGCAGTCGTTTCTCCAGCAGCTGCTGCGGTCGTCGCTGCCGTGCCGTCACTGCTTCCGCCGCAAGCGGTTAAAGAAGCTGCCATGGCTGCTGCCAAACCAAGACTAATTACTTTCTTCATAATAGTTTCCTCCTCTTACTTTTGCTGTTTAAAGCTTTCCTAATTATAATTTTTTCACTGATAAATGTCAACAGTTTTTTCGACGTTCCCGGTTCTCAGCGGTATTTCCTAATATTCGAAACCGCGGTCCCAGGAAAGTTCGGAGGTTTCGATTCGTTTATCCCGCAGCATCAGGTCATTAACGGCCTCCCTGGCCGGCTTTCCTTCGAACAGGACTTCGTTGACCTGTTCGATGATCGGAAGGGACTGTTTATACTTTCTTCCCAGCTTCAGAGCGGCCTTGGCAGAATACACACCCTCCACAACCATATGGACCTCGTTCATGGCTTCCTCCATGGTTTTTCCCTGACCGATCAGAATGCCGGCACGACGGTTCCGGCTGTGCATGCTGGCGCAGGTTACGATCAGGTCCCCGATGCCGGTCAGGCCGCCGAAGGTGCGATAATCTCCGCCCATGGCGGTGCCCAGTCTTGCGATTTCCGCGATGCCCCGGGTAATCAGCGCCGCCTTTGTGTTGTCGCCGTAGCCCAGGCCGTCCGCAATACCGGCTGCAAGCGCAATGACATTCTTCAGGGAACCGCCCAGCTCAATGCCCAGCATGTCCGGGCTGGTATATACGCGGAACACTTCATTCATAAATGCGTCCTGTACAAACTCTGCCGTCTTCCGGCTGTGAGCACCTGCCACACAGGTGGTAGGCAGGCCGCGGCTGACTTCCTCCGCATGGCTCGGTCCGGACAGGACCGCCACATCTGCCATGGGAAGTTCATCTTCAATGACCTGGGAAAGCGTCATCAGCGTTTCTTCCTCAATTCCCTTCGCCACGTCCACCAGAATCTGTCCATCCCGGCACCATGGCTTCATCTTTGCCGCCGTGGAGCGCACATAAACAGAAGGGACTGCCATAACCAGCAGCTCCTTCTCTTTCATTGCAGCCTCCAGATTTCCGGTGATCCGGATCGCATCCGGGATGCTGACCCCAGGAAGATTCGGGTGTCTGCGCTCCTGTGACAGGGATTCCACCTCTTTTTCAACCGCAGACCAGATCGTCACCTCATGACCTTTTTTCTCCAGCAGGACCGCCAGAGCTGTCCCCCATGTACCGGAGCCGATTACACCGATTGCTGCCATGTTTATTCCTTCTTTCCCCACAGTTTATTTTCGTTTCCGGCAAGAAGCCGCTTGATATTGGCCTTATGGCGCCAGATGGCCATTACGGATACCGCAGCCACAAGAATCCAGAATTCCGGCAGAAGGCCGGCATCCAGCCCGTAATATCCTTTGGAGGACAGATAGACATTCACAATAAAAAAGGCAATAGCTACCAGAATCGATCCCAGCGATACGTACCGGGTGGAAATCACCGCCGCCAGAAAGATCACGGCACAGATCAGCGTCAGACGCCAGTCCAGACTTGCCAGAAGACCGGCCATCGCCGCAATACCCTTTCCGCCTTTGAAATGCATATAAAACGGGAAATTATGTCCCAGAATCACGCCGAAGCCCAGATATAGCACCAGCACATAAGCGCAGCCTGCGTATGCCGGGTTCCCGCTCAAAACAATCCGAAGCACCGTACAGGGAATCAGCGCTTTAAATGCATCTCCGATGAACACGATCAGGCCTGCCTTCTTTCCCAGAACCCGCAGCGCATTTGTTGTGCCGGAATTGCCGCTCCCGTACTGCCGGATATCAATTCCATGCATTTTTCCGTAAATAAACCCGGTCTGCAGCAGACCAAACAGATAACCAACTGCCAGACAGATCATTCTTTCCATAACCTACTGCTCCTTCTCTTTCCTCTCACGATAGATGAATTTCAGGGAGGTGCCACGGAATCCGAACGCACTCCGAATCTGATTTTCCAGATAACGGGTATACGAGAAATGTGTCAGTTCCTTGTCATTTACAAAAATCACAAAGGTCGGCGGCTTTACCGCCACCTGGGTAATGTAGTACAGCTTCAGGCGCTTGCCCTTGTCGGAAGGCGGCTGCTTCATAGCTACAGCCTCTGTCATGATCTCATTCAGCACGCCGGTCGATACGCGCAGCGTCTGGTTCTCCCGTACCATATCGATCAGCTCAAACAGCTTTTCCAGACGCTGTCCGGTCTGAGCGGAAATGAAAATATATTCTGCATAAGGGATAAAGGACAAGGTCTCCTTCAGCTTATTAGTGTATTCGTAAATCGTCTTGTCATTCTTTACCACCGCATCCCACTTGTTTACCGCTACAATGATGCCTTTGCCCCGCTCATGGGCAATTCCGACAATCTTGGCATCCTGCTCAGTCACGCCTTCTGTCGCGTCAATCACGACGATCACCACATCGGCCCGCTCCACTGCCGTTACGGTCCGGATAATGCTGTACCGCTCCAGCTCTTCCTTGATCTTGTTTTTCCGGCGAAGCCCCGCTGTATCGATAAAGACATATTCGGTGCCGCCCCGAACGATCTCGGTATCCACAGCATCTCGTGTCGTTCCGGCAATGTTGGAAACGATCACGCGGTTTTCTCCGCACAGCTTATTTATAATAGAAGATTTTCCTACATTCGGTTTTCCGACAATGGCAATTCTTGGCCGATCATCTTCGGTTTCCTCCTCGGTCACCGGTCCAAAGTGCCGGACCACCTCATCCAGCAGATCACCGACTCCCAGACGGGAAGCGGCCGAAACCGGGATCGGATCTCCCATTCCCAGATTATAAAATTCATATACGTCATTTCCGAATTTCTGCATGCTGTCCACTTTATTGACGGCAAGTACAACCGGCTTTTTGGATTTGCGAAGCATATCCGCAACCTTGGTATCCGCATCGACCAGTCCCTGACGCACATCCACAATAAAGATGATCACATCAGCTGTCTGAATGGCGATCTCCGCCTGCTCCCGCATCTGGGAGAGAATGATATCCTTCGTATCCGGTTCAATGCCGCCGGTGTCAATTAAGGTGAAATTCCGGTTCAGCCAGGTACAGTCTGCATAGATCCGGTCCCTGGTCACACCGGGAGTATCCTTTACAATGGAGATGGACTCTCCTGCCAGAACATTAAACAAGGTGGACTTTCCCACATTCGGGCGTCCAACGATGGCTACTACTGGTTTGCTCATTTGATTTCCTCCGTATTTAATTCATATGGGCTGTGCTCGGCCGGTCCCTCATCCTCTACCGGGGCAAGAATCGCCTGCACAAGGTCATATCCGCTTGATTTTACAATATTTACCGGGACTTGTAAAGCGTTTTCCACTTCGGCTTTTGTCATATCGTCCAGAAAAACCTCTTCCCCGCTCCGGAACATGCAGACCGGAAGGAGCAGCCGGTTCCCCAGCGGCCGGCCTTTCAGCTGTTTTACGATATCCTGACCGGTCAGCAGTCCGGCCACCGTAATATTCTCCCCGAAAAACTCATTGACAATGGGGTACAGATGCACGGTTCTTCCCGGGAAGCGGTTGGTGATCCATCCCAGATATTCTTTCAGATAGGCCGCCGGAAGGCATCCGGTTGCCACAGACAGTTCTTCTTCCCGGCCGTCGTCCTCCATCTCTTCCAGCGCAGCCCTCACTTCCTCCTCCAGCAGGCGGATCATGCCGACGCCGTTCTCCAGCTGTGTATAGCCGTCGTATCGCTCCTCTTCCGGCAGCGGGCGGCCGGCCAGCAGATAAAATTCATCGCTGGCATGGACAAAATGGGTTCCATGCTTTTCATACAGGAGCTTCTGCCACCGTTCGATCTGGTCAATTACCTTCCCGGCCGTCTCCTGATCAAACAGCTCCAGCGGATACAGCCCGTCCCGGTATTTGGTCAGGCCTACCGGAACCACAGAAAGGCTCTCCATGCAGGGAAGGTACCCGGACAGGTCCCGGATCGTCCGCTCCAGCTCCTCCCCGTCATTAATCCCGCGGCAGAGAACGATCTGACCGTTCATCGGGGTTCCGGCTTCATAGAGCCGGTCGATCATCTTCAGTGCCTTTCCGGCAAAACGGTTGTGCAGCATTTTGCACCGCAGCTCCGGGTTGGTGGTGTGAACCGAAATGTTGATGGGAGACAGATGAAACCGGATGATCCGGTCAATGTCCTTCTCCTTCATGTTGGTCAATGTGATATAGTTTCCCTGAAGGAAAGAAAGACGGGAATCATCATCCTTAAAATACAGCGTCTCCCGCATTCCCGGCGGCATCTGGTCAATAAAACAGAACATGCACTTGTTTGAGCAGGATTTGTATTCACTCATCAGACCGTTTTCAAAAGTGATTCCCAGGTCTTCATAGTCATTCTCGATGTCCAGCTCCCACTCCTCGCCGTTTTCCTTCCGGACCACCATCATCATGGACGGACTGTCCACATAATATTCATAGTCAAAAATATCTTCTACTTCCTGACCGTTTATCGTCAACAGCACATCTCCCGGCTCCAGCTCCAGTTCTTCGGCAATCGAGCCTGGTTCCACCGCCATAATTCTGTGCCCATTTCCTTTTTTGCTCATATTTTGCAGCCCTTTCTTTCTGTCTTTCTTTATCATACCAACATTGCCCCCCTTTGTAAAGGAAACACTTTGCAGGAAAACTTGTTTTTTTTCATAAAATACCGGAAAGCTATTGACGGCGATTGTCGGAAAATGATATAAAGGGAAAGGATATATAAGCTTTTTGCAGGATAAAACGTTTGAAAAGTTTGAGAAGAAGGAACGGAGGAACCGCCATTATGGCAAATAATTACGTTTTTAACGATTCTCTTCCCGTTGCACCATTAAAGCTTGCGGCGCTGGAGAGCATTAAACCCCTTGCACAGAAGGTAAATGATTATATTGTAAATTTCCGCCGCAATGACATTAAGGAGCTGATCCGCCGTAAAGAGGATCTGCATTACCGCGGCTACGATGTGGACTCCTATCTGCTGGACTGCTCCTGCCCGCGTTTTGGAAGCGGAGAGGCGAAGGCCGTGATTCATGAGTCTGTCCGCGGCGCAGATATTTTCGCAATGGTGGACGTTACCAACTACAGCCTTACCTACAACGTCAGCGGTAATCTCAATCACATGTCGCCGGATGATCATTATCAGGATCTAAAGCGTCTGATCGGCGCCTGTGCTGCAACAGCCCACCGTGTAAACGTGATCATGCCTTTTCTTTATGAAGGCCGTCAGCACAAGCGTTCCAAGAGAGAATCCCTGGATTGTGCCATGGCACTTCAGGAACTGGTTGGCATGGGGGTAAGCAATATCATCACCTTTGATGCCCACGATCCCAGAGTACAGAACGCGATTCCGTTAAGCGGCTTTGACAATTTCATGCCGACCTACCAGTTTGTAAAGGCGCTTTTCCAGTACGATCCGAATTTAAAGATCGACAAGGATCATCTGATGATCATCAGCCCGGATGAGGGCGCTATGAATCGTGCCGTTTATCTGGCAAACAACCTGGGCGTGGACATGGGCATGTTCTATAAACGCCGCGACTACTCGAAAGTGGTCAACGGGCGCAACCCGATCGTAGCGCATGAGTTTTTGGGAACCTCCGTGGAAGGAAAGACCGTTCTGATCATCGATGACATGATTTCTTCCGGAGAAAGCATGCTGGATACCGCAAAGGAATTGAAGGACCGGAAAGCAGCAAAGGTCATTGTCTGCTGCACCTTCGGTCTTTTCACAAGCGGACTGGAAAAATTTGATGAATTCTATGAAAAGGGATATATGGATTACGTCATCACGACGAATTTAAACTACCGCCCGCAGCAGCTTTTGGACCGTCCGTGGTATATTGAAGCCGATATGAGCAAATACATGGCGGCCATCATCAATTCCTTCAACCACGACGTTTCAATCGGACGTTCTCTGTCCCCGACGGAAAAGATTCAGAAGCTGATCCGCAGATACCAGTCAGATGGATATGATTACTTTCAGACCATCCGGTAAGCGATGTCTGCAGCCGGTATAACCGTTTCAAATGGGAAACAGCAGGGCCCGGGAATTTGCCTCCCGGGCCTGTTTTTCGTCTTATTCGCTTCTTTCTTCCTGCAGAAGGCCAAGAAATGCCGCCAGATTGCCCCTGTTTTCCCCGCATTTTCGGTGAGAGAACAGATATTCATGATTACAGAGCGTACAGAGATTGGTAACGGTAATCTGCTCCTTCGGCACTCCGGCTTCTTCCAGAATGATCCGGTTTGCTTCCCACAGATCCAGCTGATACTTGCCAGGTTTTCCATTTGGATACCAGAGCCTGGGCCAGTAATCGCTGCAAAAGGCAGCCCGGAAGGCCTCGACGACCTCCTCTCCTACCTCGAAGCACTCCCGGCAGATGCTTGGACCAATGCAGACGATCAGATCTTCCGGATCGGTGCCGAAGGCGTCCTTCATGGCCTCGACGGTCACCTGCCCCATCCGGTTTACAGTGCCGCGCCAGCCGGAATGGCTTAAACCCACCGCCCGTTTTTTGGGGTCCACAAAATAAAGCGGAACACAGTCCGCATAAAAAGTAACCAGTGTAATGCCCGGAACATTGCAGATCAGCCCGTCAATATCCCGGTAATCCCGTTCCCGGATCACACCCTTTCCTGCGTCCGCTTCCGTCACACGACGGATATTGGTCGTGTGGGTCTGCCAGGATACCACCATCCGGTCCCGTTCTACCCCCAGTGCCCTGGCCATCCTGGTATAGTTTTCCAGCACATGAGCCGGATCATCCTTCCGGCTGTAGGAAAAATTCATCGTGGCAAATTTACCGGTGCTGGCCCCTCCCATGCGGGTGGAAAAACCATTTGCAACCAGGCCGGTCTCCTCCAGGGTCCGGAAGGAAAGATAAGGAACTCCGCTGTCACGGACGGTCCGGAATACCGGCCGCGAATCCTTGTATTTCCAGGCAATCGGATGCGCTTCCAACTGATTTTGATCCATTTGATTTCTCTCTTCCTTTCCTTTTTCACACAGAAAACGCGTTCCGGATCAGTCGGATCTGATCCCCGGTTATGCTGACAACATCAAACCGGCAGGGTGTTTCCTCTCCGTATCCATGTGTATACAGATAACAGCGCGCCGTATATGCAATCCGCTGCTGCTTCCGCCTGTCCACCGCCTCCTCCGGCAGCCCGCTTTTCAGGCTGCTCCGGTATTTTACTTCCACAAATACCAGGCAGCTTCCGTCTGCAGCGATCAAATCGATCTCTCCCTGCCGGCAGCGGTAATTGCGCTCCAGAATCTCATAACCCTGCCGGATCAGATATGCAGCCGCACAATCCTCCCCGGCGCTTCCTGCCTGTCTGTTATGTTTCAATCGGTTCTACCTCCACAAAATGGCCGATAAAGCTTCTGCGGTGAATCGGGCAGGGGCCATGCGCCTTCAGCGCCTCAATATGCGCTTTGGTACCGTAGCCCTTATGTTTTGCAAAGCCATACTCCGGGAACAGGGTATCGTACTCCACCATTATGTGATCCCTGGTCACCTTGGCCATCACGCTGGCTGCGGCAATTGACAGGCTTTTTGCATCACCGTGAATGATTTTTACCTGCTTCATTGCAAGTTCCGGGATTTCCACCGCGTCATTTAACAGAACCTGCGGTACTTCCGAAAGCTTTCCGACGGCCTGCTGCATAGCCTCGTAGGTGGCCTGCAGAATATTGATCTCATCGATCCGTTCCGGGCCGACAATGCCGACTCCGAAGGATACCGCCTTGTCCTGAATTTCTAAAAACAGCTCTTCCCGGCGTTTTTCTGACAGCTTCTTTGAATCGTTCAGATAAAGAATCCGACAGTCTTTCGGAAGGATGACGGCTCCGGCTACCACTGGCCCGGCCAGCGGTCCTCTTCCGGCCTCATCAATTCCGCAGATGCAGGATGCCCAGCCGTACTCTCTCTCGTACTCCAGCATCCCGTCCAGACGCTGCAGCTCCTTTTCCAATCGTTCTCCCGTCAATGCTCTGGCCATATCTTTCTCTCCTGTCTTTTTTGTCATGATTCCTCTTTTTTCATTAAAATGCGGTTGCGTTACGGGACGAACATCACACGCCCGACCAGTTCCGAACGCCGGACGTTTCCGATATTGGAATCCCGGCTGTCTGTGCTGTTGTTTCGATTGTCGCCGAGCAGAAAATACTCATCCTCACCCAGCACGACCGGCTCTTCGGCACGCCGTCCCTCCAGAATGTCCTCATGCTCCTGCGGTTCTTCCAGCTTTTCGCCGTTGATATAGATCTCGCCTTCCGTGATCTGAACCGTTTCACCCGGCAGGCCGATCACACGCTTCGTATAATACCGCGGCTCGCCCATCTCGTATCCTTTTTCATACCAAAACACTACAAGGTCATATCTTTCCGGATCGCGGAACACATAGGACATTTTGTCAACCAGAATCCACTCACCGTCTTCCAGAAGCGGACTCATGGAATTTCCGTAGACCTCTGCTTTCTGCACGGTAAGCACAAGCACCAGGCACAGCACCGCAGCGGCGGTGGCTGCCCGTTTCTTTCCGAAAGACAGTCTCATTCGGCTTTCTGCTCCGGAGGCAGCTCCAGCGTGATCCGTCCCAGCTTGCCGCTGCGGTAATCGTCAAAAAACAGATTTGCGGCTCTTCCCAGGTCATATCCGCCGCCCTTTACCAGACAGGCACGGATACGGGCGATCTGCTCCAGGACGGCCAGCGGCTCCGAATCTCCTTCTGCCTGATAACGCTGCACAAGCACATCCGGATACTGTTGTTTAAGAAATGCAATCAGCTCCAGAGCCAGCTCTTCCTTATTTAAAATTTCATCATTGACCGAGCCGATATACGCCAGCCTCAGTCCCACCTGCTGATCCTCAAATTTCGGCCACAGGATTCCCGGCGTATCCAGAAGCTCCAGGGTTTTGTTCAGGCGGATCCACTGGTTGCCCTTGGTCACCCCCGGCTTGTTCCCGGTCCTGGCACAGGCCTTACCGGCAAACGCATTGATAAACGTGGATTTTCCCACGTTCGGGATGCCGACCACCATGGCGCGGACCGGGCGGTTCTGAATTCCCCTTCTGCGGTCCCGCTCCAGCTTTTCTCTGCACGCCTCCTGCACCGCGCCGTTGATCTGCTTTAAGCCGGCTCCTGTACGGCAGTTCATTTTTACTACCTGAAAGCCCAGGCCGGCAAAATAGGCAGCCCACTGCTCATTGGCCCGTTCGTCTGCCAGGTCTGACTTATTCAGCAGAATCAGTCTGGCTTTTCCTTTACCAAGTTCATCAATATCCGGATTCCGGCTGGAAAGCGGCGCTCTGGCATCTACCAGCTCGATAATCAGATCGATCAATTTGATATCTTCCTTCATGGCACGTTTCGCTTTCGTCATGTGCCCAGGGTACCATTGAATATTCATATACTCTTTTCCTTTACCTTTACTGTATCCGGCCAAACCCCGTAACCGGCTGCATCCGGAACCAGACTCTTCCCAGAATCTGCCCGGCTTTTACATTTCCAACATTTGAAAAACGGCTGTCCTCACTGGAATCCCGATTGTCTCCCAGAAGGAAATATTCATCCTTCTCCAGATAAATCGGATTTTCCGCCAGACCGGCCAGTGAAATCTTCTTTTCCTCCCCCGGTCCTTCCAGCTCTTCTCCATTGATCAGAATCTTTCCATTCTGAATCTGAACGGTTTCCCCCGGAAGCCCGATTACACGCTTGATGTTGCTTTTTCGATCTTCCCGCTGAAACACCACCACATCAAACCGGTCCGGCTTCCCCAAATGGTAGCAGATCTGATTCACCAGCACAACATCTCCGGAGTTTAAAAGAGGTGACATCGAATTACCGGTTACGGTCACCTGATTGCCGAAGGCATACACAGTAAAGCACGCAAGTGCTATGACCACGATAATGTCTGTCACCCAGTTTACGGCACGGCGGAGCAGGCCTGCTTCCTCTTCTCTGAAAAAATCCACGCTTTCACACCCTGTCTCTTATTCAGTAAAAGGGACTATTTTCATAGTCCCTTTTCCAATGAATTATTTTACTAATTCCTTTACCTTTGCAGCCTTACCTACACGATCTCTTAAGTAGTTCAATTTTGCACGTCTTACTTTACCCTTGCGAACCACTTCAATCTTATCCACGAATGGAGAATGAACCGGCCAGGTCTTCTCAACGCCGATGCCGTTGGAATTCTTTCTTACGGTGAAGGTCTCTCTTGCGCCGCCGTTCTGTCTCTTTAATACGGTACCCTCGAAAATCTGGATTCTCTCACGGTTACCCTCTTTGATCTTGTTGTATACCTTTACGGTATCACCAACGGAGAACTCCGGTACGGACTCCTTTAACTGAGCTGCTTCAATGTTCTTAATAATATCGTTCATTTGTGAACCTCCTTGTACTATTTGATGTTCTTAAATACCTTTATCTGTATCAGAGGACCATCTCTTTTATCGTCACAACGTTAAAATCATATCATAATCCGGTTAAAAAAGCAAGCACATTTTTCAGTTTTTTGCTTCCTGACCGTCCGCTTCCCGTTCCTCTAAAAGCGCATCCAGATATTTTTTTTCTTTTTTGGACAGATTGGCGCCCTCCAGAAGATCCGGCCTGCGCTCCAGTGTCCGTTTGATGGACTGCTTTCTCCGCCATTCCTCAATATTTTTATGGTGCCCAGACAACAGTACCTCCGGCACAGCCATATCCCGGAATACCTCCGGCCGGGTATACTGCGGATATTCCAGAAGATTATCATGGAAGGATTCCACCTCTGCTGACACTTCGTTATTTAAAACCCCGGGAACCAGGCGGGAAATACAGTCGATCATTACCATTGCCGGAAGCTCTCCGCCGGTCAGTACATAATCGCCGATCGACAGATAGTCGGTGCATATCAGCTCCAGCGCCCGCTCATCAATGCCTTCATAGTGGCCGCAGAGAAATACCAGATCCTCCTCCCCGGCCAGCTCTTCGGCAATCTTCTGGTTAAACACGCGGCCCTGCGGCGTCATATAAAGAACCCGCGGACGCTTTCCCAGCTTCCGGCACAGATCCTCATAGGCATCGCAGATCGGCTCCGGCTGCATGACCATGCCGGCCCCTCCGCCGTAAGGAGCATCATCTACATGCTTGTGCTTATCCTTTGAATACTCCCGGATATTGATGGCCTGGACAGAAATCACGCCTTTTTCCATGGCGCGTCCGGTAATGCTGGTTCCCAGACCTCCCAGGACCATTTCCGGGAACAATGTCAAAATATGAAAATTCATAGCTGAATCTCCTGCCTCTTTTCGCTGTCTGCTTTTTTCTTACCCATTCTCTTCTACAGATCCATAAGCCCCGGAAGAAGATGGACCTTCATCCGGCCTTCTTCCAGACAGACCTCCAGAATACACTGTTTGATTGCCGGGATCAGCACTTCCCTGCCGGCAGGCAGCTGTACCACGTATACATCATTTGCACCGGTCTGAAGGACATCCTTTAACGGCCCAAGCGTTTCGCCCTCATCGGTGACAACCGTAAGTCCGATCAGATCGGCAATAAAGTACTCGCCTTTTTTCAGCTTTACCGCCTGGTCCCTGCGGATCCACAGGTCCTTGCCTTTGTATTTTTCAATGTCGTTGATATTATCAAATCCCTCAAACTTCAGGATCACCATATTCTTAAAAAATTTTACACCCTGAATTTTCAGCACCAGTTTTTCTTTGCCCGTTTCCAGAGTGACTTCCTTCAGCTTTTTAAACCGGGCCGGGTCATCGGTAGTCGGAAACACCTTTACCTCCCCCCGCACTCCGTGCGTGGAACTGATCACGCCTACGCGAAGCATGTCTTCCATGGACTATTTTTCTCCTTTCCTGTGTACGCCTTTCCGATCCCCTTCCGCATTCCGGAACGGCGCATAAAACAAAAAGGCTGCCGCAATATGCAGCAGCCCAAAGGTTCGTTACTGAATCTCAACAATTACTTTTTTGTCTTCCTTGGAAGCGGCAGCCTTCACTACAGAACGGATTGCTTTTGCAATTCTGCCCTGTTTTCCGATTACCTTTCCCATGTCAGAAGCAGCAACCTTCAGTTCAATCAGGGTATCATCACCCTTCAGGCTTTCGGTAACGATTACTTCGTCTGGATTATCGACAAGTGCTTTTGCGATAACTTCAACTAATTCTTTCATTTGATCACCTCAAAGAATTGCTGATTACTGGATACCTGCAGCCTTTAACAGCTTCGCAACCGTCTCGGTTGGCTGAGCACCGTTTGCCAGCCACTTCCTAGCTGCCTCCTCATCAAACTTGATGGAGCTTGGATCGGTGTTCGGATCATAAGTACCGATTTCCTCGATGAATCTGCCATCTCTTGGGGAACGAGAATCGGAAACAACGATTCTATAGAAAGGAGCCTTCTTCTGACCCATTCTTCTTAATCTCATCTTTA
>JBJELD010000008.1:0-4863 GCA_051878975.1 Candidatus Caccovicinus sp.
TTGGGCAATTTTGAGCTAACAGGCAATACAATTTTCAAGTAGCACAACGAGTTAAGTTATTAATCAAAATATCGATATCATTTTCCGTGTCTTCTTCTAAATACAAATCATATGGCATAAACGGTTCTTCTAAAATTTCAGCTTTTCCATTTAATGAAAGTTTCGCAACCACTCTTTCCATATGCATAATTTCAAAAATATCGGATTTGCTTTTCTTGCTCACCGGATTGTTTCTGCCTAACTCGATCGCTTCAGCAGCAAAAGATAGTTTATTCATTTCCATCAACATGATCTCCCAAATTATCACTTATGAAAATGGTATATTTCACGCTCCTCACCTTTTCCTTCGAGCCTTCTAAATAGGACCAAAACATGAAAAATACTTCTTGTCCCTCAATCCAGGCAATACGAACCGGTTTGGTGAATCCCGTACCTGTATCCTCAAAATTAAAACAGGTCAGCAAAATTTCTCTTTCCTTCACCTGTTTATCAATTTTAAGTTTTCCATCAGAATCCGTTTTAAATTCAAGTATAATGGAGAATGCAAAACCATTATCTGCAATCAGATCAATCTTCAAATTTTGATCGAATCCGAACAAAAATGTCTGTCCACTGCTGACAATCCTGTAATCACCTGAACTTAAACTAATTTGCATTTGCCTCATCCTCATTCAAATTCTAACAGCCCAGCACCCGCTCACACATGTCCAGCGCCGATGCAATCACCGCATCCATATCATAATACTTATATTCGCCCAGACGTCCGCCGAAGATGACGTTCTTTTCGCCTTCTGCCAGCTTTTTATATTCTGCGTACAATGCGCCGTTCTTTTCATCGTTCACCGGATAGTACGGTTCATCTCCCGGCTTCCATTCCGAACTGTATTCCCGGCTGATGACCGTTTTCGGCTGGGTGCCGAACTCAAACCATTTGTGCTCAATGATCCGGGTCCACGGCGTTTCTGCATCCGTATAATTCACCGCTGCATTTCCCTGGAAATTCGGTTTGTCCAGCACCTCCGTCTCAAAGCGGACCGACCGGTACTCCAGCGTTCCCAGACAGAACGCAAAATACGCGTCAATCGCACCGGTATAGATCACCGTGTCCGCCATTTTGTCATACTCTGCCTTGTTCTCCAGATAATCCACACCCAGCTTTACCTCAATGCCGTCCAGCATGTTCGCAACCATTTTCGTGTAGCCGCCCATCGGAATCCCCTGATACAATGCATTAAAATAATTGTTGTCAAAGGTAAAACGCACCGGCAGACGTTTGATGATAAAAGACGGAAGCTGAGAACACGGACGTCCCCACTGCTTCTCGGTATATCCCTTCACCAGCTTTTCATAAATATCCGTCCCTACCAGACTGATGGCCTGCTCCTCCAGATTTTTCGGCTCTGTAATGCCGGCCGCCTTCTTCTGTTCCTCAATCTTTTTTTCTGCCTCCTCCGGCGTCACCACGCCCCACATCTTGTTGAACGTATACATGTTGAACGGGAGCGAATACAGTTCTCCATGATAATTGGCCACCGGAGAATTCGTGAAACGGTTGAACTCCGCAAACTGATTCACATACTCCCAGACTCTTTTATTATTGGTGTGGAAAATATGCGCGCCGTACTTGTGAACATTGATTCCTTCCATCTCCTCCGTATAAACATTTCCCGCAATATTCGGCCGCTTGTCCATGACAAGAACCGTTTTCCCTTTTTTCTTTGCCTCATGTGCAAAAACCGCACCGTATAAGCCGGCGCCCACTACTAAATAATCGTACATATTCTTTCCCTCACATGCCTTCAAAATTTCTACGTCATCGGATTATATTGCTGCAACTTGTCTATATAAAGTTTTCTTTTTAAACTCATCCAGCAATCCGTTCAGTTCCACTTCATAGCTGTCAATAATACGCATATTGTCTGGAACTGTGTCAAAATCAAACACATCAAAATAATCAATATGCGTTCTAACCAAAATCATAAAACTGCATTGTTTTGTTTTACTTGATTTTAATAGCCTGCCGACAGCCTCATTTAACGTTTCATCATCTTTTTGAACTTTTACAGATACCGGTCTCCCATTAATGTACTCCTTTAAAAAACCGTCAATTCCGCTGTTTCTTTGAACCGGAATCGCATTCAGACATTGAAGAATCTCCAACTGCTTCCCTGTTAAGTTCTGATATGCAGCCTTTCCTTTTTTTAACAACTGAGATTCCGTCTTTACCAGTGAAGCTAACCTGTCATTCGCTAACTGAACCGCATCCTTTGAAATATCAATTCCTATATACTTTCGATTCAAAAGTCTGGCTGCAACGGCCGTAGTCCCTGAGCCAACGAAAGGATCTACGATAATATCATTTTCATCGGTTACTAATTTTATAATCTGCTCCAATAATATAACAGGTTTTTGTGTCGGGTAGCCCACCCTTTCCTTTGCTTTTGGATTTAAAAATGGAATTTCCCACACATCCGATAGCGGAACACCTTTTTTACTTTGTCCAATAACCGTCTTTCCGTTCTCATCTAACTTATATACAGACTTTCCATTCTCACTGCGGACACGCTCCTGTAATATCTGATCGATATTGGTTGTTTCAGAATAATCGGTATAAATTTTATGAAATTTAAACGCCCCCGTCTTGCTATAAAACAAAATTACCTGATGATTATTCAGCAGACCTTTTTTGGAATTTGACCATCGCTTATAACTCCAAATGATCTCACTTTGAAAATTATCCATACCAAATAATCGGTCCATTAAAACTTTTAAATAATGGGAAGCATTCCTGTCACAATGGAGGAAAATGCTTCCCGTTCCTTTCAGAATTCGTTTACATTCCAAAAGCCTTTCCTGCATAAAATACAAATACTCATCTATATCCTTCCATATATCATCAAATGAATATTCCACATGACTGTTCGCAGTCAAACTTTGCTTATTCTGTGTAAAAAAAGGAGGATCAAGATATACCAGATCAACGCTTTCTTCCCTCATATCCTTTAAAATCTGTAATGCATCGCCCTGTATGATACTGTTTTCCTGCATAGTGACTACTCACTCCTTCGATTTATCAAGCAGCTTTCCCAGAATAATATTCCCCGCCCAATTCTTTATAAAGTTTTTTTAATTTGGCCTGTATTGAAATTGCTTGACTTCTATTTGGTTCAAAGAACATAATCCTAACTGGCGTATATCCTGCTTCTTTAATAATCTTCACGCGTTTACGTTCTTTCTTGATATGATCTCCATCTGTCGTTGCATCTTTCCATTTAATTTCATATGCTTTGCCATCTACAAGACAATCAATCTCTACTTTTTGAGGACTGTTGTCAATTTCACGGTCAGCTCCTCCATCATGGAGCCTGCATATTTATATAAAAAACGGCCCACATTTTGCTGATAATCAATTTGGTATCCTTCTTCGTCCGCAAACCCAAGTACATTATATACAATATAATGCTCTGTATTATCCTCTTTCATTTCCGCTTCTCTGCTTTTAATCTTTTTCGGAAGCTCCTCTTGATATCGACGTATAATGCTTAATAGTCTTTCATCCTGTTCCATGCACTCATCTCCCGTCCTTGACAAAATTACTATTTTATTATAGCAGATTTCTTACCAACCCACAAATGTTTCTGACAATTTCCAATTGAAACTCTCCCCATTTCCTGATAAAATGAAGAAAAAACTATGAGGTCCTACATGAAAAAGAAAAACTGCCTTTTAATTCTTCCCCGCTCCGTGTTCCCAACCGTCAGTGGTTATGCATTAAAAAATAAAAATCTGATTGAACTGCTGGACCGAACCTATCATCTGACTCTGGTTGTCATGAAAGAAACGTCTTTTTCAGACGAAGAAGCCGGATTTTATAAAACACACAGCAAACACTGCATTCTCTGGGTCCGCCCCAAATTAAAATGTCTCGTCGGCACCGTTGCCGCATTTCTTACCGGAAAGCCTCTGCAGGCGGGCTATTACTATGATCGGGCGCTTCAGAAAAAGATCAACGAAACGATTGAACATTACGATATCGCCGTGGCAGTACTGGAACGAACCATTGCCTATTTAAAAGACACGCCGGAACACACCATCCGCGTATTTGACATTGTAGACTCCATTGCGCTGAATTACCAGCACTCCAAAGAAAATACGTCTTCGTTCTTCTGGAAAATCCTGTATTCCATCGAGGGCCAACGGCTGATGCAGTATGAAGACTTCTGGATCCGTAAATCCGACATCACCTATTTTATCAATCAGGAGGAATGCAGCTATTGGAAGAAAAGCGGTCATGTCTGCTGGCTCCCTCACGGCGTCAAGCAGGAACTTCTCAGCTACGACAAGACAGAACCGCAGTACAAACATTCCGTTGCTTTTATTGGCAAAATGGACTATCAGCCGAATGTAGACGCCATGCTCTGGTATATCCGGCACGTTCATTCCGTGATCGGCAAGGAGATTCCGCTTATCATTGTCGGAGCATCCCCGGCAAAAGAACTGCAGCAGCAGCTGGAAACTTATCAAAACATCACCATTACCGGTTTTGTGGACGACCCTTATATCATCCTGAACTCTGCCATGGCCTTAATCGCTCCCATGCAGACCGGCGGCGGAATCCAGAACAAGGTTCTGGAAGGCATGGCCCTTGGAAAAATCAATGTCATCTCCACCCTGGCTGCGCGCCCGATCGTCGGCTCCGAAGCCGGCACGCATTACCTGATCGCAGATACGCCGGAGGAATACATCAAAACACTTCAGGATATAAAAAAACATCCCGAAGCATATTCTCACATCGGAGAACATGCCCGGGAACACATCCGTGAAAATTTCACCTGGGAAGCGTATAATCGGCTTTATATCCAG
>JBJELD010000009.1:0-21691 GCA_051878975.1 Candidatus Caccovicinus sp.
CATTTTGATTATCACTCCATTGACCATAACCTGCTGAAGCTGGATATTCTCGGACACGATGATCCGACCATGATTCGTATGCTGCAGGATCTGACCGGTATTGACCCGGTTCAGGATATTCCGCTGGACAGCAAGGAGGTCATGAGTCTGTTTCAGAATACCTCTGCTCTGAAAATTTCCCCGGAGGACATCGGCGGATGTAAGCTTGGGGCTTTGGGAATCCCGGAGTTTGGTACGGATTTTGCCATGCAGATGCTGATTGACACCAAGCCGAAATATTTTTCTGACCTGGTGCGGATCGCCGGACTGTCTCATGGTACTGATGTGTGGCTTGGCAATGCCCAGACGCTGATCTCGGAAGGGAAGGCCACCATTCAGACCGCCATCTGTACCCGGGACGATATCATGATCTATCTGATCGGCCAAGGTATGGAGGAGGGGCTTTCCTTCACCATCATGGAGGCCGTCCGGAAGGGCAAGGGCTTAAAGCCGGAATGGGAGGAGGCCATGAAGGACCATGGGGTTCCGGACTGGTACATTTGGTCCTGCAAGAAGATCAAATACATGTTCCCGAAGGCTCATGCAGCGGCGTATGTCATGATGGCATGGCGGATCGCCTACTGTAAGGTGTTCTATCCGCTGGCGTATTATGCAGCGTTCTTCAGTATCCGGGCAAAGGGATTCAGCTATGAGCTGATGTGCATGGGGCGGGAAAAGCTGGAGGTTTATCTGGCGGATTACAAGAAACGGAGCGATTCGCTGTCAAACAAGGAGCAGGATACGCTGCGTGATATGCGGATCGTGCAGGAGATGTACGCCCGCGGCTTTGAATTTCTGCCCATTGACATCTACCGCGCCAAAGCAACCCATTTTCAGATCATTGACGGAAAACTGATGCCTTCTTTAAGCAGCATTGACGGACTGGGCGAGAAGGCGGCGGAAGGGATTGTGGAGGCAGCCAAGGACGGTGCGTTCCTTTCGAAAGAAGATTTCCAGAACCGGACGAAGGTCAGCAAGACGATCTGCGATCTGATGGCGGATCTGGGACTGCTGGGCGATCTGCCGGAAAGCAATCAGCTGTCGCTGTTTGATTTTGCGTAAGAGAAAGACTCCTGCTGCAGCAAAGCGAATAAAATTTCAGATTTTTCATAAACTGCCATCAGCAGATGCCTCTTTTTTGGGGCCGGTCTGCTGGTGGTTTTTTCTATACGAAAATGCTTGCAATATACCCCATAAGGGTATATAATCGTTAATACAGGAAACATACCATCCGGGGGTATTGGAAGGAGGATTCAGATGGAACAGGAAATGTGCTGCTGTCATAAAACAAAGGAGCGTCCCGAGAAGGAATACAAGGATCTGATCAATCGGTTAAACCGGATTGAAGGACAGGTTCGGGGAATCCGGGGAATGGTGGAGAAAAATGCCTACTGTACAGATATCCTGGTCCAGGTGGCGGCGGTCAATGCGGCTTTGAACAGCTTTAATAAAGTGCTGCTGGCCAATCACATCCGTACCTGTGTGGCGGAGGATATCCGGGCGGGAAAAGAAGAGACCATTGACGAACTGGTCGCAACGCTGCAGAAGCTGATGAAATAGCGGAGGAATTTATGGAACAGTATACGGTAACCGGCATGAGCTGCGCCGCCTGCAGCGCCAGGGTGGAAAAGGCGGTTTCAAAAGTTGAGGGCGTGACGTCCTGCTCGGTCAGCCTTCTGACTAACTCCATGGGAGTGGAGGGAACGGCGCCGCCGGAGGCGGTGATCGCAGCGGTAGAGCAGGCTGGATATGGCGCCTCGAGAAGGGGCCAGGCATCAGGGGCAGGGCGTCCGCAGGGGGTGCATGCACAAGAGGAAGCGCTATTACAGGACCGGGAAACGCCTGTCCTGAAGCGTCGGCTGATCGTCTCGGTCGGCTTTCTGGCGGTTCTGATGTATTTCTCCATGGGGCATATGATGTGGGACTGGCCGCTGCCGGCATTTTTTGTGGGCAATCACGTGGCGATGGGGCTGGTTCAGCTTCTTCTTTCTGCCATGATCATGGTGATTAACCAGAAATTTTTTATAAGCGGGGCAAAGAGCCTGTGGCACCGTGCGCCGAATATGGATACGCTGGTTGCCCTGGGATCCGGTGCATCCTTCGTGTACAGCACCTATGCGCTGTTTGCCATGACGGATGCACAGGTGAAGGGTGACATGACAGCAGTCATGTCCTATATGCATGAGTTTTATTTTGAGTCGGCTGCTATGATTCTGACATTAATTACGGTCGGCAAGATGCTGGAGGCCCGCTCCAAAGGAAAGACTACAGATGCGTTAAAAGGATTGATGAGGCTGGCGCCGAAGACGGCAGTTCTTGTAAAAAACGGAGCGGAGATTGAGGTTTCTGTGGAAGAAGTCCGGATCGGAGATACGTTTGTGGTGCGTCCCGGAGAAAACATCCCGGTGGACGGAATCGTGCTGGAGGGAAGCAGCGCGGTGAATGAAGCGGCATTGACGGGGGAGAGCATTCCGGTGGATAAGGAGGCCGGAGACAAGGTTTCGGCAGCGACTGTCAACCAGTCCGGTTTTATTCGCTGCCGGGCGACCCGGGTAGGAGAGGACACCACGCTGTCCCAGATCATCCAGATGGTCAGCGACGCGGCAGCGACGAAAGCGCCGATTGCAAAGGTAGCGGACAAGGTGTCCGGTGTGTTTGTGCCGGTGGTGATTGCAATTTCGGCAGTGACGATTCTGATGTGGCTGCTGGCCGGACAGAGTGGAGGCTTTGCACTGGCAAGGGGAATTTCTGTGCTGGTGATCAGCTGTCCATGCGCGCTCGGTCTGGCAACACCAGTCGCCATTATGGTAGGAAACGGAGTGGGAGCCAAAAACGGAATTCTGTTTAAAACGGCAGTATCGCTGGAAGAAGCAGGAAAGGTTGGAATTGTGGCTCTGGATAAGACGGGAACGATCACAAGCGGGGAGCCGGCGGTGACGGAGCTTCTTCCGGCAGAAGGTGTGGCAGAGGAGGAACTGCTTGAGATGGCCTATGCTCTGGAGCAGAAGAGTGAGCATCCGCTGGCGAAAGCGATCCTGGCGCTGGCAAAGGAACGAAAGCTGGAGCTTCGGGAGGTGACGGATTTTGCAGCTCTTCCGGGAAACGGGCTGTCGGCTTTTTTAGACGGAAGACGGCTCTGCGGAGGCAATCAGACTTACATCTGCCGGCAGCTTGAGCAGTCTGGCAGCGCAATTCCGAAACCGCTTCTGGAGGAGGCAGGCCGGCTGGCAGAGGAAGGGAAAACACCGTTGTTTTTCAGTCGGGACGGTAAGCTGACCGGTATCATTGCCGTGGCAGATGTGATCAAGGAGGACAGCGCCCGGGCGGTGAAGGAGCTTCGGAATATGGGAATCCATGTGGTGATGCTGACCGGAGATAATGAGAAGACAGCGAAAGCGATCGGGCGGCAGGCCGGGGTGGATGAGGTCATTGCCGGCGTACTTCCGGACGGGAAGGAAAAAGTAATCCGTCAGCTGAAGGAAAAAGGAAAAGTTGCCATGGTAGGTGACGGTATTAACGATGCTCCGGCTTTGACCCGGGCCGATATCGGCATTGCCATCGGGGCCGGAACGGACGTGGCAATCGATGCGGCCGATGTGGTTCTGATGAAGAGCCGGTTAAGCGATGTTCCGGCGGCTGTGCGGTTAAGCCGGGCTGCGCTGAGAAACATTCATGAAAATCTGTTCTGGGCATTTTTCTATAATGCAGTCGGCATTCCGCTGGCAGCCGGAGTCTGGTATCCGCTGTTTGGCTGGAAATTGAATCCGATGTTCGGAGCAGCGGCGATGAGCTTGTCCAGCTTCTGCGTGGTGACCAATGCACTGCGTCTGAATCTGTTTGATATGCACAGTACAAAACGGGACCGGCCGGCTGTGCGCAGGCCGGTCCCGGGAAAGCACAAAGAAGAAAAACAGGCAAAAGAAGATCAAGAGGAGAAGAAGGAGGAAAGAATTATGACGAAAACCATGAAAATCGAAGGAATGATGTGCGGACATTGTGAGGCACGAGTAAAGAAATGCCTGGAGGCGCTGGAGGGCGTCAGCGAGGCAGCGGTAAGCCATGAAACCGGAACCGCGGTGGTAACCCTTACAGCAGAGGTGTCCGACGAAACATTAAAAAAGACGGTTGAAGATCAGGATTATACAGTGGTTTCCATTCAGTAGGAGTGATATTTTTTTTTGCAGACGCAGCGGAAATGGGAAGCGGACGACAGGCGGTGCAGATGGCACGTGCGCTCCGGTCTCCGCTTCACCCCTTCCTCTTCCCGTCTGCCAAGTTGCCGGCAGAATGAAAAGGAATCTATTGTTTAAACTTTTTAAAAATTTTTGAAAATTATGGTTGACAATCCGGAAAAAGTGTATTATACTAAGGAACGTAATCGAGGCGTGGCTCAGTTTGGTAGAGCGCTGCGTTCGGGACGCAGAGGTCGCGTGTTCGAATCACGTCGCCTCGATTTTCCCGGCCAATTGGTCAAGCGGTCAAGACGACGCCCTCTCACGGCGTAAACCCGGGTTCGATTCCCGGATTGGTCATAGGCTGTTGCGAAAAGCAGCAGCTTTGTTTTTTCCAGAGATGGAATCCGCTTCCGTAGCGCAGTCGGTAGCGCAACTGATTCGTAATCAGTAGGTCAGGGGTTCAAGTCCCCTCGGGAGCTCGGCAGGCAGGCCCTGAAATCCAGCATGATGAATATGCGGATTTCAGGGCTTTTTGCATATCAGAAAAAGGAAGAGGTATTCAGAATGGAACCATATTATTACGGGCAGATGAATAAAACACAGCAGGCAATTTATCGGGAGATGAAGGCGGGAATTACAGCGCTTGCGGCTTCTTTTCCGGTTCCGCTGGCGGAAGGAACAGAACTGAGCGAGATTTTTTAAAACTGCGCCTGGATTGCCCGGAAATTTTTTATGTGTCCGGTTTCCGTTTCCGGGTCGTGCGCGGGGCAGATCATGTAGAATTAATACCGGAATGTCCGCTATGATAAACTGAAAAAACCGTATTCACATGAAATTATCGGTCCGCTGGGACAGGGCGTGGGGGTCTGTGAGGGCATCGCGAAATCGGTAAAAATCCTTTGTGACACGCTGGGAATCTGGTGCGTGATTGCAGTTTCTGACTCCAACCGGGAAAAAGGTGTGAAATACCGCCACGCCTGGAATGTGGTGAAACTGGGCGGGAAATACTATCACATGGACGCTACATTTGACAACAGTCTCGGACGGGATGAGGAGATCCGATATGATTATCTGAACCTGGATGACAGCCGCCAGTTCCGGGATCATGAGCCGGCTTTGTACCGGATTCCTGTCTGCAGCGACGGGGAGCATTTCTATTATCGGGAGAAAAAAATGTCCTTTACCAGGACGGAGGAGGTGGCAAAGCGGGCGCTGCAGGCGATACGGAAGGGAAAAACGCTGACGTTTCACTGGAGAGGCGGTTACCTGACCCGGGAAATGCTTCTGGAGCTTTTAAAGCTTCTGGAAGAGACGGCCGGACAGAAGGGGCGTCACGCAGCAGTCAGTCTGAACTGGCCGCAGGCGGTTCTGCGCGTTTCATTTCCTGAAGATCAGACTGAAAAACCGGTTGTTGTTGAGGAGGCAAATGAGGGAGAAAAGCTTTAAGATGTTATAAAATGGCAGGTAAAATTGTCTTTTTTGTGTACGGTTTTGTTGACGAATGTGTCAAAAAATAGTATAGTATTTTATATACTATTTACAAAAATAAAGGAGGAAATTGCAGTATGAAAAGAAAGTTTTTATCGGTTCTTCTTGCAGCTGCCATGGCAGTATCCCTTGCAGCGTGCGGTTCGTCTTCTTCCGGTGAGACCACCGCAGCAGGAACTGCAGCAGAGACTGCTGCAGCAGAAACCAAGAAGGAGGAGACAACAGAAGCCGCAAAGGCAGATGGCGCAGCCGTAAGGGTTGGTATGGTTACGGACATCGGCGGCGTAAATGACGGTTCCTTTAACCAGTCTGCGTGGGAAGGTCTGCAGAGAGCTGAGAAAGAACTGGGCATTGAAGTAAAGTATCTGGAGTCCAAGACCGACGCAGATTACGCGCCGAATCTGGAAACGTTTGTGGATGAAGAGTATGATCTGATCATTGCAGTCGGATATATGATGGCAGATGCATTGAGAACGGCAGCCGAGGAAAATCCGGATCTGCATTTCGCAATTGTAGATGATACTTCCTGTTCCGACCTGGACAATGTTACCTGTCTGATGTTCGAGCAGGCACAGGCCTCCTATCTGGTAGGTATGGTTGCCGGTATGGTTACTGAGAGCGACAAAGTGGGCTTTGTAATCGGTATGACCAACGAGACTATGAACCAGTTCGGTTACGGCTACTGTGCAGGTGTTCTGGATGTGAATCCGGATGCGGTCGTGTTACAGTACAACGTCAACTCCTTTGGTGATGCTGCCGGCGGAAAGAGTGCAGCTACCAAGATGGTCGCAGACGGCGCAGATGTGATCTTCCACGCAGCAGGCGGTACCGGCTTAGGCGTGATTGAAGGCTGTAAGGAAAGCGGTATCTGGGCAATCGGCGTAGACAGCGATCAGAGTGCACTGGCACCGGAAAATATTATTACTTCCGCTATGAAGAGAGTGGATAATGCGACATTTGAGATTGCCAAGGCCTGCCAGGAAGGCCAGGTTGAGGGCGGCATCATTACCTACGATCTGAAGAGTGAGGGCGTTGATATTGCTCCGACTACGGACAACCTGCCGGAGGAAGTACTGACTGCGGTTCAGGAAGTCAAGGAAAAGATTAAGTCCGGAGAAATCACCGTTCCGACAACGAAGGACGAATTTGAAGCAGCTTACGGAGAGGTTTATACCTTAGACTAATTCTGCTTCAACAGGAATTGCATGCAAAAGGATGTAGGGAGGATGCCAGGAGAAATCAGAAATGATGCGGTGTCCTCCCTGCGTTTTTAATGGGGAGATCTGATCTGACTTAAAAAAGCAGGCACGATTTCCGCTTTTTTAAGTCAGATCAGATTGGAAAATGGAATGATGAGGAAGAAAGGAAGAAAAGGATGAGAGATATTTCCATGGAACGGGTCAACGCCGTCAGACAGGAGATCCTGAATATTATCAAAAGCCCTGTGCTGACCCATGAGCAGAAGGTGGCCAATATGGCAAATCAGGCGGATTCCCTGATGGAAGTGCTGGATCTGCCGGAGGGGTTGGATGAACTTCTGAATGTGCCGGATGAAGAAAAATGTTTCTGCGATCTGTTTGAAGGACATGCACCGATGCGGCCGCGGTATATCATACCGGATTATGGAAAGTTTATGAGAGAAGGAAGCAAATTTCTTCAGCTGGATGCGCCAAAGGATATTTTTGAAGCGCTGAATTCGCTTCTGATTTTCTATAAGCATGTGCCGAGCGTAACGAATTTTCCGGTATATCTCGGCGCGCTGGATGAGCTTCTGGAGCCTTTTATGGATGATGCGGATGAAGAGACCCTGAAAAAACTGATCCGGCTGTTTCTGATCCATGTGGACCGGACGGTTCTGGACTCTTTTGCCCATGCCAATATCGGTCCGCAGGCAACCAGAGCCGGCCGGCTGATCCTTCAGGTGGAAGCGGAGCTGGAGCAGGCCGTGCCGAACCTGACGCTGAAGTATCAGGAGGGAATCACTCCGGATGATTTTGCACTGGAAGCGGTCAGGACCGCTCTGAAAAGTGCAAAACCCAGCTTTGCAAATCACGCCATGTTCAGTCGGGAGCTGGGAGCCAATTATGTGATCGCCAGCTGCTACAACGGTCTTCTGCTGGGCGGCGGTTCCTATACGCTCTGCCGTCTGATGCTGGGTACGATTGCAAAAAAATCAGCTGGTCTGGCAGATTTTAAAGAACGGATGCTTCCTCATGTGATGGATGTCATGGCAAAATATATGGATGCGAGGATCCGGTTTGAGGTGGAGGAAAGCGGGTTTTTTGAAAATCATTTTCTGGCAAAGGAAGGTTTCATCCACCGAGAACGTTTTACGGCGATGTTCGGTCTGGTCGGACTGGCAGAGTGTGTGAATACGCTGCTGGAAAAGGAAGGTCTTCCGGGACGGTACGGCCATGACAAGGCGGCAGATGATCTTGGCGTGGAGATCATGGAGCAGATCAAAGCGTTCAATGAGGCGCATGTCAACCCGTACTGCGAGGCTACCGGCGGACATTTCCTGCTGCACGGTCAGGTGGGCATTGCGCAGGATCACGGTGTAACACCGGGAACCAGAATTCCGATCGGAGAGGAGCCGGACGAGCTGATCGACGAGCTGCTGCACTGCGGACGTTTTCACAAGTATTTCCCTTCCGGAATGGGAGATATTATTCCGATCGATGCGACGGTTCATCAGAATCCGGCCTATGTGCTGGATATTGTGAAGGGTTCTTTCCGGAAGGATCTGCGTTATCTTTCCTTCTTTTCCAGCGACAGCGACGTGATTCGTGTGACCGGATATCTGGTAAAAAAATCCGAGATGGCGAAGCTGGATGCAGGAGAAAATGTGCTGCAGGATACAACGCAGCTGGGCCTTGGCGCTTCCAAAAATGGAAAGATTCTGGAAAGACGCGTCCGGTAGCGAAAAAATGACCGGAAAATATGAAACAGACTAGGAGGAACGGGCATGGAAAAGGTAAGTCATGTGGACGAAAACGTGGTTGCCATCCAGATGAAGGAGATTGTCAAGAAATTCGGCAATTTTACGGCAAATGACCACATCAATCTGACGGTCCACAAGGGAGAGGTACATGCGATTCTCGGAGAGAACGGCGCCGGAAAAAGTACATTGATGAACGTGCTTTATGGTCTTTATAAACCTACGTCAGGCGAAATTTTTGTGGACGGAAAACCGGTGAACATTGACAGTCCGAAGAAAGCCATTGAACTGGGAATCGGTATGGTGCATCAGCATTTTATGCTGGTTCAGCCATATACGGTTACGGAAAATATTATCCTCGGAATGGAGCCGACGAAGGGACTTATGGTAGACTTAAAGGAGGCCCGAAAAAAGGTTCAGGAGATTTCTGAACGGTACAATATGCAGGTCGATCCGGATGCGAAGATCGAGGATATTTCGGTCGGAATGCAGCAGAGAGCAGAGATTTTGAAGGTTTTGTACCGGGGAGCAGATATCCTGATTCTGGATGAGCCGACGGCTTCTCTGACGCCGCAGGAGATTCAGGAGCTGATCGAGATCATCGGTCATTTGACGGAGGATGGAAAGTCGGTGATTCTGATTACCCATAAGCTGAAGGAGATCAAGGCCTGTGCTGATTACTGTACAATCATCCGCCAGGGCAAATATATCCGCACGGTGAAAGTGACCGATGTGGATGAACACGAGCTGGCGTCCATGATGGTGGGCCGGGATGTGGAATTTGTGGTAGACAAAAAGCCTTTAGAGCCGGGAAAAGTGGTTTTAGAGGTCAAGGATCTTCACGGAAAAGATTATCGGAATGTAGAGATTCTGAAAGGACTGAACCTGAAGGTAAGAAAAGGGGAGATTGTGGGTCTGGCCGGTGTGGACGGCAATGGTCAGACCGAGCTGGTGGAGATTCTTACCGGTCTAAAAAAGGGTGACAGCGGTCAGGTGCTGGTACACGGCCAGAATGTGTTCAACGCTTCTCCGAGAGAAATTTTTCAAAAAGGAATTTCCAGTATTCCGGCAGACCGTCAGAAACATGGACTGGTGCTGGAATTTTCGGTTGCAGAAAATCTGATCCTTCAGAATTACGGGAAGGAACCTTTTTCGAAGAAAGGCATCCTTCAGAACAAGTCGATTCTGGAGCATGCGAAAAAGCTGGCGGCAAAATTTGATATTCGCCCTTCCGGCAGTGAAGAAAAACCGGCGGGAACTCTTTCTGGCGGAAATCAGCAGAAGGTCATTATTGCCAGAGAGGTGACGAATGATACGGATCTTTTGATTGCAGTCAATCCGACCCGCGGCCTGGATGTAGGCGCAATCGAGTTTGTACACAAATATTTGGTAGAGCAGAGAAACAAAAACAAAGCAGTTCTTCTGGTTTCCTTTGAGTTGGATGAGATTATGAGCCTTTCTGACCGGATTGAGGTTATTTTTGACGGTCAGATTACTGGAGGTATGGCAGGAAAGGATGCCGATGAGAATACATTAGGACTGATGATGGCAGGAGGAAAAGTACATGAATGAGAAAAAAAGCATATGGGACAGTACTGCGATCTATACTTTCATATCCATCCTGTTTGGCTTCCTGGTAGGAGCGATTCTTCTGGTGGCTGCCGGTATTCATCCGGGAGTGGCTTATGCAAAGCTGATTTCCGGTGTGTTCAGCAAGCCGAAGTATATTGTCTGGTCGGTTATCTATGCCAGCCCGCTGATTCTGACCGGACTGAGTGTGGCGTTCTCTTTCCGGACCGGTGTGTTTAATATTGGTGCGGAGGGTCAGTTTGTGGTAGGTTCTCTGGCGGCCTGCGTAGTGGGAATTCTGGTGAAGGCGCCGGCGCCGATCCATATTCTTCTCTGTATTCTGGCGGCCATGGCAGCCGGCGCTGTCTGGGGAGCGGTGGTAGGCCTTTTAAAGGTAAAGAAAGGAATCAATGAGGTCCTTTCGTATATTATGTTTAACTGGATTGCGTTTTACCTTTCCAACTATGTGGTAAATCTGCCGATCATTCATAAGGAAGGCGGCGGAGAGGCAACGAAGGACCTGGCGGATACGGCCAGAATCCTGTTCCCGGAAGCGGTCCGGAAGGCAGCCGGCTGCGGAAGTGCCAACTGGGGAATTCTTCTGGCGGTCGTTGCGGCTGTACTTATCTGGTTCCTGATCAATAAGACAACGCTGGGCTATGAGCTTCGCGCGGTGGGCTTCAACCGGCATGCAGCAGAATACGGCGGCATCAACTCCAATCGGGCAATCATGACAGCCATGGCAATTTCCGGCGCTATGGCAGGATTGGGCGGCGCAGTGCAGCTGATGGGCATGTCGGGACGTCTGAGTCAGTTTGCCGGTCAGGAGGGGTTTGGTTTCCAGGGAATTACGGTAGCACTGATCGGCTCTTCCAACCCGATCGGATGTATTTTTGCGGGTCTGTTCTACGGTGCCATGAAATACGGCGGAAGCAAGCTGAGTCTGATCAATGCTCCGGCAGAGGTCGTGGACATTATTATGGGTACGATCATTCTGTTTATTGCGGTATCGCATATCTTCCGGAAGCTTTTATCCGGCAGGAAGCAGAAAGGAGGAAAATAAATGGACGCTTTCATTCGAGATTTGGGACTTCTGATTAATGCTACGCTGATTGCGACTCCGCCTCTTTTGTATGCGGCGCTGGGTTCCTGCTTTTCCGAGAGGAGCGGTGTAGTAAATATCGGAATTGAGGGCATGATGAGCATCGGTGCGTTTACCGGTGCAGTTGCGGCACTGAAAACGGGAAATCCATGGTTTGCATTTTTCTGTGGAGGACTGGCCGGTGCGGCCTTTGGCCTGATTCATGCCATTGCCTGTGTGACATTCGGCGCGGACCAGACGATCTCCGGTACGGCGATCAATTTCCTGGCTCCCGGTCTTGCTGTTTTCCTGTGCAAGGCTATGTTTGACAATGCTTCGGATACGCCTCCTCTGGATACGGCAAGTAAGCTGCCGAAGCTTTTTGATGGTATGTTTCCGGCCGGTTCTTTTATGGCGAATGTATTCAGTACTTATGCAGCTGCGTATCTCTGCTTTGTAGCAGTGGCGATTGTCTGGTTCGTTTTCTACAAGACCCGGTTCGGCATGCGGCTCCGGGCGGTGGGCGAGCATCCGAAGGCCTGTGATACTCTGGGAATCAATGTGTTCCGGATTCGCTATATCTGTGTGATTCTGTCCGGATTTCTGGCGGGACTCGGCGGGGCTTACGTGACGCTGGCTACGGTCAACCAGTTCCGTCCGGTGGTAATCGTCGGGCAGGGCTTTATGGCTATCGCTGCAGTCATTTTCGGCAAGTTCAAGCCGCAGGGAGCCATGAAGGCGTGTCTGCTGTTCGGACTTTGTAATGGCGTGAAGGTGCTGGCAAGCTCTGGAAACAAGATTTCTCCGAACCTGATTTCCATGATTCCGTATGTGGTAACGATTGTAATTCTGGTTCTGTTCGTGGGCCATGCCCGGGTTCCGGAGGCAAACGGAAAGCCGTATGTAAAGTCGAAATAACAGGAAATAGCAGATCATCCAAACGAAGACGGAAGAGGCAATGAAGAAAGGATTTGATTTTATGACAGACAGAGAGCTGATTCGGGCTGCGCTGAAGGCGAGAAAGCAGTCGTACAGTCCTTATTCACATTTTCAGGTAGGGGCGGCTCTTCTCACAAAACAGGGAGCTGTCTATACCGGCTGCAATATCGAAAATGCCGGTTATACGCCAAGCAATTGTGCGGAACGGACTGCTTTTTTCAAGGCAGTCAGCGAGGGCGTCTACGACTTCCAGGCGATTGCCATTGTGGGAGGAGCAAAGGATACGGAGCAGCTGGAGCTTTGTGCGCCCTGCGGTGTCTGCCGCCAGGTGATGATGGAATTTTGTGACCCGAAAACCTTTCGGATTCTGCTGGCTGTGTCAGAAGAATGCTTCCGGGAGTTTACGCTGGAGCAGCTTTTGCCGCTTGGATTTGGACCGGATAATCTGAAGAAGGGAGGAAGCGGAAATGATTGATCTTCATCTTCATCTGGATGGTTCGCTGCCGCCCGGTCTACTGCTCCGGATGGCAGCCATAGAGGGAGTGCGGCTTCCGGCAAAGGAAGAGGAAGCGTTAAAGCCGTTTCTGACGGCTCCGGTGGATTGTGGAAGCCTGAATGAGTATCTGGAAAAATTCGATCTGCCGATATCCTGTATGCAGTCGCCGGAAAGCCTGGAGCTGGCCGGCGCAGGACTGCTGCGGGAGCTGGCATCGCAGGGGATGATCTATGCGGAGATCCGGTTTGCACCACAGTTTCACTGTCAGAAGGGGCTGACACAGAGCAGAGCAGTGGAGGCGGTTGCCCGCGGAATGAAAAAGGCACAGGAGCAGACCGGAATGAAAGCCGGTTTGATTCTCTGCTGCATGCGGGGGAACCGGAATCACGAAGAAAATCTGGAGACAGTCCGCGTGGCTGCCGAGTATCTGGGAAAGGGAGTCTGCGCGCTGGATCTGGCCGGGGCAGAGGCACTGTTTTCCACCGGGGAATTTGAAGATCTGTTTGCGCTGGCAAACGAGTATTCCGTGCCTTATACCATTCATGCAGGAGAGGCGGCCGGGCCGGAGAGCGTATGGAAAGCCCTGGAATTCGGAGCAAAGCGGATCGGCCACGGCGTCCGTTCTGCAGAGGACCCGGAGCTTCTGGAGGAATTGAAGAGACGGGGAACGTTTCTGGAAATGTGCGTGACCAGCAATCTTCAGACGAAGGCCATCCCGGAAGAAAAGGCTCATCCAATTCTGGCGTTTCTGCGCCGGGGAATTCGTGTCACGGTGAATACCGACAACATGACGGTGTCCGGAACTACGATCGAAAAGGAGTTCCGTCTTCTGGAAGAAATGGGAATGCAGAAAGCGGAGAAACGCCGGCTTTTGCTTCATTCGGTGGAGGCGGCTTTTCTGGGAGAAGAAGAGAAAGAAAAACTGCGGGAGCAGATCGACCGGAAACTGGAACGGATATAACAGATATAAAACAGAAAAAGCCATCTTTCCATTTGAGAAAGATGGTTTTTTCCATAATGATAATGTTATTATTTCAATCCGCAGATTACAGGGGAATTCATCTGACAAGAACAGTATACCATCAAAATATAAAAATTTCAATAATAATATTATTATATTGCGAAAAAATAGTGGACAACGAAATGTCGCCGTGCTATACTATGGGTATGATAATAAAGTGAAAATTGGGTGGTGAGAGTTGAAATGGGTGAAGACAAAAGAGATTATCTCGCTCATATCAGTGAGGACGGAGAACGAGAGCAGACGCTCCCTATGCATCTTACCGGAACGGCATGTCTGGCAGGCGATTTCGCCGATGCGTTTTCTTGTCGGAGCTGGGGATATGGATGCGGCCTGCTGCATGATATCGGAAAGTATTCGGTCAAATTTCAGAAACGGCTTCGAGGCGGCCCGATGACCGATCATGCCACCGCAGGGGCCAGAGTCCTTTATGAGAGAAAAAATCTGATTGGCGCTTACTGCATTGCCGGGCATCATTCCGGACTTCTGGACGGAGGAACGAGAGCGGATGTGGCCGGAGAGGCGACTCTGATGGGACGGATGCAGAAGAAGCTGGAGGATTACCAGGCGTATCAGTCGGAGATTCGTGTGCCGGAATTTTCTCCGATTCCGCTGAAACAGCTGGGAAAGGGTGGCTTCAGTCTTTCCTTTTTTATCCGGATGCTGTTTTCCTGCCTGGTAGATGCGGATTATCTGGATACGGAGGCATTTATGAGCGATTGCAGGGTGCAGAGGGGCGCGGCGGATTCCATGGAAGCTTCCGCAGAGGTCCTGTTTCAGCGCTTGTATGATCATGTAAAGCCATGGCTGAAAAATGAGGATTTCTCCACAGTCAACGGAAGAAGAACGGCGATTCTGAAAGCTTGTCTGGAGAGAGGAAAAGGAGAACGGGGACTTTATCAGCTGACCGTTCCGACCGGCGGCGGAAAGACGATCTCTTCCCTGGCCTTTGCCCTGCAGCAGATGAAAGAAAATCATATGAACCGTGTGATTTATGTGATTCCCTATACGTCCATCATCGAGCAGAACGCCCAGGTGTTCAGAGAGATCCTGGGAGAACAGAATGTCCTGGAGGATCACTGCAATGTAGTTTATGAAGATGCTGAGGAAGGAAATCCCATGCAGCTTGCGGCAGAAAACTGGGACTGCCCGGTCGTGGTTACGACAAATGTCCAGTTTTTTGAATCACTGTTTGCATGCAGAACTTCCAGATGCAGAAAGCTGCATCATATTGCCAACAGCGTGATTATTTTTGATGAGGCGCAGATGCTTCCGGTCAATTATCTGAAACCATGTATTCAGGCGATCAGTGAGCTGGTTTATAACTACCGGTGCACGGCGGTTCTCTGCACGGCAACGCAGCCGGCTTTGCAGCCGTTTTTTCCGCCGCAGCTGCATATTACAGAAATCTGCCCGGATGTGAAGGGCCAGTATGAATTTTTCCGGCGGACTACACTGGAACAGGCCGGGGAACTTACGGGGGAGGAGCTGGCGGAGCGGCTGAAACAGCAGCCTCAGGTGCTCTGTATCCTGAACAGCAGGAAGCGGGTTCAGCAGATATATGGAGCGTTGAGGGAGGAAGAAGGAGTCTTCCATTTGTCCACTTTCATGTATCCGAAGCACCGGAAACGGCTGCTGAATACGATTCGGGAGCGTTTGAAAAACGGGGAACCTTGTCGGCTGATAGCAACCAGTCTGGTGGAGGCCGGTGTGGATTTTGATTTTCCGATGGTATTCCGGGAGCTTGCCGGTGCAGATTCGGTCGTTCAGGCGGCGGGCCGATGCAACCGGGAAGGAAAACGAAACCGGAAAGACTGCCGGACGGTCGTCTTTACCCTGGAGAAATCGGAAGATATTCGGATTCCGCAGTCGTTGAAGCTGCCGATCGAGGTGACAAAGCAGGTAGCAGAACAGTATGAGGATTTTTCTTCTCCGGAGGCGATCAAGCTGTATTTTCAGAGACTGTACGGCTTTCGGGGAGAAGGCCTGGATGAAAAAGAGATCGTCCGTCAGTTTGAAAACGGGAGCCGATCCTTTCTGTTTCCTTTCGCTTCCGTGGCAAGGCAGTTTCAGCTGATTGAGAACAGCACGAAAACCATCCTGATCGATCAGGAACCGGAAGCCAGGGAACTGGCGGGACGCCTTCGGCGCGGTGAATGTTCCAGACAGCTGATGCGGGATGTGGGACAGTATTGTGTAAATATTTACGAACAGGATTTTGAAAACATGAACGGAGCAGGTTTGCTGGAGAATATCGGAGCCGAAATTTATGTCCTGCGGAATCCAAAGCCGTATACGGCGGAAATGGGACTGGAGATACAGGCCGAAAGAGGAGAAGCGGTTATTTTTTGATGAAGAGAAAGATGGACAGGAGAGGAGGAAGACCGGCATGGGCCATGGAGTAAAGGTTCGGGTCTGGGGAGAACGGGCGCTTTTTTCCAGACCGGAGATGAAGGTGGAACGGTGCAGCTATGATGTGATGACGCCATCGGCTGCCAGAGGGATTCTGGAGGCTGTTTACTGGCATCCTGGTCTGCGGTGGGTAATTGATCGGATTTATGTCAGGAAGCCCATTCAGTTTACCAGTGTGAGAAGGAACGAGGTAAAAAGCAAGATTTCGGCAAGTCATGTTCTTAACGTGATGAATGGCGGGAGGAGGCAGTTGTATATCAGCAGTAAGAAGGAGATCGTTCAGAGAGCGGCCATTCTTCTGCGGGATGTGGACTATGTCATTGAGGCGCATTTTGAGATGACGAAACAGGCAAATGACAGCGATAATCCGGGAAAATTCAAGGATATCATTATGCGCCGGCTGCGCCGGGGCGAATGCTACCATATGCCGTATTTTGGATGCCGGGAATTTCCGGCGAATTTTGAACTGTATGAAGAAGACCGGGTAGAAACGGCATATGAAGGAGAAGAAAAGGATCTGGGATATATGCTGTACGATTTTGATTATTCCGATCCGAAGGAAATTCAGCCGATGTTTTTTCGGGCGATATTGTCAGACGGGATCCTGGATGTGCGGAATTGTGAGGTGGTACGATGATATTGCAGTCTCTGGTTCAGTATTATGAAGCGCTGGAGCAGAAGGGCGAGATTACCGGTCCGGGATGGTGCCGGGCCAGAGTTTCCTTTGCGCTGGAGCTGTCCGAGGAAGGAGAACTGAAACGGATCATGTCTCTGAAAACTGAGCGCCAGAAGGGAAAGAAAACGGTTCTGGAGCCGCAGCTGTTGAAGGTTCCGCAGATGGTGACCCGTGCTTACGGTGTTGCTTCCAACTTCCTGTGTGACAATTCCGGCTATCTGCTTGGAATTGACAGTAAGGGAAAGCCGGAGCGCTCCAGGCAGTGCTTTCAGTGCGCAAGGGGAAAGCATCTGGAGATTCTGAAGGACGTGGAATCGGCTGCGTCGAGAGCGGTGAAGCGGTATTTTGAGACCTGGAATCCGGATACGGCCATGGAGAATCCGGTTTTAGCTGACTATTTGGAAGAAATCATGGCTGGAGCCAATCTGGTTTTCTGGTTCAGAGGGGATTATGTGCAGCAGGATCCGGAAGTTGTCAGAGCATGGGAAGCATACCGGAAGGATTCTTCGGACGGCCCGCTGGGAGTCTGCATGGTCACTGGGAAACAGACCTCCATCGCCAGAATCCACGGTACGGTCAAAGGTGTTCAGGGAGCACAGTCCAGCGGCGCGGCTCTGGTATCCTTTAACGCACCGGCGTTTGAATCCTATGGGAAAGAGCAGAGCTTTAATGCACCGGTGGGAACCTATGCGGTGTATGCGTATACGACGGCTCTGAATCATCTGCTGTCGGACCGAAATCATGTGACCACGATCGGGGATACGACCGTGGTGTACTGGTCGGAGGATGGGGAAGAAGTTTATCAGAATGTTTTTGCAGCAACATCGGAGCCGACACAGGATAATTACGAGATTGTACACGGCGTGTTTAAAAATATGAAATTCGGGAAAGCAGTGAATATTCCCGGTGTGGAAAAAGCAATTTCCATGGATCAGCGTTTTTATATTCTGGGTCTGGCGCCGAATGCAGCCAGAATCGCAGTACGGTTTTTCTATCAGGACAGTTTTGGGGATATTTTAAGGCACCTGAAAGAGCATTATGACCGGATGGAAATCGTACGTCCGGCGAAAGACAGCGTCCCTTACCTGGGGGTATGGCGGATGCTTCTGGAGACGGCGAATAAGAAATCGAAGGACAAAAAGCCGGCATCCAATATGGCCGGCGCGGTATACCGGGCTATTATTTCCGGAGACCGGTACCCGAATTCCCTGTATCAGGGAGTGCTGGGCCGGATCCGGGCGGAGCAGGACGACAGTGACAGCGGCATTTATAAGATTACAAGAGGAAGAGCCGCGATCATTAAAGCATTTCTGCTGAGAAACGGAACCGGGGAAAAGGAGGAGATCACAGTGTCACTGAAGGAAGACAGCCGGAATACGGCTTATACGCTGGGGCGGGAATTTGCGGTGCTGGAGGCGATTCAGCAGGACGCGAATCCGGGAATCAATGCGACGATCAAGGACCGGTATTTTAACTCGGCCTGTGCGACGCCGGCATCGATTTTTCCTGTTTTATTTAAGCTGAAAAACAGCCATATCAAGAAAATGAATAATAAAGGAAAAGAGATTTATTATGAAAAGCAGCTGATGGAGCTGCAGGAGAAAATGGAGTTTTATCCGAAACGGCTGACGCTGGAAGAGCAGGGAATGTTTATTCTGGGATATTATCATCAGACTCAGAAACGGTACGAGAAGAAGGAAGAAAAAGGTGCAGAAAAGGTGAAGGAGGAAGCGTAATATGGGAGAAGTAATTAAAAACCGGTATGAATTTGTCATCTTATTTGATGTGGAAAACGGCAATCCAAACGGGGATCCGGATGCAGGAAACCTGCCGAGAATCGATCCGGAAAGCGGTTACGGTCTTGTGACAGATGTATGCCTGAAAAGAAAGATCCGGAATTATGTGGAGACGGTGAAGGAGGAAGAACCGGGCTACAAGATTTATATTAAAGAAGATGTGCCGTTAAACCACAGCGATAATCTGGCATATGAGTATTTGAACACAGATGAAAAAGCGGTGAAGGAATTAAAGAAAAAGGATCCGGATGTGGACCGGAAAATCCGGGATTTCATGTGCCGGAATTTCTTTGATATTCGTACCTTCGGCGCGGTGATGACCACTTTTGTAAAGGCATTCTTGAACTGTGGACAGGTCCGAGGACCGGTTCAGCTTGGCTTTGCCCGCAGCATTGATCCGATCGTAAGCCAGGAGGTAACGATCACCCGTGTGGCAATTACAACGGAGAAGGATGCGGAAAACAAGAGTACGGAAATGGGAAGAAAGAGTATTGTACCGTATGCGCTGTACCGGGCGGAGGGCTACATTTCTGCAAATCTGGCGAGAAAAACGACCGGCTTTTCGGAGGAGGATCTGGAGCTTTTATGGGAGGCTATCATCAATATGTTTGAGATCGATCATTCGGCCGCAAGAGGCAAGATGGCGGTGCGGGAGCTGATCGTGTTCAAGCACAGTAAAGAGCTGGGAGACTGCCCGGCCTATAAGCTGTTTGATGCGGTTGAGGTAAAGAAAAGGGAAGATGTGGTCTATCCGAGAAAATACCAGGATTATTCCGTAACGATTCATACGGAGCAGATTCCGGAGACCGTAGAAGTCTCCAGAAAAATATGATGGAATATCGGGAAGAAGATTATCTGATGCTGTCCGGAATCCAGCATTTTGCATTCTGCAGAAGGCAGTGGGCACTGATCCATATTGAACAGCAGTGGGCGGAAAATGAATATACGGTGGCAGGAGAGCTGCTTCACAGGAATGCACATGACCCGTATTTTCATGAAAAACGGAAGGATGTGATCATCAGCCGGTCCATGCCGGTCTTTTCCCGGACGATGGGAGTCAGCGGAGAATGTGATATCGTGGAATTCAGACAGTCGGAGGACGGCATTGTGCTTTGCGGACACCGGGGAACATTTCTGGTGTATCCTGTTGAGTATAAAAAAGGGAAACCGAAGGATACGCAGATCGATATTCTTCAGCTTACTGCTCAGGCCATGTGCCTGGAGGAGATGCTTTCGGCAGAAATCCGGGAAGGTGCAGTTTTTTATGGGGAGACGCGCCGCAGAGAAAATGTGATGTTTACAGAGGAACTGCGCAGTCAGGTAAGAAAGAGCTTTCTGGAAATGCATCAGCTGTATGAAAGGCGGTATACGCCGAGAGTGAAATGGTCAAAGGCCTGCAATGCCTGTTCTTTAAAAGAGGTATGCATGCCGAAGCTGGGAAAAACGCCGTCAGTCAGGGGATATATTCATAAAACCATATCGGAGGACTGCGAATGAAAAAACTGCTGAATACGCTGTATGTTACTTCGGAGGACAGTTATCTGTCGCTGGATGGAGAAAATGTGGTGATTCTGGGCCAGGAGCAGGAACTGGGACGGGTGCCGCTGCACAATCTGGAAGCGATTGTATCGTTTGGTTATCGGGGAGCCAGCCCTGCTCTCATGGGAGGCTGTGCAGACCGGAATATTTCGCTTTGTTTTCTGACACCTCAGGGAAAATTTCTGGCAAGGGTGACCGGCGGTGTAAAGGGAAATGTTCTTTTGAGAAAAAGGCAATATGAAAGCTCGAATGATCCGGAGTTTGCGCTCGGAATTGCAAGAAATTGTATCCTGGGAAAGGTCTACAATACGCGCTGGGTACTGGAGCGTGCGACCCGGGATCACAGCCTGCAGGTGGATGTGGATCGGATGAAGAAAGCCTCCGGTTTTTTGCAGAATTCCTTGAAAAACATCGAAACGTGTACCGATATGGAGCAGCTGCGGGGATATGAAGGAGAAGCGGCAAGCGTCTATTTCTCTGTATTCAATGAGCTGATTCTGCAGCAGAAAAAAGATTTTGTCTTTTCAGGCAGAAACAAGCGGCCGCCAATGGATCCGGTCAATGCTATGCTGTCTTTTGTATACACGCTGCTGACCAATATGACGGCATCTGCATTGGAGACGGTCGGACTGGATCCGTATGTTGGATTCATGCATACGGACCGGCCGGGAAGAGTATCGCTGGCATTGGACTTGATTGAAGAGCTTCGGGCGGTTCTGGCGGATCGGTTTGTGTTGACTTTGATTAACCGGAAAATGGTCACGGGAAAAGATTTCACACGAAAAGAAGACGGCGCTGTTCTGATGAGCGACAAAGCCAGAAAAAATCTGCTTGTGGAGTGGCAGAATAAAAAGAAGGAGACGCTTACACATCCGTTTCTGGGAGAAAAGGTGGAATGGGGCATGATTCCGTTTGTTCAGGCGATGCTTCTGGCCAGATATCTCCGGGGGGATCTGGATGAATATCCACCATTCTTTTGGAAGTAAAAGAAAGAAGGATGACGAAATGCTGGTTCTTATTACATATGATGTGAATACAGAAACATCGGCTGGAAAAACGCGTTTGCGAAAGGTTGCCAAACAATGTGTGAATTATGGCACCAGGGTTCAAAATTCCGTCTTTGAATGTGTGTTGGATCCGGCCCAGTGCCTGATGCTAAAAGCCGTTTTGACAGATATTATTGATGAAAATGTGGACAGCCTCCGGTTTTATTATTTGGGCAATCAAAAAAAGGCAAAGGTGGAACAGATCGGAGTCAGTAAAGGTGTAAATGTGGAAAAGCCTCTGATTTTTTAATGCGAACTATAAGTGCGCAGAGAATTCCCGCCAGATTCGCACCGGAGTTTTGTGTAGTAAAGACAAAAAAGTCAAAACTAATATTTATACATTAGAAAGAAAGTTGTAGAAAACCTGCAATTTTTATACAATATTTACAAAATTAGAAGCGTTGCATTGTGTAAAATTGCTGTCTCCACCCTTGTGGTGGAGTGGATTGAAATTGTCGGATTCCTCTGCGATACGG
>JBJELD010000009.1:21791-24675 GCA_051878975.1 Candidatus Caccovicinus sp.
GTCTCCACCCTTGTGGTGGAGTGGATTGAAATTGTCGGATTCCTCTGCGATACGGGTTCCGGCTTCGTCTCCACCCTTGTGGTGGAGTGGATTGAAATTGATTTGGGAATCAGTATTTACCAGGATTTAAAGTCTCCACCCTTGTGGTGGAGTGGATTGAAATCTAAACTATTGCAGACTTTTCAATCAATATTATGTCTCCACCCTTGTGGTGGAGTGGATTGAAATGTTATCCTGATAGTGTATGTCGCCAAGTCTAAGGCGTCTCCACCCTTGTGGTGGAGTGGATTGAAATATGCTTCTTCCTCCATCTCCGATCATACATTTCGTCTCCACCCTTGTGGTGGAGTGGATTGAAATATCTTTTATGTGATTGTATATTTTGATCACGACCGTCTCCACCCTTGTGGTGGAGTGGATTGAAATACCAAGCCAAACTCTACAACCGCCCGGATACGGCGTCTCCACCCTTGTGGTGGAGTGGATTGAAATTCGATGTAAATATAGTATTTTGGTCCAAAGACAGTCTCCACCCTTGTGGTGGAGTGGATTGAAATTTTTACGGTCGCCGGTGCCTGCGTCGTATATGCCGTCTCCACCCTTGTGGTGGAGTGGATTGAAATTAAAATCGTCCCGGGTGCCGTAGTGATCCTCGTGTCTCCACCCTTGTGGTGGAGTGGATTGAAATTTTTCATCGTCCCAGATAGAGACAATGCAGTTTGCGTCTCCACCCTTGTGGTGGAGTGGATTGAAATCGAATAAGCAGCGCGCGGGACGTTAATAAAAAAGTCTCCACCCTTGTGGTGGAGTGGATTGAAATTTGCATATTTTAATGGTATGAATAGCCAGATCTGTCTCCACCCTTGTGGTGGAGTGGATTGAAATCAGGGTGATCACCCTAACAGCATCCAAAACAATGTCTCCACCCTTGTGGTGGAGTGGATTGAAATTCATGTTGCGCCTCCTTATTTGATAATGTACAAGTCTCCACCCTTGTGGTGGAGTGGATTGAAATCATAGTGGATTTACCCTTTTCGATATATCCCTTGTCTCCACCCTTGTGGTGGAGTGGATTGAAATAGTAACCACACGATATACCCCATCAGTGAAGTAAGTCTCCACCCTTGTGGTGGAGTGGATTGAAATAAAATAGGAATCCACGAAGGAACCAACCAGAAGGTCTCCACCCTTGTGGTGGAGTGGATTGAAATGAGTATTTCCAGCACTGGAAAGAGTGGCCACGCTGTCTCCACCCTTGTGGTGGAGTGGATTGAAATGCGTTGTCTCTGGTATGACGGCGCTGCCAGTTCATGTCTCCACCCTTGTGGTGGAGTGGATTGAAATCGGTTCACACGATGTCTGTGGAGGTGATGACTGGGTCTCCACCCTTGTGGTGGAGTGGATTGAAATTTCAGTTACTCCCAGATGTTCTGCAAATTCGTGGGTCTCCACCCTTGTGGTGGAGTGGATTGAAATCCGGAAATAGATGCAACATTGCCATCGGGTCCGGGTCTCCACCCTTGTGGTGGAGTGGATTGAAATTGTGCTGCTTTCATGCTCAATGGCATGTTATCGTCGTCTCCACCCTTGTGGTGGAGTGGATTGAAATAGGATCATTCCCATGCATCCTTCCAGGCTATTCCGTCTCCACCCTTGTGGTGGAGTGGATTGAAATTTCACAGTCAACTCCTTTTTTATCGTCAGCTCCGGTCTCCACCCTTGTGGTGGAGTGGATTGAAATTTGAAAATGATCAGATTTCTGTGTATGGTCAATTGTCTCCACCCTTGTGGTGGAGTGGATTGAAATACGCGCTCTTCTTTCATCTGCTTGGATAACTGTTTGTCTCCACCCTTGTGGTGGAGTGGATTGAAATTGTGGACCAGCTCATCAGCAACATCGACAAAATGTCTCCACCCTTGTGGTGGAGTGGATTGAAATGTGATGTGCTGGTGATCGGCAGTCGGAAGGAAAAGTCTCCACCCTTGTGGTGGAGTGGATTGAAATAACGCAAGAGCAGGCTCAAGAAGGCCATTCTATGTCTCCACCCTTGTGGTGGAGTGGATTGAAATGCTTCCAGCGTCGGGGACTACGTCATCAAAAAACGTCTCCACCCTTGTGGTGGAGTGGATTGAAATCCGCCACAACGTCCGCAGCAGTCGCATTTCCACGTCTCCACCCTTGTGGTGGAGTGGATTGAAATCCCTAAATAAACCCAATACTGATATTCCTCCAACAGTCTCCACCCTTGTGGTGGAGTGGATTGAAATGCGGAAATCGTACTCTTCGGCGTGAAGCCAGTTTTGTCTCCACCCTTGTGGTGGAGTGGATTGAAATCATGACCGCTCTTGCCTCCAGCACAGCAATATAGTCTCCACCCTTGTGGTGGAGTGGATTGAAATGCGCCGATGGTGAGGATGATATTCCCGCTCTATCGTCTCCACCCTTGTGGTGGAGTGGATTGAAATCGGTCGTACCCCAGACATGCAGCACAAAGGGAAGGTCTCCACCCTTGTGGTGGAGTGGATTGAAATAGCTGCGGAAGCTCCGGCTGCTGTGGCTTCTCTTGTCTCCACCCTTGTGGTGGAGTGGATTGAAATATCAGAAAAAGAGGTGAACCTATAGATGTATGAGTCTCCACCCTTGTGGTGGAGTGGATTGAAATCCTTGTAAAAAGCACTCTCCTCTTGATTGCGCGGTCTCCACCCTTGTGGTGGAGTGGATTGAAATTTTTTGTCACCGTAGCCCATGACGTACACAATCTGTCTCCACCCTTGTGGTGGAGTGGATTGAAATCTTCCGGTACTGCAAAATATGTCTGAGGAGTTCACGTCTCCACCCTTGTGGTGGAGTGGATTGAAATCTTCCGGTACTGCAAAATATGTC
>JBJELD010000010.1:0-24379 GCA_051878975.1 Candidatus Caccovicinus sp.
GCGGACAAACGGTTTTCAAGACCGCCTCGTTATGACCACTTCGATATCTCTCCAAACGTGCTTGTATATTCTAACAGATAAGTTTTTGTTTGTCAAGAACTTTTTTGAAGTTTTTATTTTTTCTTCTTTGGAAGTGTTTTTTGTCTTCCTCAGCGCGACTTGTTTATTCTACCATGTATATTCGAATCTGTCAACATCTTTTTTCAACTTTTTTTGATTTTTTCGCAATTTCCATTTTCACGTCAAAATTCGCGGAACAGGTTCCCAGCAATGCCTCTGCCACCGGCAGGTCCTCCGGCGTTGTCACCTTAATATTCCGGTAATCTCCCTCAATCAGCTTTACTGTATAATCTGTAACACTTTCTATTACCATCGCATCATCGGTAATCTTTTCCTGGCACTCCGGCCGGCTCATAATCGTCTCATATGCTTCCAGAATCAAGGGATAAGAAAAGGCCTGCGGTGTCTGGATCTGCCACAGCGTGCTTCGATCCGGGGTTCCTGCAGCAAATCCATTCTCATCGCAGATTTTGATGGTATCCTTTACCGGCATACCAACTACGCAGGCCTGATATGCTTCCGCACCGCTCACCGCACGCTCAATTACCTCTTTTGAAACCAATGGCCTTGCGCCATCATGAATCAGAACGTAATCCGGCATTTCCAGCTCCCTGAAGGCTTTCAGTCCCTCATACACCGAATGATACCGTTCTTTTCCTCCAGGCACGACTGCTTTTACCTTTAAAAAACCATAAGCTTTTACGATCTGCTCTTCACAGTAAGCCAGTTCATCCGAACCGGTCACCAGCACCACCTCATCTACCCGGCTGTTTTCAAATGCCTCCAACGCATAAGTAATCAGCGGTCTCCCTTTTATTTCCAGAAACTGTTTTGCGACCCTTGCATGCATCCGTTTTCCCTGCCCGGCCGCCAGAACGACTGCTCCAATTTTTCCCATCCGTCATCCTCCTGATTGGGTCCATTCCGCCCTCTTTGATCTGCATTTTCTGCCTGTACTTCTCATCTGACCTTCCGATTCTTACCGTTCACCCAGCTTTAAATTCGGAACAGCATTCAAATCCCATCCGCTTCTGGTTCCCTTCATGAATTCATAATAACCGGCCACACCGATCATGGCTGCATTGTCCGTACAGAAAATCGGAGAAGGATAGTAGAAAGAAAGCCCTGCCTTTTTGCAGGCCGCTTTCATGCCTGCACGCAAAGCAGAATTCGATGCCACGCCTCCCGCAATGGCAAGCTTGTCATATCCGTATTCCTTTGCCGCCATTACTGCCCGGCTGACTAAAGAATCCACAACCGAATTCTGGAAAGATGCCACCAGATCCGGCACACAGATTTCCTCTCCCATCATTTTTGCATGATTAATGTAATTCAGCACACAGGACTTCAGGCCGCTGAAGCTGAAATCATAGGCAGAGCCTTCTACTTTGCCCCGAGGAAATTCGATAGCATGCGGATTGCCCTCTTTCGCCACCTTGTCAATCTTTGGACCTCCCGGATATCCCAGGCCGACTGCTCTCGCCACCTTGTCAAATGCCTCGCCGGCCGCATCATCCCTGGTCCGTCCGATAATTTCGAATTCCCCATAGTCCTTTACAATGACGAGATGGGTATGTCCGCCGGATACGATCAAACAGACAAACGGCGGCTCCAGATCCGGATGCTCAATGAAATTTGCGGAAACATGGCCTTCGATATGATGTACACCGACCAGCGGCTTTCCGGCCGCATAGGCAATCGCCTTTGCTTCCGCAACCCCCACCAGCAGTGCGCCTACCAGTCCCGGTCCGTAAGTCACCGCAATCGCAGACATCTGCTCCAGCTCCATATGGGCCTCCCCCAGCGCACTCTCAATGACCTGGTTGATCTTCTCAATATGCTTGCGGGACGCAATCTCCGGCACAACCCCGCCATAGAGCGTATGAAGGGCAATCTGGGATGAAATCACATTAGAAAGCACCGTACGGCCGTTTTTCACAACCGAGGCCGCTGTTTCATCGCAGGAGCTTTCAATTGCAAGTATATAAACATCTTCTCTTTTCTCTTTTTCCATTGCTTCTCCTCCGCTAATCCTCTTCAAATCCAAGCTCCAGGCTCCAGCCGTCCCTGGCAGCTTTTGCTGACGGAAAAATCGTTCTTACCTCATCCATGTAGTCTTCCGGTCTGGTCAGAGATGGGCTGTAATGGGTCAGCCACAGTTCTTTTGGATTCGCTTCTCTGGCCAGCCCGGCAGCCTCGTAAAATGTCATATGCTTATATTCTCTGGCTTTTGCCGCTTTTTCCTTTTCGCCGTACATTCCCTCGCAGATCATCAGATCGGCGCCCTTTGCATATTCCGCAATTACCGGAACTGGTCTGGTATCCGTACAGTATGCTACTTTGATCCCCTTCCGTTCCGGCCCAAGCACCATGTCCGGCGTCAGGATCCTTCCTTCTGCTTCTATGGTTTCTCCTTTCTGGAGGCGGCTCCAGAACCGCTGCGGAATCTCCTGCTGTCTGGCACGTTCCACATCGAAGCGGCCGGTACGCGGAATGGAGACCGCATACCCGTAGCAGATCACATTATGATTCACACGGTACGCATCTACCACATATGGTCCCAGCTTCAGCCGGTGGCGTGCTTCTGTCAGCTCGATAAAGCGAAGCGGGAACGGCAGCTCCGGAGCAATCATGCGAAGGGCTCCCACCACCTTTTCCAGGCCTTTTGGCCCAACCAGTGTCAGCGGCTCTGTCCGTTCCGCATTCCCCATGGTCAGAAGCAGCCCCGGCAGACCGCTGATATGGTCTGCATGGTAATGCGTAAAGCAGATAAAATCAATCGGTTTCGGACTCCATCCCTTCTCTTTCAGTGCAATCTGAGTTCCCTCTCCACAATCAATCAGCAGATTGCTTCCTTCACAGCGGGTCATCATGGCAGTCAGCCACCGATAAGGCAGCGGCATCATCCCACCCGTTCCCAGCAGGCAGACATCTAACATAATCGTTCCTCTCTTCTATCCAATCTTGAAGCGTCAGACCGCTGCCTGTTTTCCGGCAAAGCGGCAGTCAGAGCAGCTCCTTCTGTTCTTCCACATCGACCGCAATTTTAAACTGGTTCACCCAGTCATCGTAGCAGTCCTCACATAAATCAAAATGATGGATCTCCCCATCCTTTTCCGAAAAAAAGTCCCAGCAATGGTCAAAAAGCAGAGCGCCTTCCCTCACGATCCCGCGCTCCACCGCCAGCTTTTTTCCGCATTTGTTGCAGACAACTGCATCCAGCTGCCCGTTCTTACCGTATCGTCTCATAACATCCTCACCTTTCTCAAAATCAGCAAAAGGAAGCTGCAAAGCAAAGCTTCCCGCAGCCCAAGTATATCGCATATCCTGCCGATTTTAAGTGGTAAATGTTGTCTGGTTCCGTCAAAAATTCCGGTTCCACATAATCACGGCATCCTCTTTCGGATTTCGGTAATAGTCCTTTCGGCGTGCCTCCTCCTGAAAGCCCGCCTGAATATAGAGATTGCGGGCCGCCTGATTCGATTCCCGGACCTCCAGTGTCATGGCCTTTGCCCCTCTGGCTTTAGAAGCCGCTGCCAGAGCCGCCAGCAGTTTCCTTCCGGTTCCCTGCCGCCTGCATTCCTCCCGAACGGCAATCCTCTGAATCTCACCTTCTCCTGCAATTACGCAGGCAGCGCCGTAACCGATCAGCGCTCCGCCCTCTTCCGCCGCCAGAAACAGGTTCCATGGACTTTTCATGCTGTCCTCCAGAAGCGCCTCCGACCAGCTTTCCCGAAAACAGGCAGCCTCGATTTCAGCTGCCTGTCTTACGTCCTCCCGGGTCATATTTCGGATTTTCACAGCTTGATTCCTTCTCTCTCCCTCTCCGCCTGCGGCTTTCTTAAATACTCCGGCCGGTGTTCCGCCGCCGTTTCCACTCTTCCCTGCGTCATGTAGCAGGCTCCCAGCGCTGCCACGGAACCCGCTCTCTGACGGTTCGACTGTGCCGGTGCAAAGGAAAATGGCGTCTTCATTTCTTCCCGGATCACCGTTTCATAAACCGGAACACCATCGCCCAGAAAGATTACGTTTTCTCCCAGCACATTCAGTTCCGATATCAATTCATGCATATCCATCGCACACTGCTCTTTTACAATATCCAGACCGTTCTCCACATGATACAGTCCGGTGTACACCTGATTTCTCCTCGCATCCATGATCGGACACACCAATGCGCCGGTTCCCCAAAGATTATAGGCCAGTGCATCCACCGTCGGAATGTGGATCAGCGGCTTTTTCAGAGCCAGTCCCAGCCCCTTTGCCGTGGCAGAGCCGATCCGCAGGCCTGTGAAGGATCCGGGGCCTGCTGAAACTGCGATTCCATCGATCGTATTCAAATCCAGCTCCAGGAGCTTTCCGATCTCATCCAGCATCGGAAGAAGCGTCTGAGAATGCGTCTTTTTATAGTTGACTGTATATTCCGCAGTCAATACCCCGTCCGTCACCAGCGCTACACTGGCTACCAGCGACGAACTTTCAATTCCTAAAATTCTCATAAATTTATCCTCAATATTCCGGCAGCAGTACTGCCTGGAAGCGTCAACGGTCTTCGATCGTGATCTTCCGGTAGTCAAATCCCTGCTCCAGATCCTTTTCAATCGTAATCCAGACTACATGCTCCGGCAGAATCTCTTCCACCAGGGCAGGCCATTCCACCAGACTGACCCCTTCCCCGTAAAAGCAGTCCTCGTAGCCAATTTCCTCCATCTCTTCCACGTCCCCGATCCGGTAAACGTCGAAATGGTAAAGCGGCAGCCTTCCCTCCTCATAGGACTGGACAATGGTGAAGGTCGGACTGTTCACCGGCTCTTCAATTCCCAGCCCTCTGGCAAATCCCTGGGTAAACACCGTTTTTCCCACACCGAGATCTCCGTTTAAACAATAAATCTGCCCCGGCTGTGCCTCCTGTCCCAGCAAAACGCCAAGCTGGAAGGTTTCCTCCGGACTCTTCGTTATCACCGTTTTCATGTTTGCTCCTTTATATCTGCTAAATACGCCGGCAGCGTGCCTTCGGAAGCTTCTCCCGCACCAGTTTCCGGAAGCCCTCCTCATCCTCTCCCATAGAGGCCCTTGGAATCAGAGAGGCATGAACCCGGTCGCCGTATACGATGATCATATCACCAACCGCTTCGATCTTCCCGATATCCTCCCACTCAATATGTCCCTTCTCTTTTCCCTGCGAAACCTCCACTCCGTCCTCCGCAAAGGTCAGCACAAGAGGCGGCTGCTTTTCCAGCTCCTTGGCCTGGCGCAGACATTTCGGATACAGCATGGCCGGCTGCCAGATCAAAAACAGAAACATAATGAAAAAAAGCATCAGCCGCTGAAACAGCTCCAGCTGCCCCCATCTGGTAAGCAGCAGAAACAGGGATCCTCCAACCAAAATCATATTGACTCCGCCCCGCAAGCCTTTATTGGCATAGTGCATGGAAAACTTCCAAAGCTCCTTAACCGTCGGCTTTGTCTGAAATGTAAAACTTCTCTCCATATTCTCCATCAGGTCATCTCCCCATTTTAAAATCACGCGCAACGGTTCCGACATCCAAAACCGTTACCATTTCTTTCCTGCAAAAATTCCGCTGTTCGGAATCTTCACGGCGCCCTCCTGCTTTCTGCCGCCGTTTTTCTTTCCTTTTCCGGAATTGGGTTTCTTCTGCTTTGCAGCCGGCTCTTCCAGCTTCATGGACAAGCTGATCCTCTGCTTGGGCACGTCCACCGACAGGACCTTTACCTCTACCACATCCCCTACGCTGACCGCTTCCAATGGATGCTTAATGAACTTGTCCGTCATCTCAGAAATATGAACCAATCCGTCCTGATGCACGCCGATATCTACAAAAGCTCCGAAATCAATGACATTCCGTACAGTTCCCTTCAAGATCATGCCCGGCTTCAAATCCTCCAGCTTCATCACATCCGTCCGAAGGATCGGCCTTGGCATCTCATCCCGCGGATCCCGCCCCGGGCTGGAAAGTTCTTTCACAATATCCCGCAGCGTTGGTTCGCCGATCCCCAGTTCCTTCGCCATTGCCGCATAATCCCGGATCAGGAAGCTGCTCGGCCCCTTTAAAATCTCCCCGGCACTCAGCCCCATCTTCTCAAGAAGCTTTTCTGCCGCCGGATAGCTTTCCGGATGTACACCGGTATAATCCAGCGGGTTGTCTCCCCCCTTGATCCGCAGGAAGCCGGCACACTGTTCAAAGGCTTTCGGTCCCAGCTTCGCTACCTTCAGAAGCTGCCGGCGATTCACAAAGGCTCCATGTTCTTCCCGGTAAGCCACGATATTCCTGGCCAGCGCCTTGCTGATGCCGGAAATGTACTCCAGCAGAGAAGGCGACGCCGTATTCAGATCCACACCGACTTTATTCACACAGTCCTCTACCACGCCGCCCAGCGTTTCCGCCAGATGCTTCTGATTCATATCATGCTGATACTGCCCCACGCCGATGGCCTTCGGCTCAATTTTCACCAGCTCTGCCAGCGGATCCTGCAGCCGTCGTGCAATAGAAGCTGCACTTCGCTGCCCAACATCAAACTCCGGAAATTCCTCGGTCGCCAGCTTGCTCGCTGAGTAAACGGAAGCTCCCGCCTCGTTTACGATGACGTATTGAACCTTCTGCGGAATTTCTTTTAAAAGCTCCACAATGACCTGTTCAGACTCCCGGGAAGCCGTTCCGTTTCCGACGGAGATCAGCGTGATATGATACTTCTCAATCAGCTTCTTTACCGTTGCCTTTGCTTCCTCCACTTTATTCTGCGGTGCAGTAGGATAAATCACCACAGTATCCAGCACTTTCCCGGTAGGATCCACCACCGCCAGTTTGCAGCCGGTACGGAAAGCCGGATCCCATCCCAGTACCACCTGACCGGTAATCGGAGGCTGCATCAGAAGCTGTTCCAGATTCTTTCCAAACACCTTGATCGCGCCGTCCTCCGCCCGCTCCGTCAGCTCGCTTCGGATTTCCCGCTCAATAGCCGGCCCGATCAGACGGTCATAGCTGTCCTCTGCCGCCGCCTTCAGGACCGGAGATGTATATGGATTTTCTTCCGTAATCACCTGTTTTTCCAGATAGCGCAAAATCCGCTCCTCCGGCGCCAGAACCTTAACCGTCAGCACTTTCTCTGCCTCTGCCCGGTTCAGAGCCAGAATCCGGTGACCGGCCGCCCTGGAAACCGGTTCTTCATAATGGTAGTACATCTCATAAACCGTCTGCGCCTTTTCATCCTTGGCTTCCGACTGCAGAATACCTTCTTTCGCCGTCAGCTCCCGGATATAGGTGCGGTATTGTGCATTGTCCGAAATCCGCTCCGCGATAATATCCTGTGCGCCCTGAACCGCTTCTGCCGCGTCGGCCACTCCTTTTTCCTCACTCACATAGGCCTTTGCCATCTCTTTCACCGGACACTCTGCCTTCTGGGCAAGAATCCACTCTGCCAGCGGTTCCAGCCCCTTTTCCTTTGCGACAGTCGCTCTGGTGCGGCGCTTCGGCCGGTATGGGCGGTAAAGATCCTCCACCGCAACCAGGGTTCCCGCATCCAGGATCTGTTTTTCCAGCTCCGAAGTCAGCTTTCCCTGCTCCCGGATCGTGGCAATCACCTGATTTTTCTTATCCTCCAGATTCCGCAGATAGCGCAGCCGCTCATCCAGATTTCTCAGCACCTCATCATTTAAGGAGCCGGTCGCCTCCTTTCGGTATCTGGCAATAAACGGAATCGTATTCCCCTCATCAATCAATTTTACAGCCGCCTCCACCTGATTGCGGCCGATCTGCAGTTCTTCCTGCAACGCTTTTATAATATCCATATGTTACCTCTCAAAAAATTCGGTCGATTGTCTTATTATAATTCATCTGCCCGCCTTTGGCAAGCCCGCCCTTTTCTCCGGCTGGACATCTTTCCGTTTTCATGATACAATAGCGTCGGTGAACCGGGGACCGCACAGTCTGCCGGTATTTACACCTTTACATCAGTACAACAGGAATGACACGGAGGATATGATATGGACGATTCGCACAACACAAATAATACAGAACCTGAAAACTCTTTTCATCAGGCGCCGGCGCCGAATTATCCGAATCAGGGCGGATACCAGAACCTTCCAAACCCGGCCTCTTCCGAAAAGCCTCCGGTCAATCACCTGGCCGTAACTTCCCTGGTGCTGGGAATTGCTTCGATCCTGATCAGCTGCTGCTGTTTCCCAATCGGCTTTATCGCGGGATTTGCCATGGCAATGACCGGCCTGGTCCTGGCAATCGTGTCCAAAAAAGGACAGCCCTTCTCCGGCTTTGCAATTGCCGGGCTGGTCTTTTCCATTCTGGGAATCTGCTTCAGTCTGGTTGTTTTCGGCTGCTATCTGCTGACTGCCTATATGATGAGCGATCCGAATTACGCCGCTTTCATCAACGAATTTATTCAACAATATGAAAACACACTGATCCCGTAAAACAGAAAGTCTGTCGAACAAAACCGCTTCCTTCAGCCTGGTCTTGTCCGGCAGACTTTTTCAGTTTAACGGCAGCAGCAAATCGATTCCGCCAAGCAGAAATGCATTTTTCACAATCCAGTTGAGCAAGACGATCCCGGCCCCGAGAATCGTCCACCAGCGGTAACGCTGCTCCAGCTTCCGTATGCATTGGCATCTGATCTCTGTCCGGTTCCGCTTATGGAGCATGCCGGATACCGTTTCCCCGGCCGCCAGCAGCAGCTCTGCCGCCAGCACAAAGCCCAGATACGGCACAAACGGATGATAGCAGAAGCTTCCCGCCAGGTCTCCCCGCAGCAGCAGACGGACCGCCCTGGTTCCTCCGCATCCCGGACAATACAGACCGGTCAGCAAGTGAAAAAGGCAGGGAAAGCCCTGCCCTTTGAAAATCCTCTCAATCAGCCAGATCAAATGCGTCATGTACTGTTCTCACCGCCCGGTTGCTGTCCGCCTCATCAATCAGAACCGTGATCCGGATTTCCGAGGTTGCAATCATCTTGATATTAATATTCGCACTGTAAAGCGCTTCAAACATCTTTGCCGCCACACCCGGATTGCTCAGCATCCCGGCTCCGATAATGGAAACCTTGGCAACCCCTTCCTCACAGGAAATCTCCTGTGCTGTAATCGCTGCCTGATTTTCATTTAATAACGTCATCGCCTCCTGCAGGTCCGTCCTTGCCACCGTAAAGGAAATATCCTTCCGGTCCTCGCGGCCCACTGACTGAATGATGATATCCACATTAATATGATTTCTCGCCAGAATATTAAAAATCTTAAATGCAATTCCCGGCTCGTTCTTTACACCGATCACGGAAATTCTGGCTGTATTCTTGTCCGCGGCCACACCGCTTATCAGCATACGCTCCATTTTTGCGCCCTCCTTCACCACGGTGCCTTCTGCCCTTGTCAGGCTGGAAAGAACCACAAGCTGAACTCCGTATTTCTTTGCCATCTCCACCGAACGGTTATGCAGGACCTTTGCTCCCAGGGAAGCAAATTCCAGCATCTCATCGTAAGATACCTCAGAAAGCTTTTTTGCATTCGGCACAATGCGCGGATCTGCCGTATAAACGCCATCCACATCCGTATAGATTTCACAGGCATCCGCATGAAGAGCTGCCGCCAGCGCAACTGCCGTCGTATCCGATCCGCCTCTTCCCAGAGTCGTCATATCATCATACTTATTGATTCCCTGAAAGCCGGTGATGATTACGATCCTCCGGCTGTCCAGCTCATTACGGATCCGTTCTGTATCGATTCGCTTCAGCTTTGCAGTTCCGTAAGCCGAGGTGGTATGCATCGCCACCTGCGAAGCATTTAATGAAACAGCAGGAACCCCCAGAGTATGAAAGGCCATGGCCATCAGGGCAACCGAAACCTGTTCCCCCGTCACGAGCAGCATGTCCAGCTCCCGCTTCGGAGGGTTGGGGTCGATCTCGTGTGCCTTTGCAATCAAACCGTCTGTGGTCTTCCCCATCGCAGACAGAACGACCACAACCTGATTGCCTTTTTCATAATCCTCCATGCAGCGTCTCGCCACATTAAAAATCCGTTCCTTGTCCGCTACGGAGCTTCCTCCGAATTTCTTTACTACTAACATTCGTTTCCTCATTTCCGATATCTACAATTCCACTCGAATGGTCTTCAGAACACCGTCTATTTTCATGATCTCTTCTTTAAAATCATATTCATGCATCGGCTTGGATACAATAGCAAACTCGTCTATCCGGTCCAGACTGACCACTTCCCGCGGACCAAATGCCATCAGCTCCGCGATCCGCTCCTCCGGCTGTCCGGTTACACGGATAAAATAGCGGAACATGTTCGCTCCCATCGGCGAAATCTCCTGCTTTTCGGCACTCCAGCCCATCACCACATTCCGGTTGATATGCTTTGCCGCATCAATAATGTCCGCCACAACCGCACTTGCAGTCGGCAGTTTTCCTGCACCGCTTCCGTAATACATGGACACACCCAGCATATTTCCCTTTACCAGGATGCCGTTGTAAACATCGCTGACCATGTACAGCGGATGCTCTTTATCAATCATCAGCGGAACCACATACGCCCTGACCTCATCATCAGTCATACTGCTGGAACCGACCAGCTTGATCGACATGCCCATCTTGTCTGCGTACTTGAAGTCCGTGTCAGAAATACGGGTAATTCCTTCTGTGTAGATATCTTCATAATGGACTTCTTTTCCGGTCGCCATTGCCGTCAGAATTGCAATCTTGCGGCAGGTATCATGCCCTTCCACATCCGCCTCCGGGTTCCGCTCTGCATAACCGAGACGCTGCGCTTCCTTCAACGCCGCATCAAATGTCCAGCCTTCCTTATCCATTTTGGTCAGGATAAAGTTTGTCGTGCCGTTTAAAATACCGGTAATCGCTTCAATCTTCTCACCCATCAGGCAGCGATAAAGCGGACGGATGATCGGAATGCCGCCTCCCACGCTGGCCTCAAAAAAGAAATTCACATTTTTTTCCCTTGCAATTTCCAGAAGCTCCGTACCGTATGCTGCAACCAGCGCTTTATTCGAAGTCGCCACATGCTTTCCCGCCAGCAGACAGGCCTTTACAAACGGATACGAAGGATTTAATCCGCCCATCGTCTCTACCACCAGCTGTACCTCCGGATCCTTCTCGATCACGGAGAAATCATGGATCAGCTTATCCTCCACCGGGCTTCCAGGAAATTCCCGCAGGTCCAGAACATACTTTAACGCCACTTCCTGACCGACTGCCTTCGTGATTTTCTCTTTGTTCTTCTCCAGGATTTCCGCCACACCAGAACCGATGGTGCCGTATCCCATAATCGCTACGTTCATCATAATCTCTCTACTCCCTGGCTAAAATTTTCACATAGTGGATTCCGTCCATCACTTCTATGTCCTCCACCATTTTGGAGACATTTCCCGTATTGGACCGTACCTCCACGCTCAAGGTCAGCGTGGCAACCCCATTTACAGGAATACTCTGGTGTATGGTCAGAATGTTTGCCTTATACACCGCTACCACATGAAGCAGGTCCGAAAGGAGGCCTTGCTCGTCATCCATCTGAACTACCAGGGTAATGGTCTTTCCTTTTGTATTGTCATAGAACGGAAAAATATCATCCTTATACTTGTAAAAAGAGCTTCGGCTGATTCCCACCTTGTCAGTTGCCTCCTGAACGGTGATCGCCCGTTCCGACTCCAAAAGCTTCTTCGCCTCCACCACTTTTAAAAGCACTTCCGGTACTGCTTTCTGCTTCACAACAAAATATCTGCTTTTTTCTTCCATGTTTTTCCTCCACCTGTATTTTCGAATCCGCTCCCGCAGCCTTCCCTTCAGCAGCGCTATTTTGTCCGCATCCGAAAAACATCTGTGTTCGTAAGGAAGATATTAACATAATTAAACATGGTTTGCAACTGTTTTTTCCATTCTCTGCTGAAATTCAACTACTCCTGCGCATGCTTATCCGGGCATCCCAGACTCAGCCATTTTAAATACGCACTGATAAACGGATCAATGCCGCCGTCCAGAACACTTCCCACGTTTCCGCTCTCCTCACCGGTCCGGTGATCCTTCACCATCGTGTAGGGCTGCAGTACATAGGAACGGATCTGATTGCCCCAGCCGATTTCCTTGACATCGCCCCGGATATCCGAAATCTTCTCTGCGTTCTCCTGCTGTTTCAGAAGAAGGAGCTTGGTCTTCAGCATCTGCATGGCCTTATCCTTGTTCTGGAACTGGGAACGCTCATTCTGGCAGGTCACCACGATTCCAGTCGGGATATGCGTAATTCGGATAGCCGAAGAGGTTTTATTGATATGCTGTCCGCCGGCTCCGCTGGAACGGTATGTGTCGATCCGCAGATCATCCATATTGATATCCACATCCAGATCTTCTTCAATGTCCGGCATCACGTCGCAGGAAACGAAAGAGGTCTGACGCTTTCCCGCCGCATTAAACGGAGAGATGCGCACCAGGCGGTGTACACCGCGCTCCGACTTCAGGTAGCCGAATGCATTGTCGCCGTTGATCTGAATCGCAACCGACTTGATTCCCGCCTCATCACCGTCCAGATAATCCAGCACTTCCGTCGTAAATCCATGCTTATCCGCCCATCTGCAGTACATCCGGTACAGCATGCTGCACCAGTCACAGGACTCGGTTCCCCCGGCTCCGGCGTTCAGGCGCAGAATCGCATTGCAGTTATCGTATTCGCCGGTCAGCAGCGTGCCTAGACGCAGCGTTTCCAGCTTTTCCGAGAAATCATCCAGCATCTCCTGGATCTCCGGAATCACTGAGGGATCATTTTCTTCATTGCCCATCTCGATCATCAGACCGATTTCCTCATAGGTGGTTTCCAGCTTCCGGAAGCCCTCCACGGTATCCTTCAGATTTTTCGCTTCCTTCACCAGTCTGGTCGACTTTTCCGCGTCATCCCAGAAGCCCGGCTCTTCCATGCTTTTATCCAACTCTTCGATTCGCTTTACCTTATTATCCAGGTCAAAGTGAATCCCTCACTTCCACTAATGGTTTTTCATACGTTGACAACGTATATTTGAACTGGTCCAATTCAACCACAAGCTTCACCCGCTTTCTTTCTTTTATTCTGCTCTGTCTGCAGAGCTTCGATATCATCATACATGAAAAAGTCCGCAGAATCAAGGGATTTAAAAAGAAGCTGCGGCCGGTTTCCCGGTCTCACAGCTTCTTCGGTTCCTTTTATGCCTTTGCCAGCGGTTTCCGTCCGCAGCACTGCTTGTATTTCTTTCCGCTTCCGCACGGACACGGATCATTCGGATAAATCTTCTGCGTGTTGCGCTTCTTCGGCGCCTTTACCGAACTGTCATCCTTGTTGGTTCCGGTCACCTTTGCAGCCGGCTCCCTCTCCACCTTCTGCTCCACGCGGATATGGAACAGGATCCGAACGGTATCTTCACGGATCGCAGCAGTCATGCCCTCAAACATCTCATAGGCATTCATCTTATATTCCACTACCGGATCTCTCTGACCGTAAGCCTGCAGGCCAATGCCCTCACGCAGCTGATCCATATCGTCGATATGAGCCATCCACTTGTTGTCGATCACCTTTAACAAAACCACGCGCTCGATCTCACGGATCTGCTCTGCCTCCGGGAACTCCGCCTCCTTCGCCTCGTAAAGCTTGATGGCCTGTTCCTTTAAGTTGTGCTTCAGCTCATTTTTCTTCATCTTCTTCAGCTCGTCCGTCATCACGATCGGCTTTAACGGAACGACTGGAAGAAGCAGAGAATTCAGTTCCTTCAGATCCCAGTTTTCCGTAGCTGTCTCATCCGGAATGGACATATCAACCGCATTCTCCACAATATCCGTCATCATCTTCAGGACCACGTCACGCATGTTGTCGCCGTCCAGCACCTTCCGGCGCTCTGCATAGATGATCTCTCGCTGCTCATTGTTTACTTCATCATATTTCAGCAGGTTCTCACGGATGCCGTAGTTGTTATTCTCAATCTTCATCTGCGCCTTCTCGATGGCGTTGGACAGCATCTTATGCTCGATCTGCTCTCCTTCCGGAACACCGAGGGCTTCAAACATCTTCATCAAACGCTCAGAGCCGAACAGACGCATCAGATCGTCCTCCAGAGAAAGATAGAAGCGGGATTCACCCGGATCACCCTGACGTCCGGAACGTCCGCGCAGCTGATTATCAATACGTCTGGATTCATGACGCTCCGTGCCGATTACCTTTAATCCGCCCAGCGCCCTCGCTTCCTCATCCAGCTTGATATCCGTACCACGGCCTGCCATATTGGTTGCAATGGTCACCGCACCGTGGATACCGGCATCTGCCACGATCTCCGCCTCCAGCTCATGAAACTTGGCATTCAGCACTTTATGCGGAATGCCCTTCTTTTTCAGCATACCGCTGAGCATCTCGGAGGTCTCGATGGTGATCGTACCAACCAGAACCGGCTGTCCCTTCTCATGAGCCTTTGCGATCTCATCCACAACGGCGTTGAATTTTTCTCTCTTGGTCTTATATACTGCATCATCCAGATCCACACGCGCAATCGGCTTGTTGGTCGGAATGGCAATCACGTCCATGGCGTAAATGTTGCGGAACTCCTTCTCCTCCGTCAGTGCAGTACCGGTCATGCCGGCCTTTTTTGCAAACTTATTAAAGAAGTTCTGGAAGGTGATGGTTGCCAGCGTCCGGCTTTCCCGGCGCACATTGACATGCTCCTTCGCCTCAATTGCCTGATGAAGACCATCCGAATAACGGCGGCCCGGCATGATACGTCCGGTAAATTCATCTACGATCAGGACCTCATCATCCTTCACTACATAATCCTTGTCGCGGTGCATCAGATTATTGGCACGCAGAGCCAGAATGATGTTATGCTGAATTTCCAGATTTTCCGGATCGGCCAGATTTTCGATATGGAAGAACTGCTCAACCTTCTTGACTCCCTGCTCGGTCAGATTTACTACCTTGTCCTTTTCATTGACAATAAAATCTCCGGTCTCCTCGATCTCCTCGCCCAGAATCGCGTTCATCTTGGAGAATTCGCCGGATTCCTCGCCGCGCTCCAGCTGACGCGCCAGAATATCACATACCTCATACAGCTTGGTGGATTTTCCGCTCTGTCCGGAAATGATCAAAGGCGTACGTGCCTCATCAATCAGTACCGAATCCACCTCATCGATGATGGCATATTCCAGTCCTCTCAGTACCATCTGCTCCTTGTAGATGGCCATATTGTCTCTCAGATAATCAAAGCCCAGCTCATTATTGGTCACGTAAGTGATATCACAGGCATAAGCTGCCTTCCTCTGCTCCGAAGTCATATCATTCAGCACAACGCCTACTGTCAGACCCAGGAAACGGTGAACCTGTCCCATCCACTCCGCATCACGCTTTGCCAGATAATCATTTACCGTTACAATGTGCACACCCTTGCCGGCCAGCGCATTTAAATAAGCCGGTGCCGTAGATACCAGCGTTTTTCCTTCACCGGTACGCATCTCTGCGATACGTCCCTGATGCAGCACGATACCGCCGATCAGCTGCACACGGAAATGTTCCATATTTAAAGTTCTTTTGGCCGCCTCACGCACAACTGCAAACGCTTCCGGGAGGATATCATCCAGCGTCTCGCCCTTTGCCAGCCGCTCTTTAAAGATCCTCGTTTTATCCCGCAGCTCTTCATCCGACAATGCCTGCATCTCGGGACGCAGACTTTCAATCTTATCTACAATCGGGTAAATCAGCTTCAATTCCCGTTCACTGTGGGTGCCAAACATTTTTTCAATAATGTTCATCGGTACTCTCCTAACTTGCGAATCAACCATATTACACATATTACAATCTTATTACAATCCTTCTTATTGTATCACTAAGTTTCTTTTTATTCAATGTGTTCATAAAAAATTAACATTCCCAATACACGCGCAAAAATTATGGTTAACTAAGCATATTGCACAAAATCTTTGTTCGATTTTTGTTTATCCACATTTTCCACATTTTCCTGTGCACAATTTCCCGGTTTTTTATCCACAAACAGATTGCCGTTTTTCCGTGATAAATGACTTATGCACCAAGTTATCCACATTATCCACAATCTTTTCTGTTCTTAACCATTTTCCTTATTTTCCCATATATGGTTCAAATCTTTGTACAAGAGTGATAAAGTTGCAAAATTCGACCACTTTTTTCTTTTTTCCCCTTGACTTTTTTCGCAAACTTTCAGGAGCTTTTCCGTCTTTCATTAATTGGAATTTTCTGGTTTACAAAAAATTCACAAAACATTTTGCATAATTGTCTTTGCAATTTTAGAAACTTTCTTGTCTTTTTCTAAAAAATATGGTATACTGAAGCTATCTCAAGAAAAGGAGCTGATTTTATGCGTTATACTATCGTTGGAAGAAATATTGAAGTGACCCCTGGTTTAAGAGATGCTGTACAGGATAAGATCGGAAAACTTGACCGCTACTTTACTCCTGAGACGGAGGTAAATGTCACCTTAAGCGTGCAGAAGGAACGCCAGAATATTGAGGTAACGATCCCGATTAAAGGAACCATCATTCGTGCGGAGGAATCCAGCAACGATATGTACGTCTCCATTGATCTGGTAGAAGAGATCATTGAACGTCAGATTTTAAAATATAAGAGAAAACTGGTAGACCGCAAGCAGACCTCCCCGTCGTTCTCCGAAGCATTCCTTCAGGAAGAGTCTCCGGTCACCGAAGAAGAAATCAAAATTGTCAAGACCAAGAAATTTGCGGTAAAGCCGATGGATCCGGAGGAAGCCTGCCTGCAGATGGAGCTTCTCGGACACAGCTTCTATGTATTCCTGAACTCGGAAAATGAGCAGGTATGCGTAGTTTACAAGAGAAAAGGCGGAACCTACGGCCTGATCGAACCGGAATTCTGATTTCGTTAAAATGTGTACAGAAAAAAGACGGTATCGCCCAAGGCGATACCGTCTTTTTTCTGGTACAATCTGGTAAATTCACGTGTCATGCTTGAATTTTCGTCCGGACAATGATACAATTTCCCTAAGTAAAGGGGGAATTATCATGCAAAAACAAGCAAATTCAACAATCAGCAACAGTCAAATCATTAACGGAATTGCGTTCGGCTTTTCGCTGTCCTTTCTGATATCAGCCTTTGCAGCGGCTCTCTACACCGGTGAATGGGGTTCCGTCTTCCACGGCTGGTATCTGATCATGATTTCTCCTTGTCCGCTGGTAACCGACTATCTGGGAATCGGCGGACTTTCCAGTGCTATGCTGAATGCCGGTGCCTGCGGTATGGCCTGCTTTCTTTTTATGATCGGCCTGAAAGGGGAATCCCGTGCCAATACACTGGCCGGATACTTCCTGGTAGTCGCACACTGCTTTTACGGGCTGAATTTTCTAAACATGTGGCCCTGTTTTCTGGCTCCTTTTATTTACTTCAAACACAGGAAGCTGAATTACAAACGGAACCTGCAGGTCTGCATGTTTGCCACCTGCTTCAGTCCTTTTATCAGTGAATTCTTATTCCGGTACACCCAGGGCGGCTCCTATACCTTCGGCGAGGTACACCTGACGGCTGCCGGCGTACTGCTGGCTCTGTGCTTCAGCATTATGCTGGGGTATGTGGTTCCGGCGATTCTGCCCGGCGCTCAGGCCTGGCACAAGGGCTATAATCTTTACAACGGCGGTCTGGCCTTTGGCCTGTTCGGATTTTTCCTCTACAACTTCATGTACAAAACCATGGGAATCCTTTCCATGGGACGTATTGAACGGAACAATGAAATCTACAACCGCTTTGGCCGGAACTACATTGTTTACGCCACCGTATTCTTTCTGATCGTCTTTTCCATCTGCATATTGACCGGCTTTCTGCTGAACGGCAAAAGCTTCCATGGCTTCCGCCATCTCGTCAAGGACACCGGATACTGCAGTGATTTTGCAGAGAAATACGGAATGCCGCTTTGTCTGATCAACATTGGCTGCTACGGATGCCTGTTCCTGCTTTATCTGAACATCATCATCCGTTTTACCACGGGAGCCGGCTTTACCGGACCTACCATTGGTGTCGTACTGGCAGCCCTTACCTTCACCGCCATGGGGCAGCACCCGAGAAACGTCTGGCCGATCATTCTAGGCTACCAGCTTCTGTATTTCATTACGTTATTAGTCTGTCAGATGAACGGACGCAACATCACCTGGTCGATCTCGACCCAAAGCTACATAAACGGCGTGGCCTTTGCCACCGGCCTCTGCCCGATCGTGGGTCGCTACGGGGTCCGTGCCGGAATCATGGCCGGCTTCATGTGTGCCTCTATGTGTACCGCCACCAGCGCGCTCCACGGCGGCTTCGTTCTGTACAACGGCGGCTTTACCACCGGAATCACTGCACTGATCCTTCTTCCGATCCTGGAGCACTATGTACCGGTTGCCCGGGAGCAAATGAAGCCATTCAACATCAATATGAAGGATATGATCACGCTGGCAGACGATGTTTCCGCCCTGAATGACGAATACGGCATTTCCAACCTTCATGATTAAAACGTTTTAACTAATTCAGGAAAGTTGCTGCCTTATATGGCGTACGATAATTAGAAGGACTGATAATGATGCCGGTCCGGGAGCTGGCTGCATGGATAACCTGCCCGCCGCCAATATACATTGCCACATGGTTGATGTAATCACCGCTTGCATAGAACAGCAGATCTCCCGGCTGCACCGCATCAATGGCGATCTCCCGTCCGTTGGCTGCCTGATCCCGGGAGCTTCTTCCGGTACTGATGCCGAAATGCTCATAAATCCGCATAACAAAACCGGAGCAGTCCGTTCCATTTGTCAGACTGGTTCCGCCATACACATAAGGATTGCCCAGGAACTGTTTCGCATACGCCACGATTGCCGTTCTGGTCGCATTCACAACGGCACTGGAAGCGTTGCCTCCGACTCCGTAGGAAATGCTTTCGCCGGCGGAAGCAGCTGTCCCTGCCGTCCCCGAACCGCCAGGTCCGTAATTGGCATCCTGACTGCCTGCAGAAGCGGCAATCGTAACCGCTGCCGTCGCGGCTGCTGATGTCTCCGGAGCTTTCGTGGTCTCCTGTACCGGTGCCGCCACACCCGGATTATCACCTTCTCCCAGTGGGTTCGCGGCAATCAGCCCGGTGCCTGCCGTCGTAGGGGCGGCTGCCGCAGTCGTCGCAGCGGCGGTTCCCTCCTGCACTGCCGCGCCTGCGCCGGGAGCCGATACCTGTTCATTCGAGATTTCTCCGCTGTCGCCCTTGGCCTCCACCATCTTGACTTCTTCCAGCTTCTGAATCGCGTCCTCAGCCTCCTGCCGCCTTCTGGCGTCCTCTGCATTCTTTGCAGCCTCTTCCTCCAGAGATACGGCCTGTTTAAACTCAATTCTTGTTTTTATGTAATCCATGGACACATAACCTTCCATGTCCTCATCCACGGAAAGTTTTGCAAAATTGTCCTTTTCCTCCAATACGACATACTCAGCTCCCTGCACCAGCATGGTCAACGTCTCGCTGGTCAGATTCGGCTCCGCACGAAGCCGCAGCGCCGCTGTATTAATCGTAGCATATTCAATGCCGATCTCCTTCGCAATCGCTTCGGCCTGAGCGCCGGTAATAAAATACTGCGCTTTTATATAGCCGCTTACCGTACCGGACTCGATCCGGTACCATTTTCCGTCCTCGCCGTCTACCGTCTCCAGAATATTTGCCGCACAGTTATTGTATATCTTACCGACAATCGCACTGGATGTATTTGGCTCCTGGCGGATGTTTACGTAATCCGATACCTGGGAAACTGCAATGTTCTCATAATCTTCCGGTGATCTGGCCGGTTCCCGCCGGATGCGGCTGGTCTGAATTCCGGCGGCAGCCTCCGCCTCCTGCACTGCTGACTTTGTCAGATAATCCGGCCCGTTTCCCACCAGAGCAGCGCTGCCGAAAACCAGGCTGCACAGACAGATTCCGGATGCCAGAATGTATCCTCTTCGGTTTCTTCCGTTTTTCATGTTCTTATGCCTCCCTGTGTTCCGTCAAATATCGTTCTGCGCTGGTCACTGCGTTCGCCCCGTCTGCTGCTGCCGTGATGATCTGCCGGAGCTGCTTGGTCCGAACATCACCAGCCGCAAAAATGCCGGGTACCGAGGTCGCACAGTCCTCGCCGGCCCGGAAGTATCCGTGATCCATTTCAGCCAGCCCCGCAAATGCATCACTGGACGGCTGAATTCCCACAGCCAGGAATACGCCCTGGACTGCAAGGGAAAAGGCCTGTCCGGTTTTTACATTGCGCAGGCTCAGACCTTCTACTTTCTTTTCACCATCGATTGATTCCACCACTGTATCCCAGAGAACCTCCACATTCTCCAGGGACAAAAGCGTTTCCTGCAGGACCTTCGCCCCGCGAAGCTCGTCCCTCCGGTGAATCAGATAAACCTTTTCACAGATGCGGGACAGAAAAATCGCATCCTCCAGGGCAACGTCTCCGCCGCCTATCACTGCCGTCGTTTTCCTGCGGAAAAACGCTCCGTCGCAGGTAGCGCAGTAGGAAACTCCCATACCGGCCAGACGATCCTCTCCCGGAACACCAAGCTTTCTGTGAACCGCTCCGGTAGCAATGATCACCGTCTTCGTCTCATAGGTACTGCCCGTGCCGATCACCTGCTTCACTGCTCCCAGATCCCGGATTTCCTTTACCTCATCTTCAATAAATCTGGCTCCCAGATGGTCGGCATGCTCCCGAAGCTTCGTTCCAAGCTCAAAACCGCCAAGCCCCGGAAGACCAGGATAATTATCTACCTCATAAGTGGTCAGCACCTGTCCGCCGCTGACCATCTCCTTCTCTATCACCGCCATATTCAGACGTGCCCGCTGTGCGTAAATCGCGGCTGCCAGCCCTGCCGGGCCGGAGCCGATAATAATCAGATCAAAAATCTCATTCATTCTGCATTCTCCGATATGTTCTATTTGCATTCTTCCGGCAATCGCTCAAAACCTTGCATTTTGCCTTGTTTTTTTGCTTGTTTTAGTATATCATATTTTTCTGAATTAATCCTGATTATTTTCTTACAATTCTGTTACACGGATTTCGCAGAAAATCTGCGAACCGCAGCTTTTCAGAAAGAAAGGAACCCGCTATGTGCTCCATAAAAAAGAAAACCGTACTTGTCACCGGCGCTTCCCGCGGAATCGGACGGGCCATTGCACAGAAATTTGCCCGTGAGGGATGGCAGGTTGCCATTACCTGCCGGAAAAGCACCGATCAGTTAAGCCTGGTCAAAGAAGAAATCGAAGCTCTCGGAAGTCCTTGTCTGGCCTTTACCGGCGATATGGGAAACATCGAAGACTGTCAAAAACTGTTTTCCACAGTCCGTGAAACCTTTGGCAGCCCGGATGTTCTGGTCAACAATGCCGGCATTTCCTACATCGGCCTGCTTCAGGATATGTCCATAGAAGAATGGGACCGTATGATCCGAAGTGATCTGACTTCTGTTTTCTGCTGCTGCAAGCTTGCCATTCCGGACATGATCCGGCGTCGGCAGGGAAAAATCATCAATATCTCTTCCGTCTGGGGAGTCTGCGGCGCATCCTGTGAAACGGCTTATTCCGCAGCAAAAGGCGGAGTCAACGCCTTCACCAAAGCGCTGGCCAGGGAACTGGCTCCCAGCAGCATCCAGGTCAATGCCATCGCCTGCGGCGCCATTGATACCGAAATGAATCAGTGGATGGCGCCGGAGGAAAAAGAAGCCCTGCTGGAAGAAATCCCGGCAGGGCGTATGGGGCGGCCTTCTGAAGTGGCGGACCTGGTTTTTCAGCTGGCAGACGGACACTCTTATCTGACCGGACAGGTGATCGCTCTGGACGGCGGATGGATCTAATGCCGGTCTGCAGCCGGTTCCTGGGTCTCAGACTTATGGGCCGCGATCTTTTCCGCGGAAATCCGGTTTGCTTCTGCCCTCAGCGCCTCCGGTGTTTCTCTCGCTTCCATTTCCTGAAACAAAGCAGTCAGCTCGGTTTGATACGGTTCCGGAAGCGAGGAAAGCCAGGCTGCTGTCTGTTCTGACTCCGTTTTCTCATCCTGCCCGGTCTTTAAAAATGCCGGAATATCGCCGGTAAAGGCTTCCCCGAAGTCATGAAACACACACATTCGTAAAACCTTGTCCATATCCGCCTCCGGGAATTCATCCTTTACCAGGAACGCCATTAGTGCAAGTCTCCAGCTGTGCTCGGCTACACTCTCCCGACGCCCTGAGGAAGTCCAGGAATGACGCGTGTTATTTTTCAGCTGCTCTGCCAGATCCATAATCCCCATAAATGTTTTGATCTCCATGTTTTCTCCTCTTCCGAAAACGCCTTTTATAAACATTCAGACGGCCCTCTGCCGGTCACCGCCGTCCTCTTTTTATCAGACCGGCAGCAACTGCAAAGGTGGTCAGCTCCGCCGCTGCGAAGGACATCCAGATCCCGTCCATTCCCCACAAAGCGGATAACCCGACAGCAAACAGCAAAATGCAGAAAAATCCTCTCATGGAAGAAATCAACAGGGATGCTCCCGGCTGTTCCACTGCGCTGAAATAAGCTGACACGACAATATTAAACCCGGCCCACAGAAAACCGACAAAATACACGCGCAGTCCCTGACCGGCCATCATCGCCAGATCCCGGTTTCCTTCCTGATTAAACATGCCCACCAGCGGTTCGGTGAAGATCCAGGCGCCTGCAGTAAGGAGCGCACCAACTGCGAACGCGGAAACTGCCGAATACCGAAGCAGCGTATTCTGCTCTGCCTGATTTCCGCTGCCATAGGCCCGGCTGAGAAGCGGCTGTCCGCCCTGCGAGATTCCGGTAAACAACGCCACCGCCACCAGCGCCAGATTTGCCACCACTCCATAAGCCGCCACTCCGGTATTTCCGGCCATCCGAAGAATCAGAAGATTGAACACGATCAGAACTGCCGCCGAAGAAAGTTCATTAATCAGGGAGGACAGGCCAAGACCGAATATATCTGCCAGTTCTTTTCCGCGCGCATTCTCTGCTGCCGGAGCCAGATGAAAGGTATTCTCATGCTTCCAGAAATGTGGACTCATCACAAGCACACTCACTGCCGGAGATGCGCAGGTTGCAAAAGCGGCTCCGAAAATGCCGAGATTCAAAGGATACAAAAAGATATAATCCATCACAATATTAAACAAGCTTCCGCAGAACATGCCGGCCATGGCACGCTCCGGCCGTCCGTCATTCCGGATAAATGCAATCAGCGTATTATTCAGAAAAAACAATGGTGCAAACAAATACAGTGTACGGATATAGGTTCCGGTAAGATTCCGGATTCTGCCTTCCGCTCCCAGCAGCCCGGCCAGAGAGTCGGAAGACAAAAAACCGATTGCCAGAAACAGCAGACTGACAAGAGCAGCCATCTCCAATGCCGTCCGAAAGGTATGATTGGCGCCTTCCTCCTCCCCTCTCGATTTAAGGATCGCAAACCGGGTTGCCGCGCCGACACCGATCAGGATTCCCAGGCCATTCATGATGCTGTAGGCCGGAATTGCCAGATTTAATGCTGCCAGACCTTCGGTCCCCAGCCTTGCCGCAATAAAATATGTGTCTGCCAGAATGTAGCAGGACAGGCCCAGCATTCCCAGAATATTGGATGAAACATATCGGATAAACCGTTTTAACAGATCGTTCTTCACAAAAAACTCCTCACAAATTTCATGTACTTTTATACGACAAAAAAGCCTGAACCTCTTTCCAATTAAAAAAATCGGAAAATGTTCAGACCTTTTGCTGTGTCTGTCTCAATCAATCATACCCCGGCACAAGCTGAATGGTCATGGTCAGATATTTGACAATGCTGCCTTCTTCCAGCTTCAGATCCTCCTGATGGCTCAGTTCCGGAAGATCGTTGCCCTCATCCATCTCCACCAGGATCCAGTCTGTCGCTGCTTCTCTGGCATGATCTGCCGCATCCTCCAGCTCCACGCCCTCAGCTGTACAGCCTTCCAGATCCGGAAAATATGCCTGATAGCCGCTCCCATCCTCTTTTTTTGAAAACACTGCAGGATATACAATCTTCATAGGCTCCTCCACAAAATTCCTTTTATTTTCCCATAATATGATGTTGGTGTCAAAAGGTATTTTGACCCCTCTGATACCGGATTACTCCTTAATATTATACAAAAAATACAGGAAATTTCAACCGCAACGTTTTCCCGGTATGCGGCGCTCAAAAAGGACCGTTTTTTGACAATCCCCCAAATGATAAAAATCTTTATTCCATTGTACCAAGTCGCTGGCGCGACGGCTAGCCCCAAGTACGTGAAACCATTACT
>JBJELD010000011.1:0-2066 GCA_051878975.1 Candidatus Caccovicinus sp.
CGTCAACCTCCTCATTTACCAGCTCGTTCCTCTTCTCCCCTTCGCTTTCCGTCTGCTCTTTTGTTGCCTCAGTCTCTTCCTCTGTTTCCTTCTCCTTTTCAACGTCCGAAGGGGTAGCAGCAGTTTCCTTAAACTGCCCGCTAAGCAGTTCCTCCTGTCCTTCGTCTTTCTCCTCCTCAACATCACTTTCCCGCATATCCGCATAGACGATATTGGTGCCGGTCATTCCGGCAGCGGAAAATACCGGGCTGATGCCCATTGCCGCAATCAGCGCCCAGGCAGGAACCACTACCTGGCTTTTTCTTTTCTTTTTCATGATGTTTCCCTTTTCCTCCTGATATTTTATTTCTGAACTGCCACATAGGCCGGGCGGATTCCGATCCGGTCACTCTGTACTTCTTCCGGTGCAACCCTTCCGTCATAAGTCACGGCATAACAGAGCTTCCCATCCCTGGCTGCAGGGGTCCGAAGCCAATACCCCATCGTATGGCTTCCGGCCTTCGTAAAGTTATCGGTTTCGGAACCATTTAGCTTCCAGAGCCATTTGCCATACCGCAGTGCTTCCTCCAAAGACAAACAGAACAGTTCATCCTCCGCCTCCTGCCCCGGTTGACGGCGTTTGGTGAATTTTCGTTCGGATACCATATAATCGCTGCTTTTTCCCGCATAGGTATACTCCACTGTTGTAACAGCTGCTGTCATTCCGGAATCATCTTCCAGGCTCTCTTTCAGCCATTCCCGAACATCGGAAGCTGCCCATCCATTGTGTACTTCGTCAAACACACATTCATTTCCGCCGATGATGGAATCACACAAAAAAAGCGCTCCGACACGGTTGCTCCCTGCATCACAGTAATCGGGATCAATACATCGGAAGGTATAGGCCGTTCCTCCTATCGTTCTCTCCTGGGTATCGCCTGGATACCAGATTTTATCCTGGCTCACATCCGGCGTTTCTTTCGCCAGCACAAATGCCGGTCGGATTCCCGCCTCCGACAGGGATACCCGGCTGGAGGCGATATGACCGTTATATTGAACCAGATACGCCTGATTTGTAGTGTTTTCCCGTTCTGACCTGGTCCAGTAATACCTCATCCCCCTGGCAGGGGTCCAGGTTTTTCTCACTATTTCTTTATAGGACGGGTTCTTTACCTCATCAACGGAGAGACAGAATACCCGGTCGGAAATCGAATCTCCTGTTTCCGGTAAACGTACCGGAAGCAGTTCCTCCGCCACGGAAAGGCTATCCGCAAAATACTGGTTCAGCCATGATCTCACATCAGAAACTCCGTAGTCATTCTCCATCGCAGCATACCGGGTGGATAACGAATACGGAATCACCTCATCTGACACAAACAGATACCCTCCCTCGTAATCGGCATCCAGACAGGTAAAGCTCATGGTGGAAAATCCATCCGAAAGCCCTGTTTCCACCTGTAAACTATCTCCTTTCCGATACCGCTCTTTTACTTCCTCAGCATGTGCCGTAAATCCCATCAGAAAGCTGAAAGCAGAGCAGCCAATCAACAGCACTGCCATCGCCGTTTTTCTTTTCACTTGTAGGCGAAGTCTCATTGATCCTCCTTTCCGCAAACAGGGAAAGTTCCCTCTTCTTCATTTTCCTGAACTGCCAAAACATTTCTTGCGACAGGTCTTCCTCTCTGATCCTCTCCTACTTCAAAGCTTACCATCTGTCCTTTTTTCAGCATTCGGAATCCTGCTGCCTGAATTTCGGAAAAATGCACGAAATAATCCAGACCATCTGCATCGGAAAGAAAGCCGAACCCTTTTCTCACATCAAACCATGTGACTGTCCCGTTTAGCCTTACCGGTTCTCTCTCTGCCATGCTCTTCTCCTTTCTTTAACAGGAAAAAAGCTGCCCTTACCAGACAGCTCTTCCTTATCCTCTCTTTATAATCCTTGTTATGATTCCTTCCGCAACTTCCCTCTCCTCATTGATCCTTGTCACCAGGAATCCGACTTCATCTCCCTGTCCCGGGAGGCTTGCCGTATTGCAGGAATGGGCCACCGCATTGACCCTGCAGTTTAAGCAGAGAAAATAGGT
>JBJELD010000011.1:2166-4723 GCA_051878975.1 Candidatus Caccovicinus sp.
GCCACCGCAATGACCCGGGCTTCCACAATGCGTCCCGGCTGGATCATCGGGGGAGCATCTGTTTCTGAAAAATAGAACTGCTGACGCTTTCTTATCATGGCCTCCTTTCTGGATGCAGCCACACTCCCGATCTTTTCATCCAGATCCCGAATCATAAAGTCCAGCTCCGCCCCCAGCATGTTGTTGGCAAGGCGGGTCTGCCGATTTAACGGGTCGGAATTCTCCCTTCCATCCCCCTCCAGATTAATCATCATCTCTTCCATGGGAATTAAGATCCGGTGCCCCTTATAATAGACCACTGCGACAACCCAACCTCCATCCAGACGTTCGATGCCGCTCAACGCGCCGGATAAGATTTTTCTTGTTCTCTGTGCGCTGACCAGTTCATGCCAGGAGGAATCCTGCTCCTTTCTCCTGGCCGGAACCCCGGAAGAATCCACAGTTAAGAGTCCCGGAATCCTCGACACTACGGTTAAATTCTTGTCCTGCACCTCCCCTGCCTTCTGGCCTTCCTCTGCATCTCTCATGCGTTAACCACCTTTCCTTTTTATTTTCTACGGAAAAAGGCAGCCGGTTTTTTCTCCGACTGCCTTTTCCTACCAGACCTGACATCTGATGGTATCATTATAAAAGATGTAAAATCGCAAGTCAATTCACGCAATGTTGCAATTTCATCTCATTTCAGTTTCGTCCATATCCTTCAAACGAAACCGGTCAATGCAAATCATAAAAGTTTCAGAAAGCTCTTGAAACAGATCCTCCGAGAACTTTCCTCCTACAGTGGCTCTGGCAAGCAACAGTGGACGATACATCAGAAACAGATTCTCCCGCGCCTCTGGATCTCCCGCTTTTGCTTTCAGCAACAGTTCCTCAAATTTCATTCTTTTCTATTCCTTTCCTTAATTTTTTTAACGCATATGCATATGCCGACCCAGCCACTTTGCTGTCGATTCCTGTTATGGTTTCAATTTCTTTAAACGTAAGGCCACCGAATACACGGGCATATAGAATGACCAACTGACGGTCAGTAAGGGATGATAAAGCCTTCCAAAGTTTTCCGTCAATCTGTTCATTAAAATACATCCTAATCCCCCTTGGTTCTAAGAAATTCTGGTCAAAATATCTCATTTCCTTCAAAGCATTTTCCCAGTCAGACTCTAAAACCTCAATCGGCACTATATCTGTTACTCTTTCTCTCTCCTCTCTGTAACACTCCTTTTTCCAATAATGATTTCTAGCTCTCCGAACTGAAATCTCCACATATTTTGTAAAACGGTATCTTAAAATATTATCTTTTGATTTTTTCATCATATCCTCCAATCTTTTTTTCTTTCTTTTGCAGAACTTGGAGGGCCTCTACACCAAATAAGAAAAAATCCCCAGTGAATCAAGGTATATAGTTTATTTTTTGCAACAAAAAAGGAACGGCAAGTTACCATTCCTTCATTTTTTTGTTTATGAAGTTTTTTCAATCTATGATGATTGGCTGACAGCTTTCTCTTTATCAAATCTATACTATATACCTTTATATATTAGGGGTAATAGTTTATGTCTTAATTCTTTTTTACCATTTAAACTTAGAGCGAGGTGATTGATTATGAAGAGCCCTGACAATCTGTTGGGATTAACCATTAAGGCTGCCCGTGAAGCCCATAAAATGACCCAGGAGCAACTAGCCGAGGCTTCTGGAATTTCCACTGTCTATGTTTCTGAAATCGAAAACAAACGGACGATTCCAAGTTTTAGCGTGCTCTGTTCTATTTGTCAGGTTTTAAATATTTCCCTGGATAGCCTTATCTTCCGCACGGAATCCGGAACCGTCCAAAATATTTGCAGACTTCTTTCGCGTTGCAATGAAAAGCAGCTTCAGGTAATCTATGCAATGATTGAAGCAATGCTAAAGACTGGATTATAATTCCCCCTTCTTTTTTATAGCGTATAAACTTCTCTATATCCTCTCTGCCATTCAAAATGTTTGACTTTTCATCGCGAATTTCGACATTATCTGTCACTTTTTGTCACAATTTATAATAAGCCGACAATCATTCCTGACTATCGGCTTATCTGACTTCTAATTCTACTATAATTTTATCTTACGCCTACGAAGATAATCATCTTGGAACAACGCTCCAATTAAAAATCCCGCGAGATTATCATTTGGACTCCCGCAGGATTTGTAATATCTATTTTCTAAATTTGTATCCTCTTCCTCGAATTGTAAGAATAAAATCTTTCCTTCCAGAATGTTGTTCAATCTTTTTTCTAATTCTGGAAATTGTAATTTCGATCGTATGAAAATCATCTCTATTATCATTCTCCGCTACCTGGGCATAGATTTGTCTCTTACTGAGAACCAAACCCTGATACTGCATTAAAAGATACAAAACTTGAAACTCCCTGTTTGTAAATATGATGTCTTTATCATCATACTTTGCTGTCTGCTCCATGTAGTTCAGTACTAATCCTTCATACTGAACCAGATCATTACTACAACTTTTCAGTGTTCTTACCTCCAACAATTCTATGATTTTGTTCTCCTCCTTTCAACCATTACCAT
>JBJELD010000012.1:0-4651 GCA_051878975.1 Candidatus Caccovicinus sp.
AAAAAGGAATCTCAGAAGCCAGATGAATAAAGGCTTAGAGATTCCGAGAGTCTATCAGAAAGAAAAGGAGAGGATAACATGAAAAGCCTGGCAAGAACGATCGCCCTGTGCGGCCTGGCCGGCATCATGGGGGTCTGCGTCCCCATGAGCGCCCTCGCTTCAAGCCCGGAATTTGCAAGGACCTCGGAGGAATGGGAAAAACTGCAGGACAATGTGCTGGAGTATGAGGAGATTGCCGACCTGATCCACGAATATAATGTTACCGTGCAGAATAATCAGTATGAATATAATACGTTTATCCGGGACTATGGAAGAACCAGAGAGGACATTGCAGCTTCTTACCGGGAACTGGCCAATGATCTGGAGGCCAGTATGACCGGCGAGGACGGCATGGGGATGGTCAGCGATTTTCAGCTGCAGCTGCAGGCAGACCGGATGCGGGAGCAGGCGGATGATAATCTGGAAGACAGCCAGATCTACTATCTGAGCTATCAGCAGGCGGAGGACAGTCTCGTGCTGTCGGCGCAGTCAAAATTCCTTACATATTATAAGACCCAGCTGGAGCTGGAGACGGCAAAGGAGAGAAAGCGTTCTCTGGAAAATACCTATAAGCTGATCCAGACCAGGAGACAGGCCGGCACGGCGACGGAGGCCGAGGTGCTTACCGCTCAGGAAGCGGTGCTGGAGCAGGAAAAGACCATTTCTGAACTGGAGCAGAAGATTGAAAACACCAGACAGACGCTGATTGTCATGTGCGGTTGGAAGGGAAGTGACCAGCCGGAGATCCAGGAGGCCCCGGAACTGGATCTGGCAGAGCTGGATGCGATCGATCTGGAAAAGGATAAACAGACGGCGCTGGACACAAACTATACACTGAAAATCAATCAGCGCAAGCTGGAAAATGCACAGGACAGTGATAATAAAGCCAATATTCAGAAGAATATTGACAGCAACAAGCGACAGATCCCGCTTTCGGTTACGAATGCCTGGCAGAATCTTCAGACGGCAAGACGTTCCTATGAACTGGCTCTTTCCAATGAGGCGGCAGGAGAACGCGATTTTGGCCTTGTAGACCAGAAGTGGAATGCCGGCATGATTACACAGTACGAATATGACGAGGCTCAGACCTCATGGAACAACCAGAAAACAGCGGTGCAGACCGCATATCTGGAATTAATCGAGGCACTGGAGACCTATCGATGGAATGTCAATGGCCTGGCCAGTGCGGAATAGAGGTGGTGCATTGAATATGAAAAAACGATGGTTCTGTTTATGTCTGACCGGTGTGCTGTGCCTTTCCCCGGCATTTGGTCAGCTCTCCTATGCGGATTCGCTGCAAAGCAGCGAAGAAACGGCATCGCAAAGCAATGCAGAGAGCAGTACCGGAGAAACGGAAGCCGGGATTTCTGAGGAGCGTCTTCAGGATCGGATTATTGAATATGATGAACTGGGAAGCCTGATTCATGCCAACAATCTGCAGATTCAGAAAATGGTAAAAAGTACGGAGGATACCCGGGAGGAATATACGAAAATGCGGGACAGTCTGAAAACCGAGCGGGACAGTGCCGTGCTGGAGCGGGACAATGCAAAGGAAAACGGCGACATGGAAGAGTATGCCGAAAATGCAATGCTTGCAGCGATTTACAGTTCGTCTGTGCGAAGCTACAACAAGATGCTCGACAAGCTGGACCGGTATGCCTCGAATAAAAACGTTATTTCCATGGAAAAGCAGCTGACCAATGCGGCACAGAGCCTGATGATTTCTCTGCAGTCTCTCCGTCAGCAGAAGGAATATATGGGTGTGATGGAAGAACTGTATCATACGCAGTATGAGAATGCCGTGGTGCAGCAGACAGCCGGACTGGCGACGTCCCAGGATGTGCTGAGTGCGTACAACGCCTGGACAGATATGTCGGTTTCTCTGGATTCCATCACAGATACCGAGCGCTCTCTGTATGATCAGTTTTATCTGATTCTTGGAATGGAAGACCGGGAAGGACTGGAGCTTCAGAACATTCCTTCGGTAGATTTAAATCGTCTGAGTGAGCTGGATCTGGAAGCCGACACCAGAAAAGCGATCGGCAGCAACACGGATGTGGTGAATGCCAGAAACAACACGTATCCGGATTCTTCCGGAAAGAACAGCAAGCTCCGCACGCTGGAAGAACTGGAAGAATCCGTTACGATTAAAATGCAGCAGCTGTATGAGGCGGTCTTGCAGGCAAAGCAGTCTTATGATGCGGCAGCAAGCGGATACGCGGCAGCACAGCTTACCTGGGAAAATGCGCAGAGAAAAAAGAAGCTTGGCATGCTGAGCGATGCCCAGTATCTGCAGGAGTGCATGCAGTACACCATGAAGAAAACCGCATTTGAAGCAGCCGATCTGGGATTGTTTCAGGCGCTGGAAACCTATGACTGGGCGGTAAAAGGAATTGTGAATCTGGATTAGATACGGTAAAAAGGTACAAACAGGCCATGAACCAGGGAAACGGTGTTCATGGCCTGTTTGTATGTTAGGGGTCTGTGGGTTCAGCGTATCTCCTGCAGTCGGCAGGAAGGAGAAGCCACCAGAGAGTAGTTGGTGTGGTAAATGACGAATCCAGGTGCAGCTCCGGCTACTTTTTTTACGGATTTTTTCTGAATATAATCAATTTCTACCTTATCATTTTCACGGCCTTTGGAGTAGTAGGCGGCAAGGGCTCCGGCTTCTTCGAATACCCGGTCAGGCAGTTGTTTTCCCTCGGATTTGACGATCACGTGAGAGCCAGGCATGCCTTTTGCATGGAACCACCAGTCATTTCCGGTGGCAAATTTAAAGGTCAGCTCTTCATTCTGGTAATTATTTTTGCCTACATAAATATGGAAGCCGTCAGAAGAAAGATAATGGAACGGTTTACTGGTGATCTTCGGCTTTTTCGCTCCGGCATGGCGCTTCTTGATATATCCGTACTCCATCAGCTCTTCTTTGATCTGTACCAGATCAGCTTCCTGCAGAGCAATATCCAGCGCAGCGCTGATGGATTCCAGATGATCGATTTCCGCTTTGGTTTCCAGCGTCAGCTCATTTAAAGCCTCGTAGGTTCGTTTTAATTTATTGTATTTTTCAAAGAAACGCTGAGCGTTTTCCTGGGCAGTCATCTGCGGATCCAGCGTGATCTTTACTTCTTTGTTTGTGTAATAGTTCAGGCAGGTCAGTTCCTTTTCGCCGCCCTTCAGCTCATAGCCGTAGGCGTTCAGCAGTTCTCCGTAAACCCGGTATTTTTCCCGCTTTTCCGTATCCTTCAGCTGTTTTTCCTGCAGATCATATTTTTTGTAATTTCGTTCCAGAGCAGTCTGTACGATGCGGCGCAGATCGGAGGATTTCTGACGGATGCGGGTGATGGTGTTTTTCGAGGCATAGTAGGTTTCCAGAACCTGACTGATGGATTCAAAGGAACGGGCGCGGTAGTTTTCTCCTTCAAAACAGGTCAGAGAAAGCGCAGCAAATTCAACCGGCTCAGACTCGCTCCAGTCATATTCTGGCGAGGCTGCTTCCTCCTGAAAGGCTTCCCGAAGTTCGGAATCCATGACTTCCGCATCATCCGGTTCCCGGCTTTCCGGTTTTTCAGCCGACGGATTCAGAGAAGCGGAGGCTTCGGAATCGGATGATTCTGCCTCCCAGTCGGAAAAGTCGCCTTCGTAGACGATATTCGGAGTGAAATTTCCTTCTTTCACATCATCCATCATCCGGTCAAAGGTATGATAAAGATGGATCAACTCCAGTTCACTTAATTCATTTGCGGACAGATCGGAATCAATCGAAGCAAGATGGCAGATCTCCTCGCCGATAATCGGGCTGATGCCGGTCAGTTTATTGTAAAGCGCTTTGGACACCGGCATGGGAGCGCTGTGGATGGCAGTGGAAAATGCTTCTTCTGTCACGGTCAGCGGATCCAGTTTTTCCGTGGTGTGGGGAATGAAATACTGCCGGCCCGGGAGCACCTCCCGAACGGAGCTGACCTGAGCCGAAATGTGTTTGATACTGTCCAGAATCGTTCCGTCTTCTTTGCAGAAAATAATGTTGCTGTGCTTGCCCATCATTTCGATGATCAGACGTTTCTGGCAGAGATCGCCCATTTCGTCCAGATGTTCCAGACGCATCTCAATGATCCGCTCCAGCCCCGGCTGGCTTACTTCCAGAATTTTTGCATTTCCGATGTGCTTTCTCAGCAGCATACAAAAATTCGGCGCGGTAAGCGGACTTTGCTTGTTGCTTTCTGTCAGGTAAATCAGCGGCAGGCTGGCGCTGGCAGAGATCAGAAGACGATAGTTGTTTTTGTTGTTTTTTATCGTAAATAAAAGTTCATCCTTTTCGGGCTGGGCAATTTTGGAAATTTTTCCGCCTTCGATGGTATTTTTCAGGTCATGAACGAGATTTGCAATAGTAATTCCGTCAAATGCCATGATGAAATCCTCCTTTTTCATTCCTTTTGTTTTGTCTCAAAGCATTATAGCATACTTCCGGGCATCTGTCATATTACGGTTTCATTTCTGCATAAATTTTCCGTGCAGCTTCCGGTACTCCGGCTCCGTGTTCCGGAAAGTTCCGATGTTAATTTAACCTGTTGTGCTAGTTAATATCTCAAACTTCGCACTTGAATAAGTGCCGATG
>JBJELD010000013.1:0-23989 GCA_051878975.1 Candidatus Caccovicinus sp.
TGATTGCTGAAAGCGCCATGAAAAATACGCCTACAACAATGTCCCCGTATTTTTTTAAGAACATTTCCTTTTCCCCTTTTCACAGAAATTTGGTTTCTATCTCACCAATGCCGGCTTCTTGCAGTCATATTTCCAGTTCGGAATCAGATACTGCATTGCCATTGCATCGTCTCTGTCGTGAGATGGAAGTTTATTATAGAGTGCGTTCGCCTCCATGACTTTCTCCATGTCAATGGTAACACCCATGCCAGGCTTCTTCGGAACCTGAAGATATCCGTCCACAATCTGCGGAGTATCCTTCAGCAGATTCTGTCCGTCCTGCCAGATCCAGTGGGTATCCAGTGCAGTTGGATGCCCCGGTGCTGCTGCTGCCACATGTGCAAATGCAGTTAAGGTAATATCGAAGTGGTTGTTGGAATGGCTTCCCCAGGTAAGACCCCAGTCATTTAAGATCTGAGCCATCCGGACGCTGCCGCCGAAGCCCCAGAAATGCGGATCTGCCAGAACAATATCAACCGATTTCAGAGCTGCTGCATGATAGAACTGACGCCAGTCCGTTGCAATCATGTTGGTTGCTACCGGAAGCTTTACGGCATTCTTGAATTCTGCCATCACTTCACGGCTGGAATAGCCGGCCTCCGGTCCGCACGGATCCTCAATGTAGGTCAGGACGTTCTCCATCGGCTTGCAGATCTCAATGGCTTCCTGCAGGCTCCAGGCTCCGTTCGGGTCGATGTTGATTCTTCCGTTCGGGAATGCCTTCTTCAGCGCCCGAATTGCTTCCATTTCCTCAGCGCCCTTCAGCACGCCGCCCTTCAGCTTGAAGTTCTTAAAGCCATACTTCTCATGAAGAACCTGCGCCTGCTCCACAATTCTCTCGGGAGTCAGCATTTCCTGACGGCGAAGCTTAAACCATGGATCCGGGCTGCTGCTCTCATCGATATACGGCAGGTCCGGATTTGCCTTTTCCTTGTCGCTTACATAAAACAGATAGCCCAGGGTTTCCACCTGATCCCGCTGCTTGCCGTCGCCTAACAGCTCGCACATCGGAAGATCCAGGTACTGTCCCAGCAGATCCAGCAGGGCACATTCAATCGCCCACTCTGCCTTAACTACAAATTTCAGCTTGCTGATATCCAGGGTTTGAATGCCTTCCCCGTCATCCTCAGCCGCACGCTTGCTGCCTTTATGTATACTGTCTAAAATAGCACGATATTTGCCGATCGGCTGTCCCACAACCAGCGGAACGCAGCTTCTCAGCGCCTCGCAGGTATAATCGCCTCCATGGATTTCCCCGATGCCGGTGTTGCCGGCACTGTCCTTCAAGATAACCAGGTTTCTGGTAAACCATGGCGCATGGGCTCCGCTCAGAGTCATCAACATGCTGTCATATCCGGCTACCGGAATGACCTGCATCTCTGTTACAACTGGTGTTCCTTTTACTTCCATAATCTTCCTCCTTTATATTTGAAAATGCCCTTTCTTCATGCAGCACATTGTTGAAAAGATGATGCAATATTTTACATTTTTTCAACATGTTTTCCGAAACAAAACGCGGCTTTTTCTTTTTCTGTAATCATAATAGCAGAAAGACCGGAAAAATGCCAATTCTTAATTGTGATGTTTGTCATAAGAAAAGCTAATCGCACTACAGATACAATAAAACCTGCTTATCGAACCAGGCAGGGCTTCTTCGGATTAAACTTCCAGCCCGGAATCAGATACTGCATGCCGATGGAATCGTCTCTTCCGCCCAGGCAGTTGTCCAGATACAGCTGATGTGCCTTCTTGATCTGATCCATATCTGCCTCGATTCCAAGACCCGGCTTCTTCGGAACGGCTACGCAGCCGTCTACGATCTGCAGTGGCTCCCTGGTCAGTCTCTCCAGGCCCTCCTGCCAGATCCAGTGGGTATCCAGGGCGTTGTACTCGCCCGGAACAGCCGCGCCTACCTGGGTAAACATCGCCAGAGAGATGTCAAAGTGGTTGTTGGAATGGCTTCCCCAGGTATAACCGAAATCATGGCACATCTGTGCCACTCTTACCGAACCGCTCATGGTCCAGAAATGCGGGTCTGCCAGAATAATGTCTACAGCCTGGGACTCCAGAGAATGTCCTACCTCTCTCCAGTCGGTCGCGATCATGTTCGTTGCGGTCGGGAAGCCGGTGCGGCGGCGGAACTCGCTCATGATCTCTCTTCCGGAATATACGCCCTCAGCTCCGCACGGGTCCTCACAGTAGGTCAGGATTCCCTGCATGCCCTTCACATACTCTACTGCCTCCTCCAGCAGCCAGCCGCCGTTCGGATCCAGGTCGATTCTTGCGTTCGGGAACTCCTTCTTTAAGGCACGGATCACATCCATCTCCTCATTTCCGGGAAGCACGCCGCCCTTTAACTTGAAGTCCTCAAAGCCGTATTTCTCCTTGGTTGCCTTTGCAAATGCCACGATCTTATCGGCAGTCAGCGCCTCCTCGTGACGGATCCGATACCACTCACAGTCAGAATCCGGCTCAGAATCGTATGGAAGATCGGTCTTATTTCGGTCGCCCACAAAGAACAGATAGCCGAGCATCCGTACCTTGTCTCTCTGCTGGCCGTCGCCTAACAGCTCACATACCGGTACGCCCAGATGCTTTCCTAACAGGTCCAGACACGGTGCTTCAATTGCGGTAATTACGTGAACGCCGGTACGAAGATCGAAGGTCTGATTTCCTCTCACATCGACCTCACCCTTGGAATCCAGATACTTCTTCACCTTCAGCAGCGTACTCTTGTACTCTGCAATTTTGGTTCCTTCCACGATCGGAATGCACTCCTCCAGAGCCTTGGTGATCTTCTGACCGCCCGGAACCTCGCCGACACCCATCTCGCCGTTGTCTGCATACAGAACCACAACGTTCCTGGTAAAATATGGTGCATGTGCTCCGCTTAAATTCAGCTCCATGCAGTCCTTTCCGGCTACCGGCCATACTTCCATTTTGGTAATTACTGGTGACATTTGGTTACCTCCTTTAATAATAATTTCTTCTTATTTATAATGCAGCTCTACGCTCTGGTATTAGTATACTATTTTCGTATTCATAAGTAAAGTTCTAATATTTTAGGATTACTCTAAATTTTTCTTATTGAATCCCTTGATTTTTCACAAAAAATCGTATAAACTGGTCTATATATCAATCAAAATGCACAATGAAAGGAATCAAGGAAACACCACATGGATACCAAGCAAATTGAATATATTTTAAAGATTGCCGAAGAAAACAATATCACTAAAGCAGCAAGCAAGCTGTTTATCACCCAGTCCGCCCTGAATCAGCAGCTGATCAAGCTGGAAAAGGAACTGGGGACACCGCTCTTTCACCGTTCCAGAACCAATTGGCATCTGACAGAGGCCGGAGAAATTTATGTCCAGAATGCAAAAGAAATGCTGCGGATCAAACGGGATACTTATCAGATGATCCACGACCTGACCGAAGGCAAATGCGGGCATTTATCTGTCGGCTTTACAGCAGGGCGCGGCATTACCATGTTCACCTCTGCCTACTCGGTGTTTCACCAGCAGTATCCAAACATTATCATTGAACCGAAGGAAGGCATTGTCCGGGACCTGCAGAAGCTGATCTCCCAGGGCGATCTGGATATCGGCTTTCTGACACTGACGGACGCCGACCGGACCGATGATATTTACGAAACAATCTATGAAGAAGAGCTGTTTCTGGCAGTTCCCTCCGGTCACCCGATTGCAAAGGCAGCGCCTCCGGAGGATGATTTTTTTGCAACCCTGGATATCCGCACCCTTCAGTATGAGCCCTTCGTCCTGATGGATAAGCGTTCCACTATGCGCACCATGATCGACAAGATTTTCGATGACGCCGGCTTTGAACCCCAGATTCTGTTTGAGACCGGAAACAACCACACGATCATTTCCATGATCCAGGCCAATATGTGCTGCGGCATCCTGACCTACTACTATGTAAAGGATCTGCCGGACGGCATCACCTTTTTCCGCCTCCCCTCCAGACCCACCTGGGAATTTACAGCCAGCTACAAGAAAGGCCGCTATCTCAGCGATGCGGCCCGGTGCTTCATTGACCTGATGAAGAGCCAGTGGGGCGAATCCATGAGCGAGCTGCCGTCGAAAAAACGCTGAAAACAGTGGCCGTCCAACGGTTCGCTTGTATAGAAAGCTGGCGAAACTTGTCATTTTATCGTCAAAAAAAGCCGGAGAAGCGTCTGCCCTTGACGCTCCGCCGGCTATTCTGCCCGAGTTCTTTCTGTTTTTATTTTACTTTCGGATGCTCATTCCCACCTTCAGGAAACGGAACATCCGGTCTGCCGCACCTTTGTAAAGCTCCTCGGCCCGGTCCAGCGCCTCCTCGATGTTCATGGCTCCGTTAATCGTCGGAATAATGCTCTCCACACCGAATTCATAGATCTTTTCTGCGCCTTTGCCCATTCCGCCGACCACGGCCACGGCCGGGATCCCCTTGTTCTTGCAGCGCATTCCGATTCCGCTCGGAACTTTTCCGAAGGCGGACTGCCAGTCAATGCGGCCTTCGCCGGTTACCACTACATCTACGCCTTCCAGCATCTGATCAAAATCGATCAGGTCCAGAACCGTCTCGATTCCAGACTTTAAGGTTGCATTTAAGAAACCGCAGACCGCTGCGCCCAGACCGCCTGCTGCGCCTGCACCGGCAATATGGTCAATATCCTTGCCCAGTGCCTTACCGACAACCTCTGCGTAATGCTTCATACCAGCTTCCAGCTCATCCAGGATTTCCGGTGTGCCGCCCTTCTGCTTTCCGAAGGTATAGGTTGCACCGTCCGGACCGGTCAGCGGATTGTTGACATCACACATCACGGTAAAACGTGTCCTGGCAACAGCCGGATGAATGCCGCTCACATCGACGGAAGCCACCTTTGCCAGATCCGATCCCACGCCCTTCAACAGGTTTCCGTCCTGATCAAAGAATTTCACGCCAAGAGCCGCCATTGCGCCCATTCCGCCGTCGTTGGTAGCACTTCCGCCCAGTGCGATGGAAATATCACGAAAGCCCTTATCCAGCGCGTCCCGGATCAGCTCACCGGTTCCGTAGGTGGTCGTATTCAGCGGATTGCGAAGATGAACCGGAACCATCGGGAGACCGGAAGCTGCCGCCATCTCAATGATTGCGCTTTCCTCATTGATTTTTCCGTAAACAGCCTTCGTTTCTTCCATCAGCGGCCCGTGGACCGGAACTTCGATCATGGTTCCTTTCGTCATGGCAATGACCGCATCTACCGTTCCCTCGCCGCCGTCTGCAATCAGAGTTCCTGCCGTCTCGCAGCCAGGAAAAATTTCTTCTGCAGATGCGGTCAGAAGCTCAATGATTTTTTCGGAAGACAACGTTCCTTTAAACGAGTCTGAGGCAAATAAAAATTTCATGATGATACCCTCCTTTTTGATTGTCTGGTAAAAAACAAACCGGTCCTCGTGCAGATTTCCATGCATGCGGGCACCGGTTTGTCAAAATTCAATATGTTCGGCAGCTCATCAAAGCCCGCCTGATTCTGATTTAAATCAGGCCTGCCTGCTTCATCTCTGCCTTGATCTTATCAAGAACCGGACCTTCCGGAGTTGGCAGATTTGGAGTATAAGGAACGCCGATGTTGCGGCCTCTTAAGTTTGCCATATCCTTTGCTGCTACCGGGAAGCTTGCGCCGTCCATAGACAGTCTGACCGGATTCAGCTTAAACTGTGCCTCCAGGGAGCCCTGTAAATCGCCTGCAACATACTTGTTGTATACGTCGGTAATCAGCTCCGGCATAAAGTTTGCAGCTGTGCAGACACCGCCGACTGCACCGTGGCACAGAGAAGCGTATAATAAGGTGTCCTTGCCGCCGAATACCTTAAAGTTCACATCGCGGTTTCTGCGGATGAACTCGGAGGTCTGAGTAATGTCACCGCTGGTGTCCTTCATACCTACAATGTTCGGAACCTCATGAGCCAGCTTTTCAACCAGATCAGCAGATAAGGTGTAGCCAACACGTCCAGGATTGTTGTACAGCAGAACCGGAGTATTCGGAACCGCATCTGCTATGGTCTTAAAGTGCAGGAACAGCTCGTCCTTGGTTGGCTTTAAGAACATCGGCTGTAATACGGAAACGCTTGCCGCGCCGTTTGCAACCGCCATCTTGGCCAGACGTACTGCCTTCTTGGTGCTGATGGCGCCAATACCGAAATAAACCGGTACACGGCCTGCAGCCTGATCTACCACGATCTTTAAGCCGCGCTCCATCTCGTCCTCTTCGATTACATAGAACTCACCGTTGCTTCCATACAAAAGGATACCGGTTACGCCGCCATCAATCACATAATCAACCTGTTCACGGATCTTTGCCTCATCGATCATCTCATCCTTGTCGATCGGAGTGATCATCGGAACTACTACGCCTTTGATAAAATCGGTATTCATGAAATTTGTCCCCCCGTCCGGATTATTCTACAGTTACGTTGGAAATCTTCTCGTAATACTTAACCAGGCTGGAGTGATCTTCCTTCTCATATCCGTCAGCCTTTAATGCCTGCATCATTTCCATTAACTGTCCGGTTAACGGTACTGGAGCTGCGATTGCGTGAGCTGCATTTAATGCGTTATTTAAGTCCTTGATGTGCAGCTCAATACGGAAGCCTGGCTTGAAGTTTCTGGACAACATCATCGGAGCCTTTGCATCCATAACGGTGGAGCCTGCTAAGCCGCCCCGGATTGCCTGATATACCAACTCCGGATCGGTACCTGCCTTCTTGGCAAATGCCAGTGCCTCGCCGACCGCTGCGATATTTACTGCTACGATGATCTGGTTAGCCAGCTTTGCAACGTTGCCGGAACCTAACTCGCCAACATATACAACAGAACCGGCCATTACCATCAACATATCATAGTACTTGTCGAATAATTCCTTCTTGCCGCCTACCATTACAGATAAGGTTCCGTCGATTGCCTTTGGCTCGCCGCCGGATACCGGAGCGTCTAACATCTCGATGCCCTTCTTAGCCAGCTCAGCGCCGATCTTCTTGGATTCCACTGGGTCGATGGAGCTCATATCGATCAGGACGGTTCCCTCATGAGCACCCTCTGCGATACCGTTCTCGCCTAAAGCAACTGCACGTACGTGTGGGGAATTTGGAAGCATGGTAATGATAACATCGCACTCTTTTGCAACTGCTGCACCGTTAGCGGCTTCCTTAGCGCCTGCTGCCACTACTTCTGCAACTGCGTCCTTGTTGAAGTCACATACTACTAACTCGTGTCCAGCCTTTAATAAGTTTTTGCTCATTGGCTTTCCCATGATGCCTAATCCAATAAATCCGATTTTCATTTTTCATTACCTCTTTCTTTTTGTGTGATGTAACCATCTGCGGCTACGTTTCTTGTTCCTGAACAGATTCCGGAATCAATGAATGTGTATGTGGGGTTTGCCCGCTTTTCGCTGTCTGTGCATTTTTCACAACGCAGGCTGTTTTTTATCACTTTCATTAGGTCAGCCGATTCCGTTTCCGTTCTGATGGCTTAAGTATATCGGATTTGTCTCCCCGCTTCAATGGAATTTCTGCACAAAATAATTTTCTTTTCTTATGCAGCCTATATATGATTTCAAAATCATTTCATATTGGTTTCTTTTTTATTTCACAGCAGACAGAATTCATTCAATCCCATACTGCTTCATCCAACGCCACAGTGTCGCCTTGCTGATTCCCAGCTCTGCTGCTGTTTTCATCCGGTTTCCGCTGTTTTTCTTCAGGGCCTGACAGAGCTTCTGATACCGCTCTTCCTCCGGCTCCTCTGTCTCCGGTCCGGCTTCTGCAGCAGACGGCTTTTCCGCCCGGCTTCTGTACAGCTCATCCAGCACGGCTTTAACCGCCCATTCATCCAGAGAACGCCTGGATGCCGTCAGAATCAGGCGTTCACAGAAATTTTCAATCTGAAACAGATTGCCCGGCCAGGAGTAATCCAGCAGATACTGCATGGCGCCGTTCGTCAGCACATGATACCGGTCATACTTTTCGCAGGCCTCCCGGATAGAGGCCGTCAGCTTGAATTCCAGGTCTTCTCTTCTGCAGCGCATCGGCGGAATGGAAACATGCAGTCCCTGCAGCAGATAATACAGATCCTTCCGGAAAACTCCGGCCTCCACCGCCGCCTCCAGTGCTCCGGGAAAACCGGAGGTCATCATCACACGGACATCCCCGTGCCTGTTTTTCTGAATGTCCTTTCCGAAACGGATCTTATAGCGGATCAGCTGCAGAAGGCGGTACTGGTTGGATGCGCTCAGCTGCTCACCGTCTTCCAGGAGAATTGTGCCGCCGTCTGCCTGGACTGCCACTCCTTTCTCGTCAAACAGAAGCTGAAACTGCTCCTCATCACTTAAGCCTGCACAGGAGACATCCGCAAATGCATTGCGGTTCCGCAGGCCTGCATTGTGAATACTCTGAGCGATCAGCCGCTTTTCTGTTCCCGGCTCCCCATCAATCAAAACCGGAAAATCCGACAGAGCATAAAGCTTTGCTGTGTGAACGCATTCCTGCATAGCCGGCGATTCCTGAATCAGATCGGTAAAGCGGCCCAGCGCAATCATTCCGCTCGAATGCCGTTTCTGCTGGGATTCCTGCTCCACCGACAGCTTCCGCTTCATCTTGTGGCAGGTGAGAATGGCTCCGTCTGCCTTTCCCTCAAGCAGAACCGGAGCCAGAATAGCAAATACGGAAGTAGAACGCACCTGGAGAAACGTCGAATAGCCATTTCCGCCCTGTTTTAACGTCCGGTCAACCTGCACATGATCCAGGTCCGGGAACACCTCGGTGAGAAGCCGTCCCACCAGCTTTTTTCTGGGCTGAGCCAGCATCTCCTCAATCAGCGGATTGACCGCCGTAATCCTTCCCTCATGATCGGCATTGACCACGCCTCCAAAGGAATAATCCAGGAGCGTCTCCATCTGCGCGGCATTCTTTTTTTCTACATCCATCGCATAGCTGACACTTTCCGCCATAGAAAATGCATTCCGCAGAGAATCCTCCGTATTCGAAAGAAAAAGAGACGGCACACCAGCTTCCGCAGCCGTTTCCACCGCTACATCGCCTCCGATGATCAGATCCACTTTTTCCTCTACCGCCTGCAGAGCTGCCGACCGCAGCATCTCATTGCTCGGCGCATAGAAGGTCCTTAGTTCAATCCCGTATATGCTGTCAAAATAAGACATGTCACAGAACATGTTCTGAAATCCCACCACGGCAATCACCGGATTTTCCTTTTTCAGAATCTGCTTGGCCTTTACCACCAAAAGCGCCATTTCCTGCGCCGTGATGACGATCTCAATCACCGGAATATCCGTATACTGCTTGATCAGAGATGCCTGCAGACCTCTTGCAATGATAATAGAAGCACCGTCTGCAATGGACTGCCTGGCCTCCATCACCACATTCTTGGTCCGCACCACCTTCATGTCTGCAATTTCATAGTGCTTGTCCTGATAGCTTTTTTCCTGAAGAATGTTGTGCGCCTGATAAAGCATTTCCTCTCTCGGCACCAGCAATGCGATTTTTCCCATTTCTCCCTTTTTCTCCTTTTTACGGCCTCCAGCCATCCTCTCCGGCCAGCACGGCTTCCCTGGTATATTCCGCCGCCTCCTCCTTTGTCAGAGCATAAGTCCAGTCCGGACGCCCCTCCCGTGCAGCGCCAGGTCCGCTGCATTCGAATTCTGCAAAATAAGACGTCGTATGTGCCTTTTCCTTGCCCCAGTCATGCCAGCCCTCTGCCTTGATATGAGGGCCGATCTCACAGTGCAGAAGCACCGTCCTGGCCCATTCTCTCCACGGTCTTCCCAGATAAACCGACTGCTCCGGACAATTGCTGACAAGACGGCAGCCTTCCATTACATAACCGTAATTTTGTCCCTCCGGTGTGGACGGGGCTGTCACATAACCCTTGATTTCCTTCTCAATATTCTTGGAAAAGATCGTGCAGTTTTCAAAATAAGCAGCTGCTCCGCCAAAAATGAAGTCAACCTCTCCTTCTATATAACAGTCCTTATAATACTGGCGGCGTTTTTCCCGCGGCGCATTTTGCTTCGGCCCGATAAAGCCATTCTTTTCCACCTCCTTCGGCGGAAGAGGCGCTGTAAACAGCGTGTCCTGCCACCCCAGCAGTCTGCAGGAATCCAGGATCATCCGGTCCCCATCCGCATAAAGTGCAACCGCCTGTCCGACTTCCGTGCCTGGTCCGGCTGCATTCTCGATGGTCAGATAACGCAGTGTCACATCCTCCGCATCCACCAGCATCGTATAAGTACGAAAGGTTCCTCTCTTCATGCCGTCGGACAAGAGTTCTCTCGCTCCAAGTGCGTAGGTAATGATCGTATCCTTTGCTGCCCCGGCACTCTCTCCCAAAATCTCCACACCGGGAATCCGGACGGTTACCTGCTCCTTATATTTTCCCGGACGAACCAGAATTTTTCGCTCTTCCTCCGGATTTACCTCCAGGAAATCCAGCGCCTCCTGAAGCGTATCAAACCGGTGCTCCGTCCCCTCTGCCACCTGTCCTGTATATTCTTCAAAGCTCGTTGCTTTTGATACTTCAATCATCCTTCCCGTCTCCTCTCCTTTTGATCAATTAAAAACACTTCTCTGCGGTCACAGATTCATTATGCCACAGAGAAGTGTTTCTTTCAATTCATTTTATGCGTCTACGCTGTAGTTCGGAGCTTCCTTGGTAATGTGAATATCATGCGGATGGCTCTCCTTCAGAGATGCTGCGGAAATCTTAACGAAACGTCCGGTTGCCTGGAGCGTCGGGATATCCTTCGCACCGCAGTAGCCCATACCGGAACGCAGACCGCCCAGCAGCTGGAATACCGTATCTTCTACCAGTCCCTTGTATGCCACACGTCCTTCTACGCCTTCCGGAACCAGCTTTTTCGCATCAGTCTGGAAATAACGGTCCTTGCTTCCGTTTTCCATCGCTGCAATGGAGCCCATTCCGCGGTAAACCTTGTACTTTCTTCCCTGGAACAGTTCAAAGGTTCCCGGGCTCTCGTCGCAGCCTGCAAACAGGCTTCCCATCATACAGACATTTCCGCCGGCTGCAATTGCCTTGGTCACATCGCCGGAATATTTGATACCGCCGTCTGCGATAATCGGAATTCCGTATTCCTTCGCCACTGCGTAGCAGTCCATCACGGCTGTGATCTGCGGAACGCCGATACCGGCAACCACACGAGTGGTACAAATCGAACCAGGTCCGATGCCGACCTTTACCGCATCTACGCCGGCCTCAATCAGCGCTCTGGTTGCTTCGCCGGTCGCTACATTTCCTGCGATAACCTGCAGGTCCGGATAAGCTTCCTTGATCATCTTGACACAGCGGATTACGTTAGCGGAATGTCCGTGAGCAGAATCCAGAACAACCACATCAACCTTTGCTTTTACCAGTGCATCCACCCGATCCAGAACATTTGCCGTAATGCCGACTGCTGCGCCGCAGAGCAGACGTCCCTGCTCATCCTTTGCGGATAACGGATATTTGATCTGTTTCTCAATATCCTTGATGGTGATCAGCCCTTTTAAATTGAAATCGTCATCTACGATCGGAAGCTTCTCTACTCTCGCCTTCGCAAGAATCTGCTTGGCTTCCATCAGGGTGATGCCTTCCCTGGCCGTTACCAGATTCTTGGAGGTCATGCACTCTTTGATCTTCTGGGAAAAATCCTCCTCGAATTTTAAATCACGGTTCGTAATGATACCAACTAACTTTTTCCCTTCCGTAATCGGCACGCCGGAAATGCGGAATTTCGCCATCAGCTCATCTGCATCCTTTAAGGTATGCTCCGGAGATAAGGAAAATGGGTCTGTAATAACGCCGTTCTCGGAACGTTTTACCTTATCGACTTCGTCCGCCTGCGCCTCGATAGACATGTTCTTGTGGATGATTCCGATTCCGCCCTGTCTGGCCATCGCAATTGCCATACGATGCTCTGTTACCGTGTCCATGCCTGCACTCATCAGCGGAATATTCAGCTTAATCTTCTTTGTCAAATGAGTAGTCAGGTCCACCTGATTCGGAATCACTTCGGAATAGGCCGGAACCAGAAGCACATCATCAAAAGTAATGCCTTCGCCAATAATAGTACCCATTAAATTTTCCTCACTTTCTTTTGATCTTTATTAATAAAATTAATAAGTTTTTTGTTATTAGTAGCTAATTCTAGCAAACTTTTGACCCGTTGTCAAACGTTTGTAAACGATCATTCATTCATTTTACTTATGACTGAGCCGCCACTTGCCTAATAATTCAGAGAAAGCTTTCCAGGAAAAGAAAAAAGAGCTCCTTTCCCGGAACCCTTTTTCTGCTGTTTCAGAATCCATTACAAAACAATCTTTCTCGGCGATGTATATCGGATTGCCTGAAGCATCTTGTCATTCGGTTCAAAAATTACTTTTGTGTGCTGGGCACCCTTCTGAAAAATCATAGCATGCTTCTTGACATCCTTCCGTCCGGAAGAGCAGTCGATCACCTTTATCCCCTGCGTCTCATAATCCTTCAGGACATACGAATCCTCAGCTGCAACCATAAGAAGCTCATCCTTCGAGCATTCCATCACTTTTTTCCGTCTGGCCTTCCCCAGAATCTTGTCGATGGAAAGACTGCCGTCCACGTATAAATATTCATATTCTACGCTCATCGACTGAAACACAAAATAGGTGGCGGCAGCTGCAGCTGCCAGCACAATGATCCCCCAAACGGTCATCATAGCCAGCAAAAGAGAAAAAAAGCAGAGAATACCCATGACAATTCTCAACGGCCAGGCGTAGCCCGGCTCCTTTCGCTTTACCAGCCATTCTACATACATGTCCTGATTCATCTGTTGTGGATTCCTTTCTTTTTTATTGAAAACCCAAAAGCGGGCCCGGCTCATGAGCACTGGCCGGGTCCGCTTTCTGTTTATCTGACTCTGCCTTCGCTTACATCATTCCGCCCATTCCAGCACCTGCCGGTACAGCCGGAGTTTCTTCTTTAATATTAGCAACAACAGACTCAGTTGTCAATAAAGTAGATGCAACACTGGTTGCATTCTGCAGAGCACTTCTGGTAACCTTTGCCGGATCCAGGATGCCTGCCTTAATCATATCTACATATTCTTCCTTGTACGCATCAAAACCAACGCCTACCGGAGACTCTTTTACCTTGTTGATGATCACAGCGCCTTCCAGACCTGCATTTGCAACGATATGATACAAAGGTGCCTCCAGTGCCTTTAAGATAATCTTCGCACCGGTCTTCTCATCGCCTTCCAGATCCTTTAACAGATCTTTGATCTTCTCAGCGGTATGAACATATGCAGAACCGCCGCCGGCAATGATACCTTCCTCTACGGCTGCCTTGGTAGCTGCCAGAGCATCTTCCATCCGCAGCTTCGCTTCCTTCATCTCGGTTTCGGTTGCAGCACCTACACGGATCACAGCTACACCGCCTGCCAGCTTAGCCAGTCTCTCCTGTAATTTCTCCTTGTCGAAATCAGAGGTGGTCTCTTCGATCTGTGCACGAATCTGAGCAACACGTGCTGCGATCTCTGCCTTGTCGCCGCAGCCGTCAACGATGATGGTATTTTCCTTCTGAACCTTAACCGACTTTGCACGGCCTAACTGACCCATGGTGGTATCCTTCAAATCTAAGCCCAGCTCCTCGGAAATGACCTGGCCGCCGGTCAGGATTGCGATATCCTTCAACATTTCTTTTCTTCTGTCGCCGTAGCCAGGAGCCTTTACCGCTACTACATTGAAGGTACCTCTTAACTTGTTGACAATCAGCGTAGTCAGAGCTTCGCCTTCTACATCCTCTGCAATGATCAGCAGCTTTGCGCCGGTCTTTACGATCTGCTCCAGCAATGGAAGGATCTCCTGAATGTTGGAAATCTTCTTATCGGTGATCAGGATGTACGGATCATCCAGGTTGGCTTCCATCTTATCCATGTCAGTTGCCATGTAAGCGGATACATATCCTCTGTCAAACTGCATACCTTCTACTAAGTCCAGCTCCGTCTTCATGGTCTTGGACTCCTCGATCGTGATCACACCGTCCTTGGAAACCTTCTCCATTGCGTCTGCTACCAGCTGTCCTACTTCGTCATCGGATGCGGAAATTGCAGCAACTCTTGCGATCTGCTCCTTGCCCTCGATCGGCTTGGACATTTCTTTGATGCTCTCTACCGCTGCTTCCGTAGCTTTCTTCATACCTTTTCTCAGAACGATCGGGTTTGCGCCTGCTGCCAGGTTCTTCATGCCTTCATTGATCATAGCCTGAGCCAGAACCGTTGCAGTCGTGGTACCGTCACCCGCTACATCGTTGGTCTTGGTTGCTACTTCCTTTACCAGCTGAGCGCCCATGTTCTCAAATGGATCCGCCAGCTCGATCTCCTTTGCAATGGTAACACCGTCATTGGTGATCAATGGTGCACCGAAGGACTTATCCAGAACGACATTTCTTCCTTTCGGTCCCAGGGTTACTCTTACGGTATCTGCTAACTGATTAACGCCAGCCTCTAATGCTTTTCTGGCCTCTACGCCATATTTAATTTCCTTTGCCATGATGAATCAACCTCCAAATTGTTTTTTCCTGATATAATGTGCTGTCCGATACGGATTATTCAATAATTGCCAGAATATCGCTCTGCTTTACGATAACATATTTCTCATCGTCTACTTCCACTTCCGTTCCGGAATACTTGGAATAGATAACCTTGTCACCGGCCTTTACCTGCATCGTGATCTCCTTCCCGTCAACCACGCCGCCTGGTCCTGCCGCGATGACCTCTGCCTGCTGCGGTTTTTCCTTCGCCTGGCCTGGCAGAACAATGCCGGATTTGGTGGTTTCTTCTGCAATTAACTGCTTTAATACAACTCTGTCAAATAAAGGTACTAATTTCATGATCCATGCCTCCTGTATATCTTCTTTTTTTCAATCAATCAAGCTTTTGTAACTTGCTCTTCAACTTACATGTTAAGTTATAGCACTGTTTGTTAGCACTGTCAAGTGTCGAGTGCTAATTTTATATTTTTTTTACAAATTTATCTGGATATTCGTTTTTTATGCCTTTCTTTTTTCCCAGGTTCGTATTAAAATAGAGACAGGCAAATTGTCCGGTTCCCGGAGGAATGCGCCGGCATATTCAGGAGAGGAGCGTATATTATGGCAAAAAAAGGTTTGGGGAAAATGGTGGCATTCGCCGCAATCGCAGGGGCTGCAGCAGCCGGTATTTCATATCTGAAAAAATACAAATCCTTTAATGATGAACTGAAAGAGGAATTCCACGATTTTGAGGAAGAGGAAGAAGAGGATTATTTTGAAGAGGAGGATGACACCGAAGAAATCCCGGAGGAGGCTCTGAACGAAACCAGTTCCAGAAAATATATTTCCTTAAACGCCAGCACGGATGAGCTGAAGGTGGCTGCAAAAGATATGATGACGGCCGCAGGAGAGGTTGCAGATGCCGCAAGAAACGTATTAAAGGATGCCGCCGCCATTTTAAGCGACACCGCCCATGAGGCCGCATCTGCCGCAAAAGATACCGCGCAGATCGCAAAAGCAAAAGTAAACGAAAAAGTAGAAGCCTGCAAAGACCGCATGAACGAGGAAGAAGACGAATTGTTCGAGGATGAGACCAGCGAAACGGTCACCGGCCCGGAAGCAGATGCAAAACCGGAACCCGCTGCAGAAGAAGAAACTGCCGCCGCAGAAGAACCGGCTGCTGCCAAACAGCCTTCTATCACCGTCGACGGACAGAAGATCCCGGCCGGTCACTTAAACGGCTCAGCAGAACTGAATTCCGATGCAGAGGATTCCACTCTCAATCTGGTCGAGCCGGATGACGCACAGAAATCTGTTCCGGAGGCCGAACCGACCACCGTTGTGGAAGAACTGGATGAATAAGGGCTGCCGAAATCTGCACTGGAAAACAAGGTGACAGACCGCCTGACTTTTTAGAAAAAGATGCCGCAAAATGATCAAATGAGAATCATTTTGCGGCATCTTTTTTCTGAATCCCATCGTTTCAGGCCATCCAGGCCTGTTTCAGACGCTTCACTCCTTCGTAAATCTCTTCTTCCTTTAAATTGGCATATCCCAGTACTACCGTGGAGGAATTCGATTCCGGTTCCGGATGAATGAAATACCGGGAAAGTCCGTAAACCTTCACGCCGGCCCGGGCAGCCTGCTCCACAAGCTCCCGCTCTGTTTTCCCCCTCCGGTGGGTCAGCAGCACATGAATGCCGGCGTGCTCCCCGGCAATGGAAAACTGTTTCTCAAAGCTTTTCAGCTCCGTCATCAAACAGTCATGCTTTCCCTTATAAACGGAACGCATCCGGTTCAAATGGCGCTCATAATGTCCGTCCGTTAAAAACTGATACAAAATATTCTGATCGATTCTCGAAACCGTGGAGGCAAAAAAGCCCGCCTTCTCCCGGTACACAGCCATCAGCTGCTCCGGCAGCACCAGAAAACCGATCCGGATTGCCGGTGCAATAGAACGGGAAAAGGTTCCGATATAGATGACACGCCCCGCCCGGTCCATACCCTGAAGCGCCGGAATCGGTTTTCCCTTATAACGGAATTCACTGTCGTAATCATCCTCAATCAGATACCGGTCTTTCTTCTCCTCGGCCCACGCAAGCAGCTCCTGTCTGCGCTTCACCGGCATGATGATCCCCATCGGATACTGATGAGAGGGCATGACATAAGCGGTATCGGCTCCCCGGCCATCCATACCGGCATTCCGCAGCAGCGCTGTATCCATTCCGTACCGGTCCATCTCAATGGGAATAACCGGATACCCCTGACTGACAAGGACCCGATAAGCCTGCTTGTACGTCGGATTTTCCATGGCAATCACCCGCTGCTTCCCCAATATCAGGGAAAGAAGCATCAAAAGATATTCATTTCCGGCTCCGACAATGATCTGATCTGCACTGCAGCGGACTCCTCTGGCGGAATGCAGATAACTTCGGATCGCTTCACGGAGAGCATACTCTCCCTGCGGATCCCCGTTCAGAAACAGCGCCTTATTATCATCCACCAGAATGCTTTTGCTGATCTTCCTCCAGGTATTGAACGGAAAGCTGTCCAGATCAATTCCGCGCGGAGAAAAATCCACCGCATAGCCGTCCTGTCCCTGAGGCTCCGGTGCAACAAACAAGCCGGAGGGCTGATCCCGCACCTCCACCAGCGCTTCAATCGCCGAGACAAAATAGCCTCTGCAGGGCGCCGATTCGATATAGCCCTCCGAAATGAGCTGCTCATAGGCCATCTGGGTGGTGCTGCGGCTGATCTTTAAATGCTCCGCCAGCACTCTCGTAGAAGGAAGACGAGCCCCTGCCTTCAGATTTCCCTGGCGGATCTCCGCCTTCAGATACAGATAGATCTGCTCGTACATCGGAATATTCCCCTGATTGTCCAGCGGAATCATCAATTCCATCCGTCTTCTCCTTATTATTTCGGCAGCTTGAACGAGCTCTTCAGTGAAACAATCCGGTTAAATACCGGCTTTTCAGGCGTACTGTCCTTGCAGTCCACACAGAAATACCCGTTTCTCATAAACTGGAAGCTGTCGAACGGCTTTACGTCATATAATGCCGGCTCCACATAGCAGGCCGGAATCACCGTCAGGGAATTCGGATTCAGATTCAGGCTTCCGTCCTCATTTAACTTGCCTTTTTCCTCATCCACAATGTTCTCGTACAGGCGGCACTCCACCGTCTTTGCTGTCTTTGCCGCAACCCAGTGAATCGTTCCCTTCACCTTGCGGCCGGTAAAGCCGGAACCGCTCTTTGTTTCCGGATCATAAGTACAGTGGATCACGGTCACGCAGCCGTTCTCATCCTTCTCATAGCCGACACATTTCACGAAATATGCACCGAACAGACGAACCTCGTTGCCCGGGAACAGACGGAAGTATTTCTTCGGCGGCTCCTCCATGAAGTCCTCTCTTTCAATGTAAAGCTCTCTTCCAAAGGGCACCTTCCGGCTTCCCAACGATTCATTTTCCAGATTGTTCGGAACCTCCAGTTCTTCCATGGTATCCTCCGGATAATTGTCGATCACCAGTTTCACCGGATCCAGAACCGCCATCATGCGCGCCTTCTTCAGCTTTAAGTCTTCCCGGATGCAGTATTCCAGCATCGCATAATCTACAGAGCTGTTTGCCTTTGCCACACCTACCAGGTCCACAAACATCTTGATGGACTCCGGCGTATAGCCTCTCCGGCGAAGTGCCGCAATGGAAACCAGACGCGGATCATCCCAGCCGTCTACAATGCCGTCCTCGACCAGCTTCTTGATATAACGCTTTCCGGTTACCACATTTGTCAGATACAGCTTGGCAAACTCAATCTGGCGGGGAGGATTCTCAAATTCACACTCTCTCACGACCCAGTCATACAGCGGCCGGTGATCCTCAAACTCCAGCGTACAGATCGAGTGAGTAACCTGCTCAATGGCATCCTCGATCGGATGTGCAAAATCATACATCGGGTAGATGCACCAGTCATCGCCGGTATTATGATGATGCATATGTGCCACACGATAAATAACCGGATCTCTCATGTTGATATTCGGGGAAGCCATATCGATTTTGGCACGGAGCACCTTTTCTCCGTCTTTATACTTTCCTTCCTTCATCTCCGTAAACAGCTTTAAGTTTTCCTCAACTGAACGGTTCCGATAGGGGCTTTCCTTGCCCGGGGTAGTAAAATCACCTCGGTACTGCCGGATCTCTTCCGCCGACAGATCGCACACAAACGCCTTTCCCTTCTTAATTAAAAGAACGGCACATTCATACATCTTTTCAAAATAATTGGATGCAAAAAACAGACGGTCTTCAAAATCCGCTCCCAGCCATTTTACGTCTGCAATAATGGATTCTACAAATTCCGTCTTTTCTTTCGTTGGGTTGGTATCATCAAAACGCAGGTTAAACTTTCCGTTATACTTTTTTGCCAAACCGTAATTCAGTAAAATGGATTTGGCATGTCCGATATGAAGATATCCGTTTGGCTCCGGTGGGAAACGGGTCTGGACGTGATTATAAACTCCCTCTGCCAGGTCTTTTTCAATCTCCATCTCGATAAAGTTTTTTGACACAACTTCCTTTTCCTCATTTTCTGGTGCCAGATTCTTCTCTTCCATAAACTGTTTCCTCCGTCATTCCTTGGTAATTCCTTTTTCTGATAATGAGTAATCATACCATATTTCCCTGTTTTGGAAAAGGGGTTCTTTATCACTTTTTTGTTTTTCACGCGTAATATGATATCAAAAAAACGGATTTGATGATATAATAACCAAATCAAAAGCAAGGATTGGAGCCCTTTATGAAACTCAATTACAAGCATACCATGTACGCCTGCTTTGTCGGCTATATCGTGCAGGCCATTGTCAATAATTTCATCCCGCTGCTGTTTCTGACCTTTCAGTCTTCCTACGGAATTCCCATTACCAGAATCACCTTTCTGATCACCCTCAACTTCGGACTGCAGCTGGTAATTGATCTTCTTTCCGCCGGAATCGTGGATAAGGTCGGCTACCGCGCCTGCGCTGTGACCGCCCACCTGCTGGCTGCCGCCGGGCTGATCGCGCTGACCATTCTCCCCGGACTCTGCAGCGACGCCTTCACAGGTCTGATGATTTCCGTCATGATCTATGCCGCAGGCGGAGGACTGATCGAGGTTCTGATCAGCCCGATCGTGGAAGCCTGTCCCGGTGACCGAAAGGAGTCCGCCATGAGCCTTCTGCACTCCTTCTACTGCTGGGGCCATATGGCTGTCGTGCTGTTTTCCACCCTCTTTTTTGCGTGCTTCGGAATATCCAGATGGCCGCTCCTGGCGCTTTTGTGGGCTGTAATTCCGCTGGCCAACGCCTTTGTCTTTACCCAGGTTCCCATCGCCAGCCTGGTTGCAGAAGGAGAAAGCGGACTGCCCATCCGCCGTCTTCTCTCCAATAAAACCTTCTGGATTATGATCCTCCTGATGCTTTGCGCCGGCGCATGCGAACAATCCGTCAGTCAGTGGGCTTCCACCCTGGCCGAAAAAGGACTGGGCATCAGCAAATCCATCGGAGATCTGGCCGGCCCCATGTTTTTTGCGGCCATGATGGGAACCTCCAGAGTTCTGTACAGCAAAGCCGGTGAAACCATTCCGCTTCCCAAAGCACTCATTTTCAGCGGGATCCTCTGTCTGGCAAGCTATCTGGTCATCGCACTGGCTCCCTGGCCGTTTCTGGGCCTGATCGGCTGCGGAATCTGCGGATTTTCCGTGGGGATCCTGTGGCCCGGCACCTTCAGCATGGCTGCGGCCGAACTGAAAAACGGAGGAACCGCCATGTTCGCCTTTCTCGCTCTGGCCGGCGATTTCGGCTGCTCGGCGGGCCCCACCTTTGTAGGAAAAATTTCCGGTGCCGCCGGAGACAATTTAAAGCTCGGTATCCTGGCTGCCGCCGTGTTTCCGCTTCTTCTGATCGTTGGTATTCTGACGAACCGCAGCTGCAGGCTCCGCGCTGCAGATTCCGCCGGTCAAACAAAATAGAACCTTTTTTCCTTTTGCGTATATGATAAAGTAAGACCGCAAAATCCACGGAGGCTTTTATGTCTCAATACTCTTCCATAACCGGAACCATTCTTCAGATCGACTGGCAGAGCACCGATCCGCAGCAGATCGGCTGCGTTCTGCGCCTTACGGTCAACACCCAGGAGCAGGGCATTGTCAACATGACCGTAGACGGTTCCGCCTTTGTTTTAAACAGCTGGCCCATGAACGTGGGCGATCAGGTCACGCTTTTCTATGATAATCAGGCTCCGGCTCCTTTGATCTATCCGCCGCTGTATCAGACCATTGCCGCAGCCCATACCCCTTCCGGAAGCTTTGCCGCGCTGGATGTGTTCACACAAAGTTCGGACGGAAGCTACCTGAGCAATTCCGATGATTCCCTCCGTCTGACACCTTCCTCCAATACCTGGATGACACTTCCCAACGGGCAGCCTTTCGGCGGCTCTCTGTCCGGCAAACTGCTGCTCGTACTTTACAGTGCCACGACCCGCAGTATTCCGCCTCAGACCACGCCGGAGCAGATCGTCGTATTCTGCGGCCGAATGGAATCCGGCACAGGCTCCGAAATGAATCCCGAAACCGGCATGGAATCCGGCACAGGCTCCGGAGCAGGCGCAGGGACCTGCCCCTGCCGCCGAATGTAACAAAACAATCGAATTGCATAGAAACAGAATCGCGGATGCAGCCCGACGAAGACCGCATCCGCGATTTTTTCATTCTCTTCATGATTCTTTATACGATTCTGTTTTCCACTCCGTCAGAGTATCCCCCTGATACCGAAGCTTCATGGAGAAAAAGCCCTGATTCTCATTCAACAGCCGGAAAAAGAGCTTGTCGCCTTCCCAGATCGGAAGCTCCTCCACCTTTTCCTTCGGGACCCATTCCAGGACACCCTCACTGCATTCCGTCAGCTCTCCGGTGTAATCCGTGGCCGTATATAAAAAAATATATTCCGTCTCCCATTCATCAGAAAGAAAGGTCAGAAGCCCCCGCAGGCGGTACCGGGTCAGCGTAAGCCCCGTTTCCTCTTTCACTTCCCGGAGCAGACATTCCTCCGGCGTTTCATCCGGTTCGAATTTACCGCCGACTCCGATCCATTTATCGTGGTTCAGATCCCGTTCCTTTTTGATCCGGTGAAGCATCAGATAGCTTCCTTCCTGTTCAATGTAGCAAAGTGTTGTAAGCTTCAAGTTCTTCTTCCTCTTTCCGTTGATTTCTGACTGTCATCCTCAATTCTCAGCTGCAGAACTTTCCGGATATTTTCCGTTACCCGTTCTGACAGCTCCGTATACTGCTTCAGTTCCACCTCACTGAAGCCGGCAAACCGGGCCTGATGATAATCCCGGACCGCCGCATCCAGATCCGCTGACAGCGCTTCCGCCGCCGGAAGGAACGTAACAGTCAGCTGCCGCTCTGTACCTTTCTTCTCCCATTTCTCTTCGATCTCGATCAGTCCCTTGGCAGAAAACTTCTGCAGAGCCATGGACACCGTCCTGCGGGACAAACTCAAAAGATCCGCCAGCCTTTTCCGGCTCAGCGACTGTCCGAATTCCTTAAACAGCAAAAGAATCCGAATCTCCGCAATGGACAGGTCATTTTTCAAAGCCGCAGGCTCCAGATACCGCTCCAGAAGCTTCCGCTCCCGGTACGCCTCCAGAACAATGCCGTCCTCCGATATCATGTCTGCGCTGACGCTGCTGCGCTCTTCTCCCAGCTTTTTCGCGCCGGAAAGAATCGTCGGAAAAACCATGCCGTCTCCCGCAGAATCCACCAGAAAGCGGTAAACCTGCAGCCGGTTCTTCTCATAATCCTCTTCATCCAGGACGTGCTTGTAAAAGTTATTATAGTATTCGAAAACCATCAGCTTCATCTTGACAGTCTTGGTAATGCTCATTCCCTGGGTCACCAGAGAGCCTTTTCTTTTGACATAGTAATAGACCGGAGCGCGGAGCGCATAAAAACGCTGAGCATGACGGATGTACTCCAGATTAAACATAAAATCCTCACACCAGCTGATCTGCGCATCCATCCGCAGCTGATACTGCTCCACCAGTTCCCTTCGATACAGCTTGTTCCACAGAACCCCATAATAAAAATCTGACGGATTCTCCATCATGCAGGCCGCAAATTCCTCCTGTGTCAGAATTCCGTCCTCCTCAATATCTCCCTTGTGGGAGACACGTTCACCCACCACGCGGTAAAAATCGGTAATTACCAGATCACACTGGTGCTCCTGCGCCGCCCGCACCATCAGCTTCGTGGCATCCGGCGTCAGCCAGTCGTCGCTGTCCACAAACTGAAGGTATGTTCCTCTTGCCCGGGCAATTCCGAGATTCCGTGTATCCGATACGCCGGAATTTTCCTTGTGGATCGCCAGAACCCGTGCATCCCTCCCGGCATATTCCTCGCAGATCGCCCCGGACGCATCCGTACTTCCGTCATCCACAAGAAGCAGTTCAAAATCCATATATTCCTGGTTCAGGATACTGTTGACGCATCGCTTCAGAAAAGCCTCTGCATTATAAACCGGTACAATAATACTGACTGTCGGTGACATGAAACGGTCACTCCTTCTGCATTTTTTTTGAACAATGATTGATTCTCATACGTTCCCCGGAAATTGTATCACGAATCCCCTGAATGAGCAAATATAATCTTTCTTCCATGTCTCTACTCTGTCAGATTTCCTTTTCGGATGTGCTCTTTTAAAATCTGATCTGTCACCTCATACAGCCGTTCTGATCCCAGCCTGGTCTTTTCCTGCCGCCCGTACACCTGCTTTGCGGTTACCTGATGCTCCTTCCAGTCACTTCCGCCGTTGCTGTTGTTCAAAAGCAGCGGCTGCAGATTATCCATGGCATGAGCAAATCTTGCCTCGGCCGTATGGTTTTCTTCAAACTCATCAAACAATGCCATTAATTCCTCTTTTTGATCCTTTGGCAACATGGAGTACAGTTTTTCCTTTGCCGCATCTTCCCTTGCCTTCTGAGTTTTCAGATTTTCCACATCATACGCATATGTGTCCCCTGCCTCGATCTCGACAATATCATGGATCAGGCACATCAGCATCACTCTGACAATATCCACTTCTTCATTTGCATACTCCCGCAGCAGATAAGCCATAATCGCCATATGCCATGCATGCTCCGCATCATTTTCTCTTCTTCCGTGCCCGGATAAATGGGTCTGCCGGAAAATATTTTTTTCCTTATCGATCTCCAGCACAAATTCCAGCTGCCTTCTCAGTCTTTCTTCCGCCACCTTCTTCTCCGTTCTGTCTTTTTCCATCCTCATACACCCTCCCTGTTTTTATGATTTCCCGACCGGATCGGCAATGACAGATAGACCGGAAGGCCATTCTCCAT
>JBJELD010000014.1:0-4450 GCA_051878975.1 Candidatus Caccovicinus sp.
CTATTTCCTGTTCATTGATACCAACCATTGCTTCGCCAAGATCTGTAGATAATTCTGCGATCATCCTGGCATCTGTATAATTGGTTACTGCCTTCACGATAGCCGCTGCTCGTTTTGCCGGATTTCCAGATTTGAAGATACCGGATCCTACGAATACACCTTCTGCACCAAGCTGCATCATCAATGCTGCATCTGCCGGAGTCGCAACGCCTCCTGCTGCAAAGTTTACAACTGGAAGTTTGCCGTTCTTATGTACATATTCTACAAGATCCACCGGAACCTGAAGCTGCTTTGCTGCCTCAAAAAGCTCATCTTCTCTTAAATTCTGGATTCTGCGGATCTCTGCATTCATGGCTCTCATGTGACGTACTGCCTGAACTACGTCTCCTGTTCCCGGCTCACCTTTGGTGCGGATCATAGAAGCTCCTTCTGCAATACGGCGAAGTGCCTCGCCAAGATCTCTTGCTCCACAGACAAATGGCACCTTAAATTCTCTCTTATTAATGTGGTAAACATCATCTGCCGGAGAAAGAACTTCACTTTCATCAATGTAATCAATCTCAATTGCTTCCAGAATCTGAGCTTCCACAAAATGGCCGATTCTACATTTTGCCATAACCGGGATAGATACTGCTTCCTGAATTCCACGGATCATCTTCGGATCACTCATACGGGATACTCCACCTGCCGCACGGATATCTGCCGGGATTCTCTCCAGCGCCATAACTGCACATGCACCTGCTTCTTCTGCGATCTTTGCCTGCTCCGGTGTCGTAACATCCATAATGACACCGCCCTTTAACATCTGCGCCAACTGCTTATTTAATTCATATCTGTTTTCTTCCATCTCTTTTTGTTCCTCCTGCTTTCTATTATCGTCACTCGACTTATTTCATTCACAATCAATCTGGATGTTTGAAATCTGAGTCTTATCATACTCCAATCTGGTACTTTTGAAACATCCAGTTTTAAATTAATTAAGCAGTCCAGTTTTATTGTGATAAAAGTAAAAGCAGCAGATGTTGCCACATTGACAACTCCACTGCTCCGTAAAATCCCTCATATTCTTTTTTCGTTTCTCTATTGCTCTGCCTCTTCCTGCAATGTCTGATGACGATTGACCAGATCCGCCAGCGTCACGCCATCCATATACTCATTAATCACATTCCACAATCCTTCCCAGAATGCCAGGGTCGAACACTGATCCTTTCTTTCGCACCGGTTCGGCTGATCATCCAGACACGCGATTGGCGCAAGGCTTCCTTCTGTCGTCCGGATAATATCACCAGCAGTATATTCTTTCGCACTTTTTGCCAGCATATAACCTCCATTATTGCCCCGGTAGCTTCGGACATAGCCGGCCTTTGTAAGGAGCGGCATGATCTGTTCCATATATTTTAACGTAATTCCCTGTCTTGCAGAGATATCTTTCAATCGAATATATTCTCCATTCTCATGTTCTGCAAGATCAATCATAATTCTCAAGGCATACCGGCCTTTTGTTGATATCTTCATAAACTTTCACCTCTCGTCTACAGTTTTTATCTGCAGCTCTTTTGCACACAGCCATTTTAACATATTTTGTCCTAATATCCAAGCATTCCTATCAGATTTCTATCAGATATATCATGATTGTTTTTTTATTTTAGCCTTTTCTATCTTGCTTTTATCCGATATAATGAAGCTTAGAAAAATGTCATTAATAGGAGGTTTTTATGCCAAAAAGAACAGATATCCATAAAGTACTGATCATCGGCTCTGGTCCAATCATCATTGGTCAGGCCTGCGAATTTGACTATTCAGGAACACAGGCCTGCAAGGCATTGAAAAAACTGGGATATGAGATTGTACTGGTCAATTCGAACCCGGCTACGATCATGACCGATCCTGAGACAGCAGATGTTACCTATATCGAACCGTTAAATGTAGAGCGTCTGGAACAGATCATTGCAAAAGAACGCCCGGATGCACTGCTTCCGAACCTTGGAGGACAGTCCGGACTGAACCTGTGTGCAGAGCTCGCCAAGGAAGGAATCCTTGACAAATACGGAGTACAGGTGATTGGTGTACAGGTAGATGCCATTGAGCGCGGAGAAGACCGTATTGAATTTAAAAAATCTATGAATGCCCTCGGTATCGAGATGGCACGAAGTGAAGTTGCCTATAGTGTGGAAGAGGCTCTTGCGATTGCAGATGAGCTTGGCTATCCGGTGGTACTGCGCCCAGCCTATACCATGGGTGGTGCCGGCGGCGGACTGGTCTACAATAAAGAAGAATTAAAGACCGTCTGCGCAAGAGGACTTCAGGCAAGCCTTGTCGGACAGGTTCTGGTAGAAGAATCCATCCTTGGCTGGGAAGAGCTGGAGCTGGAAGTCGTTCGTGACGCTGACAATAATATGATCACCGTTTGTTTTATTGAAAATATTGACCCGCTGGGTGTACACACCGGAGACTCTTTCTGCTCTGCTCCAATGCTGACCATTTCTGAAGAATGTCAGAAGAGACTGCAGGAGCAGGCTTACCGTATTGTAGAATCCGTTCAAGTCATCGGCGGAACCAACGTACAATTTGCCCACGATCCGGTATCTGACCGTATCGTCGTGATTGAGATCAACCCGAGAACATCCCGTTCTTCCGCACTGGCCTCTAAGGCTACCGGTTTCCCGATTGCCCTGGTATCTGCCATGCTGGCAACCGGCCTGACTTTAAAGGATATTCCATGTGGAAAATACGGAACTCTGGATAAATATGTACCGGACGGAGATTATGTCGTAATTAAATTTGCCCGCTGGGCATTTGAAAAATTCAAAGGTGTGGAGGACAAGCTCGGTACACAGATGCGCGCAGTCGGCGAAGTCATGAGTATCGGAAAGACCTATAAAGAAGCATTCCAGAAAGCAATCCGAAGCCTGGAAACCGGACGCTACGGACTCGGGTATGCCAAGAACTATCATGAGCTGACGAAAGATCAGCTTCTTCAGATGTTGATCACGCCATCCAGCGACCGTCATTTCATTATGTATGAAGCTCTTAGAAAAGGAGCTTCTGTAGAGGAAATCTATGAACTGACCAAGGTAAAGACCTGGTTCATCGAACAGATGAAAGAACTTGTAGCGGAAGAAGAAGCCATTGCTGCCTCCAAAGGCGCTCTGCCTTCTGACGAACTGTTGATCCAGGCAAAGAAAGACGGATTTTCCGATAAATATTTAAGCCAGATCCTCGCAGTCTCTGAAGATGAGATCCGCGACCGCCGTATCGCACTTGGTGTAGAAGAAGCATGGGAAGGCGTTCATGTAAGCGGAACACCGGATAGTGCCTACTATTATTCCACCTACAATGCAGCGGACAAGAATCCGGTATCCGACAAGCCAAAGATCATGATCCTTGGTGGAGGTCCGAACCGTATCGGACAGGGAATCGAATTTGACTACTGCTGCGTTCATGCTTCCCTGGCACTGAAGAAATTAGGATTCGAGACAATCATTGTAAACTGTAATCCAGAGACGGTTTCCACGGATTATGATACTTCCGACAAGCTTTATTTCGAGCCACTGACTCTGGAAGATGTCTTAAGCATTTACAACAAAGAAAAACCGCTTGGCGTGATCGCTCAGTTCGGCGGACAGACACCTCTGAACCTTGCATCTGAGCTTGAGAAAAATGGAGTGAAGATCCTCGGAACCTCTCCTTCTGTGATCGACCTTGCAGAAGACCGTGATCTGTTCCGTGAGATGATGGAAAAGCTGGAAATCCCAATGCCGGAATCCGGAATGGCTACTACCGTAGAAGAAGCACTTGCAATTGCTAAAGAAATCGGTTATCCGGTCATGGTCCGTCCTTCCTACGTTCTTGGCGGGCGAGGAATGGAAGTCGTCTATGACGATGAAAGTATGGAAGGCTATATGAAGGCCGCAGTTGGCGTAACACCGGATCGTCCGATCCTGATCGACCGTTTCCTGAACCACGCGATGGAATGCGAAGCCGACGCCATCAGCGACGGCGAACATGCATTTGTTCCGGCTGTCATGGAACACATTGAGCTTGCCGGCGTACACTCCGGAGACTCCGCATGTATCATTCCGTCGGTACACATTTCCGAGGAAAATGTAAAGACCATCAAGGAATACACTCGGAAGATTGCCGAAGAAATGCATGTCAAAGGTCTTATGAATATGCAGTATGCGATCGAAAATGGCAAGGTATACGTATTGGAAGCCAACCCTCGTGCATCCCGTACGGTTCCTTTGGTATCTAAGGTCTGCAACATCCGTATGGTACCGCTTGCAACCGATATCATTACCTCTGAACTGACCGGACGCCCATCCCCGGTACCGGCATTGAAAGAACAGGATATTCCATATTTCGGAGTAAAAGAAGCTGTATTCCCGTTCAACATGTTCCAGGAAGTAGACCCGATCCTTGGACCGGAAATGCGCTCTACCGGAGAAGT
>JBJELD010000015.1:0-22589 GCA_051878975.1 Candidatus Caccovicinus sp.
GCCTTCTACCAGCTCCCACTCGCGGAAGATCTGGTCATCCTGTGTCGCTTCTGCCTGAATGGTTACAAGATCGCCTTCTTCATACGAATCCTTCTCATTCAGAATCCGGCCGTACTCTACAGTAAGCGCAATTCCTTCCTCTCCATCCGTATCATACAGAGCCTTCACGGTGGAATCTTCCCTGCCTATGGTAACGGTCGTGCGCGCGTCGGACGCAGATGCGATTTCTGCATCTCCTTCCATCAGTCTCCATTCACGGAATTCTTTTCCTTCTGCCTCGTCCGCCTCGATGGAAACAACCTCGCCGGTCTCGTAAAAATCCTTTTCCGGATCGACGATCCTGCCATTCTTTACTGTCAGCTTCAGACTACCATCCGCAAAAACAGCTGCCAGCTCTACATCATGATTCGGCATCTTAAACTGTGCCTCGGCATCGGTCTTGCTTGTGTCATTTACAAAGATCAGATCATCTGCACCGGACCACTCCTTGAAGCGCTTTGCATTGGAATCCGTGGCAACGGCCTTGATCGTAACGATGTCGCCCTCTGCTGCCTTCTCCGGCTTTGCGCTTCCGCCGGTAACTGCCACCTGATAATACTGATTTTGAACAATCTTGTATTTTGTTACGATTCCATTTCCGCCGAGAATCGGAAGCATGTAAGCATTATATCCCGAATCCATTCCCTCGGTGAAAATACTGTTGTCGAGAGTAGCATCTCCCTCCAGCGAGTAGCCCTGGATAAATGCCATGACGTAGATCGGGTATTCATCCACGCCGATGGTCTTCTCTTCTTCATTGATCTTGTAAAGATCAGATTTCAGTCTCCAGCCCAGTACCTCCAGCTCACAGATGGACGGAGCCTCTGCTGTTCCGCCGGTCACCTTGATCAGGACATGGCGGGCCCGCACCGGATTCTCCTCATCTGTAAATACGAAGGTATCGGTTTCCCCATCTGCCGTGGAGGTTACAGATGCTGCAAGCCGATAGCCTGCCGCCTCCAGATCCTTATCCGCAGAGGTATCGCGGTCCCAGTACTCATCTTCCGGATTTACCCAGATCTCATAGCTGTATTCGCTGTTCGCATCATCATGGAAAAGCGTGTTGACCTTGGTCAAGGTATAAACGTGTTCCAGATCCACTTCCAGCCAGTTTCCGTACTCAGCTGCCGCCCATCTGGTTTCTGCATCGCCATCCGCTGCAAACGCCGCCGGACAGTCCTCTTCGGAAGACGAGCTTCTTATGGTTCCCAGCATTTTATCAGAAATCGGATAGGTATCGCTCTTGGAACCATCCTCTGCGGTTACCACAATATACATCCCGTAGGCTGCCGGATCATCCGGATTGTTTCCTTCATCCGCCGCAACTTCGGCAGAACCATTGTTTTCTGCATTCACAGAAAGAATTCGTGTGCCGTTCTCTGCATACAGTTCATATTTCTGGTTGTACTGCAGCTCAATGCTTCCCATCAGCTCTCCGATGGCAACGTCTCCGTCCAGACGGATCTCATGATCCACGATACCGGCCTTGTCATGCTTCAGCGTCAGCACGATCGTGTAGGAGAACGGATTATTTGCCACATCCTGGGCATCCTCCGTCTTTAAGATAAAGCGCAGAATGTTCTCTGCCGCGCGGTCCAGCTGCCAGCGCTCGATCGTTCCGTCTGCAAGCGTTGCCAGCAGTGCTTCCGGCTGACCGGAGCCTGCAGGAGCCTTCAGATCTCCGCCTGCCTGCAGTTCATCTGCATGGGACGGCCTCGTATAGAAATCCGTCATGGCAAAGCCGGTAAAGCCCCACTCATTCCGAAGAATCTCGTTGATCAGCTCATAGTTGGCGGATGCATACACACCGTTGATCTTGTTGTAGGAGGTCATGATCGACCATGGATCCGATTCCTTTACCGCGATCTCAAACGGCTTCAGATAAATTTCACGCAGGGCACGCTCCGAAACCTGACTGTCGTTGCCCATACGGTTGGTCTCCTGGTTATTGGCTGCAAAATGCTTCGGCTGCGCCGCAACCTTCTGCTCCTGGATGCCTCTTGAAATGGCGGCTGCCGTCTTTCCGGAAACCAGCGGATCCTCCGCAAAGTACTCAAAGTTGCGGCCGCAGAGCGGATTCCGGTGAATGTTCAGTCCGGGTGCCTGCCACAGACTCATGCCGAAATGTCTGGCCTCCAGACCCATGGCTGCGCCGACCAGCTCGATCAGCTCTTCATTCCAGGTCGATGCCTGCATTGTAGCGCTTGGGAAGAAGGTGGAGTTTTTCTCCTCATCTTCCGTGCTTCCGGAATTGTACTGGATACCGGCAGGTCCGTTCGAGGTTCCGATCAGCGGAATGCCATACTGGCTCAGACCGCCGATACCGGTCCGGTGACCCCGGTTCGACTCCGGCGATACACAGCCGACCAGACCGGCCAGCTCTTCATCCGTCATGGAGGCCACGAAGGCAGTCAGCGTGTCGTCGGCCGTCGGGTCCTCCTCGTTGAACTTCTCGATTACATCCTTAAAGGTGATGAACGGATCTCCTACATCCGGTACATTGGCATAGCGCGTCTCAGCCTCCTCCGGTGTCAGCTCCTCCGCGATGGTCTGCGTCATCGGTTCATAAGAGCCGTCCGCTTTCAGGCGCCTGGTAAGCTTCGTCGTATCCGGCACCAGACGATGGGTAAGCTGCTGTGTCACAGTGGTACTATCCAGATCCCAGGTTCCGGCTTCCTCTGCCGCCTCTACCGAATTGCCCACATAGAACCGGTAGGTTCCGGCCTCCAGCACATAGCAGGCCTCATGTCCGGTTTTGCCCAGATCATCGTAGCTTGCCATATCCTCCACCGAGAAGGAAAGGGAAACGGTTTCGCTGCCTCCCGGGCCGATCTCTTCCGTTTTCACATAAGCCGCCAGCTCCTTCTTCGGCTGTGACAGCGCCCCCTCCGGAGCTCCGTAATAAACCTGCACAACCTCTTTGCCGGAATAGGACGAGCTGTTGTTTACCACGGTAGCCGTCACATCCACCGTGCTGCCGTCGCAGGATACAGAAACATCGTCAATTGCAAAATCCGCGTAGGAAAGACCGTAGCCGAAGGGATAATTTACATGCTCCGCCGCTCCCGGAATCGTTTCAAAATAGCGGTATCCGACAAAAATATCCTCTTCATAACGTGTATATTCTCTTACGCCGAAATTTTGGGAACTCGGATAAGCTTCATAGCTGTCCGCCCAGGTATCCACCAGCTTGCCGGAGGGGTAGGAATCGCCGCAGAGCACATCTGCCATAGCGTTTCCGCCTTCCATACCGGCAAAATATACCAGCAGCGCCGCATCGATCTTATCATCGATCCATTCAGTGTCCACAACTGCACCTACATTCAGAATCGCAACGATCTTTTGAAAGCCGGCCGCTTTGATATTGTTAATCAGTTCTTCTTCTTTTTCCGTCAGGCCAAATTCGGCCTCAGTCCGGTCATCGCCCTCACCGATCGGGCGTCCCACTGCAATGATTGCGGTATCAGCCTCTTCGGCTGCCGCCAGAATCTCCGCATTGTCCAAAGGCATCTCGCCCTTGTTGTAAAGCAGTGCACCCTGTGTAGTTCCCATGGAATAGGTCTGACCATCATTTGCCCAGTAATCATCATAATACGACTGATAAACATCCACCAGCTTGTCATAAAGCTGGATCCGTCCGTCCTGATCCTTGGCCTGAAGTCCTTCCAGCAGGCTTACGCCATATTCGGTAATCAGGTTTCCGGAGCCTCCACCGCCCCAGACATAGTCTACCTGATCAATGCCAAAGATCGCAACCTTCTCTCCTTCTGCCAACGGCAGCGCTTTCGTCCCGCTTTCCGCCGGCTGGTCATTTTTCAGAAGAACCATGCCTTCCTCTGCCACCAGCTTGGCGAGTTCCCGGGCCGTGTAGCCGTCTACTTCTGAATAGTAGGCATACGCCGGGCTTACTCCGCCGCATATCATGGATGCGGACAGGGCAGCCGCCAGAAGCCGTTTCGCAGCACTCTTCTTGCCGTGTTTTACCATACCATACATTCCTCCTGATCCGTTATATTTTTCAGCCATTTCCATTCATGGCTTTCCGAATATGTTTTGTCACATTTTCCAATTATCTATAAATCTCCCGAAGATTTATTTATGGAAATTGTTCAATTTTTCCCGACAAAACATATTTTACATTATATATAAATACTAAGTCCTTTTTGAAAACTGCACAATACTACAGGAAGAGTTAATTTCCCCGTTTTTGTATCCCGGATGATACTTTTCATATCATTTTCCGAAAAATATGATATAATTCAATCGGTTCCAGAAATAAAAGATCATTCAGGACTGCACATACAGCTGCCAGTCAGAAATTCAGGAGAAACAAGATGAGCAGACGTACCAACGAAGAAGTGAAAATAGAAATTGAAAACGCATTGCTTGCTCTGATGAAAAAAGCGAAGCCGTTTTCCCGGATCACCATTACGGATATTATCAAAGAAGCCCATGTAGCCAGAGCCTGCTATTATCGCAATTTCGAGTCGAAGGAAGATGTCGTTCGCTCTTACCTCCTCCGGCTGCGCGCAGAGATCCTGCAGGACCTTGATTTTTCGGATGATTATCTCCATGAGATCACGCTGAACGCAACCATGACGACCTTTCTGCAGTACTGCCTTTCGAAACAGGATCTGATTCTTCTTATTTACAGCAACGGCTTGTGGCCGCTTTTGCTGGAGGAAGCCAACTATTACACAGAAGAACGGCTGGGTGATATGCCCAGCCGCTCTCCGGAACAATATTTTTTGTACTTTTTTTCAGCCGGCTTTCTTAATGCCCTGATTTACTGGCTGAAGAAACCTGCCGGCAAACGGGAACAGCCCGAAAAAATCGCCGGCATCTTTATCAAATTCTATGATGGATTTCAGAAATAGCCAAAGAGCTCTTCTAATTGTGATGCTCCACCGGCACAAACACTCTGGTACTGACCGGATCCGTGTTGATCCGCGCCTCCTTTGCCATGTGGATCGCCTCCTGGCAGAACTGATCCTGGGAATTCACCAGAACCTTGCCGCGCTTGTCCTGCTTTTCATAGGTGCCGTCCGGCTGCAGAATGTGTGCTTTTACATTATCCTCCAGCTCGACCTCGAGAATATGATAAACGGCTTCTTTTAACGCTTCATCCTCAACCGGGAACACGATCTCCACACGCTTATCCAGGTTTCTCGGCATCCAGTCGGCACTTCCCATATAGAGCCGGGTCATACCGTCATTTTCAAAATAGAAGATCCGGCTGTGCTCCAGGAAGTTTCCGACAATGGAGCGAACCGAAATATTTTCGCTTAAGCCCGGAACACCGGCACGCAGACAGCAGATGCCGCGGACAATCAGTTCGATCTTCACACCGGCACAGGACGCCTCGTAAAGCGCAGCAATGATATCCCGGTCACACAGAGAATTCATCTTGGCAATGATCCTTGCCTTCTTTCCGACCTTCGCATGCTCCGTTTCCCGGCGGATCAGCCGCATGAACTGGTTTCTCAGCCAGATCGGAGCAACCGCCAGCTTGTTCCAGCTTGCCGGCTCGGAATAGCCGGACAGCATATTGAATACGGCCGTTGCATCCTCGCCGATCAGCGGATTGCAGGTCATCAGGCCGCAGTCCGTATACAGCTTTGCCGTGGAATCATTGTAATTTCCGGTTCCCAGATGAACATAGCGGCGGATGCCGTCCTCCTCTCTGCGGACAACCAGCGTGATTTTTGAGTGCGTCTTTAAGCCCACCAGACCGTAGATCACATGGCAGCCGGCCTTCTCCAGCTTTTTCGCCCAGATAATATTATTTTCCTCATCAAAACGCGCCTTCAGCTCTACCAGCACGGAAACCTGCTTGCCGTTGTCCGCTGCCGCTGCCAGAGCCGCAATGATCGGCGAATTTCCGCTGACACGGTAAAGCGTCTGCTTGATTGCCAGCACATCCGGATCCTTTGCCGCCGCACGGACGAAATCCACTACCGGATCGAAGGTCTGGTACGGATGGTGCAGAAGAATGTCTCCCCTGCGGATATTGGTAAAAATATCATCGTCATTCATCAGCGCCGGAACCGGCTGCGGCGTATATTTTGCCACCTTCAGATCGTCAAAGCCCGAAAGTCCGCCGTACATCTTCATCAGGAATGTCAGATCCAGCGGTCCGCTGATCTCAAAAATGTCATCGGAACTGACATCCAGCTCTTTCTTCAAAATCTTCAGCAGCTGCTTGTCCGTCTTCTCCTCTACCTCCAGACGGATCACCTCGCCCCACTGGCGCTTCTTCAGCTGCTTCTGGATCTCCTCCAGAAGGTCAACCGCATCTTCCTCATCGATGGTCAGATCCGCATTCCGCATGATCCGGAACGGATGGGCTGCCAGAATGTCATAATTCAGGAATAAGGTCTGCATATTCCGGCGGATAATCTCCTCCAGAAGGATCACATTCCGCGTCTCGCTTCCATCCGCCTCCGCGGTAACCGGAATCTCCACAAAACGTGGAAGCACCGACGGAACCTGCACCATGGCAAATTCCACCTCGCTGTCGCTCTCTTTTTTCTTTTTAAGAAGCGCTGCAATATTCAGTGATTTGTTCCGCACCAGCGGGAACGGACGGGAAGAATCAACTGCCATCGGCGTCAGCACCGGATAGACATTTTCCCTAAAATACCGATCTACATATTCGCCCTGTTCTGCATTCAGCACCTCACAGTCGTCAATGATCCGAAGGCCCTGCAGCTTCAGTGCCGGGAGCAGAGAACGGTTGTAGGTCGAATACTGGAGCGCCACCAGTTCATGCGTCTTCTTCGCAATTTTCTCCAGCTGCTCCTCTGCCGTCATGCCGGCAATATCGGTCTTGGTATATTTTGCATGAACCATGTCCTTTAAAGAAGCCACACGGACCATAAAGAATTCATCCAGATTGGATGCGGTGATGCTTAAAAATTTCAGCCGCTCAAAAAGAGGCAGACTCTTGTCTCTCGCCTCGCTTAATACCCGGTAATTAAATTCCAGCCAGCTCAGTTCCCGATTTACATAATTTTTCGGATCCAAATATTTTTCAGCAATTTCTGCCATCCCTATACCCTCCTCTTCTGCTTCAGCACCGGACGGATTCCAAAGATTTCTTCAAAGAAGTCCGCCTTCTGGTCAAAGGACATCCGTTCCAGGGAGATATCCTCCGTGCAGTCCGCCGTGATCACCAGCTGGCCGTCCCGGATCGCCATCTTGCAGCCCGCCAGCTTCTGCCGGTGGCTTCTGTCCATAGAATTGGCAAGGCGCAGGATCGCCGTCAGCTTGGCAATCTTGATCGTGATGTCATTGGCGCTGAACTGCCCCGCCGCATCCTTATAAATATCGGCCTCCAGCTGCACCTGATTGTAGTCAAAATCCCGGATGTTGTAGCGGACTACATTGGCAATGATCTCCCGCTCCAGATGACTCAGACCGATAATTTCCGTGGTCATAATCATGTTGTAGGCGCACTCATTGGCGTTCTTAATGCTGATAAACTTACCGCAGGCGTGAAGCTGTACGGCAATCCGGAGCAGCAGCCGGTCCCTGGAGGTCATACCGTGATACCGTCTCATGGTGTCAAAAATGTCCATTGCATACTGTTCCAGAATCTGATTGTGGCTGCTGTGGCATTTATAACGCTTCGCCATATTCCGGGAAGCTGCCAGAATGTCATTTTCAAAGCTGTGTTTAAATTTAACCAGACGGTTCTGTTCTGCGTACTCCGCTGCCATGCCGTCACAGAGATGGATCCCGGGCAGCCAGAACTGTTCCGCTCCCGTCAGCTCCATAATCCGCTTGTAAATCACCGCACCCGGCAGCATCAGCTCCGCATACTCCTCGCTCACTCCGAACAGCTCTTCCATATCCTGAAGACTCATTCTGCAGAGAGCATCGTAAAACTGATTGACATCCTCTGCCGTCATCCGGTCCGGAACCGACCTGTCCGCAGCCATTCTCTTTTTAAACATGTACAGCGAATTATCCCCGATTCCGATCAGATTCTTGATCTCCCGGTCCTTCAGGTACATCTTGCGGAACGTAAACAGCTCATTTTCCACAATTTCCCCGATCAGCTGCCGGTGCACCTCGAGATTGGCCGGGATTTTTGCAATCAGCTCCCGGAGCTTCAGCGCCCCCAGCGGCAGATTCTGGGTTGAAATCAGCGAATCCTTGTCAAACAGCGATATCTGCATGCTTCCGAATCCCACATCTACAATGGCGGTGCCCTTCTGAATGATGGTATTGAATTCCTGCTCCTTGGACGCAATCGCCTTGTAGCTTAAAAAACGCTGTTCCGAATTGCTGATCAGCTTGACATCAATGCCGGTCCGCACCAGGATCTGATCCAGAATGATCTGGTTGTTCTTTGCATCCCGGAGAGCACTGGTTGCATACGCCTTATAGCTCTGCACCTTATAGCTCTTCATAATATCCGAGAAATCCTTCAGAACCCGGCATAACTCTTCCACCAGCTCGTAGCTGATCTTTCCGTGGCTGTACGTGTCCCGTCCCAGAGCAATTACGTGGCGGATATGGTCGACTGACCGAATACCGAATTTTGATGAAATTTCGTAAATCGTAAGCTCCACCTCAAACGAGCCTACATCAATTGCTGCAAATGTCTGCATGGCCATAATACTTTTCCTCCTGATCATTACCCTAATTATAAAGTCCGCTCTGGTGATATGCCACAAATCGAGGATAAATTTCTGTAAATTTTCTGTAAATTCCGGTCTCGCGCTCCGCGCCGGATTTCACACACTCAGCGGTCTTCTTCTGCCTGCCCAAGCAGATGCGTAATAAACTGGGATGCCGTCCGGCCGGAAAGTCCGCCGTGAGCCAGTTCCCACTTGTTTGCCTCTGCCAGCAGCTGCTCCTCCGGCATCTGAATCTGGTTCCGCTCTGCCAGCGTCTTCACAATCTTCTTGAACTCCTTCGGCTCCGGGGCTCCGTAATAGATGGTCACACCGAACCGGGCTACCAAAGACAGCTTCTCCTGAACCGTGTCATTTGCATGGATATCATCATCAGACAGCTGCCGCTTGTCCGCAAAGCTCTCCCGGATCAGGTGGCGGCGGTTAGAGGTGGCGTAGATCAGCACATTTTTCGGCTTCTTTCCCAGACCGCCCTCAATGATCGCCTTTAAATATTTGTATTCCAGCTCCGTCTCCTCGAACGACAGATCATCCATATAGATAATGAACTTGTAATTGCGGTCCTTCACCTGCTCCAGAACATCCGACAGCGCCTTGAACTGATGCTTGTACACCTCAATAATGCGAAGGCCCCGGTCATAATACTGATTCAGGATCGCCTTGATGCTGGAGGATTTTCCGGTTCCCGCATCGCCGTAAAGAAGCACGTTGTTGGCTTCCCGTCCGTTCACAAAAGCTTCCGTATTGTCGATCAGCTTCTTTTTCTGGATCTCATATCCTACCAGATCCTTTAAGTATACATGTTCAATGCTGGTGATCGGATCAATATAGGCCTGCTCATCCTTCTCCAGAATCCGGAATGCCTTGTTCAGGCCAAATTTACCTACTCCGAATTCTTTGTAAAACTGGGTCACATCTGCCTGAAACTGCGCCGTCTCCCCGGCCTTTTCCAGAGAAACCGCCAGCTCCACGATCCGGTCGCGGATCCGCTTGTTGAACACCCGGCTGTTTTCCTTGGCCGCCCGATAGTCTGCGATCAGACTCCAGACTCCGTCCTCCCGGCCCCGGTCCAGAATGCGGATATCGTAATCAAACAACTCTTTAAAAATTTCAAAATCATGTCTTGCCAGCGCATCCAGGGAGCCGCCCGCCGGCCCCAGAATCTCGCAGGAGGTGCTGTAGGCATTCTCATGATTTGCCAGACAAAACGCCAGGAAGCAGTGGTACAGATTTCCCTCAAACCCGTAGGTCACCGCCAGCTCGATCAGCTGATTGGCACACGCAAAAGCCTCCTCCTCCGCCTGATTTTCCGTAAGCAGCCGCTCCATCTGCTCAAAAAGCTGCTGATATTTAAAATTTCGATAGATTACTAATTCCTGAGTTTTCATAATATTCTGCCTCTGTACTATGTATGATATTCTAGATACGTTTCTGTATATACTTTTAGTAGTTTCCAAGGATTCTCATGTTCACGGCCTCATTCTGAATTCCCAGCAGGGCATTCTGGACGGAGGCATCGCTTAAGGAACCTTCAATATCCACGAAAAAGCGGTATTCCCAGTTCCGCTCCAGAATCGGTCTGGACTGAATCATGACCATGTTTACATGATTATAAATAAAATGCCCCAGCATATTGTAAAGGGAGCCGCTGACATGCGGGACCTCAAAACAGATGCTGACCTTATTGGCATCCAGACGGTACATCGGCTCCTTCGCCAGGATGATGAACCGCGTAGTATTGTAACGGTTGTGATTGACAGAAGGCTTTAACACCTTCAGCCCGTAAATTTTCCCCGCCGTCTCGCTGGCAATAGCGGCCTGGGTCACATCGCCGTCCTCCAGCACCTTCTTCGCTGCCACCGCCGTGTTCGCCAGGCTGACCTGCTTCCACTCCCGATGAGCATTTAAAAATTCACTGCACTGCATCAATCCCTGTGCATGGGAGTATACCGTTCTGATATCGGAAAGCGACGCTTCCTCCAGCCCAAGCAGTGCATGGTTCACCGAAACCTCTGTTTCCGCCACAATGTAATTGTCATATTTCAAAAGCAGATCGTAATTGTCAATTACGGCTCCGGCAGAGGAATTCTCGATCGGCAGCACCGCATAGGCCGCTCTTCCCTCCGCCACCTCCTTCATGGCATCATCCCAGGTCGGCACATGATAGGCATCCGCCTGCTCCCCGAAAACTTTCAGTGTAGCAGCATGGCTGTAGGCTCCTTCTACGCCCTGATATACCACGCGGGCACCGGCAGTCGGAAGGTTTTCCACAAGCCGGAACTCGGTTTTCAGGCGTTTCCCGCCGGCTCCCATCAGCTGATACTGATACCGGCGGCTCACGGTCATCATCTGAGCAAACAGTTCTCCCACCGCAATCTCATCAAAGGGCGTCTGGGCCATGCTGCGGACCGTTTCCAGCTTCTCCTTCTCCCGAACCGGATCATACACCGCTTTTCCCGTTTCCATCTTATACTCAGCCACTTCCCCGCAGAGCTTCATTCTCTCCTCAAACAGTTCCACCAGCTTTCGGTCTACCTGATCCAGCCGGTTTCTGATTTCCTGCAAATCCAGATTTTTCATTTTTCATTACTCTCCTGCATTTCATTTAACATTCCGATGATTACCTCCCGGATATAGGCACCGCTGTGCTTTCTTTGCTCCGGCGGCAGCTCTTTTAAATAAACCGGTTTTCCGTACCGCACCCTCACATGCTGGGGACGGATAAACGGAAGATGATTTTCAAAAATATCGGCGTTTCCCACCATAGCCACCGGCACAACCGGACAGCCGGATTTTTCCGCAATCTTTAAGCTTCCCTCACGAAACGGAAGCAGGTCCGCCAGTTCTTCATTCTTATTTCTGGTCCCCTCCGGAAAGATCCAGATAGAAATCCCGTTTTTCACCTTCTCGATACCGGCCAGAATCGTTTTCAGTCCCTCCTTGATATTTTTTCGGTCCAGAAACAGACACTGTACCAGATCCATCCAGTGCTTCAGAAGCGGATACCTCTCCATCTCTTTTTTGGCCACAAAACCGAGAAGGCCGGGTACCGTCGTATATCCGATCAGGATATCAAAATAACTGCGATGATTTCCTACATACAGGACTGCCCGATCCTTCGGAATCGTATCCCATCCCTCTACCGTTACCTTCACGCCGGCTACCTTCAGCAAAATGCCAAAAATCCACTGAATGATTGCCAGACTCTGGCGTCTGCTGGCTTCCGGCCGGAATTTTGCCAGAACATTTTCAAACACCAGAACCGGAATGCTGAGAATCAAAAACAGGACGATCATCAGCGCTACAAGAATTACTCTTATCATTTGAAATACCTCTCCATTCTTTTCTCCCTGGGCAGCTTCGTTTTCTGTATCAGATACAGAAAACGGAAGATACCTCTGGGTATGATTATATAAGAGGAAACTTTCAATTACAACCCTGACCGTCCTGTTTTCGAATTGTTTTTACCTGAATTTTTATAATTTCTGTCATTGTTTCTGCCGTTCCTGCCCGGTAATCCCCTCAAAAAGCAGGCCGGTCAGAAACCACAGCGGCGCAAAGTCCAGCCGGATCAGCCCGTTTACATTCGTCGGCCTCCCCGTGTAGTCCCAGGGACAGATGCCGAGCCGGCGCATCCAGAAGCCGAACAAATATTCTGCGCAGAAGATCAGAACCATGTCGATCATCCCGTGGCGCAGCGCCAGATCCCTTCTGGAGGCCTGCCGAAGCCGTGCCGTCTGCTCCGCTCCCACCGTCAGCCACTGATCGATTTTTCGTCCGATCGGCCCCAGAAGCGCCCCCAGACCGTAAATAGGAAACATGAGAAGCGATGTCTTTCCCATCAGCCTCCAGTCCCGGGTCAGGATCGATTCCGCCGAAGTAAACAGAATCTCCAGACACCATCCGGCCGTTCCGCATTTTAAAAAGTTTTGCAGCAGTTTGTTGTTTATTTTCCATCTCTCTTCCATGGGCTTATTATGTACCGCCGGCCACAGGATATGCGGCCGGCTGATAACCCGGTGCAGGGAAAGGCTGGTAATTCCGTTCTTTTACAAAAGCGGCGACAGAAGCCGGCAGAACTGCTCCTTGATCCGGATCATCAGCTTCCGTTTCCGGTAACGCTCTCTGGTGATCTCCAGACAATGGGGCAGATCATCCAGAAATGCCTGCTCCAGCTGCTCTGCAGCCGCCTCGTCATAAATGACTGCATTGACTTCAAAATTCAGTTCAAAGCTGCGGATGTCCATATTGGCCGTGCCGTAGCAGCTGACCATGCCGTCCACCACGATTCCTTTTGCATGCAGAAAGCCGTTTTCGTATACATAGCATCTGGCTCCGGCTTCAATCAGCTCACCTGCATAGGAATAGGTCGCCCAGTACACAAACGGATGATCCGGCTTGCAGGGGATCATCAGCCGGACATCCACACCGGAACGGGCCGCGATCTTCAGTGCTGAGAGAATGGCATCGTCCGGCACAAAATACGGCGTCTGAATATAAATATGGTTTCTGGCCTTGTGAAACAGCTGCAGGTAATTGTCCCGGATATTTTTCGTTTCCGTATCCGGGCCGCTGCTGATGATCTGAATCCCGATCAGCGAATCCATATTCATATATCCCGGATCCGACCAGGGCGGCTTTCCCTGCTCCTTCAGCTGATGCAGAAATTCCTTCTCCAGCGTCATGCCTCCGTTCTCCAGATAATTCTCATGACTTTGTTCAAAATAACGGCTGTTCAGGAACAGATTTTCATGAACAGCATAATTCCAGTCCAGCGCAAACCGGATCTGAAGTCCCATGACCGCATCCCCTCGGATCTTTAAGTGGGTATCTCTCCAGTAGCCGAACTTCGGATCTCTGGAAATGTATTCTTTTCCAATATTAAAGCCGCCCACATATCCGATCTGACCATCCATGACCACAATTTTCCTGTGATTGCGGTAATTGACCCGCAGCTGCAGCCGTCCCAGAATCGGGGGGAAGAAAATTCCCACCCGGATCCCGGCCTGCTCCAGCTCTCGCCAGCGCTCCTTTGGCATGAACCGGCCGCCCATTCCGTCTGCCAGAATCCGGATCTCCACGCCTTCTTTCGCCTTGTCCACAAGAATCGGAACCAGCGAATCAAACACCTCATCATTTTTTATAATATAATACTGAAGGTGAATGTAGTGCCTGGCTTTTTTCAGTTCCTGGCGGAGATCTTCAAACTTCTGTTCCCCATCCGTGAAAATATCCAGCTGGTTGCGGATGGTCAGCACCGCGCCGGAAGTCTCCAGATTGTAAAGCGCCAGACTCCCGTAATCCCGGATTACCGGGTCATTTTCTGCAATCGCATGATAATTGCGGATTACATTTTCCTGATCCTGGATCGGGCAGCGAAGACGATCCTCCACGCCCTTGATCCGGAACATCTTGCTTTTTCGATAATCCTGTCCAAACAGCAGATAAAACAGCACGCCGAACACCGGAATAAAATTCAGAGCAAACAGCCAGGTCCAGACACTTTTCGGATCCCGGCGCTGAAAAAAGATAATGGCAATACTGAAAAACAAATTGATCACCAAAAGAATTCCAAATCTGTCCATAACGGTTTTCTCCTCCTTCCAGGCTGCAGCTTCCATGAATTGTTGCAAATTTCCTACATGATACCACAATTGCTTCCAAATGTATAGAAAATGTCCGTCTGCTGCCGCCTTGCAGCGCCTGTTTTCCTGTGCTATACTATGTCTCCAGAATACTCAGAATTTATGTAATGATTTCAGACGGAGGAACGAATTATGAACCTTACCAGATCAGGCAGAAAAAAACGGATTCTTATGATTGCCACCGGCGGGACCATTGCCTGCTGCCGGAGCGAAGCGGGATTAAAGCCGCTGCTTTCCAGCCGGGAACTGATTCAGTTTGTACCGGATTCCAAAAGCTTCTGTGAGGTGGAGGCCATTCAGGCGTTCAATATTGACAGCACCAACATCCAGCCGTATCACTGGCTGATCATTTCCCGGCTGATCGAAGCCAACTACGCGGAGTTCGACGGCTTCGTCATCTGCCACGGAACCGATACCATGGCCTACACGGCGGCAGCTCTGTCCTATCTGGTCCAGAATTCCAGAAAGCCGGTGGTCATCACCGGCGCCCAGAAACCGATCGACATGGAGATTACCGATGCCAAAACCAATCTGCTGGACAGCCTTCGCTTTGCCTCCTGCGAGAAAGCTCACGGCGTAACGATTGTATTTGACGGCAAGGTCATCGCCGGCACCCGCGGCAAAAAGGAGCGGACCAAAAGCTACCATGCTTTTTCCAGCATTAATTTTCCCTATATTGCCATCATTCAGGACGACCACATTCTGTTCTACCTGGATGACAAGGACCGTATCCGGGGCGAAGTGCAGTTTTACGACACGCTGGACCCGAAGGTAGGGCTTCTGAAGCTGATTCCCGCTGCCAATGCAGACCTTCTGGATTACATGGCCGAACATTACGACGGCATCATCATTGAGTCCTTCGGCGTGGGCGGGATTCCTTCCGCTTCACCGGAGGACCCGTTCCGGACGGAACCATCCTGCGGTTCCTTAACGGAGGAAGCCGGCAGCTTCCACGGGGCCATTGCGCGCTGGTCACAGCTTGGCAAACCGGTGGTCATGACGACCCAGGTGACCAATGAAGGAAGCAACATGTCCGTTTATGAAGTAGGAAAAAGCATCAAACAGGAATTCCGGCTTCTGGAAGCCTACGACATGACGCTGGAAGCCGCTGTTACCAAGCTGATGTGGATTCTGGGGCAGACAAAAGCGCCGGATGAAATCCGGCGCCTGTTCTATCAAACGATCAATCGCGATATTCTCTGGGTATAAGCTCCCCTTCCTCTTTTCTGGAAGGATTTTTCTCTTCCTCTGCCTCCCTGCGGCTCGCCTTCCGGAATTTGCTCGGTGAACTTCCTGTCCGTTTTTTAAAGGCTTTCGAAAAGACCAGCGGATCTTCATAGCCGCAGGAGGCAGCCACCATCTCAACCGTCAGCTCCGTACATTTCAGGAGTTCAGAGGCCCGGGTAATCCGGTAATTGCTCAGATATTCCTGCGGGGAGATCCCGAAGGTTTTCATAAAAATCATGTACAGATAGCTTCTGGTGATTCCCACATAATCCGCCACGTGGGAAATCCGGATTTTTTCCGGGTAATAATTCTGAATATACTCGACCGCACGCCGGGCATACTGATTCTCCAGCTGACGGTACTTCTGTTTCGGCAGCGCTGCCTCCTTTGCCAGAACAGAAAAGAAGGAATACAAAAGCCCCTCCAGCGCAAAATCTGCTGCAATGCTGCAGGCGCTCTGCCGGAGCATTTCATTGGCAATCCGCTCCAGCTCTGCTCCGTTTTCCGAACGGAATACCACGCGGCCGCCGCCCAGACCGATTTCTTCCAGATACGCGGCTGCATTATTCCCGGAAAAACCGATCCACAAATACGACCAGGGATCCTCCTCATCTGCCTGATAAAAGGTCAGCACATCCGGTTCAATGAGAAAGCACTCTCCTGCCCCCAGGGCATACCGGGTATTTCCCACCTGATAGCTTCCTTTTCCCTTTACAATATAATGAATGATATAGTTCGGCCGCACGGCCGGTCCAAAGCTGTGAAGCGGCTTACAGTCCGCATAACCGCAGAAGGTCAGATAAAATTCAGAAAATCTCGGCTCCGACAGCTGCAGTACATAGGCATCTTCCATGGCAATCCTCCCATTGTAAGACATTATACCATAAAAGAAGCCTCTTTGAAATTAAATTGTTTCTTCTTCCTCTGCTGTCAAAATCACCACTCTGGACCAGAAATCGGTACAGTGATCGGCTTTTGTCACTTCTCCGGCCGATGCGTCCGAGATGATCAGTCCGATATTCATCAGCTCACTTCCGTAAAAGCTTCCTTCTCCTGCGCCGTTTTCTGCCGCATCCGCCGTTTTGGCGCGGTAAACAAATTCCTCCTCAAGCCCCCTTAGCATCAGACGGCGAAATTCACAGTTTGCGTCATTCAGCATCTTAAAGTACATCACAATTGCCTGTTTTTTGTCCTCCGACACCACCATCCAGGCCGTCAGATTTCCTTCAAAGGGGCTCTTCAGCCGGTAAAACGTACCCGTGTGGATCAGCTTCCGGTATTTCTTGACAAATGCAATCTGATTCTTTACGAGCTGATGCTCCTCCTCTGTCAGCCGGTTTAAATCCAGCTCATAGCCGAAGGCACCGAAACAGGCCACATTTCCCCGGCTCTCCAGCGGCGTGATCCGCCACAGCTGATGATTCGGCACTGCCGACACATGAGCGCCCATGGAACTGACCGGATACACATAGCTGGTCCCGTACTGAATCTTTACCCGTTCTGCCGCATCCGTATCATCGCTGGTCCAGGCCTGCGGCGCGTAATACAGCATGCCCGGATCAAACCGCCCGCCGCCGCTGGCACAGGATTCAAACAGAATATGCGGGAACCGGCTGGTCAGGCGCTCATACAGATCATAAACACCGAGAATATAGCGGTGGAAAATTTCGCCCTGCTGCCCGGCCGGATACCCGCAGGAAAAGCATTCCGTAATGTAACGGTTCATGTCCCATTTTATATAGGAAATTTTGGATTCCGACAGAATCTTTGCCACCATCTCATAAATGAAATTCACCACTTCCTTCCGCGAAAAATCCAGCACATATTGCTTTCTTCCGTGAGACATCCGGCGCCCCGGCGTGTGAATCACCCAATCCGGATGCGCGCGGTACAGTTCACTGTCTTTATTCACCATTTCCAGCTCAAACCACAAGCCGAACTTCATACCCAGTGCCTCAATGCGCTCCGAAAGGCCTCGGATTCCGTTTGGAAGGCGGTCTGTGTTGGCCCACCAGTCGCCCAGTCCGCTGGTCTCCCCGCAGCGGGTGGAAAACCAGCCGTCATCCAGAACAAACAGCTCCACTCCGTCCTTTTTTGCCGTCTCGGCAATATGGACCAGCTTCTCCTCATCAAAATCAAAATAAGTAGCTTCCCAGTTGTTGATTAAAATCGGCCGTTCCTGATCCCGCCATTCTCCTCTTGCAAGGCGGCGCCGGTACAGCCGGTGAAAGGTCTGGCTCATGCCGTTCAGACCTTCAGACGAATACACCACCACGGCCTCCGGCGTCTGAAAGCCTTCTCCGGGGTTTAACTGCCAGGAAAAGCCGAACGGATTCATTCCCAGCATCATTCTGGTCACATGATAATTATCCACCTCGGCCTGTGCCAGGAAATTTCCGCTGTAAATCAGGGAAAAGCCCAGCACCTCTCCCTGAAATTCATCCGCCGTCGGACGTTTTAAGGCCACGAACGGATTATGAAAATGGCCGGAACCGCCCCTGGTGCTGTTCACCGCCTGAATTCCCGGCTGAAGATGCCGCTTTTTTACCTGGCGCTCCCTGCCCCATGCACCGGAAAGCTGGATCCATTCATACTCGTCATCCGGAAGATCCAGAGACAGGCTCATGGCTGTGGTCAGCTGAAGCTTCTGTGCCCCTTTATTTTCCAGCCGCACACTCCTTGCGACTGCATTCTCCTGCTGAAAAATCGTATAAATCAGCGTAAGCTCCGTCTCCAGCAGTCTGTCCCAGAGCAGAATTTCCAGTGTATCCGCTTCCTCCTCCTTCTCCGTATAGGTAGCCGGAAGTCCCTCCAGCTTCGGCTTTCCTGCATAGATCCGATGAGAAACGTAGGTAAAATCTGTAATCCGGCTTCCGTTTTCCTGCAAAAGCTCCACCGCCGGCATCCGAAAATCTGTGGTTCCGTAGGCCGGATACTCCTGCTTCAGATGATCCAGCGAAAAGGAATACTCATTTTCAAAGACATAAGCTGAAGTCGGACGATATCGGTTTTCCAGCAGATAGTCATAGCTGCGCTTCTCGGGCACCCGCTTTCCGAAATACAGCTGTCCGATCTGCCCGTTTCTCAGAATCTTCATAATATAGCTGATCTGCTGATTAAAAAGATGAAATTCTCCCGTTTTTTCATGAAAAAGAATCGGCATGTCTGTTCCCTCCCGGTTTCCTGATGATATTCTTGCGGCCTCAGCCCTTTCGCTGCTGCCAATGCCTGTATTATAGGCAAAAACGCCGGAAACCAACAGGGAAATTTGTGTGGCAAATCTGTTATTTTGTTGAAAAAGGCACAAAAAATCTGCCGGCAGAAAAATTCCTGCCGACAGATCCATTTCTTTCCTGATTGTCTTTTTCGTTATTCGCCCAGAGCCTTATACTCGATTCCGTTTACCTGTCCCTTCTTGGTATAAAAGGTAAGGACACAATCATCGGACTTATAGCGGTATCTTCCCCGCTCCAGCTCATAATCTTCTCCGTAAGCCTCTTCCACCTCATCGATGGTCGAACCGATATGAATGCCCTCCGGGGTTTCTGTCTCATCCCCCAGGAACCAGATGGACTTCACACAGTCCCCTTCACCGGACGGATACGTGGAAAGCTCGAAGCCGTCATAGGTAAACACCTTTTCTTTTCCCTGATGTCTGCAGCTCTGCGCCTCGTAATAGCTCTCTGCCTTTCCCAGCTCACCTAAAATCTCGGACGCATCCTGATTCATAAAAATCTCCACGCCGTCCGCCTCAAAGGTAAAAGCCCAGCCGGTCAGCACGCCGGCCTGACAGAAGCAAAGCAGAAGCGCTGCCGTAATCAGGAATCTGCTGAATCGCCTTTTCATCGTAATCTCTCCTATCTCAACACGGAAAAGCCTTCTCTTCCGCGCCAAAACGCTTCTTTCTTTTACATGCTAATCATATCACGGATACATGGCGATTTCAAGAAACGAAGCTCTTACAAATCTTACAACTTTCTAACGATATTGCTGTTCGCAGACCCTGTGAACAAAACGACACAAGCTCCCGGCTTCTTACATGCACGGCCCCCGGCCAATCAGCGAAGTGATTGACCAGGAGTAAAGCGTAACCTAACGATTCTCAATGTCCATGATCATATCCACCCGTCTCTGGTGGCGTCCGCCTTCAAATTCTGCTTCCAGCCATGCATCTACGATCATCTTGGCAAGCTCGGGGCCGATCACCCGGGCACCAAAAGCCAGAACATTGGTATCATTGTGCATTCTGGACAGCTTTGCACTGTATGGCTCGCTGCAGACAACGGCCCGAACACCGTTCACCTTGTTTGCTGCCAGCGAGATTCCCACGCCGGTTCCACAGATCAGGATCCCCAGATCGGCCTCTCCTGCCACAACGGCACGTCCAACCTTCTCTCCATATACCGGGTAATCGCAGCTTTCCGTGGAGTTTGTCCCAAAATCCACGATCTCATAACCCTTTTCTTCCAGATAGCTTTTTATTTCCTGTTTTAATTCCACCGCACTGTGGTCATTTCCCATTGCAATTTTCATAACTCGTTCCTTTCTTCCTTTCATTCGTCCCCTCCTGCCGCAGCAGCGCACAACGCGTCTCTGGCCCTGCAGCAGAGGCTTTATTATACGATTTTTCCATTCAGAATGCAAGACTCATTCTTTCCATAAAATGCTGCAACCGAGTCCATTCTGGCCGTCATGTTCTGCAGAAGCAGATCCGCTACCGTCAGTGCAGCCATGGCCTCCACAACTACCACAGCGCGCGGTACAATGATCGGATCATGTCGTCCCTGAATCTCCAGCTCCGTTTCCGCCCCATCCCTCGTCACACTTCTCTGCGGGGATGCAATCGAAGGCGTCGGCTTGATGGCTGCCCGGAATACAACCGGCGAGCCGTCGCTGATTCCGCCGAGAATACCGCCTGCATGATTCGTCTTCTTTTTTATCTTGCCCGTTTCATCCAGACCGAATGCATCATTATTTTGGCTGCCGCAGGCCCGGGCTGCCGCAAAGCCGTCTCCGATCTCAAAGCCCTTTACTGCCCCGATGGAAAAAATTGCTTTTGCCAGGTTTGCGTCCAGCTTTTCAAACACAGGATCACCGATTCCTGCCGGAATACCGGTGATCACACACTCACAGATACCGCCTGCCGAATCCTTCCGCGCCATGGCCTCCTCCAGGAAGGCCTCCGCCTCGCGGGCGGCCTCACGATCCGGCATATACAGACGGTTGTTCCACATTTCTTCCAGATCAAACCGTTCCGGCTTCACCTCAATGTCTCCGATTGCCCTGGTGTAAGCCTGGACCCGGATTCCCAGTGTCTCCAGAAGACGTACCGCAATGGCCCCGGCTGCTACTCTTCCGATCGTCTCTCTTCCCGAAGACCGCCCACCGCCGCGATAATCCCGGAAGCCGTATTTCGCATCAAAGGTAAAATCCGCATGTCCCGGCCGGTACACATTCATGATATTGCTGTAATCACGGGACCGCTGGTCCATGTTCCGGACCTCCAGCGCAATCGGCGTACCGGTAGTCTTTCCCTCAAACACACCAGAAAGAATCTCCACCTGATCACCTTCCTGTCTCTGAGTGGTAAATTTGCTCTGCCCCGGCTTTCTCCGGTCCAAGAGCTTCTGAATATCCGCCTCACAAAGCGCAAGTCCGGCCGGACAGCCGTCCACCACCACTCCGATCCCCGTTCCGTGGCTTTCCCCCCAAGTCATAATCCGAAATATATTTCCAAATGTAGAACCTGCCATTCCTGTCTCTCCTCTATTCTTTTGCGCGTTCCATATCAAATAAGCTGCCAGGGTCTCTCCTTTTCCTGACATCACTAATATAATAGAAAACAGGGAGCAATGCAACACCTGAATTCGTGTTCCGCTCCCTGTATGTTCTCTGTATGTTACGAAATTTCCTGCGAATCTCCAATCTTTACGATCGCGCAGCAGTTCGGCTCATTTACCATGATCGGATTTCCGCACATGATCAGCAGCCCCTTCTCATAATCCACTTTAAAGAAGGTAATGCTTCCGCTTTCATGGTTGATGCAGGCTACGTGCTTCTGATCCGGGAATATCGCCACATCCTTCGGGTAATCCCCACTGATCGGCAGACAGCAGAGCAGCTCCAGCAGTCCGGTCTGCTCATCTCTGGAAAAAATGCTCAGCGCATTATCACCCGCATTGGTACAATACACATACTTGTTATCCGGAGAAAGCCGCATCGCGCATGCAGCCGTCAGCTCAGAGTACTGCCTGTCCCCAATGGTAGGAATCGTCTGAATCCGCTCCAGCCTCGGAGCACGTTCACCGGTCTCATAAGTAAAGACATCGATGACGTTTTTCAGCTCATACATCAGATACATGAATTTTCCGTCGTCGCTGAACCGGAAATGTCTCGGCGCGGACTCCCGCTCACAGCGGATTGCATCCACCTGAATCAGCTTTTCCTCATCAAAACGGTAAATTCTCACCTGATCAATCCCCAGATCGGCTACCATGATAAATTTTTTATCCGGAGTCATACGGGTACAGCTAACATGCGGCCGGAAATTTCGCTCTGCCACAGAGCCATAGCCTTTATGGAAAACTCCGTCCACGATCTTCCCGATGGAACCGTCCTTCTTCAGGCTCAGAACCGTCGCCTTTCCATCGTGATAGCCCGACACGAAAATATAACGGTCATCTTCATCCGTAGACAGATGGCACCCTCTCATTCCTTTAATCTTTACACTGTTTAAACGGGACAGACTTCCATTGTCCAGAATCCGGAAAGCAACCACGCCTTCGTCTGCAATGGAATACAGATTGCGTCCGTTGTGAGACGCGATCACATAAGAGGAATTGTCCACCTCAACTTCACAGCGCTCTTTAAAAACACCCTTCTCAACATTCACATCATATACCGTAATGCCTTTTGCCTTTCCCGTGTAGGAATAGGACCCTACATAAGCCATGTACTTTCCACTCATAACCGCTCCAATCCTGCCACTCAAAACGTGTGTAAATATACGCACATCGAGATAATGTAGGTTCTC
>JBJELD010000016.1:0-77962 GCA_051878975.1 Candidatus Caccovicinus sp.
ACCATGCTGGCAAAGGCGGTGGCCGGTGAGGCCAACGTGCCCTTCTTCTCCATGTCCGGTTCGGAATTTGTGGAGATGTTTGTGGGAATGGGTGCATCCAAGGTTCGGGATCTGTTTAAACAGGCGAAGGAAAAAGCGCCCTGCATCGTTTTTATTGATGAGATTGATGCGATTGGCGGAAAGCGCAGCAGCGGAAATATGGGCGGCAACGATGAACGGGAACAGACGCTGAATCAGCTGCTCACGGAAATGGACGGCTTTGAAGGAAACAGTGGCGTGATCATTCTTGCGGCTACCAACCGGCCGGATTCACTGGACGCTGCCCTGACCCGGCCGGGCCGGTTTGACCGCCGTGTACCGGTGGAGCTGCCGGATTTAAAGGGCCGGGAAGAAATTCTCAGGGTTCATGCGAATAAGATCAAGGTCGCGGAGGATGTGGATTTTTCCAAAATTGCCCGCATGGCATCCGGGGCCTCCGGAGCGGAGCTGGCCAATATTGTCAATGAGGCGGCGCTGCGTGCTGTCCGGGAGGGCAGAAGCTATGCTTCAGAATTGGATCTGGAAGAAAGCATTGAGGTCGTAGTTGCTGGATATCAGAAGAAAAATGCAATTCTTACGGATCAGGAAAAGCTGGTGGTGGCGTATCATGAAATCGGACATGCTCTGGTGGCTGCCCTGCAGACCGATTCTGCACCGGTGCAGAAGAAGTTGTGTTCCATTCCATCAGTACCGGTGCCTCCAATGATATTGAGCAGGCCACAAAGCTGGCCCGTTCCATGGTAGCCCGTTATGGTATGAGTGAGGATTTTGATATGGTTGCTTTTGAAAATGTGTCGAATCAGTACCTTGGCGGGGATGTTTCCCTTGCCTGCTCGGAAGAACTGCAGGCCAGGATCGATTATCAGGTTATCGAGCTGGTTCGGACGCAGCATGAAAAGGCAAAGAAAATTTTGCAGGACAATCGGAAGAAGCTGGATCAGCTGGCGCATTATCTGTATGAAAAGGAAACGATTACCGGGGAAGAGTTTATGCAGATTTTGCGGGCACAGGAATCAAGAAATGAAAGCGGATTACACAAAAATAACGGAAAATGATAAAAATTGAAAAAATTGTAAGAGTTTTACCCGTCGCTGCCCCTTGACTTCACGGGAATAGCATGGTAGAGTATAGAGTGTTCAGCAGCTTTTTGCTGCCTTGTCGGGGCGGCACCAGTAAGGGCTTGTACTGGTTTCGACGGGGATCATGCAGCTGGTGAAGCTATCCCCATGCGATGGGTTAAATGGCAAAATTAAATACAAACGCTGAAGATAATTTAGCAATCGCTGCCTAATGGCAGCTGTCAGACTTAGCGCACCTGCACGCTGAGATCCTGGCATCGACGATGCAGGAAACGACACGCAGTAAGCTTTGCCTGCGCGGGCGTATCATGAAGCTACTGAAGTCATCAGGATGTCTGTTTTCGGGTGATGGAGGGAATGTCAAATAACCGACTATGATAGTAGAAGAACAGGGAATTGGTTTTCGGACAGGGGTTCGATTCCCCTCAGGTCCACTTATGATGCAAAATCCGAACTCACTGAGTTCGGATTTTGTGCATTTAACTCCGTGAAAGAATCTTTATTTTATGAGGGTTTTACCATGTTCAGGGATTAAAGGTAATCAAAAAGGCAATCAGACATGTGTTCGGGAATGTTTGTCTGCAAAGAAAGGAAATTCTGGACATCTAAATAAGTCCCACAATTGCAGCATACTATATAATGAAATCCATTGACGTACAGAAAATTGTACGCTATAATGAAAATGAGAAAAACGTACAGGAAATTGTACTTAAAGGAGGCGTTGATATGTTGGCGGTAAATTATACAAACCTTCGTGAAAATATGAAAACCTACATGGATAGAGTAACAGATGATTATGAAACTATGATAGTCACCAGAAAAGATAACCGTAATGTTGTTATGCTGTCGGAAGAGACTTACAACAATCTGATGGAAAATGCTTACCTTATGGGGAATAAAGCTAATTTTGATTGGCTGATGGAATCCAAAGCACAGTTAGACAAAGGCGCTGTTTCCACGCATAATCTGATTGAGGTAACTGAGAATGAATAAACTGTTTACTGATAACGGATGGGCGGATTATGTCTACTGGCAGACAGAGGACAGAAAGACACTCAAAAAAATCAATGCTCTCATAGAAGATATATGCAAAAATGGAAATGAGGGAATCGGTAAGCCGGAAGCATTAAAGGGGAATTTAGCTGGTTTCTGGAGCAGACGGATCAATGACAAAGACAGGCTGATTTACAAAATTGATGAAAACAATGTGTATATCTTGGCTTGCAGATATCACTATGAAGATACGTAAAAAATTAAAGCACCAATGGAAGGAAACATAAATCCTTCGATGGTGCTTTTTAATTTCCAAGCGCGGGGTAAAATCCACCGCGCCAGCAACTTGGTACAATAAGCCTTTTGACAATCATGCAGCACATAAAGAAGTCTCTGCATGACTGGATATTGATAAAATTTCGCATCTGCGCTCAGCAGGCGAAAAGGCGCTTGACAGAATGCGCAGATGGAGGTATATTAATGGAAGTTAGTTTTAACTAACAAACAAAGCACACAAATCTGCGGGTATGGTATCATATCCGTTATTCTAAAACAGAAGGTTAGTTCAAACTAACAAAGCTGCAGCCAGTGTTCAAGTAAGTGTATCAAATATTGCAGGAAAGGAAGAATGTCATGCTGGAAGAAGCAATTGTTGAATTTTGTTCACCTACTCTCGCAGGGCTTAAAACAGCCGGTATGTTCAGTTATCGTTTTGCATCGGAGAAAGAGCTTATGCAGGAATTGAAAACAGGGAATGAAAAACTGAATTCGAAAGGAGTACAAATTGAAATCCTGAAACAGGAGGGATCCCGTGCTTTGGTCTATGTATACCGGAAATCGCGGCTGGAAGCGGATCTGAAAGAGGAAGAGGCGAGAACGCTTCTGAAAAGTCTCGGGTATGAGGAGCTTGGATGGCGGGAGTATCTGGAGCAGCTGAAAGGCCGCCTTCAGGAATACGATTGTTTTCCGCATGAAATCGGACTGTTTCTGGGCTACCCTCTGTGTGATGTGGTCGGCTTTATTGAACAAAAAGGGCAGAATTATAAGTGTGCCGGGCTGTGGAAAGCTTATGGAAATGAAAAGGAAATGACAAAAGTATTTCAGAAACTGAAAAAATGCCGGGAAATTTATGGAAGATTGTTTTCCGAAGGAAGGTCAATCATGCAGCTTACCGTAGCAGCATGTTGATATATATTGAAAAAGAAAGGTGGATTACTATGAGTAAAGCAGCAGTCGTATATTGGAGCGGAACAGGCAACACGCAGGCCATGGCGGACGCCGTGGCGGAGGGCGCAAAGAGCGCCGGCGCAGAAGTGTCGGTATTTTCCTGTGCAGAATTTGCTCCTGATCAGGTAGCGGAGTTTGATGCCATTGCGTTTGGCTGCCCGGCGATGGGGGCTGAGGTTCTGGAGGAAGGAGAATTTAATCCGATGTTTACGGAGTGTGAAGTTCTGCTTTCCGGGAAGAAGATTGTATTGTTTGGCTCCTACGGATGGGGGACCGGTGAATGGATGGAATCCTGGGAGGAACGCTGCAGAGCAGACGGTGCAGTACTTGCCGCTGACAGTGTGATCTGCCAGGATGCGCCGGGAGAAGAAGAACTTGAAGCGTGCAGAAATTTAGGAAAGAGTTTGATTGAAAAATAAGAAAAAACAGATGGCGGGGCCGCAGATAACATTCGTTATCTGCGGCCCCGTGCATCAGGTGCTCATCCTTCCTTCACGATTTCTTCAAGAACCCGGATCAGGTCGTGAATCGTGAGAAGCTGTACATCCCGTTCCAGAATCTGATTTTTCAGACTGATGGAAAGCTCTTCAAATTTTGGCCGTACGGCCGGAGAAATATAGGACATTTCTGATCACCTCAGAAACAGTATTCCCGGAAAAATCAAATTAATACGGCCATGGGCGGCCGCCTGGTCTGGGAGGTCTGGGAGGCCTGGGAGGCCTGGGAGGTTCCGGCCGCGGTGGTCTGGGAGGTCTGGGAGGCTTTGGCGGCTCCGGTCCAGGCGGCGGTCCCTGCCAGAACGGCGGCCAGAAGAAAGGAGGCCGGGATGGCTGGCATGGCCGGCAGGGCGGGCAGAAGGGGCCGGAACATGGTCTGCAGATACCGCAGGGCTGCTGCCATTGAGCGGAAAAGATTCGGTCAGACATAGGAAAATCCTTTTTGTTTTATCATATGCGTGGTCCGGAAGGCGGTTCAAAGAAATAGAAATCCGGGTTCCGAAAACTGGAGGTCTATCACATTTCCGGGATTGCCGAAGCATTGAAGCTGGGTGTTCCAGGGCAGCAGGATGTTCCCTTCATGAAAGCGGGGCTGAAAAAGGAGGAAGCCGCCAGGCGTTACCCTGACGGCTTATGATTATGAAAAAAGTTTTTTGTTAAGCATTCGTTATTTCTGACTTTTAGTATAGAGGAAAGATATGGAAAAAGTTTGATGGGATTGTAACAAAAATATGAACAGAAATCGGATTTCGGTTTTGTTTCGCCTTTTTTCCACACAATTAAATTTTACAAATCGGGAAATCTATTATATACTGGATGATGTGCTGAAAAAAACTTGGGGAGGACATATGACAAAACTGATTGAAACGATTTATCATTTTTTGTGGGGCGATTTGTTTGCGGTTCCGCTGCCGGGCGGTGAGGAGATCCGGCTGTCTCTTCTGGTTCTGCTTCTGATTCCCACCGGAATCTATTTTTCGGTGCGGACAAGATTTCTTCCGATCCGGCTGTTTCCGGATATGATCAGGGCAGTGCTGGAAAAGGGAGGCGATAAGGGAAAACGAAAAGAAAGCTCCCTGTCTGCATTCCAGACGCTGGTGGTATCGACGGCTACCCGGGTGGGGATGGGAAACCTGGTCGGTGTGGTGGCGGCGATTTCGGCAGGCGGTGCGGGAGCGGTATTCTGGATGTGGATTTCCGCGCTGATCGGTTCTTCGACTGCTTTTATAGAAGCAACTCTTGCGCAGCTTTATAAGGAAAAGGATCCTCTTTACGGCGGTTACCGGGGCGGTCCGGCATATTATATCCATCACTTTATTGAGGAGAAGCGGGGCGGAAAAAAGCGCCGATACGTTTTGCTGGCCGTGCTGTTTGCTGTGTCCGGTCTGATTTGCTGGTGCGGAATCAGCCAGGTTATCAGCAATTCCGTAACCTCTGCTTTTCAAAATGCTTTTCAGATTCCTCCGCTGTTTACGACTGTCGCGCTGGTGGCTCTGGCAGCAATCATTGTACTGCGAAAAAACGCGACGGTGAAGGTTCTGGATGTTCTGGTTCCGCTGATGGCAGGTGTGTATCTGCTTTTGACTGCAGGGCTGATTCTGCTTCATATCCGGCAGCTGCCGTCCGTGCTCGAGCGGATTTTTGCCGAGGCCTTCGGCATTCGCCAGGCTGTGGCCGGCGGCTTCGGCACGGTGCTGATGAATGGAGTAAAGCGCGGCCTGTTTTCCAATGAGGCAGGTTCCGGATCGGCTCCCTGTGCGGCAGCGGCGGCTGAGACCGATCATCCGGCCAAGGTGGGATTGGTGCAGGCACTGGGGGTTTTCATTGATACGATCCTGATCTGCAGCTGTACCGCCATGATCATGCTGCTGGCTCCGGCCGAACAGACGGACGGTCTGGTTGGAATGGATCTTCTGCAGGCTGCCATGAATTACCATATGGGGCGGTTTGGCGTGATTTTTGTTGCGGTGATCCTGGGGCTGTTCAGTTTTTCCACCTTTATCGGTGTTCTGTACTATGCTCGTTCTAATGTAGCCTATCTGTTCGGCGATACCTGGCTTGCCCAGACTGCTTATAAGATACTGGCTCTTGTCATGCTGTTTATCGGCGGGCTTGCGGCATATACGATCGTCTGGGATCTGGGAGATGTAGGAGTCGGCTTGATGACAGTGTTCAATCTTTCTATGTTGTTTCCGCTGTCCGGGCAGGCGCTGGCAGCACTCCGTTCTTATGAGGAACTGTATAAAAATAAGAAAGGGCGGCGGGCTTCAGCGGAGGAAGGCAGCCGGAAAGGATCGAGATGCGAAACAAGAGAAGAAAACTGCAGCTGACTGGCTTCACCATCGTGGTGCTGTTGATTTTGGGCTGGCAGCTGGTCGGAGGTCATAGAGCTCCGAAACAGGAACTGCTGTTCGGAAAAGGCCAGGCGGTTACTTTATATGTGAAAACGGAAGCAGGAGAAGAGCCGGTGGTAGACTGGGAGCGTTATTTCCCGGAGGAAGACTATGATCCACAGAAATTTTCCTGCCAGATTCCGGAGGATACCGTCTGTACGCCCGGTGTTTATGAAATTCCGGTATTTTATGATGGGAAGGAGACTGGCTGTCAGATCGAGCTGACGGTGGAGGAGCAGAAAAAGGACCGGGAGGAGACGGCAGTTTCGTGGCCGGAGGACGGAGAGATTCTGGCTCCGCAGCAGAGGGATGGTGAATAGAAAAAAGAAATACCGCCATACGGAACGGTAAAGCTGTTTCATATGACGGTATTTTTGTCGTTTTCTGCGGAGAAAAATTCCGACAGAAAGCGAGGAAAATGACAAGGGTGATTGCAGAACCGGATTATTTTGATATAATAAGTGCAAGGTGCTTGTGCTGCAGGCGCTGGATACGGAAGACCTGACCGGCCTTCTGAGGAGGGAAAAGAAAGAGAACAGAAAGCAAGACCAAGAATGAGCGAAAACGAATCCGGAACGAACCCCGGAATGCCGGGTATGGTCTGTCGAGCAGACCGGTACCAGGGAAGACGCTTCCTGAAAGAAATGGTTACAGGATCTGGTCGTCTTCCGAGAAAACATATGTGGCGATATCCTCTACATTACAGTTTAGAATCCGGCACAGATCATTCATTGTGGTGGTCGTGATTGGCTGGTTTTTCCGAAGCCGGTCAATGGTGGAACTGGAAATTTTATATTTGTGGATCAGGGTGTATGTAGATTCACCGGCTGATTTCAGGGTTTTCCAGAACGGGTCATATTGAATCATATTCGTTCTTCGCTTTCAAAGTCAATAAGTAGTTGGTTGGGAAGCTTCATATCTAACATTTTAGAGAATGGTCATCACATTGACTATAGTCGGTATTTGGACTATAATAGCACAGGAAAAGAAAATAAGAGGGGAGTGTAATGGCAGTGGAAGAGAAATTTTTATCAGAGGAACAAAAACGGGAGGAATTGCAGAAGGATCTGGAAAAGCAAGCCAGAACTGCCATGCGGGTAATAGATTTTATCATGGAAGATGACGAAACCTTTTTCCATGAGATCACGGAAGGCTTGACTGATGAGGAGATGGAGGAATATCTGAAAGAATGTCCGGAAGACCGGAAATATTGGGAAAAAGATCATAAACGCTGAAAAATATGTGAAAAATTGACAGGAAAGCCGGAAAACATGGTTGCCTTTTGTAAAAAAGAAGGATATAATGGAGGTATGATTTATATAAACACATGATTGGATGTGTGTCTCTACCAACTACCGTAAATAGTTGCCCTATAAATCACTGCATGAAAATGCGGTGAGGGGCGCCTGTCTTTCGGTGGTTTCTTTTTTATATTCCCACGCCGCAGGCGATTTCAAATTGGGCGCTGCCGCTGCCGTTCACAGAGAACCGGTGAATGGTAACCAGATTCATGCAGCATATCGAAAAAGAGAGGAGACCTGCTTTTTGAACGGAAAGAATTACATGTTAAAGGGACATATCTGCTTCAGCGAGGATCCGCAGACGCTGAGTGTGTATGAGAACAGTTATCTGGTGTGCAGCGGTGGGATCTCCCTGGGTGTATTCCGGGAGATTCCGGAGGCATATCAGAGCTTCTCGCTGCTGGATTACACGGACCATCTGATTATCCCCGGGCTGACAGATCTTCATGTCCATGCACCTCAGTATGCGTTCCGCGGGCTGGGAATGGACTGTGAGCTTCTGGAATGGCTGAATACCCGGACATTTCCCGAGGAGGCCAGATATCAGGATGTGGATTATGCAAGAAGAGCTTATCGGATTTTTGCAGAAGATATCAGGACGGGAGGAACAGTCCGGGCAGTGGTGTTCGGAACCATTCATGTGCCCGGCACGGATATTCTGATGGAAGAGCTGGAGCAGACCGGGATTACCGCATATGTGGGAAAGGTCAGCATGGACCGGAACTGTCCGGAGGAGCTGCGGGAAGAAACGGAGGAAGCCCTGCAGGCAGTTCGGCAGTGGCTGGAAAAGCGGAGAACAGAAACAGGGGCGGAGAGTCGGACCGGGGACGGCGGACGGCGGATCCGGCCGATTTTGACACCGCGCTTTGTGCCTTCCTGCACGGATGCGCTTCTGGAGGGCCTGGCCGGGATTCAGAAAGAATACGGCCTTCCTGTGCAGTCTCACCTTTCCGAAAACATCGGCGAGATCAGCTGGGTGAAAGAGCTTTGTCCGCAGGCAGAATTTTATGGGGATGCTTATGCACGTTTTGGACTTTTCGGGAACACGGTTCCGACGGTTATGGCGCACTGTGTGTATTCTTCCGAGGAGGAGATCCGCCTGATGAAGAAAAACGGGGTGTTTATCGCCCATTGTCCGCAGTCCAATACGAACCTGGCATCCGGAATTGCGCCGGTGCGCCGGTATCTGGATGAGGGACTGCATATCGGTCTGGGAAGTGATGTGGCCGGAGGACATTCGCTTTCGATCTTTCGTGCCATGACCGATGCGATTCAGGAGTCCAAGCTGCGCTGGAGACTGTCGGATGCTTCTTTAAAACCGCTGACCGTTGCAGAAGCCTTTTACCTGGGAACGATGGGAGGCGGAAGCTTTTTCGGAAAGGCAGGAAGCTTTTTAAAAGGGTATCAGGCTGATGCGCTGGTGTTGGATGAGAGCCGGCTTCGTCATCCGCAGGCCTTAAGTGTGAGGGAACGGCTGGAGCGCTATCTGTATCTGTGCGGGGATGGAGATATTCTTCATAAATTTGCTGCTGGAAATCAGATCTTTTGATCATTACCGTTTCATTTGCAAGTTCTATTTGAATGGGGATGCCGGATCGCCGTTTGCGGATTTCGGCGATAGAAGGATTGGATAAGGAGAGAAAAGGAGTGATGAAGGCAAAGGAGGCCGGGGCAGCGGCTATCGTCGTTTCCAATCACGGCGGGCGTGTGCTGGATCAGTGTCCGGCTACAGCGGAGGTGCTGGAGGAGATTGCGGATGCGGTAGACGGTTCCATGAAGATTCTGGTGGACGGCGTGATCATCTGCAGACCGTTTGTGACGGCTGTGTTCGGCGGTGCCGAAGAGGGCGTAAAGACCTATATTGCAAAAATCGGCGTGGAGCTGGAGGACACGATGACGATGTGCGGAGCCAATTCTCTGAAGGAAATCACAAGAGATATGGTTTGCTATACGGACTAAAAAACAAATCGGAGGCAGAGAACAGTCCGATTCAAAGAAAAGATCCAAGCTGATTGAAAGACAGAACCAGAGCAGGGAGAAGAAAGATGGCATTTTTGAATAAGCTGGACCGTTTTTACGGGACCGGGGAGAGAAATCAGGCGGGGCAGAGCCTGGAGGAGTTCCTGCAGGATTATGACCCGAAGAAATATGACTGTCCCAGCAATACGACTGATATCATTGTGGTGCGCTGTCAGGAAACACTGAAACGCTGGGGGCAGCCGCTGCAGGTTCTTCTGGTAAAGCGAAGCAATCATCCCAGCATCGGCTGCTGGGCAACACCGGGCGGTTTCGTGGAGATGCGGGAGGACCTGGAGCAGGGAGCGGCCAGAGAGCTGGAGGAGGAGACCGGAGTCAGAGGGCTTCCGCTGCAGCAGCTTCGCACCTGGGGCGCGTATGACCGGGATCCGAGATGGCGTGTGATCACCACTTCGTTTCTGGCATTGGTGGAAGGAAACATCCCGGTAAAAGCCGGGGACGATGCAGCAGACGCATTGTGGATGGATGTGAAGCTGGAGGAAAGGGATCCGGACCGGGAAGGGGAATGCGGACAGGAAGAAACGGGTGCGGCTGTCTGATTACCCAGGCGCTTTTATATCTTCGCCAGAGACTGAATAAAATCGATTGGAAAATGTAAGAGAAAAGAAAGACTTTTTCTTCCCGTTTCCTGTATACTGTACTTGTCAGTAATTTCATGTGTTCTCGGGGCCTTTTTCTGCATCTGGCCTTGCAGCTGAAAAAAGCATTCTGCAAATTCGGGGCAAAGAGATTCCGGGAGTACATTACGGAGACGGGAGGATTTTGTTATGATGAAAAAAATTTTTACATTCGGTGCAGTATGCGCATTATTGTTAACTGCCTGCGGAAAGGTGACCGGAGCGGTTCAGACGACAGGAGGCAGCACAGCAGGCGGAAGCGTTCAGATACCCGGAAAGATTCAGGTGGAAAATACAGACAGTCAGGTGATCACGGTAACCAGCCGGGAAACCGTGAAGGTGGTGCCGGATATGGCCGAAATCGTGATTGCAGTGACGACACAGGATTCGGATGCGGCAGCCTGTCAGAATATGAACAATGAAAAGCTGAATCAGCTGATTGAGACCTTAAAGGGGCTCGGCGTTGCGGATCATTCCATCCAGACTTCCGGTTATGATTTGAATCCGAAATATGACTGGAACAAGAACGGAGAGATCGTCGGCTATGAATCCACAACGCAGGTAACGGTTTCCGATCTGCCTCTGGAGCAGGTGGGGGAGATCATGAGCAAATCCGTAGAATCAGGAGTGAATCAGATTCAGTCGGTATCGTTTTTGGCCAGTAAGTATGACGAGAGCTATCAGATGGCGCTGAAACAGGCCGTTGCACAGGCGCAGGAGAAGGCACAGGCTCTTGCAGATGCCAGCGGCTGTACGCTGGGACGGGCGGTCAAGATCACAGAATTTTCCGCGAATGATTCCGCACGGTATCTGACCATGGGAGCCAGAAATTCCATGAAAGAAGAGATGGCTTCCGACATGGCGGTGATGCCGGGTGAGATCGAGATAGAAGCCAGCATCAGCGTGGATTATGCGATTCAGTAAGCCGGATGTTTTTGGACAAATATAAAAAAGGAGGGCATGTAAATGCTCTCCTTTTTATAGGGTCAGAATTAATAAATGTCGTTTGGCTCCTGCTGATGATGAACCTTCGGATGCTCCTTCGGAAGCGTAATGTTCAAAAAGACAGCAACTAAAGTTGCAATTACCACCGGAGATTTTCCGAAAATGGTGGTAACCCATGTCGGGAAATTGGAAAGAGATCCGGATGCCTGGGACACGCCCATTCCCAGTGCGGCTGCAAGTCCGACGATGGAAGTATTCCGGTAATTCATATCCTCAGTCATAACCAGCTTCATACCGGTCATGGCGATGGAGGCGAATACGGAAACCGTTGCACCGCCCAGCACACAGTAAGGAATCGTGGTCAGCAGAGCAGAAAATTTCGGGAACAGTCCGGCACAGAGCAGGATCATGGCGGCAAGTCCCAGTGTGCAGCGGTTTACCACCTTGGTGGTAGTTACGATACCTACGTTCTGGCTGTAGGTTGCAGTCGGAAGACATCCGAAGCAGGCTCCGATGATGTTGGAAACGCCGTATCCCAGGATTGCGCCCTGCAGCTCGTCTGTACGCGGTTCACGATTTAAACCGCCGCTGGTGGTGGCGGAGAAGTCACCAATCGCCTGTACCGCATTGATGGCAAACAGAAGACCGATCGCCACGCAGGCGGAAATCTCAAAGTGAATCGGGAAGTGGAACAGCTGCGGAAGCTGAAAGATTCCTGCTTCTGATACGTTGGAAAGGCTTACCATTCCGCAGAGAGCGGCAACGATATAGCCAGCTGTCATTCCGATTAAGATGGATGCAAGCTTTAAAAATCCGGTAGCAAAATGATTCAGAACCGTAACCACGGCCAGGGTAAAGAGGGCGATGGCCCAGTTCTTTAAAGAACCGTAATCCGGACTGCTGGTGCCTCCGGCCATATAGTTGATTGCTGTCGGGTACAGGGACAAACCAATCGTGAAGACCACGGTTCCTGCGATTAAAGGTGGGAAGAAGCGGCGGATCTTCTTGATGAATAATCCGACTACAATAGCGACCACGCCGCCTACGATCTGGGCACCAAGAATGGTTCCGATGTCATAGCCTTCTGCAATGGCCTGCATACTTGGCACATAGGCGAAGGAAACACCGATGATGACCGGAAGAGCAGAACCTAAATGCAGACCGTTTTTCGGCCCGATCGGGAACAGCTGAAGCAGGGTGGACAGTGCTGAAATTACAAGAGAAGCCTGGATTAAGATAACCCGGTCCGGTCCGCTGACGCCGGCAGCGCCGGAGATAATGATTGCAGGTGTTACACATCCGACGATCATGGCTACGACATGCTGAAGTGCCAGCGGAAGAGCCTGGCTGAATTTTGGAATTCCATCCAGCTCAAAGATCGATGCGTGTTTTTGTTCTTTTCCCATTTGAAACCCTCCATTTGTTCGGGAGCAGAGGTGCGCTCCCAGTTTGTTCGTTTTCTCTACTGGTGAATTCTGGTGCCGGTATTGCCGAGAATTCCTTCTTTGGCCTTCTCAAGCAGTGTGATCAGAGCGGTTCTGCCTTCCTTGGAACGGGCAAATTTTACAGCAGCCTGAATCTTTGGAAGCATGGAGCCTGGTGCGAACTGGCCTTCTTCAATGTATTTTTCTGCATCTTCAACTGAAAGATCATCCAGCCATTTTACATCCGGTTTGCCAAAGTTGACTGCGGCTTTTTCCACAGCAGTCAGAATGATCAGAAAGTCTGCGTCCAGCTCCTCTGCAAGAAGACAGCTGGCAAAATCCTTGTCGATAACGGCGCTGGCACCCTTTAAGTGATTTCCCTGACGGGTAACCGGGATTCCGCCGCCGCCGCAGGCGATGACCAGCTGGCCGGATTCCACCAGAGATCGGATCGCACCGATTTCAATGATTTCAGCCGGCTTCGGAGAAGCGACTACGCGTCTCCAGCCTCTTCCGGAATCTTCCTTCATTACATAATGGTATTTTTCTTCCGCTATCTCAGCCTGTTCTTTCGTCATGAAATGACCGATCGGCTTGGAAGGATGCTCAAAAGCCGGGTCATCCTGATTCACGCGAATCTGGGTGATCATTGTGGCAACCGGGATATCCAGAATATTCCGGTTATAAAGCTCCTCGCGCAGAGCGTTCTGCAGATCATAGCCGATGTAGGCCTGGCTCATGGCGACGCAGACGGAGAGGGGAGTGTTCGGCTGATCGGGATCCTCGCGGCTTAATGCAGCCATTGCGTTGTTGATCATGCCGACCTGCGGGCCGTTTCCGTGCGCCACAACGACCTCACAGCCTTCTTCAATCAGATCGACGATTGCTTTTGCTGTGATTTTTACTGCCTTCATTTGTTCCGGCAGTGTGTTGCCTAATGCATTGCCTCCCAGAGCAATGACAATTCTTTTTTTCCTTTCCATATGTAATCCCTCACCTTACTCTAACATGCAGAACGGGCCGCCTGGAACGAAAATCAGGCGGCCCGAACAGGTTCCATCCGTTTATCAAGAATTTACTTGAAAATACGAGGAGTGTTTCTTTCCTCTAACTTCTTTAAAATTTCCTGTGGGTTCTCAAACTTAGCCAGGAAAATCATAGCTGCGATAATGTATGGCTTGTAGCTTGCTTCTTTGTATAACGGATCACGATAGCGATCGAATACGGATGCATCAACCTCACCGGTCTCGCAGCTTACGCCGGAGATATCAGCAGGCAGGCAGTGCAGATACAGAGCCTTTCCATCCTTGGTGGTCTTCATCAGTTCTTCGGTGCAGGCCCAGTCCTTGTGCTCTGCGTTCTGAGCCAGCAGTTCTTTCTCCAGAGCTTTGATTCCGTCGGTGTCGCCGTTTCCGTACAGAACGGTTCTCTTCTCCATGGCAGCAAACGGAGCCCAGCTCTTCGGATAAACGATATCGGCATCCTTGAATGCTTCCTCCATGGAGTTCACGCGCTTGAAGGAGCCGCCGCTTGCTGCAGCGTTCTTCTTTGCCACTTCCTCAACCTCCGGCATTACCTCGTAGCCTTCCGGATGAGCCAGAACGACATCCATGCCGAAACGGGTCATTAAGCCGATGACACCCTGCGGAACAGATAATGGCTTTCCGTAGGAAGGAGAGTAAGCCCAGGTCATTGCCAGTTTCTTTCCCTTTAAGTTCTCTACGCCGCCGAATTCATGAATGATGTGCAGCATATCGGCCATACACTGGGTCGGATGATCAATATCGCACTGTAAATTCACCAGCGTTGGCTTCTGCTCCAGAATTCCGTCCTTGTTGCCCTGGGTTACGGCGTCTACGACATCATGCATATACTTGTTGCCTTTGCCGATGTACATGTCATCACGGATACCGATGACATCAGCCATGAAGGAGATCATGTTTGCGGTTTCGCGAACGGTCTCGCCATGCGCGATCTGGGACTTGCCTTCGTCCAAATCCTGTACTTCCAGACCTAACAGGTTGCAGGCAGATGCGAAGGAGAAACGGGTGCGGGTGGAGTTGTCGCGGAATAAAGAGATGCCTAAGCCGCTCTCAAATACCTTGGTGGAGATGTTGTTCTCGCGCATATAACGCAGAGCATCGGCTACGGTAAATACTGCTTCCAGCTCCTCATCGGTTTTCTCCCAGGTCAGGAAGAAATCGTTGTTGTACATTTCCTTGAAGTTTAATGCATTTAATTTATCGATATAAGTCTGAAGGGTTTTCATAAAAGTTCTGCTCCTTTTCTTTCTATTCAGATTTCCTTGATTAACAGGATACGCAATTATTCGCAGTAAAGGGTTGGAAGAGCGGCATAAACAGCAGCGCATCTTACCAGATCATCTTTCCAGGTCTTCTCGTTCGGTGCGTGAGCCTGAGCTTCTGCGCCAGGGCCAAAGCCGATACATGGGATACCGTTGCGGCCCATGATGGAAACGCCGTTGGTGGAGAAGGTCCACTTGTCGGTCAGAGGGCGAACCTCTCTGACTGCCTTGGTCTCGTCATTGTAGTTGCGGGCATCGCCGTAAAGCCCCTTATGAGCAGCCTCCAGTGCCTTGGTTACCTTGTGGTCTTCCGGAATGACCCAGGTTGGGAAGTAGCATTCGATCGGATATACCAGGTTGGTATAGGAAGGACGGGAGTACTCATACATGGATACCTTCACGTCCTTGCCGTACTTCTGTACGCTCGGCAGTGCGCGGATTTCATCCAGGCAGCTTTCCCAGGTCTCGCCTGCAGTCATGCGGCGGTCCAGAGAAACAGAGCAGGAGTCTGCAACGGCACAGCGGCTTGGGGAGGTGAAGAAGATCTCGGAGGTAGTAACGGTGCCGCGTCCTAAGAAGCGTGCTTCCTTCCACTCCGGATTGTACTTCTCATCCAGCATTTTTACCAGACCCTTGATCTCAGTTCCGTCTTCCGCATCGTTCTCATTTAATGCACGGATATCCTGAAGGATGTCTGCCATCTTGTAGATGGCATTGTCGCCTCTTTCCGGTGCAGAGCCGTGGCAGGAAACACCGGTTACATCTACGCGGATCTCCATACGTCCTCTCTGGCCTCTGTAGATACCGCCGTCTGTCGGCTCGGTGGAAACCACGAATTCCGGACGAACCTTGTCTTCATTGATGATGTACTGCCAGCACAAGCCGTCGCAGTCCTCTTCCTGAACCGTACCGGTTACCAGAACCGTGTACTTGTCGCTTAACAGGCCCAGATCTTTCATGATTTTTGCACCATATACGGCAGATACGATGCCGCCTAACTGGTCGGAGGTTCCCCGGCCGCCGATTTCCAGCTCTGTCTCATAGCCTTCATATGGGTCAAATTTCCAGTTGTCACGATTGCCGATTCCCACGGTGTCAATGTGTGCGTCAAAGCCGATTAAGGTTTTACCGGTTCCCATGTATCCCAGCACGTTTCCCATTGGGTCGATCTCCACCTTATCGAAATCCAGTTTGCGCATTTCCTCTGCGATGCGGTCGATATGATCCTTCTCGCCGCAGCTCTCGCCCGGAAACTTCACGATGTCACGTAAGAATCTGGTCATGTCTTTTTCATAACCTTTGGCAGCTTCTCTGATTTTGTTGAAATCCATAATTCATTCCTCCATAAATTGGTTTAACAGGTTTACTTGAATTGTGGGTCGTATATTTTCGTTTTAATACCCCGTATCCCCGCGCCGGAAGTATAGGTTGATTCTTTTATGTAAAAGGAGAAGCTTAGCGTTCTTTTCCTTCCCATACGATGTTTTTGTAACGCTCCGGATCCGTATCACCTTCGGTGGAGAAGAGCAGTACTCTGGAGTTCTCATCCAGGCCGATGGCTTCTCTTAGATCCTTGTACTCGTCCATGGTCATAATCGATGCCAGGGCGCCGAATGGAGCAGCACCGGACTCGCCGCTGGTTACCTGTGGATCGCCTTTGATCGGAGCGGCCAGCATTCTCATGCCCTTTGCAGCTACCCAGTCAGGAGCGGAGATAAACACCTTCACATGGTTCTTTAAGATATCCCAGGAGATGGTGTTCGGCTCGCCGCAGGCAAGACCTGCCATGATGGTCTGCATGTCGCCGTCTACGATTCTCGGATTTCCGTCACCGGCAGCAGCGCCCTTGTACAGACAGGCAGCTACATCGGCTTCGACAACTACGACAACCGGAGGATTTTCCGGATATCGGTTTGCAAAATAGCCCTGAACAGCACCTGCCAGGGAACCGACGCCGGCCTGAACAAACACGTGGGTTGGACGGCAGCAGCCGGCTTCCTCCAGCTGTTCATTGGCTTCCATGGCCATGGTGCCGTAGCCCTGCATGATCCAGGATGGAATTTCCTCATATCCGTCCCAGGCTGTATCCTGAACCACTACACCGTTCGGTGTCTTTGCAGCAGCGGCAGCTGCCATACGCACACATTCATCGTAATTGACTTCCTCGATGGTAGCAGTAGCGCCTTCCTTCTGGATGTTCTTTAAACGAGTCTCGGTGGAACCCTTCGGCATGAAGACAACTGCTTTCTGACGAAGACGGTTTGCTGCCCATGCCACGCCGCGTCCATGATTTCCGTCGGTTGCGGTGAAGAAAGTGGCCTGACCGAATTCTTCTCTCAGCTTATCAGAGGTTAATACTTCATAAGGAAGCTCGGAAACATCCTTTCCGGTCTGCTTGGCAATGTAACGGGCCATGGCGAAGGAGCCGCCCAGTACCTTGAATGCATTTAAACCGAAACGGTAGGATTCGTCTTTTATATAGACTTCCTTCAGGCCTAAATACTTTGCCATCTCGTCCAGCTTTCTTAAAGGCGTTTCGCTGTACTGCGGAAAGCTTTCATGGAAAGCACGCGCTTTTTGAATTTCGTCCAGTGCCATAACCTTCAGCTGGGAATCGGCGGTCTTCGGCATGTGGTTTTCCACCCATTTCATAGGTTGGTTCATTGTTTTATCCTCCTCTTTTTTATGCGTTGTTCTCATCGTGCTTTGCACGGCTGTTGACATCAATATAACTGTATAAGGTAAACTTGGAAATTCCGAAATACCTGGAAACCTTATCACCGGATTTCGTGATCAGAAAGGCTCCCGCATCATTTAAAAACTGAATGGCCTTTACTTTTTCTTCCTTATTCATTAAAGCGGCCGGTTTTCCTACAAGAGCAACGGACTGTTCGATCAGGCTGTCCAGAAGATCCGTGACATTGGTTACGATCTGTTCCGGCTGTTTGTCCTGAGACTGCGGTTCGGTATCGATCAGGGATTTAATTGCCTGATCGAAGGAGATCAGGCCGGTGATATCGTAATTCAGTGATAACAGGTAGCAGACCCTTCCGTTCTCATCCCGGATGTACATGGTGCTGGATTTTAAAATTCGTCCGTTGGAGGTCTTTGTTAAGTATCCCAGATGATCCTCCAGGGTTTCAGGATGCTTCTGAATGGCTTCTATGGTTTCCAGAACAATTTTAGAAGGTCCGTCTCCGATCTGCCGGTTGGTTACATGACCGTTTTCAATGTGGACAATCGAATGTTCCAGATTTTCCACTGTAAGATCGTGAATGACAATCTCACAGTTGGAACCAAATTCTTTGGCAAATCCTTTTGCAATCTGGGTTAAAAGCTCTAATGTATATTTCATCTGTCTCCCCCTTTTGTGATTCCGTTTTGGTTCCTTCATGATTCCATCATATCACAAAAAAACGGAAATGCAAGAGAAAAATACAAAAATTTTTAGATTAGCAAAATTTTTTTGTTTTTTCTGCTTGCAATGTTGTTTGTATGGTGATAATATTAAGCTATCAGAATGATGTTGCGGGGAAAATGTACAAAATCAATAAAAAGGAGAGAGATTATGATCATTATTGGAAACGGACGGCTGGTGACCAGAAACAGCGCAGATCCATTTTACGAGAACGGCGCAGTCGTGACGGACGGCAGTGAGATTGTTAAGGTTGGGGAGACCGCCGCAATTAAAAAAGAATATCCGGATGCCGAGTTTGTAGATGCAAAGGGCGGCGTTATTATGCCGGCTTTTATTAATCCCCACGAACATATTTACAGCGCTATGGCAAGAGGCTTAAGCATTCATGGATATGATCCGAAAGGATTCCTGGATATTCTGGACGGAATGTGGTGGACTATTGACCGACACCTGACGATTGAACAGATCCGGCAGAGCGCCATGACAACTTATATTGACAGCATTAAGAATGGTGTGACTACAGTATTTGATCATCATGCCAGCTTCGGAGAAATTCCGGACAGCTTATCCGCCATCGAGGATGCGGCAAGGGTACTGGGAATCCGTACCTGTCTCTGTTATGAGATCTCAGATCGGGACGGAAAGGAGAAGTCGGTTGCTTCCGTATTGGAAAATGAGCGCTTTATCAAGCATGCGCTGGCGGACGACAGTGACATGATTGCCGGCATGATGGGCATGCATGCTTCCTTTACGATTTCGGATGAGACCATGGCGTTATGTCAGGAGCATAAGCCGGAGGGCGTGGGCTATCACATTCATGTTGCAGAGGGGATCGAGGATCTGCATCACTGCCTGAAGCATTACGGAAAGCGGATTCTGGATCGTCTGTATGACTGGAATATTCTGGGACCGAAGACCATCACGGCACACTGCATTTATGTAAATGAACATGAGATGCAGCTGTTAAAGGAGACGGATACCATGGTAGTCCACAATCCGGAGTCCAATATGGGCAATGCCTGCGGCTGTCCGCCGACTATGGCGATCGCCCATCACGGCGTGCTGACCGGACTGGGAACGGATGGTTATACCCATGATATACTGGAGTCTTATAAGGTAGCGAATGTGCTTCACAAGCATCACCTTTGTGATGCAAACGCCGCCTGGAGCGAGGTTCCGCAGATGCTGTTCGAGGGCAATGCAAAGATTGCGGGACGATACTTTAAGAGACCGCTTGGCGTATTAAAGGAAGGAGCGGCAGCTGACGTGATTGTAACGGACTATATTCCGCGCACTCCGATGAACGCATCCAATGTGAACAGCCACATCCTGTTCGGCATGACCGGGCGGAGCGTGGTAACCACCATGTGCAGCGGAAAGCTTCTGATGAAGAACCGGGAGCTTCTGGGCATCGACGAGGAGAAGGTGCTGGCAGATGTACGGCAGGAAGCGGAGAAGCTGTGGAAGAGTATCAATGGATAGGCGGCTTGCGGAATCGTTTTATCATAGCAGCGGAGGGGACGCGCCTGGCAGACAGAGGGTCTGCTTCGGCACGCTCCGCTCGGAATGGCACTCAGCAGACCCTCTGTCTGCCAGGCGCTGGTTTCCGCTGAAAGATGGAACGGTTCCGCAAGCGGGGAGAGAACAGAAAATTGTGAGAGATTGAAGGAGAAGAGATATGAGCGATAAAATGACACCGATTCCGTTTTCAGAATTGATGAACTGGGTTTTGGAGGAGCATAAAAAGGGAAGTGTGTTTGGAATCCGCAGACCGTTTGCAGCGGATCCGGATCATGCTTATGAGATTTTCGGGAGAAAGCTGGAAACGCCGTTTGGCCCGGCAGCAGGTCCGCACACGCAGCTGGCACAGAACATTATGGCTGCCTATTATGCAGGAAGCCGCTTTTTTGAACTGAAAACCGTTCAGATTCTGGACGGAGAGGACCTCCCGGTTTCCAAACCGTGTATCAAAGCAGATGATGAATGCTATAATGTAGAATGGTCCACCGAGCTTTATGTGCCGCAGGCATTTGACGAGTATGTAAAAGCCTGGTTCGGCTGCCAGGTGCTGGCGAAGGAATTCGGCCTGGGTGCAATGGACGGCTTCCAGTTCAATATGAGCGTAGGCTATGATCTGGCCGGAATCCAGACCGAAAAGATCGACCGGTTTATTGAAGGACTGAAGGATGCTTCGGAGACGCCGATTTTTAAGGAGTGCAGACAGTGGCTTCTGGACAATCTGGACCGGTTTGAAAAGCTGAGCCGCGAGGATGTGGAATGCATTTCTCCAGCAGTATGCAACAGTGCGACTCTTTCTACGCTGCACGGATGTCCTCCGGCAGAGATCGAGCGGATCGCTGTCTATTTATTGACGGAAAAGAAGGTCCATACATTTATCAAGTGCAACCCGACACTTTTAGGCTATGAATATGCCAGAAATCTGATGGATGAGATGGGGTATGATTATGTAGCCTTCGGTGATTTTCATTTCAAGGATGATCTGCAGTATGAGGATGCGGTTCCGATGCTTCACCGCCTGCAGGCGCTGGCGGATGAGAAGGCGCTTCAGTTCGGTGTAAAGATTACCAACACCTTCCCGGTGGACATTAAGGCCGGAGAGCTTCCGGGAAATGAGATGTACATGTCCGGAAAATCCCTGTATGCGCTGTCCATGTCCGTTGCAGCGAAGCTTTCGAAAGACTTTGCAGGCAAGCTTCGGATTTCCTATTCCGGCGGTGCGGATGCGTTCAACATTCAGGATATTGTGGAAGCAGGCATCTGGCCGGTAACCATGGCTACCACCGTGCTGAAGCCGGGCGGTTACCAGAGACTGGAGCAGATTGCAGCAGCATTTGCGGAAAAACCGGTGAAGGACTTTGCCGGTGTTGACGTGGCGCGGGCGGCAGAGCTGGTGGAAGAGGTAAAATCCAACAAGTATCATGTAAAGGCGGTAAAGCCGCTTCCTTCCAGAAAGATAAAAAAGGAAGTTCCGCTGGTGGACTGCTTCGTGGCGCCATGCAAAGAAGGCTGCCCGATCCATCAGGATATCACCGTTTATTTAAAGCTGGTGGGGGAAGGAAAGTATCAGGAAGCACTGGAAGTGATTGCGGAAAAGAACCCGCTTCCGTTTATTACCGGCACCATTTGTGCGCATAACTGTATGAGCAAATGTACCAGAAACTTCTACGAAGATCCGGTCAATATCCGCAGAAGTAAGCTGGAGGCAGCAGAGGGCGGATATGAAGCATATATGGCATCCTTAAAGAAGCCGGAAATTTCCGAAGGAAAGACGGCAGCCGTAGTAGGCGGCGGCCCGGCCGGACTTGCAGCTGCTTACTTCCTGGCAAGAGGCGGCTATCGGGTAACGCTGTTTGAAAAGGATGAGAAGCTGGGCGGCGTAGTGCGGAACATCATTCCGGGCTTCCGTATCCGCGAGGACGCCATTGAGAAGGACGTTGCTCTGGTGAAGGCAATGGGCGTAGAGATGAAGACCTGCACGGAGGTGCGTGACTTAAAGGCACTGAAGGCGGAGTACGGCTGTGTGGTTCTGGCAGCCGGCGCTCATGAACCGGGCGTTCTGCGTCTGGAGGAAGGCCAGGCGATGAACGCACTGGATTTCCTGAGAAAGTTTAAGGAGACCGACGGTAAAGTGGAGCTGGGAACGAACGTCGTGGTGATCGGAGGCGGAAATACCGCCATGGATACGGCGCGTGCCGCAAAGAGGAACGCAGGCGTAAAGAAGGTTTCTCTGGTATACCGCCGTACTAAACGGTATATGCCGGCGGATGCGGAGGAACTGGAGATGGCCATTGAGGACGGCGTAGAATTTGCGGAGCTTCTGTCTCCGGTGAAGCTGTCCGATGGTGTTCTGACCTGCAGAAAGATGGTGCTTGGTGATTATGATGCCAGCGGCCGGAGAGGTATTGTGGAAACAGAGGAACTGGTAAAGGTTCCGGCCGATACGGTCATCGCTGCTGTGGGCGAAAAGGTTCCGACGGCATTCTATCAGGCGAATGGTCTGGCTGTAGATGAAAGAGGACGCCTGGTTGTGAATCCGAAAACCATGGAAACCAGCGTGGACGGTATTTTTGCTGCTGGTGACGGCGTGAAGGGACCGGCCACCGTAGTGGAAGGTATCCGCGACGGCCGGATGGCAGCAGAAGGCATTGCAGGGACTGCGCTGGCGCGAGATCTTGCTGGATCCGGTGAGGAAGCTGTGATCTACGGAAAGAAAGGCAATCTGCAAAAGGAAAGCAGCAGACCGGAAAGCAGCCGCTGTCTGACCTGTTCGACCATCTGCGAAAATTGTGCAGAGGTTTGTCCGAACCGCGCTAATATTTCCATTCAGGTTCCGGGACGGAGCATGCACCAGATCATTCATGTGGATTATATGTGCAACGAGTGCGGAAACTGCCGCAGCTTCTGTCCATATGACAGCGCTCCGTATCTGGACAAATTCACCTTGTTTGCCAGCGAAACGGATATGGAAAACAGCAAGAATCAGGGCTTTGCTGTGCGGGATCCGGAAGCCGGTGTCTGTCGGGTAAGGCTGTTCGGCAGAAGCCTGGATTACACGGTGGGAACCGCGCCGGAAGCAGTTCCGGAGGGAATTCGCCAGATCATCGATACGGTAGTAAAGGATTATTCGTATCTGCTGATGAAGCCGTGATTTTTTCATAGAAGAAAAGGAATCATCGAATAAACAGAAAGGTCAGGTGGCTGTATGGGAAGAGTGAAGACAAATAAGGTGGTATTTACGTTTCATACGACCACCCAGGCCATTTTCATGGAACAATGCTGTAAGAAAGCCGAAGCGCCGGGGCGTCTGATTCCGGTGCCGAGGCAGGTTTCGGCCGGCTGCGGCATGGCCTGGTGCGGGCCGGCCGAGGAACGGCAGAATCTGGAGCATTTGATTGAAGAATGGGGAATTGAAACAGAAGGCACCTATGAGCTCCTGCTGTGAATACGGCAGGGGCATATTGGTTTTCGAGAAAGAGGGCGGCGCATGAAAAGATTGCTGAAAGGCGGCCAGGTTGTTTCCACGGATGGATGTGTGGAGGCAGACGTGCTGATTGAAGGAGAAAAAGTGATTGCAGTGGGAAAAAATCTCACGGATAAGGATGCAGAAATTACGGATGTGGGAGGAAAACTGCTTTTCCCGGGATTTATTGATGCACATACCCATTTTGATCTGCATGTGGCAGGCACGGTGACGGCAGATGATTTCCGGACCGGAACCAGGGCGGCTGTTCGGGGCGGCACCACCGCCATTGTAGATTTTGGCACTCAGTATCCAGGGGAGACCCTGGAGGAGGGGCTGAAAAACTGGCATGAGAAAGCGGACGGGAAATGTTCCTGCGATTACGGGTTTCACATGTCCATTACAGAGTGGAATCAGGCGGTCAGCCGGGAATTGGACCGGATGATCGAAGAGGGAGTGACCTCTTTTAAATTGTACATGACCTATGACACACAGGTAGATGACAAGACGATCTTCCAGATTTTAAGACGGCTCAAAGAGGTGGGCGGAATTGCCGGCGTTCACTGTGAAAACAGCGGCGCGATTGCAGCTTTGCAGGAGGAAGCGGTGCAGAAGGGAGAGATGGGCGTCTTCAGCCACCCGGCTACCAGACCGGCTGCAGCTGAAGCAGAGGCCATTCACCGTCTTCTGCGGATTGCAGAGATGGCGGATGCGCCGGTGATCGTGGTGCACCTGACCTGCAGGGAAGGCTTGAAGGAGATTGAGGAAGCACGCGCAAGAGGTCAGGAGGTCTATGTGGAGACTTGTCCCCAGTACCTGCTGATGGATGATTCTCTTTATCAGCTTCCGGGCTTTGAAGGAGCGAAATATGTCATTGCCCCGCCCCTGCGGAAACAGGAAGACAAAGCCGCTTTATGGCAGGGAATCCGGCAGGGGAAAATTCAGACCATTTCGACGGACCACTGCAGCTTTACTACGGAGCAGAAAAAGCTGGGTGAGACAGACTTTCGGAAAATTCCCGGCGGAATGCCCGGCGTGGAGACCCGGGGCATTTTAATGTACAGCGAGGGCGTCTGCAAAGGGAAACTTTCTCTGGGAGAGATGTGCCGTCTTTTATCGGCCAATCCGGCAAAGCTCTACGGAATGTACCCGCGCAAGGGTGTGATTGCTCCGGGAAGCGATGCGGATATTGTGATTCTGGACCCGGAGACCGAGGAGGTGCTGACGGCGGCCGACCAGCTTCAGAATGTGGACTACGCGCCGTTTGAAGGATTAAAGGTACGCGGAAGGATCGATACGGTGCTGCTGCGCGGACAGACGGTGGTGGAGGATCATCAGGTAGTAAAAGAACTTTTTGGGCAATATATTGCCCGAAAGACCTATGAAATATGATATAATTAGGAAAATAAGTGGTGCAGGAAGCCGGTCTGGTTTCCTGTGCTCCAGACGGGAAGCCGGTCTGTCGAAAAGGCAGACCGGCTTTTTCTGCAGGAGCGTTATGTTTTTAAAAAAATAACGAAGAGCGGAGGAAAGGGAAAAAATGAGTACAAAAAAGATGCTTGTAGTTTGGGGAGTTTTGCTGGGAGCGGTAGCTGCGATTCTTGCCTTTTTCGGCAATCCGGGGAATATGGCGTTTTGTATTGCCTGCTTTGTGCGGGATATGGCGGGAGCGGCCGGGTTTCATCAGGCGGCGATTGTGCAGTATATGCGCCCGGAGATCATCGGACTGGTAATCGGTGCGTTCGTGATTTCGATGGCGACGGGAGAGTATCGCTCGACGGGCGGTTCTTCCCCGATGATCCGGTTTCTGCTCGGCGTGATCACGATGATCGGTGCGCTGGTCTTTCTCGGCTGTCCGCTCCGCATGGTGCTTCGCATGGCAGGCGGCGATTTAAATGCTTATGTGGCTCTGGTCGGTTTTGCGGGCGGCGCCGTTACGGGAAGCGTTTTTCTGAAAAAAGGCTTCAGCCTGGGACGTGCTTATGACACGCAGAAAGTCAGCGGTTATGTGCTGCCGGCGATTATGGTCCTGCTGTTTGTGCTCAGCGTGGGAACCACCATTTTCGCGGCCAGCACTGAGGGACCGGGAAGCCTGCACGCTCCGGCTTTTGTGTCTCTGGCAGGCGGATTGATCTTCGGTGCCATTGCCCAGAAGGCAAGAACCTGCTTTGCCGGCGGAATCCGTGATGTAGTGCTGATGAAAAACTTCGATCTTCTGACGGTGATCGGCGCCCTGTTTGTTACTATGCTGATCTACAATGTTTTGACCGGCGGATTCCATCTCGGCTTTGCCGATCAGCCGGTAGCTCACACTGAGCATCTGTGGAATCTGTCAGGGATGTATACGGTCGGCCTTGCCGCTGTGCTGGCCGGAGGTTGTCCGCTGCGTCAGCTGATCCTGGCCGGACAGGGCTCCGGTGATTCAGCAGTATATGTAGCCGGATTGTTTATCGGCGCGGCGATCTGCCATAATTTTGGTCTGGCATCCAGCGGAAAGGGAACGACTCCGGCCGGCCGGATCGCCTGCCTTATCTGCATCATGATTCTGCTGGTGCTGGGCATGGTCTGCAGAAGAGAAAAGCGCGCATAAACGGATGCATTGCATGTGCAGGAAAAGGATGTGCACAAAAAAGGAGGATATTATGGAGATTGATGTAAGAGGATTATCCTGTCCGGAGCCGGTTCTGATGGTGATGGATGCAATGGATGAAAACCCGGGAGCGCGGCTGGTGGTGTTGGCTGATGCGGCCCATACCCGGGATAATATTGTAAAGCTTGCTGAGACGGAGGGGCGGAAGGCTTCTGTTGCAGAAAAAAAACGGATTTATGAGATTGTGATCGAGTAATCAGGAAGAAAGAAGGATGAAGATGGAAGCGGAGAAGATTGTATTTTGCAGAGGCGGAGGCTGTACGGCCAAGCTTGGACCGGCGGTCCTTGGCCGGGTGCTGGAAAAGATTCCGAAAACCTATGATCCGAACCTGCTGATCGGCTATGACAGCTCGGATGATGCGGCAGTCTATCGTCTGACAGAGGATCTGGCCATTGTGCAGACGCTGGACTTTTTTCCGCCGATGGTGGAGGATCCCTATACCTTCGGCCAGATTGCGGCTGCCAACGCCCTCAGTGATATTTATGCAATGGGCGGAGATGTAAAAACAGCGCTGAATATTGTCTGCTTTCCGGAATCCATGGACTTGAATATTCTGGGGCAGATTCTTCTGGGCGGCAGCGAAAAGGTTCGGGAAGCCGGCGGTGTGCTGGCAGGAGGGCATTCCATTGCGGATCAGGATGTAAAATATGGTCTTTCCGTGACCGGAATCATCCACCCGGACCGGGTATTTGCCAACAACGGCTGTCAGGAAGGAGATGTGCTGCTTCTGACTAAGCCTCTGGGCGTGGGAATCGTCTGCACGGCTTCCCGGGTCGGAGGAGCATCCGGGGAGGCGATGGATCTGGCGATCCGCTCAATGACCACGTTAAACAAATATGCGTCGGAGATCGTGCGGAAATTCCGGACTCATGGCTGTACGGATGTGACCGGCTTCGGTTTTCTGGTGCATCTGTGTGAGATGCTGGACGGCCGGTTCAGTGCCGAGATCAATGCGGCCCAGGTCCCGTTCATTCCCCAGTGTCCGGAATATGTGGAGGAATTTTATTTGACGGCGGCAGCACAGCGAAACCGGAACCATGTCCAGGATCAGGTGCAGTTCGAAAACTGCAGCTTTGCCACGGAAGAAATCCTGTATGATGCCCAGACCTCCGGCGGACTGCTGGTGAGCATGGCTGCGGAAGACGGAGAGGCAGCTCTTGAGGAGCTGAAGAGCCTGGGCCTTCCCTGCGGCATCGTCGGAAAGGTGACAGCGAAAAAAGAAAAATCGGTGTATGTTCGGTAACTCAGCCGTACCGGAGTTATAAACCTGAAAAGGAGGAGATTGCAATGAGATTAGATGAAAGAGGAAAACAATGTCCGCTGCCGGTCATTGAGGCCAAGAAAGCGCTGGAAAAGGCAGAGCCGGGCACCGTGGTGGAAGTGATCGTAGACAATGAGATTGCTGTCCAGAACTTGAAAAAGCTGGCAGATCACAAGGGACTGGCCTTCTGCTGGGAGAAGAAGGAGGACCGGGAATATCTGGCGAAGATCACGGCCAGCGGTTCGGAAAAGGAGGAAAAGGGCGAGTTTACGCCGGATTGTCCGGAATGCAGCCCGGAAGAGTCAAAGTGCCAGAAGGGTATGGCGGTGGTTCTGTCCTCGGATCAGATGGGAACCGGAGAGGAAACACTGGGAAAGCTTCTGATGAAGAGCTTTGTCTATGCGCTGACTCAGCAGGATGTGCTTCCGGAAACGATTCTTTTATATAATGGCGGAGCAAGACTGTCCTGCGAGGACTCCGATACGCTGAAGGATTTACAGGAGCTTGCCGCCCAGGGTGTGGAGATTCTGACCTGCGGCACCTGTCTGAATTTCTATGGACTGAGCGAGAAACTTTCGGTGGGCAAAGTGACCAATATGTACGAGATTGCGGAACGGATGACTTCTGCAAGAAAGCTGATCCGCCCATAACAGGCAGACGGAGAAACGGGCCGAAAGAAAGGAAGGAAGAAGAGATGTCAGATCGTAAGGATCAGCTGATTATAGTCCGGGGCGGCGGGGATATTGCCACCGGGACGATTCACAAGCTTCACCGCTGCGGTTATCCGGTGATTGTACTGGAAACCGGATTTCCTTCAGCCATCCGCCGTCAGGTCGCTCTGTCTGAGGCGGTCTACGACGGAGTCAGCGAGGTAGAAGGTGTTGCCTGCATTCATGTAAAAGATTACGAAGAGGCAAAGGTGGTTCTCGCGCAGGGGAATGTGCCCCTTCTGGTAGACCCGGAATGTGAAATCCTGAAGCAGGTCCGGCCCTGGGCGCTGGTGGATGCTGTTCTGGCAAAGAAAAATCTGGGAACGAATCGTCAGATGGCGGACAAGACGATTGCCCTGGGGCCGGGATTTACTGCCGGAGAGGATGTGGATCTGGTCATTGAAACCATGAGGGGCCACAAGCTGGGGCGGATCATCGGAAACGGAACCGCTCTTCCAAATACCGGCGTTCCCGGGATCATCGCCGGTTTTGGAAAGGAGCGGGTGATCCACTCTCCCGCAAAAGGCATTCTGACCACACGGTGTATGATCGGTGAAAAGGTCAGGAAAGGCCAGCAGATTGCGACAGTGGTCACCGGGCAGGGAGAAGTGGCGGTAGAAGCTACTCTGGACGGACTTTTAAGAGGAATGATCCGGTCCGGTTATCCCGTTACGAAGGGGTTTAAGATTGCGGATATTGACCCGAGAGAAAGCGAATTTGAAAACTGCTTCCTGATTTCGGACAAGGCCAGATGCATTGCCGGGTCGGTGCTGGAAGGCCTTCTGTATCTGGAAGAGAAGCAGGGGAGATAAGGTATGATATATTTGGACAGTGCGGCTACCAGCTTTTACCGGCCGCCTCAGGTGGCGGACGCGGTGGCGGAGGCCATACGGACGATGGGAAACGGTTCCCGCGGCGTGTATCAGACGGCGCTGCAAAGTGCCAGAGTGATTTTTGAAACCAGACAGCTCATTGATCGTCTGTTTGACGGATACGGGCCGGAGCAGGTGGTCTTTACTGCCAATTCCACGGAAAGCCTGAACATGGCGATTAAGGGCTGTATAAAGCCCGGGGACCGGGGGGTCACGACCGTGATGGAGCACAACAGCGTGCTTCGCCCGCTGTATCAGATGGAGGAGCTGGGCGCAGAACTGACGGTCGTGGGATGTATGGGAGCCGGGGAAACGGGGGATGGAAGCTGGGGTATGTGCGGGGAAAGGCTGCGCCGAAAAGGACTTCTGGATATGGAAGCGCTTCATCGTGCCATCCGTCCGGGTGTGAAGGCGGTGGTCTGCACGCATGCCTCCAATCTGACGGGAAATGTTCTGGATATCCGCACGATTGGAAGGTGGTGCCGAAAGGCGGGGGTGCTTTTTCTCGTGGATGCTTCCCAGACTGCCGGGATTTTTCCAATCTCCATGAAGGAGGACGGCATCGATATTCTCTGCTTTACCGGTCATAAGGGGCTTTTAGGGCCTCAGGGAACCGGCGGCATGTGTATCCGCCCGGGAATCGTCCTGGAGCCGCTGCTCACAGGCGGAAGCGGAATCCAGACCTTTTCCAGGCGCCATCCGGCTCAGCTGCCGACGGCGCTGGAGGCCGGAACGCTGAACGGTCACGGCATTGCCGGTCTGCGGGCCGGTCTCCGGTGGATCGAAGAGAACGGCGGAGTGGATCCGATCCGGCAGAAGGAGCAGGAACTGGCGAAGGAATTTTACCGGAGTGTCCGGGACATACCGGGAATCCGGTTTTACGGGGATTATACAGCGTATGAGGAGAACGATCAGCCATTGGCGGGAAAGCCGGATAGAAACGCAGACAGGACTTTGGATGAGCTGGATGAGAGCTGGAGCAATGAGAGCAGACTGCAGCAGCACAGCCGGGCAGCGATGGTGACACTGAATCTGGGAGAAGAGGATTCGGCAGAGGTCAGTGACTGGCTCAGTGAGGAGCATGAGATCGATACCCGGGCCGGCGGTCACTGTGCACCGCTTATGCACGAAGCGCTGGGAACGAGAGAGCAGGGAGCTGTGCGCTTCAGTTTTTCCTCGTTTAATACCATAGAGCAGATCCGACAGGCGGCCAGGGCTTTATGGGAGTATTGAATCTATGGAGGGGCAGTGTCCTGAAGATGCCTTATTTGGCATCCTCAGGGCAGCAGAGTGCCTGGTGGGCGGCAATCGTTGCCAGTGTGTCTCCGAGTTGCATAAAAACTGCACTGAGCAGCGCAATTTCCTCCGGACTTTTGCCGTCTGCAAGGCAGCAGGCAGCAGCGGATACGGCTGTGGCAAATTCACAGGAATTCATAAAAGTTCACCTCTGGATTCAATCTATGCAGCAGGAAAGAAAGATATGATGAGGAATCTATTGCCGAGCGGCTGGGAATGCGGTGATTCACTGTGAAGAGTAGTTTCTTGACATTTTCCGGGGCGTAAAGTAAGATAGGAGCAGCAGAATGTACAAAACCGGGGGCAGATTCCGGTGTACATCAAGGGACAAGGAGGACACTGCCATGAGAGAAATATCAGCAGAGCAGATTATCGATGTCGTGGAGCATCTTTGCATCGATGCCTGTCAGTTTTTGCCGGAGGATGTGAAGGGCGCGATCCGAAGCTGCCGCGCCTGCGAGGACTGGGAGATTGCACAGGGCGTGCTGGATAATATCATTAAGAATTTCGAGATTGCGGAGACGGAGCAGGTTCCGATCTGCCAGGACACAGGTATGGCCTGCGTGTTCCTGGAGATCGGGCAGGATGTTCACATCACCGGCGGCGATCTGCGGACTGCCGTGGATGAAGGTGTGCGGAGAGGTTACGACAAGGGCTATCTTCGGAAATCGGTGGTGAAGGATCCAGTCCGCCGGGGCAATACCGGAGACAATACACCAGCCGTTCTGTATACGGAGATCGTACCGGGTGATCAGATCAGGATCACCGTTGCACCGAAGGGGTTTGGTAGTGAAAATATGAGCGCAATCCGTATGTTCAAGCCGTCTGCCGGGCTTCAGGGAATCAAGGATTTTATTCTGGAAACCGTGGAAAATGCGGGGCCGAATCCCTGTCCCCCGATTGTGATCGGCGTGGGAATCGGAGGAACCTTTGATAAGGCGGCGCTGCTGGCTAAAAAGGCGCTGCTGCGGGATTTGGGTTCCCATAATCCAGATCCGTATTATGCAGACCTGGAGACGGAGATGCTGGAGAAGGTCAATCAGCTCGGCATCGGCCCCCAGGGGTTCGGCGGCCGGACGACTGCGATCGGCCTGAACATTGAGACGATGCCGACTCACATTGCCGGTATGCCATGTGCAATCAATATCAACTGTCATGTAACTCGTCATAAAACGGAGGTGATCTAGGATGGAAAAACGAATCAGGCTGCCGCTTACCAGAGAGCTGGCCAGAACTCTTCACGCAGGTGATCAGGTTCTGCTAAGCGGAACGATTTATACCTCCAGGGATGCCGGGCATAAGCGGATGTGCGAGACGCTGGCAAAGGGAGAGGAGCTGCCCTTTGACCCCACCGATGCGACCATTTACTATGTGGGTCCGACGCCTGCAAAGCCTGGCCAGGTCATCGGCTCTGCAGGACCGACTACCAGCGGAAGAATGGATGCATACGCGCCGACCATGATGTCTGTCGGAGCAAGAGGCATGATCGGAAAGGGCGCCCGTCTTCCAGAGGTCATTGAGGCCATGAAGAAATATGACGGTGTATATTTCGGCGCCATCGGAGGAGCCGGTGCACTGTTGGCAAAGAGTATAAAAAGCTCGGAGCTGATCGCCTACGAGGATCTGGGTGCGGAAGCACTCCGGAAGCTGGAGGTAGAGGATATGCCGCTGGTTGTCATCATTGACTGTGAAGGAAACAATTTGTATGAGCAGGGCCGGGAGGCATATAGGAAGCAAAGAAGTTGATGCAAAGCAAAAAAAGCTGGCGTATCATAGTCTGATACGCCGGCTTTTTTGCTGCTTTTTCTTTTGAACTCCCGGATCAGTAATTTTCTTTTCTCACTTCAAAATAGCTCTGGCTGTGCAGGCAGACCGGGCATACCTCCGGCGCGGAGGTTCCGACTACCAGGTGGCCGCAGTTGCGGCACTCCCACATGGTCTGGCTGCTCTTGGCAAATACCTGCCGCATCTCTACATTATTTAAAAGCCTGCGGTAGCGCTCCTCATGAGCCTTTTCAATTTCGCCTACCATGCGGAATTTGGCTGCCATTTCCGGGAAGCCTTCTTCTTCCGCATCCTTTGCCATGCGGTCGTACATGTCGGTCCACTCATAATTCTCGCCCTCTGCAGCGGCCAGAAGATTGACTGCGGTATTGCCGATGCCGCCCAGGGCTTCAAACCACATCTGGGCGTGTGCCTGTTCATTCTGCGCGGTTTTTAAAAACAGCTCGGCCAGCTGCTCATAGCCTTCCTTCCGGGCAACGGATGCAAAAAAGGTATATTTATTCCGGGCCTGGCTTTCCCCAGAAAAGGCTTCCTCCAGATTTTTCTCGGTTTTCGTTCCGGCATACCGGCCGGCAGCCGGCGCGGCGGTTTCCTCAACCCGTGTAAACGCGGCTGCACTCTGTCTGCATACCGGACAGACAAAATCCTGCGGCAGAGGTCCTTCGTGGATATAACCACATACACTGCATTTCCATTTTTCCATATTTGTTCGCCTCCATAGAAATACGAAATCATTAGCAAAAATAAAAAGCGTGTAGCTGACAACTGGAATTACGCAGTTTCATGTGCTACACGCTGTATGTTCAGTGTAGCACGGCTGGAAGAGAATGTCAAGGCACCTTGACATTTTTCGGAAGGATGGGTAAAATGAGAATGAATATCAAGGTACCTGATGATTGAACAGGGAAAAGAAAAAGGAAGGAAAAGAGTCGGAATACAATGGAACAGCAAAGGGGAACAAAGATGTGGAACTATGTGAAAAAATATCTGCATTTTGCGGTGATTGCCGCGGCGTTTATGGTGGGGGAGGTACTGATGGATCTGCTTCAGCCCAGGCTGATGAGTGAGATTGTGGACAACGGTGTGCTGGGGCTTGGCAGCGGCGGTGTTGGAAATCTGATGCTGATCTGGACGCTGGGGCTGAAAATGATTGCGCTGGTTCTGTTCGGCGGCTTCTGTGGTTCCATGAACAACGTGTTCGCACATCTGGCCGGACAGAACATGGGAAATGAAATGCGCAAGGACTGCTTCCGCAGTATTATGCGTTTTTCCTTTCCTCAGGCGGACCGGTTCGGGACCGGTTCTCTGGTGACGCGTGTGACCAACGACATTACCCAGGTTCAGACCTACGTTTCTCTGTTTTTCCGGGGAATGATCCGTACCTCCATGCTGATGTTCGGAAGCATCTTTTTTCTTTTTCGTCTGAACCGGCAGTTTGGTGTAATTGTTCTGTGCGCATTTCCGTTCATTGTAGGATGTCTGTTCTTCTGCTTGAACAAAGCCAATCCGTTATTCACTACGCTGCAGTCGCAGCTGGACCGGATCAACTCGATCATGCAGGAAGACGTGTCCGGAATCCGGATTATAAAAGCCTGCGTTCGGGAATCTTATGAAAAGCTCCGGTTCGGGAAGGCCAATGAGGAGCTGATCGGAACGCAGCTTCTGGTGCTGACGATTTTTGCATTCATGAATCCGGTAATGAACCTGCTGATGTATGTGGTAGTGATCGTCATTCTGGCAGTTGGCTCTTTCCAGGTTCCGGGCGGTGCAACGACGCCGGGCGCAGTTATGGCAGCGATCACCTATACGACGCAGCTTCTGAACGGAATTTTAATGCTGGTGATGCTGTCTCAGAATATTTCCAGAGGAACCGCCTCCTGGAAGCGGGTGAAAGAAGTGCTGAACAGCCGTCCGGAGCTGGAAGACGGCGGCTTCTGCGGGGAGACAGCGCTTCGCGGTCAGATTGAATTCCGGAATGTATCCTTTTCCTATCCCGGAAGCAGTCAGGTTATTTTAAAGAATATCAACCTGATGATACATCCCGGGGAGACCGTGGCAGTCATGGGAGCAACCGGCTGCGGAAAGACAACTCTCATCAATCTGATTCCGCGTTTTTATGATGTTACATCCGGTGCGGTTTTCGTGGACGGAGTAGACGTCCGGGAATATAATCAGAACGATCTGCGGAATAAGATTGCCGTGGCTTTACAGAAAAGCGAGCTGTTCGGACGGTCAATCGCAGAAAACATTTCATGGGGCCGTCCGGAGGCGGATGCGGATGCGGTCCGGGAGGCGGCGAAAACTGCCCAGGCGGACGGATTTATCAGCAGAACGTCTGACGGGTATGAAACCATGGTGGCGGAACGGGGAATGAGTCTGTCCGGCGGTCAGAAGCAGCGTCTTGCCATTTCCAGAGCGATTGTAAAAGGTGCGGAAATCCTGATTTTTGACGATTCCACCAGTGCGCTGGATTTAAAAACCGAGGCAGACCTGTATGCTGCTTTGAAACAATCAAATCCGGACAGCACCAAGGTGATCATTGCGCAGCGGATCGCGTCGATCCGGAGAGCGGACCGGATCGTGGTACTGGAGGACGGTCAGATCGCAGCCTGCGGCACGCATGAGGAATTGCTGCAAAGCTGCAGCTTATACCGGGATATTTATGATTCCCAGCTGGGAGAGGAGGGTGAGAGCGATGACAGATAAAAAACTGGTGGAGCGGAACATTCCCGGCATGAACCGCCGGGCCAGCTTTGCGGAGGTTGAGCATGCAGAGCATGTGGGCAGTACGCTGAAGCGGATCCTGACGTACTTTGCCCGCGAAAAAGGGATGGTAATTTGTATGCTGGTCATCGTGATTTTCGGTACAATCTGCGGTGTTTATGCCCCCAGCCTGCAGAGCCGTGCCATTGATATTATTGCCGGCAGTCGGCAGGGAATCCTTTCTGTTACGCTGATCTGGATGCTTGCGGTGTACGGTTTTTACAGCGGCTGTCAGCTTCTGCAGGGTTTCATCAGCGCGAGACTCAGCCAGCGCATTGTCCGGCGGATGCGGGAAGAACTGTTTGGAAAAATCGTGGATCTTCCGATTCCCTATCTGGACACCCATTCTCACGGTGATGTGATGAGCCGGATGACGAATGACATTGAAAATATTTCTACTACGGTTTCTCAGTCGCTGCCTTCGCTGTTTTCCGGAGTACTGACGATCAGCGGCACAGTGGCCATTATGCTGTGGTACTGCTGGCAGCTGGCTTTGTTAAGCTGCGGAACGGTTGTCCTGACGGTGCTTGCCACAAAATTTTTGTCGGGCAATGTCCGGAAGTTTTCACGGAAGAGGCAGATGCTTCTGGGGCAGCTAAATGGCACGGTGGAGGAAATGATCTCCGGCTATCGCACTGTAGTGGCTTATAATCGTCAGAATCAGACGGCGGAGGAATTCTGTGCGATTTCCGATTCTCTGACCAGGGCCGGAATCCGAACGGATGTGTTCAGCGGCGTAATGGGTCCTGTCATGAACTGCATCGGAAATATCGGCTTTGTGATCATTGCGGCATTCGGCGGATATTTTGCGGTCCACGGGATGATTTCGGTGGGTGTGATTTCTGCTTTTATTGTCTATGCTAAGCAATTTGGCCGTCCCATTAATGAGATCGCGCAGATCTACGGCCAGCTTCAGACTGCGATTGCCGGCGCGGAGCGGGTTTTCATGGTCCTGGATGAGGCCGGAGAGGAGATGTGCGGTGAAACGCTGAAAGCAGAAAGAGGGGCGGCCGTTTCGTTCCGGCATGTAAATTTTTCCTATATACCAGGAAAACCGGTGCTTCGTGATTTTACGCTGACGGTTCCGTCCGGAAAAAAGGTAGCGCTGGTTGGCGCCACCGGAAGCGGCAAGACGACGGTGGTCAATTTGCTGATGCGTTTTTATGACCCGGACAGCGGAGAAATCTGTATTGACGGGCAGAATGTTCAGAAGGTGTCCAGAGGGAGCCTGCGGAAATCTGCGTCCATTGTACTGCAGGATACGGTGTTGTTTTCGGATACGGTCCGGAATAACCTGAAGTATGCCAATGAGGCGGTTACACAGGAGCAGCTGGACCGGGCAGCCGGGATGAGCCGCTGCAGGGACCTGATTGACCGGCTGCCTTGCGGCTATGACACGAAGCTTGCCGCCGGCGGAGCCAACATCAGTCAGGGTCAGCGGCAGCTTCTCGCGATTGCCCGGGCTTTTGTGGCGGATCCGAAGATTCTGATTCTGGATGAGGCGACTTCCAACGTGGATACCCGTACGGAAAAAGCAATCCAGAGCGCAATGCAGCAGGTGATGAAGAACCGCACCAGCATTGTGATTGCTCATCGCCTGTCCACTATCCGGGATTCGGATCTGATCGTGGTTATGGATCAGGGACAGATCGTGGAGAGCGGAAGCCATGAAGAACTGCTGGATAAAAAGGGCAAATATTATGAGCTGTATATGACACAGTATGCAGGCTTTGCCACCTGATGCGAGGACGTGGAAATCTTAAAAAAAATTAGATAATCACAAAAATTTTTAGATTACCCATTGCTTTTTGTTCATTCTATGGTAAAATGAATACATAGAGGTTTGTATATAAGAAAATTTGTACAAATTGACCGTGTGAAAAACAGGAAAGGTGAGTGAGAAATGTATACATTTTATGTGAATGGGCAAAAGGTCAGTACATCCAAAAAGCAGTCTCTGCTGCGTTTCCTGCGCGATGAGCTGCATTTGACCTCGGTCAAGGACGGATGCAGCCAGGGTGCCTGCGGCGCATGTACGGTGATCATTGACGGAGAGACCTGCAAATCCTGCGTACCGTGTACCGATTCGCTGGAAGGAAGACATATTGTTACAGTGGAGGGATTGAGCGACTGGGAACGAAAGGTTTATACCTATGCATACGGAGAGGCCGGAGCGGTGCAGTGCGGTTTCTGTATACCGGGTATGGTGATCTGTACCAAGGCGCTGCTGGATAAAAATCCGGATCCGACGGAGGAGGAGATCCGTTATGCTCTGCGCAATAATTACTGCAGATGTACCGGCTACATAAAGATTTTTGCAGCGGTAAGGCTGGCTGCCAGGATTATGCGGGAGGGTGTGATTCCGCAAGACAGCGAGGATGACTGGAAGATCGGTTCCCGGGTGCACCGCCTGGATGTAGAGGAAAAGGTCTGCGGCAGCGGCAAGTATCCGGATGATTTCTATTTGGACGGCATGTGCTATGGCTCTGCACTGCGAAGCAAATATCCGAGAGCAAGGGTGCTTTCCATTGACACCTCTGCAGCCAAGGCACTGCCGGGCGTGATTGCAGTCCTGACGGCGGAGGATATTCCCGGCCAGAATAAGATCGGTCATATCAAGCACGACCAGTACACGATGATCCCGGTTGGAGGGCTGACGCATTATCTGGGCGATGCGGTAGCGCTGGTGGCGGCGGAGGACCTGGAGACGGTGGAGAAGGCGAAGAAGCTGATCAAGGTAGAATACGAGGTTCTTCCGGCGATCCATGGCATTGAAGAGGCTTCTGCTCCGGATGCGCCGAAGGTGTTTGATGAAGAGGAGTCCAATGTGCAGGCACACAAGTATGTCTGTCGTGGAAATGCCGGGGAGGCGATCCGGAATGCGAAGCATGTGATTACGCAGCATTTTGAAACACCGTGGACGGAGCATGCATTTCTGGAGCCGGAGTGTGCCGTTGCTTATATTGATGAGGATGGAGATGTGATGATCATTTCCACCGATCAGTCTGCTTATTGTTCCTATCATGAGAGCAGCCTGATGCTGGGAACCGACAAGGTAAAGTGCGAGAATGCGCTGGTTGGCGGAGGCTTTGGCGGCAAGGAGGACATGACGGTTCAGCACCATGCGGCTTTGATTGCCTACAAGACGGGACGGCCGGTCAAAGTGAAGCTGACCCGGGAGGAGTCCCTGCTGATTCATCCGAAGCGTCATCATTTTGTGATGGATTTCACCATGGGCTGCGATGAAAATGGAAAGATCATGGGCGTCAGGGCGAAGGTGGCCTCAGACACCGGTGCGTTTGCATCACTGGGCGGCCCGGTGCTGGAGCGGGCGTGCACCCATGCGGCAGGTCCGTATGCCTATGAGAATTTTGAAATCGAGGGAACGGCTTATTATACGAACAATCCGCCGGCCGGTGCCTTCCGCGGCTTTGGTGTGACGCAGACCTGTTTTGCAACGGAAACCCTGCTGAATATGATGGCCGACGAGGTGGGCATTTCTCCGTGGGAGATTCGGTACCGCAATGCCATCCGTCCGGGAGGCGTGCTGCCGAACGGACAGATTGTGGATGAGTCAACCGGTCTGGTGGAGACACTGGAGGCGGTGAAGGAGGATTATGATGCAGCCATAGCAGCAGGAAAACCGGTGGGCATTGCCTGCGCTATGAAGAATGCCGGCGTAGGCGTGGGACTTCCGGACTGGGGACGCGCGCGGCTGATAGTTGAGAATGATCAGAAGCTTCATATTTATTCTGGCGCATCCTGCATCGGTCAGGGACTGGGGACGGTGCTGGTTCAGATGGTGATTACCAACACGGATCTGAAGCGGGATGACATTGTTTATGAGCGCAGCAATACCTGGATTGCCCCGGATTCCGGAACGACCTCCGGTTCCCGACAGACGCTGGTAACCGGGGAAGCGTGCCGCCGTGCCTGCGAGAAGCTGATGGAGGCGAAAGCAGGAGGAAAGACACTTTCGGATCTGGTCGGACAGGAATTTTATGGAGAATATCTGGCAAAAACAGACCCATTAGGCGCTAATGTGCCGAATCCGGTTTCCCATGTTGCTTACGGCTATGCAACGCAGATGTGCATCGTTGATCCGAAGACCGGTAAAGTAGAAAAAATGGTAGCGGCTCATGATGTGGGGAAGGCTGTGAATCCGCTGTCCTGTGAAGGACAGATCGAGGGCGGAGTGGTCATGTCCATGGGTTATGCGCTGCGTGAGCGATATCCGATTGACGGAAACTGCAGGCCGATCGATAAGTATGGTTCTCTGGGGTTATTCCGTGCCCATGAGGTGCCGGAGATCAAATCGATTGTGATCAATAAGCCGGGACTGAAGGTGGCATGCGGTGCGATCGGTATCGGTGAGATCACTTCCATTCCGACCGCTCCTGCGATTACGGATGCGTATTACCGCTATGATGGGGTACGCCGTTTCAGCCTGCCGATTTCCGGCACACCATATGAAAGGAAGGATTGACTTATGGCAGTGAAGAAGAAATTTCCTTATCGTGCAGCGTTTGTTGCCTGTAACGGCGGCTGTCATGTGAAAGAGGGAAGCCAATGCGAGTACGGCTGCATCGGCTGCGAAGCATGTGTAAAGATCTGCAAATTCGGTGCGGTTTCCATTAATGCGTATGGTGTGGCGGAAGTGGATGAAGAGAAGTGCATTGCCTGCGGCATGTGCGTAAGAGTCTGCCCGAAGAATGTGATCCGTCTGCATGAGTGTGCCAATTATATTGCCGTAAAATGTTCGAATCAGGATACGGCAAAAGCGGCACGTGAACTCTGTCAGGTCAGCTGCATCGGCTGCGGCCTTTGCGAGAGAACCTGTACGGCCAGTGCAGTCCGCGTGATCAATCACTGCGCCACAATCAGCGAATCCGTCTGTTTAAGCTGCGGCATGTGTGCGGTAAAATGTCCGCGCCATGCCATTGTGGACCTGCGCGGCATCCTGACAGCGAAGCGATAAAATACGGTTCCCTCCCCGTTCAATTCCCCGCTGCTGAACGGAAGCAGCGGCGGTTGACGAAGATGTGGTCCGGCAAAACGGTTTGGTATCATCTGGTTTCGGAAGCTGAAAAAACAGCAGCAAAGGATATGCGTTTTACGCTAAAATTTGCTGCTGTTTTTTCTTGCACAATTGATCGGTGAGAAGAAAATATCCGGAAATACGCGGGAGAATATTTACAAACAGGAAAGAATCCGTTATACTGTCAATAACGTTATTCTTAAAAAAAAATAACGGTGGAGGGTTATTGGAAGATGAAGCTGATTCAGACGGTGGACGCAGAGGGAACGGTGCTGTGCCACGATATTACACAGATTATAAAAGGCGTGACCAAGGATGCGGTATTCCGCAAGGGACATGTGGTGACGAAAGAAGATATTCCGGTCCTGCTGAGCGTGGGCAAGGACCAGCTGTATGTATGGGAAAAGGAAGAAGGCATGCTGCACGAGAATGATGCGGCGGAAATTCTCTGCGCCATGTGCAGAGGAGAGCACATGGAGCGTTCTCAGGCAAAGGAAGGAAAAATTGAGCTGACGGCAGCCTGTGACGGTCTTCTGAAGGTACATAATCCGGCATTAAAGGCAGTGAATGGATTCGGTCAGATGATGATTGCATCCCGCCACGGCAACTTCGCCGTAAAAAAGGGAGACAAGCTGGCAGGAACACGGATTATTCCGCTGGTGATCGAGGAAGAGAAGATGGAAGGCGCCAGAAAGGCGGCTATGGAGGCATCCGGCGGCCGGCCGATTCTGGAGCTGAAACCGTTTGTTCATAAAAAAGTGGGAATCGTGACTACGGGAAATGAGGTATATTACGGAAGAATTCAGGATACCTTCACTCCGGTGATCGAGGAAAAGCTCGCGGAATTTGATACGGAGGTAATCGGCCACGAGACCTGGAACGATGATGATCAGAAAGTGACGGAGGCGATCCTGCGGCTGATCAGCCGGGGAGCCGACATCGTGATCTGTACCGGCGGAATGAGTGTGGATCCGGATGACAAAACTCCGCTGGCGATTAAAAATACCGGTGCCAGAATCGTATCCTACGGGGCCCCGGTGCTTCCGGGCGCCATGTTCCTTTTGGCATACTGCGAAGCAAAGGAGGGAGACCATACCAGAAATGTGGCAGTGATGGGGCTTCCCGGCTGTGTGATGTATGCGAAGAGGACGATTTTTGACCTGATTCTTCCGCGTGTTATGGCAGATGACGAGGTGACGGACGAAGAACTGGCAGCGCTTGGCCAGGGCGGCCTGTGCCTGAACTGTCCGGTCTGTACATTCCCGAACTGCGGTTTCGGAAAAGGGGTGTAGTGCGGAATGGAATTTACACATTTTGATGAATCCGGAAATGCAGTTATGGTTGATGTGGGTCAAAAAGCGGATACGGTCCGCGAAGCCACTGCGAAGGGAAGCATTTTTATGAGCCGGGAATGTCTGGAGAAGGTGACGGCCGGGACGATGTCCAAGGGCGACGTGCTTGGGGTGGCCCGGGTAGCCGGAATTATGGGGGCGAAGCGGACCTCCGATCTGATTCCTCTTTGCCATCGGCTGAATCTGACAAAGCTTTCGGTTGATTTTGAAATTCGGGAAGAAACCAATGAGATTCAGGCATCCTGTACGGCAAAAACTACCGGAAAGACCGGCGTGGAGATGGAGGCGCTGACCGGTGTTGCGACCGCGCTCCTGACGATTTATGATATGTGCAAGGCCGTGGATAAGACCATGGAGATCGGCGGGATCTATCTGGAGCACAAGTCCGGCGGAAAGAGCGGAGAATTTGTCAATCCGAGAGTATCGGCAGAAGAACCGGAGGAGATGGAATAGGGCGATGAAGGATTCTTGCGGAAGAGTCATTGATTATATGCGGATCTCCATTACAGACCGGTGCAATCTGCGGTGTCGGTACTGTATGCCGGAAGGTGTAGAGTGCGTGGAGCCGAAGAACATTCTGACCTTTGAAGAGATTCTGGCAGCTGCAGCCTGCGGTGCAGGTCTTGGAATCCGTCATATTAAGGTAACCGGCGGGGAACCGCTGGTACGAAAGGACTGCTGCCGGCTGATTCAGATGCTGAAAGCGGTTCCGGGGATTGAAAAAGTAACGATTACGACAAACGGTGTCCTTCTGGAAAACTGTCTTAAGGAGCTTCAGGAGGCCGGAATTGATGGGATTAATATCAGTCTGGATACGATGGACCGGGAAACATACCGGCAGATCACAGGAAGTGACTGCCTTCCTGAGGTGCTGCGGGCCGTGAGGCTGGCTTCGGATACCGGGATTCCGGTGAAGATCAATGCGGTTTCTCTGGATCTGGGCGATGGCTGGAAAGAAGTGGTCCGGCTGGCAGAAAGTCTGCCGGTGGACGTCCGCTTTATTGAAATGATGCCGATTGGATATGGAAAAAGCTTTCCGGTCATCAATCATCAGAAGCTTCTGGAAGAGATGCGGGAATGTTATCCGGGAATGCAGAGGGACTCGCGGATCCATGGCTTCGGGCCGGCTGTCTATTACCGGATACCGGGCTTCCAGGGAAGTATTGGCTTTATCAGTGCCGTTCACGGAAAATTCTGTGACAGCTGCAATCGGGTGCGTCTGACGGCACAGGGATATTTGAAGACCTGCCTTTGTTATGAGGACGGCGTGGACCTGCGGAAAATTTTAAGAGAAGGCCAGCCGGAGCAGGAGGGACGGTCGGGACACTGGAAATGGCAGTATGAGGATTGTCCGGATGACAGAGCGCTTCAGGAACGGCTTCGTGCTGCTGTGAGCCGGGCGATTCGTGAAAAACCGGCGGCCCACTGTTTTGAAAGGCCGGGGCAGATTACAGAAGCACACAACATGATTGATATTGGAGGATGAGAGACATGGCGCAGGAACAGGAGAAAACCGGCATTGTAAAAGCTATCTGTGTCAGTGATGTCCGCGGAGTTGAAAAGCATTCCATATCGGAAGGCCATTTTATTCCGGATTACGGCATTGAAGGGGATGCCCACGCAGGACACTGGCATCGTCAGGTGAGTCTTCTTTCTTATGACAAAGTAAAGGCATTTAACGAGCGGGGGGCCAACGTTGCGGACGGCGCCTTCGGGGAAAATCTGGTGGTGGAGGGAATTGATTTCCGGGCACTTCCAGTGGGAACCCGGCTGTATGCCGGAAGTGTGGAGCTGGAGATGACCCAGATCGGTAAGGAATGCCACAGCCACTGTGCAATTTATAAGCGGATGGGCGAATGCATCATGCCGCGGGAAGGCGTTTTTGCAAAGGTCTTGAAAGGAGGGATCCTCCGCCCGGGCGATGAGATGCGCACGGAACCTCCGGCAGAGAACCGTCCCTTTACAGCAGCTGTCATCACGCTGAGTGATAAAGGCGCAAAGGGAGAACGGAAGGATGAGAGTGGACCTGCCGCAAAGGAGATGCTGGAGCAGGCCGGTTATGAGGTGGTGGAGCTTCTGCTTTTGCCGGATGAGCCTGCCATGCTGAAAAACCAGCTGATTCGACTGGCGGACAGCCGTCAGGTGGATCTGGTGGTGACCAGCGGCGGCACCGGATTTTCCATGCGGGACCAGACTCCGGAGGCAACGATGGCAGTGGCAGACCGGAATGCGCCCGGTATCGCGGAATATATCCGATACAAATCGATGGAGATCACAGACCGGGCCATGCTGAGCCGCGGCGTATCTGTGATACGGAAAAAGACTCTGATTGTGAATCTTCCGGGAAGCCCGAAAGCGGTGAGAGAGAGCCTGGAAATGATTCTGCATGCATTGGATCACGGTCTGAAAATTATGCGGGGAAGCGCATCTGAGTGCGCCCGAAAATAGAAAGGAGAAAGAGAATCATGAAAAAAAGAATTCGTATGGTGATGGCAGCTGTGCTTGCAGCAGCTGTACTGGCAGGCTGTTCTTCGTCTGCAAAGGAGGCAACCACGGCGGCAGAAGCCACCGCAGCTGCGGCAGAAAGCGAGGAGATCCTGGTTGCAGCGGCAGCAAGTCTGAAAAATGCATATGAGGAAGAACTGATTCCGATGTTCCAGAAACAGAATCCCGGAATCACCGTGAAGGGAACGTATGACAGCTCCGGAAAGCTGCAGACTCAGATCGAGGAAGGTCTGGAGGCAGATGTTTTCATGTCCGCAGCAGTAAAACAGATGACAGCTCTGGATGAGGAAGGCATGATTGAATCCGATACGATCACCAATCTTCTGGAAAATAAGATCGTTCTGATCGTTCCAACCGGAAACGAGGCGGATCTGGCTTCTTTTGAAGATATCGAGAAGGCAGAGAGCATCGCATTAGGCGATCCGGCCAGCGTACCGGCAGGACAGTATGCAGAGGAAGCGCTGACCAGTCTGGAAATCTGGGACAAGATCCAGGACAAGATCAGCTTTGGCACCAACGTTACGGAAGTATTGAATCAGGTTGCGGCAGCAAGTGCGGATGCCGGAATTGTATATGCAACGGATGCCGCCAGCATGGCAGATCAGGTTGAGGTTGTAGCAGAAGCTCCGGAAGGAAGCCTGGCGAAGAAGGTAATTTATCCGGTTGCAGTTGTAAAGGATTCGGCACATGCAGATGCAGCCAATGCATTTGTAGAATTTTTAAAGAGTCCGGAGGCAATGGAAGTATTTGAGTCCTTCGGATTTACTGCCGGCGAATAAAAATTTTGATAGAAAGCGGGAACAGCAGGAAAGGAGACAAACAGCCGTGGATTGGTCACCGATTTTTATTTCTATGAAGACAGCCAGCCTGTCAATCTTTATCACCTTTTTTCTGGGGATTTTTTCGGCCTGGCTTGTGGTCAGCCTGAAAAATGAGAGATGGAAGATGATTCTGGATGGAATCCTGACCCTTCCTCTGGTTCTTCCGCCTACTGTGGCGGGCTTCTTCCTGCTGTATCTGTTTGGAGTAAAGCGCCCGCTTGGAAAATTTTTTATTGATTATTTCAGTATCAAGATTGCATTTTCCTGGGGTGCAACGGTCATTGCGGCTGTTACCATGTCGTTTCCGTTAATGTACCGCTCAGCCAGGGGCGCGTTTGAACAGGTGGATTCCAACCTGGTGGCAGCGGCCAGAACGCTGGGAATGAGCGAATGGATGATTTTCCGGAAAGTGCTGCTTGCCAATGCGGTTCCTGGTGTGGTAAGCGGCGGGGTACTGGCCTTTGCCAGGGGGCTGGGTGAATTTGGCGCTACTGCCATGATTGCGGGAAACATTGCAGGAAAGACAAGAACGCTGCCGATGGCGGTTTATTCCGAGGTGGCAGCGGGTAATATGGAAGCTGCGTATCAGTATGTTTTGATCATCGTGGTCATTGCCTTTATCTCGGTGATTCTGATGAACTGGGCGGCGCTGAAAACAGAGAGAAAGAGGCGGTAGCGATGGAAGAGTTGCAGAAGGAGCAGTCTCTGCTTGAGGTAGATGTCCGAAAGCAGCTGAAAGAGTTTGAATTAAATATCCGCTTTTCTTCCGGAAAAGGCTGTCTGGGAATTCTGGGAGCCTCCGGCTGCGGGAAAAGCATGACGTTAAAGTCGATTGCAGGGATCGTAAAGCCGGATACCGGGCGGATCGTGGTTCAGGCGAACTGCCTGTATGATTCGGCGCAGAAGATCAATCTTCGCCCTCAGGAGAGACGTGTGGGCTATCTGTTCCAGAATTATGCCCTGTTTCCGAACATGACGGTGGAAGAAAATATCGGAGTTGGTCTGAAGGGCAGGAATCCGGAGCGGGTCAGGGAGATGGTGGAGCGGTTTCGGCTTTCCGGGCTGGAGAAACGTTATCCCGGCCAGCTTTCCGGCGGCCAGCAGCAGCGTGTGGCGCTGGCCAGGATTCTGGTCTATGACCCGGAGGTACTTCTGTTTGATGAGCCATTTTCTGCCATGGATACGTATCTGCGGGAGGGGCTGCGGCTGGAGCTGGCGAAGGTTCTGGAGGGCTATCGCGGCGCATCGGTTCTGGTTACACATGACCGGGATGAAGCGTATCAGCTTTGCGATGAGCTGCTTCTTTTAAATCGCGGAACCGTGATTGCGGCAGGAAAAACAAAAGAGATCTTTCAGAACCCGGTGACCTGCCAGGCGGCCAGACTGACCGGGTGCAAGAATATTTCCAGAATCGAGCGGATTGGAACTTACCGGGTCCGCGCTCTGGATTGGGACGGTCTGGAACTGGTGACAACACAGCCGGTGGCAGATGATATTACCGCAGTCGGGATCCGCGCCCATGACTTTGAGCCGCTGTCTGAGGAGGAGGCTGCAGAGCGAAAAAACCGCAAAGACGGAGGAGAAAATCTGATCCGGGTTCAGAATCCGGATATTTCCGAGATGCCGTTTGAGTGGTATGTCACTCTGAAAAACGGGTTATGGTGGAAGATTGAAAAGACGATTCATACCCATGATGCAGGAGCAGTGATTCCGGCCTGGCTTCGTGTGGAGCCGTCGGCGGTTCTGCTTTTAAAAGGAGAGCTTTGATCAATGAAACAGTTATTTCAGGAAATAAAGGGAGCTTTGGACAAAGGGGAGGAGCTGGTAATGGTAACGGTGATCGCCAGCTCTGGTTCTACGCCGCGCGGAGCGGGCTCCAGAATGCTTGTCCGAACGGACGGAAGCACCCGGGGAACCATAGGCGGAGGTGCGGTGGAATATCGTGCCGTTCAGGCAGCCGGCAAGGTGCTGGAGGAGAAAGCATCCTGCACCAGGGGCTTTTCTCTGACCAGAAATCAGGTTGCGGATATCGGTATGGTCTGCGGCGGAGATGTGGTAGTGTATTTTCAGTATCTGAGTCCGGAAAATCAGGAATTCCGGACGCTTTCCAGCCGGATCCTGGAGCTTCTTGGCCGGGAGGAGGACAGCTGGCTGCTGCTGGATATTACAGATGAGACCTGCTGGCAGATGGGAGTTTATACGAAGAGCGGCGGATTGTACGGGATGGACAGCGGGGACCTTGCATATTCGGAAAATCCGCTGTTTGTAAACCGCGCCGTGCTGCGGGAGACCGGAGGACGAAAGTATTATATTGAGCCGCTGGTTCAGGCCGGAATGGTATATGTGTTCGGTGGAGGCCATGTGGCGCAGGAGCTGGTGCCGGTGCTGACCCATATCGGCTTCCGCTGTGTGGTGATGGATGATCGGGCAGAATTTGCCAATCCAACGGTGTTTCCGGATGCGGTGCGGACGATTGTCGGCGACCTGGAGCACATATCGGACTATGTAGAAGTGAAGCATCAGGATTATGTCTGCATTATGACGAGGGGACATCAGTTTGATTATTACGTTCAGCGCCAGATGCTGGAGGCAAAGCCGTATTATATCGGAATCATGGGAAGCCGGAATAAGATCAAGGTGGTAACGGAGAAGCTGGTGGGAGACGGATTTGACCGGGAAGAAATCCAGGCCTGTCATATGCCGATCGGGCTGAATATTGATGCGGAGACGCCGGCCGAGATCGCCGTCAGCATTGCCGGTGAGCTGATTGCCGTGAGAGCAGAGCGGATGGGGAAGAAAAAGCATTAGAAAGAACAATGAGCGGGTTTCCTATGTGTAAACCCGCTCAAAATGTTTACCAGCAGCCGCGTGTTCCCGGGATATTCAGTGTGAGACCGGACACCGGCTATACAGCATTTGCTGCACTCCTCCCGGAACTGGTGAACAAGTCCATTATAAAACGATTTTTTGAGATTTGCAATAGCCGGATCAGCAGGTGTCCTCAGCTGAAATATTTCTTAAACAGCCGCCTGGCTTCCTGCCCCAGCTCCTTCTCCATATCCAGATAGCGGGTCAGATAATCCTTTGCCTTGGGCGTCAGCTGGGAAAAGCCGCCCTCTGAACCGCCGGACTGAGTAAACAGCAGAGGAAATCCCAATTGTTTTTCTGCGTCCTTTACGATTTTCCATCCCTTGCTGTAGGACATGTGCATCTGCCGGCAGGCCGTCTGCATGGAGCCGGTGTGTTCCACCAGGGACAGAAACTGGGCGATTCCGGGACCGAAAAAAATCTCTTCTCCCTCCAGGTAAAGCTGTGTCACGCTGTGGACCGGGATTTTTCTGGAATGGTCATATCTGTTCAGACAGTCTTCGTCATTTTCAATTGCCATGATAATGCCCTGATCCGGAACCGGAAGCTCCTCTACATACGGATCAATGGTTACCTGGCGAAGGAAGCTCCTCAGCCCGCCAGGGGCATCAACGCTTCGAAAGAGCGGGAACATGGATTTGGAAATCAGGACGGGATGTCCGCGCCGGCCCTCATATACCGGGCAGGCAATCGGGCTTTCTGATTTCAGCAGCTGGTCGATCGTATCCTCCAGGAACATGGGAAATTTCACCGGAAGAATCAGTACCCGATCGCATAAATCTTCCATGTAATTGATGCCCATCAGAATGCTGTCATACATCTGAGTGGTTTCGTATTCTTCATTTCGCAGACAGATTACCCGCATTTTTGAGATATGTTTTTCCAGCTGGTCTCCGTTCCTTCCGGTAATGACCACAATTGGGTCAATTCCGATCTGCTTCAGCATAATGATGATCCGCCGGATGACAGTAGTGCCTCCCAGCGTCATCAGAGGCTGAAACGTGGTAATGGAACTGTTGTGCCCGGCGGCCGATATGATTGCTCCTGTCTTGCTCATTGCTATTTCATCCCTTTTCTTTTTCCGGGCCTTTTTCCGGGCCCTGTCCTTGCATACCAGTATACCACGAGCCGGGGCTGCCTGCAAACAGGTTTCCTGCTTTAAAAACCAATAGGAATATGTTAAAATGGGAGAAAGACAAGGGAGGGGCAGGCAATGGGAAAGAGTTATGTGCTGGCGGCAGTCGGAGGAGGAGGAAAAACGGCTTTTCTGGAAAAAATGGCAGAAAGCGCATGCAGTCAGGGAAAAACGGCGGCTGTGATGACGACGACCCACATGTGGCTTCCGGAAACGCACAGCGGTGTGGGAAAGACGGCGGCGGAGGCTGTCAGTCTGATGGAACGGGACGGCATTGTGTATTTCGGCGCATTGGCAAAGCAGCCGGGAAAGATGAGCTTCCCCGGGACGGAAGGTTACGAAATGTTGTGCCGGAAAGCAGATCTGGTGCTGGTGGAGGCAGATGGCTCCCGCGGGCTTCCTATGAAGGTGCCGGACTGGCCGAGAGAACCGGTGATTCCGTCGAATGTGGATGCGGTCATGGTCGTATTCGGACTTTCCGCTCTGGGAAAGCCGTACCGGGAGGTCTGTCAGCGCTGGGAGCTTGGCCGGGAATGGCTTTTGGGAGGTTTGGAGGAGGATCCGGTTACAGAAGAACTGGCTGCCTGCTTTCTGGAAAAGGGGTATTTGAAGCCGCTGCAGTTCTGCTTCCCCAGTGCAAGGCTTGCGGTTATTTTGAATCAGGCGGATTCGGTATTCCGGGAGCAGGCGGGAGAGCGGATCCGGATGCTGCTTGCCCGGAAAAACTGGGAATGTATGGTGATGCAGCTTCGGAAAATCAAGGTTTCCGTGATTTACATGGCGTCTGGATTCGGCAGGCGATTCGGAAGCAATAAGCTTCTGGAACCGTTTGCCGGAAAACCCCTGTACCGTCATGGCCTGGAGCGTTTCCTTCAGTGCAGGAAGAGGGCGGAGCAGGCCGGAAAAAAAAGCCGCATCTGCCTGCAGATCATTCTGGCAAGCCAGTATGCGGAAATTCTGGAATGGGGAGAAAATGCCGGAATCCGCTGTGTAAGGAATCCGTACGCTGCGGAAGGTATCACGGCCTCCATTCGTCTCGGCGTGGAGGCGGCGGACCGGGATACGCAGTTTTATCTGTTTTCTGTGGCAGATCAGCCGTTTCTGGAGGAAGCGACGATCGAAGGGCTTCTGGCAGCATTCCTGGAGGCGGTGCAGTCCGGACGGAAATCCATCGGCTGCCTGTCTGCAGCCGGAAGGAGAGGAAATCCGGTGATCTTCGACTGCCGGTACCGGGAGGAACTGCTTTCCCTTCATGGAGACAAAGGCGGCAGCCAGATCATGAAGCGCTGCCCGGATGAGGTCCTGGAATATCCGGCCAGAGCAGAAGAGCTGGAAGATATTGATTATCGTATTTCATAATCTGAAATTCAGGAGCGGGCTTTTTTTCGGGCGGCCCGCTTTTTTTCGGCCGCGTCCTCATTGCTTAATTCCGGCCATACGGTGCAGAGCATGGTTCCGAAGCAGGCAGTGCCGCCCACAAAGTTGGAGATCGGTTCCGCCATAAAGACACCTCCGGTTCCCAGACCGAACAGATTGGGAAGGATCAAAATCAGCGGAATGACGATAATGACCTTGCGGAAGATCGAGAAGAATACGGCATTTTTGGATTTGCCGAGGGCAACAAACACGGCCTGTCCGGCAAACTGGAGGGACATCATGAAAAAGCCGAAATAATAAATCTGCATGGCCGGAACTCCGGCGGCTACCAGTTCGCTGTCCTGATTGAAGATCCGGATAAAAAATTCCGGGAATTTGTGGACGAGGAACCAGACACAGGTGGTGTAGCAGATGGCGGCGGCAGACATGAAAACTGCTGCTTTTTTGACTCGTTTATATTCCCCGGCGCCGTAGTTGAAGCCCATGACCGGCTGGGCGCTGTTGGTGATGCCGTTGACTGGCAGAGAGATGATCTCCCGGACAGAATTGATCACGGTCATGATTCCCACATACAGGTCGCCGCCCCAGCGGGCCAGGCTGGCGTTGTACATGATCTGCACAAAACAGTTGGTGATGGACATGGTAAAGCCGGACAGACCCAGCCCGACAATGTTCAAAATCCGCTGTTTTTTCAGACGGAACGCCTTTCTCCGAAGCTTCAGAATGGTCTGACGGCCGGTCAGAAAACGGATGATCCAGGCAGCGGAAAGTCCTTGTGAGAGAATTGTGGCCCAGGCGGCACCCTGGACGCCCAGGTTCAGAACAAAGATAAAAACAGGATCCAGAATAATATTGGAAACGGCGCCGAGAAGCACCGTCATCATGCCGATTTTTCCGAAGCCCTGCGAGTTGATGAAGCTGTTCATGCCCAGGCCGGTCATAACGAAAACGCTTCCAAGCAGATAAATGGTGACGTAGGATTCGGCGTAGGAGATCGTGGCATCAGAAGCACCGAACAAATACAGCATGGGACGTTTGAACAGGAGACCAAGGACGGTCAGCGCAAGGCCGCAGAGAATCATCATGATAAAGGAATTTCCCATAATGGCTTCGGCTTCCTCTTCATTGCCCCGGCCCCGCTCAATGGAGCAGAGCGGCGCGCCTCCCATTCCGAACAGGTTGGCAAAGGCAATCACCATGGAAATGATAGGAAGGCAGAGTCCGAGACCGGTCAGGGCCAGAGTCGCGTGTTCCGGAATCCGGCCGATGTAGATCCGGTCCACAATATTATAGAGAACATTGATGAGCTGTGCCAGTGTCATGGGAACGGCCAGGTTCAGGATGTTTTTCACGATGCTGCCCTGGGAAAAATCATTTTTTTGTGTAGTTGCTGCTGCCATAACGGACCCCCTTCTTTTTTGCTATACTATACCGCGAATTCCCGGATTCGTCCAGCGATATCCGAAAATTATGGAAGAAACAGGAATCCATAACCGGGAGGAAAGAAAACCATAACAGAACTTCATAACCTGAAAGTATTGACAGATTGGGACTTTTGGAAGATAATGATGTAAATCAATGAATTGACTGACATAAGAGCCAGGCATGTGAAAGGAAGATAAAAAATGCAGACAATCAGAATTGAAAAGACCACCTGTCCAAAGGAGAAACCGGGAAAGGATAACCCATTAGTATTTGGCACCATCTTTACAGATCATATGTTTGTGATGGATTACGAGACCGGAAAAGGCTGGCATGATCCGAGAGTCGTACCGTATCAGCCGCTGGTACTGGAGCCGTCTGCCATGGTATTCCATTACGGTCAGGAAATGTTTGAGGGCTTAAAGGCCTACAAGGCCGATGACGGAAGAATCCTTCTGTTCCGTCCGGACAAGAATATTGAACGTGCAAACCGCAGCAACCGCAGACTTTGCATTCCGGAGATCCCGGAGGATATTTTCCTGGAAGCACTCAAGACGATCGTAAAGGTAGATGCGGACTGGATTCCGACCAAGCCGGGCACCGCACTGTACATCCGTCCGTTCGTTATTGCAACGGATCCGTTCCTGGGCGTTCGTCCGTCTAATACCTACAAGTTCATCATCATTCTGTCTCCGGTAGGCGCTTACTATGCAAGCGGACTGGATCCGGTTAAGATCTGGATCGAGGATGAGTATGTAAGAGCCGTGAAGGGCGGTATCGGCGAGGCAAAGACCGGCGGCAATTATGTGGCATCTCTTGCAAGCCAGGTAAAGGCACATGATGAGGGTTACGCACAGGTTCTGTGGCTGGATGGCGTACATAGAAAGTATATTGAGGAAGTAGGTGCCATGAACATCTTCTTCAAGATCAACGGCACCGTAGTAACTCCGGAATTAAACGGAAGCATCCTGCCGGGTGTTACCAGAGATTCTGCCATTCAGCTCTGCAAGATGTGGGGCGTTCCGGTTGAGGAGAGAAAAATTTCCGTGGATGAGGTCATCCAGACGGCGGAGAGCGGCGAGATGGAGGAGTGCTTCGGCACCGGCACTGCTGCGGTAGTATCTCCGGTAGGTGAGCTTCGCTTTGAGAATGAAAAGATGCCGATCAGCAACAATCACATCGGTGAGCTGACCCAGAGAATCTATGATACCATTACCGGCATCCAGTTAGGACGGATCGAAGGTCCGGAAGGCTGGAGCGTGGAAGTAAAGTAAAAGGAACAGAAAGCAGAAATCAATATGGAAATGACGGCGGTACTGATAAAAGCAGTCACATTTGTTGGAATTATCCTTTTGGGATATGGCTTGAAGCGGATTGGCTTCTTTCAGGAGAAGGACTTTTTCCTTCTGTCCAAAATTGTGATTAAGATTACGTTGCCGGCCGCCATTGCTTACAGCTTTGCCAGCATGGAGTTGTCACCCTCCATGCTGGTTTTAAGTCTGTTCGGATTTGGCGGCGGCGTTTTGATGATTGGACTGGGCTATCTGATCAATCTGAGAAAAAGCCGGGAGGAGCGGGCATTCGGCATGCTGAATGTTTCCGGGTATAATATCGGAAATTTTGCTCTTCCCTTTGTCCAGAGTTTCTTAGGCCCGGTGGGCGTGATGACCACCAGCCTGTTTGATTCCGGAAATGCAGTGATCTGCCTGGGCGGCGCCTACAGCCTGGCATCCATGGCAGGCGGAACCTCCAAGGGAGGAAACCCACTGAAAAACATTGTAAAAGCTCTGGGAAAATCGGTTCCTTTCCTGGTGTATGTGATCATGATCGTGGTGCGCCTTCTGGACATCACGGTTCCGCAGGTTGTCGTTTCCTTTGCCGGAACGATTTCCAATGCGAATGCCTTTATGGCGATGCTGATGCTGGGCGTGGGCTTTAAGGTAACTCTGAATAAGGAATATACGGGAAGGCTGGCCAAATACCTGCTGCTGCGCTACAGTGTGGCGGCCGTGCTGGCAGCAGTTTACTATTTCCTGCTTCCGTTTGATCTGGAAATCCGCAGGACACTGGTGCTTCTGGCCTTTGCCCCGGTGGCGTCGGCCAATCCGGCATTTACCGGTGAAATGAACGGCGATGTGGGCCTTTCCAGTGCATTTAATTCCATTTCAATTGTAACCAGCATTATCATTATGACAATTCTGCTTCTGATCCTGCTTTAAGGCAGGCGGTTTTTCTGCCCCGGAGCTGCGGCGCTTTTTGGCAGGCGCGGACCGTGCAGAAAGCAGAAGAAAGGAAATCCATATGAAAAGCAGAGTACAGGATGCGGTTGAGCTGTTCATGGCCGGATATAACTGCTGTCAGTCGGTGTTTGCTGCCTACAGCGATCTGTTCGGAATGGACCGGGAGCAGGCGCTGAAGCTGTCCTGTTCGTTCGGAGCCGGCATGGGACGAATGCGGGAGGTATGCGGCGCAGTGTCCGGCATGAATCTGATTGCCGGGCTGGCGTGCGGAAACGCAGATCCAGAGGATCAGGCAGCCAAGACCAGGAATTATGAGACGGTGCGGCGAATGGCGGATGCGTTCCGCGCAGAGCATCAGACGATCATCTGCCGGGAAATACTGGGCTTAAGAGCAGCGGAGAAGAGCGCGGCGCCGTCTCTTCGAACCGAGGACTATTACAAGAGCCGGCCCTGCGCCCGGATGGTGGCAACGGCGGCCCGGATCATTGAAGAGACCTTCCCGGAGCTTCTGGCGGAAAAGACAGAGCAGTTTGCCATCTATGACGAGGACGGAACCAGAATCGGCGTCCGCTCCAGAGAGGAGGCCCATCGCCTGGGACTGTGGCATGAGGTCGTGCACTGCTGGATGTATTGCAGAAGCGGAGACAATATCTGGCTGTATTTTCAGCAGAGAGCTCATTCGAAAAAAGATTTTCCGGACTATTATGATCTGGCTTCTACCGGTCATGTGGATGCAGGAGAGAGCCATGAGGAGGCGGTATACCGGGAAGTCCGTGAGGAGACCGGTGTCCGGATGGAAGCAGAAAACCTGACTTACCTCGGAACGGTCCGGGAAGAGATTTGCGAGGGCGATTTCTTTGACCGGGAAATCGGACATGTATATCTTTACCGGCTGGATGTTCCGTTTTTTGCACCAGGCGAGGAAGTGGATCGTATGGTGGCCGTATCCAGGGAGGAATATGAGAAAAAGGAACTGGGCAAGGCAGCTTATATTCAAGGCTTTACGCTGGAAGGAGAGCCGGTCATAATCAAGGAAGAGGACTGGTGCCGCCACGAAGGCGAGTATGAGCAGCTGGTAAAACGGTTCTTGACAAAAACGGATTCCGTGTTATAATCGGAACAGATAAAGCGTTGATGAGACCAGTAGCCTGTTTGGAATGCACAGAGAGAGGTGCGTTTGGTGAAAGCACCTTGCAGAAAGAACAGAGGAAGACCAGCTCGGAGCGTCCCTTAATCGGGAACGGTGATTCCGTTATCATCAAATGAAGCGGCACATGCTTACAGGATGTGCAATCAGGGTGGAACCGCGATAACGATCGTCCCTTATTATGTATTTTCGTACATGATAAGGGGATTTTTTTATTTTAAGAAAGGAAGAAACAGCATGAAAGTAACATTAAAAGACGGCTCTGTCAAAGAGTATGCGCAGCCGATGTCTGTCATTGACATTGCGAAGGATTTAAGTGAAGGCCTGGCCAGAATGGCCTGTGTGGGCGAGATCAATGGGGAAACCGCCGATCTCCGCACGGTGATTGAGGAAGACTGTACGTTAAATATTTTAACAGCAAAGGATGAGAAGGGTCTGGCGGCGCTGCGTCATTCTGCAAGCCATGTGATGGCACAGGCGATCAAGCGTCTGCATCCGGAGATTAAGCTGGCAATCGGTCCGTCCATTGCAGACGGATTCTATTATGATATCGATCCGGTCAATCCGATTACGGCAGAGGAGCTGCCTAAAATTGAAGCGGAGATGAAGAAGATTGTCAAAGAGGCACTGCCGATTGAGCGGTTTACCCTTCCGCGCGATGAGGCGATTGCTCTGATGAAGGAAAAGGATGAGCCGTATAAGGTGGAGCTGATTGAGGATCTTCCGGAGGGCGAGGAAATCAGCTTTTACAGACAGGGTGAGTTCACCGATCTGTGTGCCGGCCCGCACCTGATGAATACCAAGGAAGTAGGAAAGGCTTATAAGCTGATGAGCATTGCCGGCGCTTACTGGAGAGGCAACGAGCACAACAAGATGCTGACCCGTATCTATGCGACTGCATTTGCAAAGAAGGAAGAGCTGGATGCCTATGTGACCATGATGGAGGAGGCAAAGAAACGTGACCACAGAAAGCTTGGCAAAGAGCTTGGCTTATTCATGATGCATGAGGCCGGCCCGGGCTTCCCGTTCTTCCTGCCGAAGGGTATGGTTCTGAAGAATACGCTTTTGGATTACTGGAGAGAAATCCATAAGAAAGCCGGTTATGTGGAGATTTCCACTCCGATTATCCTGAACCGGAGTTTGTGGGAGACCTCCGGCCATTGGGATCATTATAAGAACAACATGTACACCACGGTTATTGATGAGCAGGATTATGCGATTAAGCCGATGAACTGTCCGGGCGGCGTTCTGGTTTATGCTTCTGAGCCGCGTTCCTACCGGGATCTGCCGCTGCGTATGGGTGAGCTGGGACTGGTTCATCGTCATGAAAAGTCCGGCCAGCTGCACGGTCTGATGCGCGTGCGCTGCTTTACCCAGGACGATGCGCATATCTTTATGACGCCGGAACAGATCAAGGATGAGATCAAGGGCGTTGCAAAGCTGATCGATGATGTGTATTCGCTGTTTGGCTTTAAGTATCATGTAGAATTGTCCACCAGGCCGGAGGACAGCATGGGAAGCGACGAGGACTGGGAGATGGCAACGGAAGGCCTTCGTTCCGCGCTGGATGAGCTGGGACTGGACTATGTGGTCAATGAAGGGGACGGCGCATTCTACGGCCCGAAGATCGATTTCCATCTGGAGGATTCCATCGGAAGAACCTGGCAGTGCGGAACCATTCAGCTGGATTTCCAGCTCCCGCAGCGGTTTGAACTGGAGTACATCGGCGCAGATGGTGAAAAGCACCGTCCAATCATGATCCATCGTGTGGCATTCGGTTCCATTGAGCGGTTTATCGGCATTCTGATCGAGCATTTTGCAGGTGCATTCCCGACCTGGCTGGCTCCGGTTCAGGTAAAGATTCTTCCGATTTCCGATAAATTTACCGAGTATGGCAGAACCGTTCTGGAAAAGCTGCAGGCAGCCGGAATCCGTGCAGAGCTGGATACCCGTTCTGAAAAGATCGGCTACAAGATCCGTGAGGCACAGACGCAGAAGATTCCGTATATGCTGGTTGTAGGACAGAAGGAAGCAGACGAAGGCGTGATCTCTGTGAGAAGTCGTTTTGCCGGAGATGAAGGACAGAGCACCATCGAGGATTTCCTGGCTGCCATTCAGAAAGAAATTCAGGAGAAGACCATCCGCAAGGTGGAGCCTGCTGAGAAATAATGAGAACCGTACAGAAACGATTATTTTACCTGGATGTGATCCGGGTGGCGGCCGCGGTTCTGATCGTGATCTACCATTTTCCGCTGTCCATCTGGGTGAATGTGGGTTCGGAACATTCGGTTGATATCCTTCATGCCGCGGCAAACGGAAGCTGGGGAATGATTCCGGTATACGGTTTCTTCATGGTGTCCGGCGCGGCGCTGATGCACCGGTACGGAAACGAGGGAAAGCTGGACATCCGGAAATTTTATAAGAAGCGGTTTTTAAGCATTTATCCGCTTTTCTGGATTGCCTATGTGATCGGATTTTTTGCAGTGTACTGGCAGCTGGGACATTTGTATGACGTGCCGGCCTGGTCGATCATCTGGTCGGTGATCGGAATCGACGGTTGGATCGTGAACTGGGTTCCTACCTTTTACATGGTGGGAGAATGGTTTCTGGGAAGCATTATCATGCTGTATCTGGTATTCCCGCTGGTGAGATTTTTCTGGAAAAAGAACCCAAACCGGACCATGCTGGCCGTTTCCCTGGCAGCGGCTGTGCTGTTCTGGTATCATCCGTTTCCGATGGATATCAAGCAGAATCCGGTGATTGATCTGTTTTATTTCCTTCTCGGCGCCTGGCTGGAAGAGCTGCGGCGCCGGATGGAGGAGAGAGCGGTTCAAAAAAATGCGAAAGCGTCAGGCAGAAGAACCAGAGCAGAGAAGACCGGTTTTGGCATCTGGCTGATCAGTCTGCTGGCTCTTGGAATCTGGGTGTTTGTGCCGGTTACCCGTGGTCTGCCTCCGATGGAAGCCACTGTTTCAGCCGGAGCCTGGGGCGCCGGCATGTTCCTGCGTCAGTGTTTTATTCTGGCCGGCACCTGTGCCTTTTACATCGTGCTGATGGGAATCTCCCGCCTGCTGGAAGCAGGCCGTCATTCAAAAAAAATCATTCTGGAAATCAGCGGGAAAACGTACGGGATTTTCCTGACTCATCATATGGCAGCGCAGCTTCTGTGCGGGCATTTTGACGGTGCGGCTTCCGGCCGGCTGGAAATTTTATGTATGCTGATTCTGGTATTTCTGGTAACCTGGATTGCTGCGCTGGCAATTTACCGGATTCAGGCATACATAAAAGAGCGGTTTTGAATCATACTAACTTTGTTTCAATATTAATCCCAATCAGGAGGAATGAATGATGACAAAGTTAGACTGTAATGTAACCAGCTGTATGCATAATGCAGATAACTGCTGCTGCAAACAGGAGATTATCGTAGACGGACAGCAGGCCAAAGAATCTTGTGAGACCTGCTGCGGAAGCTTCGATGAGAACAAGGGCGGTTCCTTTACCAATCTGTTCAAAACACCGGAGAAAAAGCTGGAGGTCGGCTGTGAGGCCGTTAACTGTGTTTACAATGAAGAGCGCCGCTGTGTAGCGGATCATATCGGTATTACCGGCGACGGCGCAAGCGAAGCGGCTCAGACGGAGTGCAGCAGCTTCCGGAAACGGTAAAACAAAACAGAGCAGAACAACAAAAACTGCAGGCTTCGGGCGGGGGATCGCCGTCCGGAGATCTGCAGTTTTTTTGTTGTCTGTGAATGTAAAATGCTGTGCGGAGATTCGGCGGAAAGTTCTTTACAAAGAAAAATGCGGGTTGTATACTGATACCAGCCAATAACCATTCAAAAGAAAAGGAGTGTGACCAGAAATGGAACAGATGAAAAATCTGGCATATTATAACGGAAAAATCACCTTGATTGATGATATGATGATTCCGGCCAATGACCGGGGCTTTTATTTTGGGGACGGAATCTATGAGGCGGCCATGGTCTTCCACCATAAGATCTTTGCGCTTCAGGACCATCTGGACCGGATGTTCAACAGCGCCGCTCTGCTTCGGATTGTCCTCCCGTACACGAAGGAGGAGATCGGTGCTCTGCTTTCTGAGCTGGCCCTGAAGGTAGAGAGCAGCTGTCAGTTTCTGTATTGGCAGGTTACCAGAGGAACGGCTCCGAGAAACCATTTCTTCCCGGGCCCTGAGGTTCCCAGCAATCTTTATGTATACATCAAGCCGTGGAAGGGTGTGGAGATGTCCGATGAATATCGTCTGATGAGCATCACGGACACTCGTTTTCTTCACTGCAACATCAAGACACTGAATCTGATCCCGAATGTGATGGCAGCCCAGCAGGCAAAGGAAGCCGGCTGCAATGAGGCAGTATTTGTCCGGGACGGCTTTGTGACGGAGGGATCCCATTCCAACGTATCCATTATTAAGGACGGCGTATTTATCACGCATCCGCTGGACAATCTGATTCTTCCGGGTACGGAGAGAAAGCATATTCTCCGCTACTGCGGCGAGCTGGGAATTCCGACCGAGGAGCGCGCCTTCACTCTGGAGGAGATGGCACAGGCCGACGAGATCCTGGTTACCAGCACCAGCCACCCGAGCATGAGAGCCATGGAGCTGGACAAGAGGCCGGTGGGAATGAAGGATCCGGAGCTGGTAAAGAAGCTGCGTGATCGGTATCTGGAGGAAATCAACGAGTAAACGGAACCGAAGGATGAAAATCAGACAGCAGAGAGGAGCATCCACGTGATGGAAAAGAAGCGAATTCGGGATTATGGGGTTTATGTTGGCCGGATGAAGACCGGGAAAAGGGACAAGATTACGGATGTCCCCGGAGTCCGCGTCGGCCATTGTACGATCAAAAATGAAACGAATCACACAGGGGTCACGATGATTCTTCCTGGTCCGGACAACAGCTTTGCAAACAAGTATACGGCGGCCGCCTATGTCCATAATGGCTTTGGAAAAAGCTGCGGTCTGGTCCAGGTGGAGGAGCTGGGAACACTGGAGACGCCGATTGCCCTGACCAATACCCTGAATGTCGGTCTGGTATGGGACGCGCTGGCCGGTTATGTGCTGGATCAGTGTGAAAAGGACGGCGTTTCGGCCATGAGCATCAATCCTGTGGTGGGAGAGTGCAACGACAGCCGGATCAATCACATCCAGAAACGTGCGGTGCAGCAGGAGCATGTACTTCGGGCAATCGCATCGGCCGGAGAAGAATTTGAAGAGGGCGACGTGGGCGCCGGTGCCGGTACGACCTGCTATGGATTAAAGGGCGGAATCGGCTCGGCATCCAGAACGGTAACGCTGGACGGCCGGGAATATACCATCGGCGTGCTGGTACAGTCGAATTTCGGAGCCACGGCAGATTTTGTGCTGGGCGGCATACCGGCCGGTGAGGAAATTCTAATGCAGAAGAAAGAAAAGGATCAGATGGCGGAGGCGGAGCAGGACAAGGGCTCGATCATGACGATCCTGGCGACGGATCTTCCGGTTACCTGCCGGCAGTTAAAACGGATCATTCGCCGGACCGCAGTCGGAATTGCCCGAACCGGAGCCTACACCGGCCACGGAAGCGGAGAGGTGATGATCGGCTTTACCACGGCGAACCGGATTCCCTCCTCCGGTCACGGAAAGCTTCTTTCCTTTTCCATGATTCCGGAGGAGTCCATCAATCAGGCTTTCCAGGCGGCTGCTGAGGCTTCCCATGAGGCGATTTTAAATTCCATGGTCTGCGCAGAAAGCACCAGAGGAATCCGGGGTGAGATGTACTACAGCCTGGCAGAATTTTTGCCCAAATTGTGCCGTTAAACGGTATCGGACAGGAGCGCGGCTCCGGCCTCGGTGATTTCACAGCCGCCTTTCGTGCGGTGCACAAAAATTAATTTTTCGGAGGCAAGCTCCTTTAAGAGCCCCCGCAGTTTTCCGTCGGTGATTTCCGTGCCGGAATCTGTGAGGGCTTTCTGTATGGAGGCCCTTCCGCTTCGCGGGGAGTTCTGGATGATGGCAAGGACCTGTTTTTTCAGAGCGCTCTGCTGGGTTTCTGTCTGAGGCAGCCGGCTTCGGATGTAGGAAGGCAGCTGGGATATGATCAGCGGATGAGCAGCATACTGAGAAAACAGGTACTGAGCCAGATTCATCAGCTCCTGCACATTTCCCGGATAATCGTAATTCATCATAAACTGATACAGACTTTTGGACAGGATCGTTTCTGTATGGAAGTTCGGGTCGCGGAACAGATTCTGGAAAAAATGCTCTAAAAGCAGAGGAATGTCCTCGCGCCGGTTTTTCAGCGGTATTGTGTCGATCGAAGCCCCGTTCAGCAGGAAAAACAGCTCCTGGCGGAACCCGCCTTTTTCCATCAGCGAGTACAGATTGACGGAGGTGGTGGCAATGACGCGGATATCGTAGCTTTGCGGAGAAAAGCCGGAAGCATTTCCGCTGCTCTGGAGGACCTGGACCAGAAAATCCTGAAGCCGGGCTGAAAGGCATTCGATATTGTCCACCAGCAGAGTCCCGTGATTGGCAGCCTCCAGAATCTGCTGCGGATTGCTTTCAGAAAGAGAAAGCATCTGATTCAGGCTGACGAAGGGATTGTTCCGGCGGCGGGAGCTTTTATGGATGGCGTAGGCCAGCATTTTCTTCTGCGTTCCGCTTTCTCCCTGAATCAGGATCGGAAAATCATAGAGAGAAAGCCTCTTGGCGTAGGACAGAACCTTATTCCAGCTTTCCGAGGCGGTGATGATATTTAAAAAGGTGCTTCGCTGACGTTCAATCGGCGAGGTGTGTGCCCCCTCCTCCAGCGCAAGCTCTTTCTCTTCCTTGACGGGAGCCGGTTTGCTGGTAAGCAGATAGACCGGATCATAGTAGGGGAAAGTAAGCTCCATCACGCTTAACAGAAAGGGCTTTCCCTTCCGGTTGTAGATCCGGTAATCAGCGGTTTCCTGAAAGGAGATGCTGGAAGCCTCCTCCGGAAGAAAGGAAACAAAGGCTTTTCCGGCTGCCTGTGCAGCGGCTATCCCCCAGTCATCGGTGAACAGCCGGTTGGCCAGAAGAATCGTGCCGGTATGGTTCAGCAGGCAGATGCTTAAGGGAAGATTGGAGGCGGTGGCATTTAAAAGCTGCTGGGCAAATACATAGCTGCTGTAGCTGTTGCCGGCCGTTTTTACGATCTTCAGGATGTGGGAGACATAGTTTTTGGTGATCTGATTGCTCAGCTGTGTCGGCAGATGGAACAGCATGCACAGTTCGTTGATCGTTGCAATATCAATGATCCGGTTGCCGATATTGATGACATTGCGGATGTGTCTGGGTACCAGCTGCGGCTCTCCGATCGTGATGGCGTAGCGGACGGAAAGATCCGCATTTTCTGATTCCGGCCCCCAGGGAATAAACTGATAATGGGAGAGACCGGATTCCTGAAATTCCTGAATGATGTCGGCTGAAGAGGGCAGAGTGTCATTGACCACATAAACCTTTTCATTCGGCGGGATGCGGATAATCTGGTCCAGGTAGGCATGATTGAAGGTTCGGGAGCAGACCAGCTGAGCCGTGTCCGGGGAGATCGGAAGAGAAAATTCGGACTGCACTCTGTGGCTGGAGAACAGCAGGCAGTCGATCCCCTCCAGCTGCTGCTTCTCCTTTAACTCGGAAGGGGCGGCGGCATCGAAGGTGATATATTCCCCCAGATAAGAGGTCAGATAATCCTGAAATTCCAGGCGGATATAAGGGTTGATACAAACGATCAGAACATGATATTTAGGGTGAGCTTCAGGCATGAGAATCCTCCTTTTTAGGATGCTTTAACGGCTTTTAGGAAAATTATATCAAAAACAAAACAGATAATCAACCTAATCACTTTATAATCTTAAGAATAGACACATTTTTCCAAAAAGGTCGACGCTTTAATTTGACAAAGTCTGAAAGCAGGGATAAAATGAACACAATAGGCAAGGACGCCGATGAATGGGACTGAGGTGGGCCTTGCTTTTTCATACTGGAAGAACAAGGAGGAGCAATATGAAAAGAAAAGGAACGAAGCTTTTAGCTCTGCTGATGGCAGCAGCAATGGTGACCTTGACTGCATGCGGCGGTTCTGGTCAGGGGGCAGCCAGCACGACGGCGGCAGCAACTACAGCGGCAGCTTCCGGAGAAACGCAGACAGCAGCGGCAGAAGGGGAATCGATTTCCCAGCAGCAGGATATCGTGGCCGCAGTATCTGTGGATTTCACCACCATGGATCCGATGGATACCAGCGATACCTTATCCGGTGGTATTCAGCGTATGATCATGGACAGTTTGTTCGGCTTTGACGATGAGATGAAGGTTTATCCGATGCTGGCAACCGGCTATGAGGCAAATGATGATGCAACAGAGTTTACGATCACTCTGAGAGAAGGCATCAGCTTTACCGATGGTACTCCGTGGAATGCAGACGCAGCACTTGCAAACTTTGCAAAGTGGGATGATGAAACCCTGGGCCTGAAGAGAACCACATTCCTGTGCAACACGCTGGATTCTTATGAGAAAGTGGACGATTACACTATCAAAGTAAAATTAACTGAGCCATTCGGTGCATTTATTAACAACCTGGCACATCCGGCCTGCGTAATCATGAGCCCGAAGCAGATTGAGGCAGGCGTTGAGGCATGTGCAAGCGCACCGGTGGGCACCGGCCAGTACAAGTTCGTTGAGTGGGTAGAAGGCGACCACCTGACCCTGGAATTAAATACGGACTGGTGGGGTTATGACGCAGACCTCTGCGGCGGAACTGCTCTGGCTGATCAGGATGCCGGCTTTAAGAGCATCACCTTCAAGCCGGTTGCAGAAAGCGCAACCCGTGTGGCAATGCTGCAGTCCGGTGACGCACAGATCATGTGGCCGACTCCGACCGAGAGCATTTCCGTGCTGGAGGCAGATCCGAATGTGAATTCCTACACCAGCGAGGGGATTGTTGTCCGGTTCCTGATGTTAAATACGCAGAAGGCACCATTCAACGACAAGAGAGTTCGTCAGGCGATGGATTATGCTCTGGACAAAAACGCTTACATTCAGGTTGTAAAGAACGGCTATGCTTCGACTGCAGATTCCGTAATTGCACCGGCTGTTCAGTATCACAAGGGCAATGAGCTGAGACCGTATGACGTTGAGAAGGCAAAAGAGCTTCTGGCTGAGGCCGGATATCCGGATGGCTTTACCACAACGGCCATGTACGCAAACACAACTGCAAACCAGAAGCAGGCAGAGTTCTACAAGCAGCAGCTGGCTCAGGTTGGCATCAACCTGGAGTTAAAGGGCATGGAGAGTGCGATCCTGAATGAAAAGATTCAGGATGTGGATGTTCCTGGTTCCGAGGCTGAGGTAGACACCTACATCATTGGCTGGTCTCCATCTACCGGCGATGCTGACTGGGGTATCCGTCCGCTGCTTGCAAAAGAGTCCGAGCCGCCTATGAGCTACAACATCTGCTACTTTGAGAACGACGAACTGGAAGGCTATATCCGAGATGGTCTGGAAAGTGCAGATGATGATATTCGCCGTGAAGCTTATGCGAAAGCACAGGATCTGATCTGGGAAGAGTGTCCGCTGATCAATATGTGTGTGGATGCCAATACCTGGGCAACCGGAAAGAACGTTCAGAATGTGAAGATTTACCCGGACGGCGCAATCAACATGAAGAATGCAAAGATGACGAAGTAAGGAAAGTATAATCTTAAGGGGGCGTTGCAGGCTGAAAGCTGTATCGATACGGTACAAGAGGCCTGCAGCGCCTTTCTGGTATAGCGGATGACCGCGTACCAGATGCACTTGTTGTTCCAGGATGGAAAATTACGCAACTTACGGACAGACACGCGATATGGAAGGAGAGAAATCGCACATGTTAAGATATACCGGTAAACGTGTACTGGGAATGATCCCGACTCTGATAATTGTAGTAACCTTTGTTTTCTTTTTTGTCCGCCTGATTCCCGGTGATCCGGCCCGTCTGGTGGCAGGTGAGCAGGCCACTCTGCAGGATGTGGAAGCAGTAAGAGTCCAGCTTGGCCTGGATAAGCCGATTTACGTTCAGTATGCAAAATATGTAGTGGGTCTGTTCCACGGGGATCTGGGAACGTCTCTTCGCACGAAGCGCCCTGTTCTGACGGAAGTGGCTGCAAGATACTGGAATACCATGGCGCTGACCATTGCCAGTCTGATATGGAGTACGATCGTCGGCGTTCTGCTCGGCGTCTGGTCGGGCAAAAACCGTGGAAAGTGGCAGGACTTTACCGGCATGACGCTGGCGGTTTCCGGAATTTCCCTGCCAAACTTCTGGATCGGGTTCCTTTTGATCATGTTGTTTGCAGTGAAGCTCAGATGGCTGCCGACTACCGGAGCCGGAAGCTGGAAGAATCTGGTTCTTCCGGCCATTACGCTGGGTACCAGCATTGCGGCGATCATCGCCCGCTTTACCCGGTCCTCGATTATTGAGGTACTGAAGGAGGATTATATCCGGACAGCCCGTGCCAAGGGCCTGAAGGAAAAGACGGTGACCTGGGGCCACGCATTCCGGAATTCCATGATTTCCGTGGTTACCGTAGTGGGACTTCAGTTCGGATTCCTGCTGGGCGGCTCCGTGGTTACGGAGGCGGTATTTGCGTACCCCGGTCTGGGCTCTCTGCTGATTGAGTCCGTAAACTACCGGGATTATCCGGCGATCCAGTCGCTGATTCTGATTTTCTCTCTGCAGTTTATCATTATCAACCTGATCGTGGATATTCTCTATGCAGCTCTGAATCCGGAAATCAAATTATCGTAGGAGGTTTTTACATATGGCGAAAAAGAAAGCGGCTGCCAAGGCCGGGCTGAATGAAAAGACAGATATCAAAACTCCGGTTTCCGAGATGATCCGGAAATTTAAGAAGCAGAAAAATGCGGTGATTGCGCTGATTTTTATCATTTTCCTGGTGATTACTGCAATTGTGGGCGAGCATCTTGTGCCCTTTGGAATTAATGAATACGATTATTCTGCAATCCTTCAGGGACCGAGCGCGGCGCACTGGTTTGGAACGGATGAGTTCGGAAGAGACCTGTTCTCCAGAATTGTCTGCGGCACCAAGATTTCTCTGGCAGTCGGCCTGTCGGCTGTTACGGTCGGCGCAGTCTGCGGAACGGTTCTCGGTCTGCTGGGCGGCTATTACGGCGGTATTGTAGATTCGATTATCATGCGGATCTGTGACACGCTGTTTGCATTCCCCGGCATTATTCTGGCGATTGCCATCGTGGCGATTCTGGGAAGCGGATTGGGAAATGTGGTGATCGCAGTTGCCGTGTTCTCTACCCCGACCTTCGCGCGGTTGGTCAGAGGGCGTACGCTGTCTTTGAAAAATTCTGTATTTGTGCAGGCGGCCAGGAACCTGGGTGCTTCGGATGCCCGAATTCTGTTCCGCCATATTCTGCCGGGCGCGTTCCCGGAGATCATCGTGCAGTTTACCATGTCCGTCGGATCCTCGATTCTGACGGCCTCCTCCTTAAGCTTCCTTGGTATGGGCGCACAGCCTCCGACCCCGGAGTGGGGACTTCTTCTGTCAAACGGAAGAAACTATATGCTGACCGGTATGCATGCGACATTGTTCCCGGGCCTTGCAATTTTCCTCACAGTTCTGAGCTTTAATATTTTGGGCGACGGACTGCGGGATGCACTGGACCCGAAGCTGACGGATTGATGAAGGGAGAGGGCGACTATGGCAGATACAAGGAAAAATGTTTTAGAGGTAAAGAATCTGCACACCTACTTTTTTACGGATAACGGTGTGGTGAAGTCGGTTGACGGCGTGGATTTCAGTTTAAAAGAAGGTTCTACTCTGGGAATTGTGGGAGAGTCGGGAAGTGGAAAAAGCGTAACGGCTCTTTCCATCATGGGACTTCTGACCGGAACGACCGGAAAAGTGACGGAAGGACAGATTCTGCTGGACGGAAAAGATATCGTTCCAATCAGTGAGGATGAAAAGCGCCGTTTAAGAGGTGGTCAGATCTCCATGATCTTTCAGGAGCCGATGACCAGCTTGAATCCGGTTATGAAAATCGGCAAACAGCTGACGGAGTGTATTCTGCAGCATGAGAAGATCTCCAGAGAAGAGGCCTGCAAAAAGGCGGAGGATATGCTGCGGAAAACCGGCGTCCCGAGAGTTGAGCGCATGATGAAGGAATATCCGTTTCAGCTGTCCGGCGGTCAGCGGCAGCGTGTTATGATCGCTATGGCGCTGGTCTGCCGCCCGAGAATTCTGATTGCGGATGAGCCTACCACCGCGCTGGATGTGACCATTCAGGCGCAGATTCTGGATCTGATGAACAATCTGAAGAAGGAGATCGGAACTTCGATTCTGTTTATTACACACGATCTGGGTGTGGTGGCAGAGGTCTGTGATGAGGTCGCGGTTATGTACTGCGGACGTGTGGTGGAAAAGGCGGACGTAAAAGCGCTGTTTGCCAATCCGTCCCATCCGTATACGCGGGGACTGCTTGGGTCCATCCCGAAGCTTGGCGTGTCGGTAGAGGAGCTGGAAGCCATCCCCGGAAACGTTCCGAATCCGAAATATATGCCGAAGGGCTGTAAATTTGCACCGCGGTGCAGCTATGCGACCGCAAAATGCCAGGAGGAAGAACCGGCGTTCTATGACCTGGGCGGCGGTCATGTCTGCAGATGCTGGCTTTGTGAACAGGGAGGCGGAGAAAAATAATGGGAGATGTGTTATTAAAGGTTGAAGATATGAAGCTTTACTATCCGGTGCCGGGAAAGCGGATCGGCACGACGGAGTATGTCAAAGCGGTGGACGGAGTTTCCTTTGAGATCAAGGAAGGAGAGGTCTTCGGCATTGTAGGAGAATCCGGATGCGGAAAGTCCACGCTGGGCAGAGGTATCTGCAAGCTGGAGAAGCCTACCGGAGGAAAGATTATTCTGGACGGAGAAGATATTTCTGAGTATAATGACAAACAGATGCGGGCAGTCCGCAAGAAGGTTCAGATGGTGTTTCAGGATCCTTACGCATCGCTGAATCCGAGAATGTCGATTTTTGACATTATTGCGGAGCCGCTGATTATTCACAAGCTGACGAAAAATAAGGAAGAGCTGGAGGCCAGAGTGCTGGATCTGCTCCGCAAGGTTGGCCTGGATGATTATCATGCCAACCGATATCCCCATGAATTTTCCGGCGGTCAGCGCCAGAGAATCGGCATTGCCAGAGCGCTGGCGGTTGAGCCGAAGCTGATTATTGCGGATGAGCCGGTTTCGGCGCTGGATGTTTCGATTCAGGCGCAGGTTCTGAATCTGATGAATCAGTTAAAGAAGGAATTTCATCTCACTTATATTTTTGTAGCCCATGACCTGAGCGTTGTGGAACATATCAGCGACCGCGTGGGTGTTATGTACCTGGGAAATTTTGTGGAAGTAGGAGATAAGAAGAGTCTGTATCAGAATCCGCTTCATCCCTACACGAAGGCGCTTCTGTCGGCCGTTCCGATTCCGGACCCGACTGCAAAGAAGGAACGTGTGATTCTGGAGGGGAATATCCCGTCTGCCCTGAATCCGCCGACCGGCTGTAAATTCCATACCCGCTGCCCGAACTGTATGGAGTGCTGCAAGACGGAAGTGCCAAAGCGGTATCAGGTCAGCGACGACCACTATGTATACTGCCATTTATATGATGACAAAATGAAGGACTAGCTTTGGAGGAACAAAATGAAACTGTTTATAAGTGCAGATATTGAGGGCTGTGCCGGTCTTGCTATTCCGACAGAGACCCACAAGCAGGAGAGTGTTTACCGGCCCTTTGCGGAGGAAATGACCCGGGAAGTGCTGGCTGCCTGCGAAGCGGCGCATGAAATGGGAGCCAATGAGATCGTGGTAAAAGACGGCCATGGGGATGCTTCCAATATTGATCCGTTAAGAATGCCGGAATATGTGACGCTGATCCGCGGGAAAAGCGGTCATCCCTACAATATGATGTGGGGAATCGATGAGTCCTTTGACGGGGTTCTTTTTATCGGATACCATGCTCCGGCCGGGAATCCAAACTTCGCCATCAGCCATACTTCAACGGGAAACAGTCTGTACATTCGGCTGAACGGAACCTACATGAGCGAGTTTATGCTGAACAGCTATACCGCCGCAAGTCACGGCGTTCCGGTGCTTTTCTTGTCCGGAGATGAGGCGATCTGCGGACTGGCAAAGAATCTGGTCCCGAAAATTGAGACGGCTGTGACGAAAAAGGGAGCCGGAGCGGCGACCATCTGCCAGCCGCAGGCGGTGGTTCTGGACCGGATCCGGAATGGTGTAAAGAAAGCGCTGTCCGGAGATTTTTCGGCCTGCAGGCTGGACCTGCCGGAGAAATTTATCTACGATGTGACGTTTAAAGACTGGAAAAAGGCTTATCAGATGTCTTTCTATCCGGGAATGAAGCCGGTGGATACCTTTACTGACCGTCTGGAGACCGGCCGCTGGATGGATGTCGTGACGGCACATTGCTTTGTGGTATATTAAATGAGTTAAGCGACAAATGGGACATTTTCAATTTAATGTACTATATTTAGCAGGGCAACTCATTAAATAAGGAAATAATTTTGGAGGCAAGAGAAATGGATATTCAAATGTTTGGTGAGATTTCCAATGCGTTTGGACCGAGCGGCTTTGAGGAGGATGTAATCCGTACGATTGCAGGCTACTGCGGAAAATTTGAACTGGAAAATGATGCAATGAACAATCTCTATGCGAGAATGCCGGGAGCGGCGGAAGGGAAACCGGTGCTTCAGCTGGATGCGCATACGGATGAGTGCGGTTTTATGGTGCAGACGATTCACGACAACGGTTGTCTGGGCATTATCATGCTGGGGGGCTTCGTGATTACCAATATTCCGGCCCATACGGTTCTGATCCGAACCAGAAGGGGAAAGATGGTACGCGGCATCATTACATCCAAACCGATTCATTTTATGAATGAGAAAGAACGCGCATCCCAGTCTCTGGATATCGAGAGAATTTATGTGGATATCGGAGCCACCAGCCGGGAAGAGGCGGAGAATGGATTCGGCGTTTCCATCGGCGATCCGATGATGCCGGATGTGCAGTTTTCCTATGATAAGGAAAATGAAATCTGTTTTGGCAAGGCATTTGATAACCGGGCAGGCTGTGCCTGCATTGTAGACACGATGAGCAAGCTGTATGAGGACCGGAATTCCCTGGCCGTTCAGCTGGTTGGGGCATTTGCGGCTCAGGAGGAGGTTGGCATGCGCGGGGCAACGGTTACTGCGCAGGTTGTAAAGCCGGATCTGGCGATCGTGTTTGAAGGTTCTCCCTCGGATGATTTTTATTTCAGTGCGACTCAGGCACAGGGCCGGATGAAGGGCGGCGTGCAGATCCGCCGTATGGACAAAAGCTATGTGTCGAATACGGTGTTTATCGAGTATGCGATTGAGCTGGCCAGGAAATACGGCATCCGCTTCCAGGAGACAGTAAGAAGAGGCGGAAGCACCAACGCCGGAAAGATCAGTCTGACCGGGAAAGCGGTTCCGGTTCTGGTGTTAGGGGTTCCGAGCCGTTACGTGCATACCCATTATAATTTCTGCGCGAAGGCGGATCTGGAGGCGGCTACGGAGCTGGCAGCACAGGTGATCCGCGGACTGGATGAAGAGCGGATCCGCCATATCTGCAGGCAGGATATTTTAAAATAGACCATAGTCGGAAAAGGACAGGCAGATGGATATGAAGAAACCTATTATTGGAATTGCAGGTCTGACAAGAAGTTCAGACCCGGGGCTTTTTATCAGCGGGGAGCGGACCTACTCCGGCAGCACTTATGTAAATGCCGTGCTGAAAAACGGGGGAATTCCTGTGGTGATCCCGGCTGCGGCTCTTGCGGCGGATGCGGAGGCAGCGCTGTCTGCCTGTGACGGTCTGCTTCTTCCCGGCGGGGAGGATATGACTCCCTGGTATTATGGAGAGGAGCCGCTCCCGGTCATCGGAGTATTCCGGCCGGAAGTCGATGATGCGTGGCTGAAGGCAGCTGCATACGCCATTTCGGAAAAAATGCCGATTCTGGGCATCTGCAAGGGGCATCAGACGATCAATGTGGCCCTGGGCGGCAGCCTTTATCAGGATATGTCCCTCCAGGCGGAGGAACTGGGGCAGGCCGTGATCCAGCATCTTCAGAAGTACAATCGGAGTTATCTGACTCATCATGTGGAGATAGAGCCGGGAACCAGAATGGCGGCGATTCTGGGTGATGGAAAGCACGAGACGAATTCCATGCATCATCAGGCGGTCCGCCGGCTGGGCAGAGGGCTGAAGGTTTCGGCCCGAGCCTGTGACGGCACGGTGGAGGCTATTGAGGATGAGGAAGGCTTGATCGTGGGAATACAGTGGCATCCGGAGGATTTGCTGGAGTCAGCGCCGGTCATGAATCGGATTTTTGCAGATCTGGCGGAGAGGGCCGGAATTTATAAAAATGCGAAAAAATAAAAAATTCAAAAAATAAAAAATTCAAAAAACAGTTGACAATTAAAACCGGCCGTAGTATATTTATAAAAGTTGTGAGTACAACGACAGGAAAGCAGGTATCCACCTCACCTCGGCACTTTCAGCATACTTTCGAAAGCAGATTTTATCTGCTGGAACATGCAGTGACCCGGGTTTATAGATAAGAAAATGCAAGTGTTGACCAGTGCAGCAGTGTGTGCTGCAGCCGGGATCGATTTCTTATGTGTGAAATGAGTGGATAGTCTGACTATCCACTTTATTTTTGGCCTGGGAGCAGGCGCGGCTGATTTCGAATAAATCTAGGAGGTGTACGACTATTAGCGAATTAATGATTAACGAACAGATCAGAGACAGAGAGGTTCTTCTGATTGGCGAACACGGAGAAAAATTAGGTATTATGTCTGCCAGGGATGCATATAAGCTGGCCCAGGAAGCAGAACTTGACTTGGTAAAGATCGCTCCGACAGCAAAGCCGCCGGTATGCAAGATTATCGATTATGGCAAGTACCGCTATGAGCTTGTCAGAAAAGAAAAGGAAGCTAAGAAAAAGCAGAAGGTAATCGAAGTTAAAGAAGTTCGTTTGTCTCCGAACATTGATACGAATGACCTGAATACCAAGACCTCAGCAGCCAGAAAATTCCTGGAAAAGGGGAACAAAGTGAAGGTTACTTTACGTTTCCGTGGTCGTGAGATGGCTCATATGAACCAGTCCAAGGGTATTTTGGATGAATTCGCTCAGAGTCTGGCCGATATTGCTGTGATCGACAAGCCATCCAAGGTGGAAGGAAGAAGCATGGTTATGTTCTTAACTGCAAAACGTTAAAGAAATAGAAGAATCAAGGAGGAAATTACAATGCCGAAATTAAAAACAAGCAGAGCTGCTGCAAAGCGTTTCAAAAAGACAGGAACCGGAAAGTTAGTAAGAAACAAAGCTTACAAGTCTCACATCTTAACTAAGAAGTCTACCAAGAGAAAGAGAAATCTTAGAAAAGATATCGTTACCGATGTAACCAACTCTAAGGTAATGAAGAAGATTTTACCATATCTGTAGTTTGAATTAGTTAGGTGAAGGAGGAAATTGACCGATGGCAAGAATTAAAGGCGGTTTAAACGCAAAGAAGAGACATAACAGAGTGTTGAAGATGGCTAAGGGCTACAGAGGCGCTCGTTCCAAACAGTATAGAGTAGCAAAGCAGTCTGTAATGAGAGCATTAACCAGCTCCTATGCAGGACGTAAGGAGAGAAAGAGACAGTTCCGTCAGTTATGGATCGCTCGTATCAACGCAGCAGCAAGAATCAACGGCTTATCCTACAGCAAGTTTATGTACGGCTTAAAGCTGGCTGGTGTTGAGATGAACCGTAAGATTTTATCCGACATGGCAATCAACGATGCAGAGGGATTTGCAAAGTTAGCAGAGCTGGCAAAGAGCAAATTAGCATAATGATAGAGAGTAACCCTTGAAAACATTGAGTTTTCAAGGGTTTTTTGTGATAGGATAGGTGGAAACGGAAAGACTCAGGCGACATTGATGTCGAATATCAAAAAGATAAGGATGAAGAAAATGGCAAAAACATTGATGATACAGGGAACCATGTCCAATGCGGGCAAAAGCCTTCTGACGGCAGGGCTGTGCCGGATCTTTAAGCAGGACGGCTACCGGGTGGCTCCTTTTAAATCTCAGAATATGGCGCTGAATTCCTTTGTGACAGAGGAGGGGCTGGAAATGGGACGGGCGCAGGCCATGCAGGCGGAAGCGGCGGGAGTCCGGCCGGATGTACGCATGAATCCGATTTTGTTAAAGCCTACCACAGATGTGGGCTCGCAGGTGATTGTAAATGGCACCGCAATCGGAAATATGCGGGCAGCAGATTATTTCTCGTACAAAAAGAAACTGATTCCGACGATCCGGGAAGCCTTTGACGGGCTGAGCCGGGAGTACGATATTATTGTGCTGGAAGGTGCAGGAAGTCCGGCAGAGATCAATCTGAAAAAGGACGATATCGTAAATATGGGCATGGCCCGCCTCGCCGGCGCGCCGGTGCTGCTGGCCGGTGATATTGACCGGGGAGGTGTGTTTGCCCAGCTTTACGGCACTGTAGCCCTTCTGGAGCCGGAGGAGAGGAAACGGATCAAAGGCTTGATTGTCAACAAATTCCGGGGAGATGTTTCGATTCTGGAGCCGGGTATCCGGCAGCTGGAGGAGCTCTGCGCCCTTCCGGTGGTTGGCGTGGTTCCTTATATGGATGTAGAGCTTGAGGATGAGGACAGTCTGAGCCGGAAGCTGGAAAACGAAGGCAGCCTGAGCGGCGCGGAAATTGACCTTGCGGTCATCCGCTTCCCGCGTATTTCTAATTTTACGGATTTTGCTGTGTTTTCTGCCATCCCGGGCGTGCAGGTGCGTTATGTGACGAAGCCATCGGAGCTGGGACATCCGGATCTGGTATTTCTTCCAGGAACCAAGAATACGATCAGCGATCTGCTCTGGATGCGCCAGAACGGGCTGGAAGCTCTGATTCTGAAGCTGTGGAACCGGCAGGTCCCGGTGTGGGGAATCTGCGGCGGTTATCAGATGATGGGAGAGGCGCTTACCGATCCGTCCGGTCTGGAGGGAGACGGAGCAAGATCGGTCCGCGGCATGGGGATTTTTCCGACGAAGACGATTTTTGAACCAGAAAAGACGAAGGCGCAGACCGAAGGCGCATTTTGTCAGGTGGAAGGCATTTTTGAGGCGCTTTCCGGAAAAGCCTTTGCGGGCTATGAAATTCATATGGGACGGACGGTAATCGACCGGGAAAACGGCCCGGCGGATACGGCCAGAATGGTGAACGGGAGGTTGGAAATCTGCCGTCCTCTGTCGTATCTGATGGGCGTTCAGAGCGGCTCCAAGCAGATGCATGAGGATGGCTGGAGCCGGGGAAATGCGTATGGAACCTATGTTCACGGAATATTTGATCAGGAGGGCATTGCAAAGAATGTGGTGGATGCGCTTCGAAACGAAAAAGGACTTCCGGTTCTTTCGGAAACAGCTGGAGATTACCGTTCCTTCAGGGAAACGCAGTATGACCGGCTGGCCGCGCAGCTTAAAAGCAGCCTGGACATGGAACGGATTTACCGGATTTTAGAGGAAGGAATGGAGACAGAATGACAGAGATACAGCTGGAACAGGTGCTTCCGGAAAAAATCGAAGAGAGAAGCTTTGCCATCATATCCGATGAGCTGGGAAAAAGAGGAATCCACCTGGAACCGGAAAATGAGCTGGTGATCAAGCGGGCCATTCACACGACGGCAGATTTTGACTATGCTTCCAGCCTGGTGATATCGCCGGATGCGGTGCGCCTCGGAATCCGGGCGCTGGAAGATGGGGCCGTGATCGTGACCGATACCAACATGGCAATGGCCGGTATCAATAAAAGAAAGCTGGAAGGTCTGGGCGGCCAGGTGCTCTGCTTTATGGCGGATGAGGATGTGGCAGAGGCAGCAAAGCGTCGGCAGAGTACCCGTGCGGTGGCCAGTATGGAAAAGGCGGCCCGCCTGCTCGGAACCAGGCCGGTGATTTTTGCCATCGGGAATGCCCCGACGGCTCTGGTTGAGCTGTGCCGGCTGATGGATGAGAAGCAGATCTCACCGGCTCTGATCGTGGGCGTTCCGGTCGGCTTTGTGAATGTGGAAGCTTCCAAGGAGCTGGTGATCGGGCGGAAGGATGTGCCGTATATCGTTGCGCGCGGCAGAAAAGGCGGAAGCAATGTGGCGGCGGCGATCATCAATGCGATGCTTTATCAGACAAAGAACGAGAAAGGATAAGGAGTGGGAAGCATGGAATATCAGCATGGAGGAGATATTTACAGTCAAAAAATCCAATGGGATTTTTCGGCTAATATCAATCCTCTGGGTGCGCCGGAAGGGGTGAAGGAAGCAGTCAGAAGATCGGCAGAAAACTGTGCCAGGTATCCGGACAGCCGGTGCAGAAGGCTGGTGCAAAAGCTGGCAGAGCATCACCGGATCCCGGAAAAACAGATTTTGTGCGGAAACGGAGCGGCTGATCTGATTTTTCAGCTGGCCTTTGCCGTAAAGCCAAAGCAGGCACTGCTGCCGGCACCCTCCTTTCTGGAATACCGGCAGGCGCTGGATGCTGCAGGCTGCAGCTGCAGCTTGGAATTTCTGCGGCGGGAGGAGGAATTTTACCTGGATATGTACCGGATTCTCAAACGGCTGGAAAAGCTGGAACGGGAAGGCAGAAAAGCGGAGCTCCTTTTTTTGTGCAATCCGAATAATCCCACCGGTCTGGCAGTCTGCCGGGACGAACTGAGGCTCCTGGCGGAATACACCAGAGAGCGGAATATCCGATTGGTAATGGATGAATGTTTTTTGGAATTTCTGGATGAACCGGAGTGCTGTTCGATGATCCCGGTACTGGACGAATTTCCCAACCTGGTGATTCTGAAGGCATTTACGAAGCTGTACGGCATGGCCGGACTGCGGCTGGGATATGTGCTGACTTCTGATGAAGAACTTCTGGAAAGGATGCAGCAGGTGCGGCAGCCCTGGAGTGTTTCTTCAACTGCGCAGGCGGCCGGAGAGGCCGCATTAGAAGAGCGGAAATACCTGCAGGAAACAAAAAAAATCGTGCAGGCCGGCCGGAAGCAGCTGTACGAAGGACTCTCTGATCTGGGATTCTGGGTCTGCCCTTCCCAGGCAAACTATCTTTTTTTTCAGGATCTGCGGGAAGGGGCAGAGGACAGAAGGCTGTATGAGGCCTGCAGAAAAAGAAAGCTTCTGCTGCGTTCCTGCTGGAATTATCCGGGGCTGGACGGCAGCTACTACCGGATCTGCGTGAAGACGGAACCGGAGAATGAGATGCTTTTGAAAATGCTGCAGGAGCTTTTATCGGCCGGCACTTAAGCGGCTGTTCTGATATTCTCCGCTGAAGGTTACATCACGGCCGAACCAGGCCGGCGGAACGAAGTGTTCGGCGGCTTCTATGGAGGGAAATTCGACCTCAGCCAGAATCAGGCCGTCGTAGGTTCCTTCGAATCGGTCCAGTTCAATGACAAGGGAGGGATCCGCGTCCGGAAGATAGACGGAGAGAGGAATCTGGTAGCGGCGTTTGGTAAGAACGATCCCGTCTGCTTTTGGAAGCAGATGGTCATAGGCCTCCCTGGTCAGCGGAAGATTATATTCTTCCCTGGCAAGCAGGCCGCTGCCTTTGTAGGTCAGGTAATATTCCTCATCTGCTTTTCGGATGCGGACGACGGGAGCGGTGCACAGATAAGCCTGCTCAATCAGGCAGGAGGGATACTGTTCGCAGCCTTCCGGCAGCTGTTCGATCAGATATTTGCGTTCGATTTCCATGAAAATTTCAGTTCCTTTCTGAAAGAGGTTTTATTTTGAAGCTTTTAGCTTCTATTTTATCACAGCCGGACAAGGACGGAAAGAGAAAACACTTCCTTTGTCAGAACCGGTGTGTTATACTAGGAAAAAATTCAGAAGATGCAAGGAGGGCTTTTTATGTGGACAAGAGCAGAGCTGAAAAGAAAGGCGAGGGCGGGGCTGAAGCAGTATTACTGGTACGGCCTGTTGGTTTGCTTTGTGGCACAGATTCTGGGGGCAGAGATCGGAAGCGGCAGTTTTGGCGGCATTACGGTTAATCTCCAGTTTAACAATAACCGGGAGGCAGTCTGGACACTTTGGAAGAGCAATGCAGAACATTTTTTTGAAATGCCGCAGCTGTATCTCGGTACATTTGTGCTGGCTGCCACCATGTTTCTGGTCATTGCACTGGTCATGCTGTGTTTCCGGTTTTTTGTTTCCAATGTGATTCTGGCCGGAAAGTGCCGCTATTTTACGATCAGTACGCTGAACCGGCAGAATGCAGGATTTGAGGAGCTTTTCGGCTGCTTCAAGAAGGGACGTTATCTGAATGTGGTAAAGGTTCAGTTTTTCCGCGGCCTGTATGAGTTTTTATGGTCGCTGCTTCTGATCATTCCGGGCATTGTCAAGCATTATGAATATTATATGGTTCCGTATCTGCTTGCGGAATTTCCGGATATGGAGCAGCAGGAGGTATTTCGGCTGAGCCGGGAGATGATGGCAGGAAACAAGTTCAGTACCTTTGTTCTGGAACTATCATTCATTGGCTGGGACCTGCTGGGAATTCTGACCTGCTGCATCGGAACACTGTTTGTGAGTCCGTACAAGGAAGCAACCTATGCAGAGCTTTATCTGAAGCTCAGAGAAAGCAGAATGGGGATCAGCCGGTCGGGAGGTACCCACGCACCGGATGCGGACGGAGCAGTTTATACGCAGGTTTAAAGGGATAAACATGGACGTTCGGAATTTCTTGGAAAAAGATGAGGAGGAGAATTTGATGAAAGCAATCGTATATGCATGTATGGCAGATGGTCTGGAGGAGGTTGAATGCCTGGCAGCTGCGGATGTCATGATCCGCTGCGGAATTGATGTGAAGCTGATTTCCATGTCTGGAAACCGGCAGATTACCGGCACGCACGGTTTTCGGATTGAGACGGATATGCTGTGGGAAGAAGCGGAGCCTGGTGAGGCGGACTGCATTTTTCTTCCTGGCGGCATGCCGGGAACAAAGCATCTGGCGGAACACGAAGGGCTTCGGAATGCAATCGGGCAGGCACTGTCTGAGGACCGGAGAGTGGCTGCAATCTGCGCAGCTCCCAGTGTGCTGGGGAATATGGGAGTGCTGCAGGGAAAGAAGGCGACCTGCTATCCAGGCTTTGAAGACAGCTTAAAAGGCGCGGAATTTACAAAGCAGGGTGTTGTGACAGACGGTCTGGTAACGACGGCCCGGGGCCTGGGCTATGCGCTGGATCTGGGGCTGGAGCTGGCCGGACTTTTAGTCGGGCGCGAGACGGCAGCGAAGGTAAAGCAGGGGATTCAGTATGACCAGTAAAATAATCAAATTTGGGGCTGGTATTTAAC
>JBJELD010000017.1:0-22282 GCA_051878975.1 Candidatus Caccovicinus sp.
ATAACGGGCGGGGGATTGCGGTCAAGGACCTGCCGAACATTTTCGACCGCTTTTACCGGGCGGATTCTTCACGGAATTCAAAGGGCGGAAGCGGAATCGGTCTTTCTATCGTAAGAAAAATCATCGAGGACCACGGAGGAAGAATCTGGGCTACCAGTAAGGAGGGAATCGGCACGGAGATTCATTTTGTCCTCAGAAAATATCAGGAGGTAATACAGGAATGAGCAGGATACTCATTATTGAAGACGAAGAAACCATAGCGGAGCTGGAAAAGGATTATCTGGAGCTGAGCGGCTTTGAGGTAGAAATTGAAAATGACGGCACCGTAGGCCTGGAACGGGCTTTAAACGAGGACTTTGATCTGTTTATTCTGGACCTGATGCTTCCCGGTACGGACGGCTTTGAAATCTGCCGCCGTATCCGTGAGGGGAAAAATACTCCGATTCTGATGGTATCGGCCAAAAAAGAGGATATTGACAAGATCCGCGGTCTTGGCCTGGGGGCAGATGATTATATCACCAAGCCCTTCAGTCCCAGTGAGATGGTGGCCCGTGTGAAGGCACATCTGGCGCGGTATGAGCGCCTGATCGGAAGTGGTATGCCGGCCAATGATGTGATCGAAATCCGCGGACTGAAGATTGATAAGACCGCCCGCCGGGTTTGGGTCAACGGAGAGGAAAAAAATTTTACTACCAAAGAATTCGATCTTCTGACCTTCCTGGCCCAGAATCCGAACCATGTTTTCACGAAAGAAGAGCTGTTCTCCAAAATCTGGGACATGGAATCCGTGGGAGACATTGCGACCGTGACGGTGCACATTAAAAAAATTCGGGAAAAGATTGAATTTAATACGGCAAAGCCGCAGTATATTGAAACAATCTGGGGCGTAGGATACCGCTTTAAGGTATAGAGCGTCTGGCAGCTTGATTGGAATAACCAAAATCGAAATACAAAAAGAGAATGAACATATCCGGAATCCAACGGATCGTTTATTCTCTTTTTGTTTTGGGGGAAATGGCTTCTTCTGCCTGAAGCTGTTTGCGGAATTCGGAAGGCGACATGCCGCACTGCTTTTTAAAAAGGCGGCTGAAATACAGGGGATTTTCATAGCCTACAATATTGGAAATTTCCGTTACATTATATGCCGTATTTTCCAGCAGACTCTGCGCATTGGAAATCCGGAGCGACAGGATATACTGCGTCGGAGTGGAGCCGGTGTATTCCTTAAAACTTCGAATAAACCAGCTGATGCTCATTCCATGCTGGCTGGCATAGGACTCGATGCGGATCGGAAGATGATAATTCTCATGGAAATAACGCACCGCGGCATCCATTTCCTCCATCAGAAATGGGCTTTGCTTTTTGGGCTTTTTTTCCTGGAGCCGGTGGATCATGATAAACAGCATCCGCAGACAACAGACCAGCACTTCTTCATAATCTTCTCTGCACAGCTTGAGTTCGTGTATCATCTGCAGAAAGATCCGCTTATAATCCAGAGTCGTACCGGTATGGATCACATGCTCCTGATCCGAAAAGCCATAGCTCCTCAGAATATTTTTTACATCATAGCCGGTAAAGTGTACCCAGTACACCTCTGTGCGGTCGATTCCGTAGTAATAGTACCGCTGTTCTTCCTTGGGCCGGTACAATACCATATTTCCGGCAGTCACGATTTCCTCTTTGCCGTTGAAATAAAAGTGTGCTTTTCCGGAAGCGATATAGAGAAGCTGATAGTCGAGACGCCCGCGGGGGCGGTGAGTAGGAAGCTTGGGACGGGTGAACAGACGATAGGTTCCGCAGCTTCCCACAAAAAGCGGATGCTTTTTATCTTTGAAGTCAACACGTGAGTTGTGCCAGTAGGCATTGTCCGTATACATCCTTCTGCCTCCTTCCCGAAAGCATCATGACGCGTGGGTATCTGTTCCATATTGTATCATTTTGTGCATATTTTGTCTATTGGAGTTTATGTAAAATCTGCGTAAAAAGCTATAAAATAAAGACAACTTAAGGGGTTGACAGCAAGGAAGGCAAAACGAAAACAAATCAAAAAAATGCATAAAGGAGGGGAACATGATATTACCGCATTATTATGAAAATCTGCATATCCTGCATGAGAACACTATGCCGGATCGTGCGTACTACATCCCGGCGGCAGAAAGAGAAGATGATCTTGTGGAGCACAGGGAAAAATCCGGTCGTATTCAGCTGCTGAACGGGAACTGGAAATTCCGGTATTACGAAAGTATTTATGATCTTAAGGAGCCGTTCTTTCAGACGGATTTTGATTCGTCCGCCTACCCGACCATCCCGGTACCGGGAGTGTGGCAGCAGTTTGGCTATGACGGTCATCAGTATACCAATTTCCGCTATCCGTTCCCGGTAGATCCGCCGTATGTGCCGCAGGACAATCCCTGCGGTACATACATTCACCGTTTTCTCTATCAGAAAAAGGAACAGACACCGAAGGTCTTTCTGGAATTTGAAGGAGTGGATTCCTGTTTCTATGTCTGGCTGAACGGGAAATACGTGGGATACAGCCAGGTTTCTCATGCACTCAGCGAATTCGATGTGTCAGATGTGATCGCTGAGGGGGAGAATGTGCTTGCCGTGCTTGTGCTGAAGTGGTGCGACGGAAGCTATCTGGAGGATCAGGACAAATTCCGGATGACCGGGATTTTCCGGGATGTGTATCTCATGCAAAGGCCCAAGCAGGGTATTTTTGACTATTTTATCCGTACCAGCATTGAGGAAGGAAAAGCACAGGTCAGCATCCGGACGAAATATCTGGATCAGACCATTCCGGTGAAAGCTTCCGTTTTTGATGCGGACGGAGCACTTATTTCTGAATTTATTTATCAGGGAGATACGGAATTTGAAATTGTACAGCCGCATCTGTGGAACAGTGAGCAGCCGTACCTTTATACACTGGTCCTTGAGACGGAGCAGGAAGTGATTACGGAGCAGATCGGTATCCGGGAGATCCATGTGGAAGGCAGTGTTGTTTATATAAATGGAGAGCCGGTTAAATTCCGCGGGGTAAACCGCCATGACTCTGACCCGGTCACCGGCTGCGTCATCGGCGTGGAACAGATGAAAAAGGATCTGGAGATGATGAAGCAGCATAATTTTAATGCTATCCGGACCAGTCATTATCCCAATGCGCCCATGTTTTATCAGATGTGTGACCGATATGGATTTTTTGTGATCGATGAGGCGGACAATGAAAGTCACGGTCCCTGGATGCTCTGCTATGCCAATGATACGGACGAGGAGCGTGCAGGAAGATGGAACGAGCTGATCTCCGATAATCCGGAATTTAATGAGGCAACGCTGGACCGCACCAAAAAGCTGGTGGAGCGGGATAAAAACCGTCCGTGTGTAGTGATCTGGTCCATGGGAAATGAGGGCGGCTACGGCTGTACCTTTGAACAGGCTCTGCAGTGGACCAAACAGTTTGATCCGGATCGTCTGACTCATTACGAGAGCGCTTACTATAAGGGGCGGAGGAGAAAATACGATTACTCTAATCTGGATCTTTACAGCCGCATGTACCCGTCCTTTGAGCAGGTTGAGGAGTACTGCGAATCCGGTCCGGATAAGCCGTATATTTTGTGCGAGTACTGCCATTCCATGGGAAACGGAGCGGGAGATTATGAGGATTATTTTGAATTGATCGAGAAATATGACTGCATCTGCGGAGCGTTTGTCTGGGAGTGGTGTGATCATGCTATTTATAAAGGGAAAGCAGAGAACGGAAAGGATCGTTATTTCTATGGGGGTGACCATCAGGAATATCCGCATGACGGCAATTTCTGCATGGATGGGCTGGTATACCCGGATCGGACTCCGCACAAGGGACTGCTGGAATACAAAAACGTTCACCGACCGGCGCGCGTGGTTTCTTATCGGCAGGAAGAGGGCCTGCTGACTCTGAAAAATGAGATGAACTATGTGGATTTACGTGATTACCTGAATATTTCCTGGCAGGTCAGCTGTGACGGAAGAATTGCTGCAGCCGGACAGCTGGATCCTGCCGATTTCCCGGAAATTAAACCACACAGGACCGGAATACTTGCACTTCCGATCGAGATTCCGAAGACCGGACGGACTTATTTAAAGGTGACCTATACACTGAAAAACGAAGAAGCATTCCGGAAACAGGGTCATGTGCTGGGCTTCGATGAGATCCTTCTGACAAATGAAGACGGTACCAACGGGGTGGTTGCAGAGCTCCTGGCCGGATCACAAAAAGCGGCGTCCGGAAAAAAGAAGCTGGAGGTATCAGAAAATGAGAAGCAGCTGATTATCCGGGGAGAAGATTTCCTTTACACCTACAGCAAGCTGTATGGAATCTTTGAACAGCTGGAGTTGGACGGGGAAGCGCTTCTGGATCGTCCGATGGAGGTCAGTCTCTGGAGAGCGCCGACGGATAATGACATGTATCTGAAACGGGAATGGCAGAAGGCTATGTATGATCACGCGGCATCCAGAGCGTATGGGACCAGCTATACGCTGACGGACACCAGCCTGGAGATCCAGAGTCGGATGGCCATGACAGCCGTCACAGTACAGCGGATGATGAAGATCGATACCGTATGGCAGATCAGCAGCAGCGGTCAGATTTCAGTCCGCATGAATGTGACGAGAAATCTGGATTTTCCGGAGCTTCCGAGGTTCGGTCTGCGTTTATTCCTTCCAAAGAACATGGAACAGGTTACCTATTTTGGCCTGGGACCGGAAGAAAGCTATATCGATAAGCGCAGAGCCTCCAGCCACGGCGTTTACTGCGCAAGGGCCGCAGAACTGCATGAGGATTATTTGAAGCCGCAGGAAAACGGCAGTCACTGTGACTGCGATTATGTGGTGCTGCAGGGAGAAACCTGCAGCCTGACGGCATACGGCACAACACCGTTTTCTTTCAATGTGTCGGTTTATACACAGGAGGAGCTGACGGAGAAAAAGCACAGCTGGGAACTGGTTCCCTGCGGCAGTGTCGTTCTGAATCTGGATTTCAAGCAGAACGGCATCGGATCGAACAGCTGCGGTCCAAGACTTCTGGAACCATATCGGTTTGATGAGGAAGCCTTTACCTTTGCATTAAAGCTTTGGCCGAAGCGGCATAAAAGATTGGGGGGAAATTTACAATGAAAGAGAAAACGTATTTAAAATGGTACAATAAAGTGGGTTATGGTTCTGGTGATATTGCCGGAAATGTGGTGTACGCATTCCTGTCTTCGTTTGTCATGATCTATCTGACCAATTCAATTGGTCTGAATGCCGGAATCGTCGGAACTTTGATTGCGGTATCCAAGCTGTTTGATGGAATTACAGATGTGTTTTTCGGCTCGATGATTGATAAAACGCATTCCAGGATGGGCAAGGCGCGTCCATGGATGTTTTACGGGTATTTCGGCTGCGCGCTGGCGCTGATTGCGATTTTTGCAGTTCCCACAAGTCTTGGCCAGACGGCGCAGTATGCCTGGTTCTTTATTGCCTATACCCTGTTAAACGCGGTGTTTTATACGGCCAATAATATTGCCTACTCTGCGCTGACTTCTCTGATTACCAAGAACAGCAAGGAGCGTGTTCAGATGGGTTCTTACCGGTTTATGTTTGCATTTGCCACCAGTCTGCTGATCCAGTCCGTTACCCTGCAGTTTGTCCGTATGATGGGCGGCGGAGCAGAAGGCTGGAGAACGGTCGCCATAATCTATGCTGTTATTGGTCTGATCGTGAATTCTCTGTCAGTATTTTCGGTCAAAGAGCTGACGGAGGAAGAGCTGGCAGAGGGAGAAGAGACAGATGCACAATATCGGGAAGAGGAAAAGTACGGACTGCTGGATGCATTCCGGATTCTGATTCATAATAAATATTATCTGATGATCTGCGGAACGTATATCCTGCAGCAGATTTATTCTGCCATGATCAATATGGGTGTATACTTTATGACCTATGTGCTGTTTAATGAAAATCTGTACGGCGTGTTTTCCTGGGCCGTAAATATTCCGTTAATTCTTGCTCTTGTCTTCACGCCGTCTCTGGTGGCAAAGTGGAACGGAATGTACAAGCTGAATGTCATGAGCTACGGGCTTGCGACGGTCGGCCGTCTGCTGGTGGTTGTGGCCGGGTACCTGGGCAGCGTGCCGCTAATGCTTGCGTTTACTGCGCTGGCAGCCATCGGACAGGGACCGTGGCAGGGAGACATGAACGCAGTCATTGCCACCTGTTCGGAATATACCTGGCTGAAGGACGGCAAGCGGGTGGACGGTACCATGTATTCCTGTACGTCCCTTGGCGTAAAGCTGGGCGGCGGACTGGGCACCGCGATTGCAGGGTGGCTTCTGGCGGCGAGCGGATTCGACGGAACGCTGGCAGTACAGGCGTCTTCCACGATCCGGATGCTGCATGTGATGTATCTGTGGATTCCATTTGTCATTGACCTGATCATTACCGTCGTTCTTTCCAGAATGAAGGTGGAGCAGGCCGTTCTGGAACTGAAGGCAGAATCGGTTCCGGCTTCCGGCAGCGAAGCATAGATCCAAAACAAAAATGGGCGTTTTTTTAACAAAAAGCGCCCGTTTTTGCCGCCTTTTGATATGTTATGATGAAAGACAATTAAAAGAATGAGGAGGCAGCCGGGGAAGATAAGGAGGAACTGGAGTTTTCGCTGCTGGATCTTCTGGATTCGGAAAAACTGAAGGAATTGCTGGTGGAGTATTTGTCAGAGTGACGAATAGCAGCCGGTTGAATATCGGATTGAAAATGACGGCTTGACATTCTTGCGGAAGTCTGTTAAACTGAACAAGCTGTTAAGTATGTAACGAGAGGATGAAAAGCCTTAAGCGGCTGACTCCTCTCGTTTTTTTCCGGTTATAAATGTACAGATGCAGAAAGGACAGACAGAATAGATGGAAACAATTCGTTTTGAAGAGTTACAGTTGAATGATGAGATTCTCCGGGCTGTTAGGGACATGGGATTTGAGGCGGCTTCTCCGATTCAGGCACAGGCGATCCCGGCGCAGCTGGAGGGACGCGACATGATTGGGCAGGCACAGACCGGTACAGGAAAGACGGCGGCCTTCGGCATTCCGCTGCTGCAGAAGATCGATCCGGATAATAAGAAGCTGCAGGCGATTGTGCTGCTTCCGACCCGGGAGCTGGCGATTCAGGTTGCAGAGGAGGTGCGCCGCCTTGCAAAATTCATGCACGGCATTAAAGTGCTTCCGGTTTACGGCGGCCAGGATATTGTGCGCCAGATCCGCTCGTTAAAAGACGGGGTTCAGGTGGTGATCGGAACACCGGGCCGCGTGATGGATCACATGAGAAGAAAGACCATCCGGGTGGATCAGGTTCACACGGTTGTGCTGGATGAGGCGGATGAGATGCTGAACATGGGATTTCTGGAGGATATGGAGACGATTTTAAGCCAGCTGCCCGAAGAGCGCCAGACGGTGATGTTCTCTGCGACCATGCCGCAGGCGATTGCGGAGATTGCCGGGAAATTCCAGAAAGACCCGGTCATGGTTCGCATGGTGAAGAAGGAACTGACGGTTCCGAAGGTGACGCAGTATTATTATGAAGTAAAACCGAAAAACAAGGTGGAGGTTCTGTGCCGGCTGCTGGATTTATATTCTCCAAAGCTTTCTGTGGTATTCTGCAACACGAAAAAAGGTGTGGATGAGCTGGTGCAGGCGCTTCAGGGAAGAGGCTATTTTGCAGAGGGGCTTCACGGAGACTTAAAACAGGAGCAGCGTGACCGCGTGATGAACGGCTTCCGGAACGGTCGGACGGAGATTCTGGTGGCGACGGATGTGGCAGCCAGGGGAATTGATGTGGACGATGTGGAGGCGGTATTCAATTATGATATTCCGCAGGATGACGAATACTATGTGCACCGTATCGGCCGGACCGGCCGAGCCGGAAGAGAGGGGAAGGCCTTCAGTCTGGTAGTGGGCAAGGAAGTTTACAAGCTTCGTGATATTCAGCGCTACTGTAAGACCAAGATTATTCCGCAGGCGATCCCGTCTCTGGATGATATCACGGACATTAAGGTGGAGAAGACCATCGATCAGGTGCGCGATATGCTGGAAAACAGCGACTTAAGCAGTATGGTGAACATTGTGGAGCAGAAGCTGATCGAGGAGGATTACACGGCGCTGGATCTGGCGGCTGCACTGCTGAAGCTGAGCATGGGTGATGAAAATGAAGATATCATCGACAATTTTGAGACGGCACGTTCCCTGGATGAGCTGGATCAATACGGCCGCGGCGGACGCCGGAACGGCCGTGACGGAAGAAACGGGGGACGCGATGCAAGAGGCTATGGCCGTGACGGCGGCAGAGGAAGACGGAAAAATTCCGTGGAGGATGCAGCGGTGGATTACGTCACAGGAGGTGACATGGCAAGGCTCTTTGTCAACATCGGCAAGAATCAGAATGTGACGCCGGGCGATATTTTAGGCGCGGTAGCTGGTGAGTCCGGCATTCCCGGCCGTGTGGTAGGAAGCATTGACATGTATGACGGCTACACCTTTGTGGAGGTTCCGAGAAAGTACTCGGAGCAGGTGCTGTCAGCAATGGAGCATGCGAAGATTAAAGGAAAGAAGGTCCGGATTGAGCGGGCCAATGAAAAAGTTGGAAGAAGAGGGCGGTAAGCCTTGACTCTCCTGCCGGTACTGGGTATACTTAGTATCGGCAGGAGATTTTTTTTACATAAAAATAATAATTGAAAAATATTTTTAACATTGACGAAACAGTCAGGAGAGGGAAGGGAGCAGCAATGATTTTACAAAGTAAGCGAGTTTGGACAGCCGGTCAGTTCATTCCGGCGCAGCTTTCCGTAAAGGGAGGAAAGATTGATCAGATTCATCCGTACGGGGAGAAGGAGGTTGATGTGGATTACGGCAGCCTTCGGATTGTCCCAGGCTTTATCGATGTGCACACTCATGGCGCGTATGGCTTTGACACCAATGACGGGGAAGCCGGCGGACTGAGAAACTGGATGAAGCGGATCCCGGAGGAGGGCGTGACGGCGATTCTTCCGACGACCGTTACCCAGATGCCGGATGTTCTGACGGCCGCAGTGGCCAATGTGGCCAATGTGGCAGAAGAAGGCTATGAGGGGGCGGAGATTCTGGGCATCCATTTTGAAGGGCCGTATCTGGACATGGAATATAAGGGCGCACAGCCGCCGGAGGCCATTGCCAGGGCAACGGTAGAGCAGTTTAAGCAGTATCAGGAGGCGGCACACGGCATGATCCGCTATATTACGCTGGCGCCGGAGCACGATGAGGATTTTGCGCTGACCCGTTATTGTAAGGAGACAGGGGTAGTGGTCAGCATGGGACATTCAGCGGCTTCCTATGAGCAGTCGCTGATGGGGATTGCAAACGGTGCGACCTCCATGACGCATGTCTACAACGGCATGACGCCTTACCATCATCGGAAGCAGGGTCTGGTCAACACCGCATTCCGCGTGCGGGAAATTTACGGAGAGATCATCTGCGACGGCTGCCATTCGGATGTGAATGCGCTGAACAACTTTTTCACGGCGAAGGGCCGGGATTTCGGGATCATGGTCAGCGATTCCCTGCGTGCAAAGCATTGTCCTCCCGGCGGACAGTATACGCTGGGCGGACATGAGATTGAGATCGGCGAGGACGGTCTGGCGCGATTAAAAGGGACCAGTACCATCGCCGGAAGTACCCTGTACATGAATCGGGGCCTTCGGATTCTGGTGGAAGAGGCTATGGTGCCGTTTGACGCGGCATTGAATTCCTGTACGGCCAACCCGGCACGGTGCCTGGGCGTAGATGACCGGAAAGGGTATCTGCGTGCCGGATACGACGCAGATATTGTGGTGCTGGAAGAAGATTATTCAGTAGTGCAGACCTACTGCAGAGGAACTGCAATGCTGTAAGACGCTGCAAATGAAAAATGGGTGGGAGGATCTCTTGCAGAAAAATTACACAACTTTACCCGCCTTTTACAAACTCTATACCGAATCGTGGTTTCAGGATGTTTGAAAATTTCGTATACTCCAACATGTAAAACATAAGAACCGAACATAAACGGCAATGAGAGAACCGTGAAAATTGGAGGAAAAAATTATGAGAAAGAAAACATTAGCAATGATTTGTTCTGCAGTACTGGCTATGAGTGCCCTGACAGGATGCGGAAGCAGTACCCCGGAAACCACCGCAGCGCCGGAGACCACTGCAGCAGCTGAGACGGCCGCAGAAACCACTGCAGCAGCTGAGACAGAAGAGGCGAAGGAGCTGAGCGGCTCCATCAGCATGGTAGGCTCCACCTCCATGGAGAAGTTTGCAAACGCATTGAGCGAAGTGTTTATGGAGAAGTATCCAAAGGTAACTCTTCAGGCAGAGTTTGTCGGATCCGGCGCCGGCATTGAGGCCGTGACAAACGGCAGCGCAGATATCGGAAACTCCTCCCGTAACTTAAAGGAGGAAGAAAAAGAGAAGGGTGTTGCAGAGAATATTGTGGCAATCGACGGCATTGCCGTGATCGTGGATCCGGCGAACCCGGTTGAGGATCTGACCAAGGACCAGCTGGCTTCCATTTATTCCGGAGCTGTGACCAACTGGAGCGAGGTGGGCGGAAACAATGCTCCGATCGTTGTGGTAGGACGTGAATCCGGATCCGGCACCAGAGGTGCATTTGAGGAAATCTTAAAGCTGGAAGATCAGTGCAAATACAGCAATGAACTGGATTCCACCGGCGCAGTTATGGCAAAGGTTGCCGCTACTCCAGGCGCAGTCGGCTATGTGTCTCTGGATGTTCTGGATGATACGGTAAAGACGGTGAAGCTGGAAGGTGTGGATCCGACTGCAGAAAACATCAAGGCAGGTGCTTATTTCTTAAGCCGTCCGTTTGTAATGGCGACCAAGGGCGAGATCAGCGAGCAGAGCGAGCTGGTTCAGGCACTGTTTGATTTCATCTATTCGGATGAAGGAACCAAGCTGATCGAGTCTGTTGGATTGATTTCTACAAAGTAATTTTACCGGAAGGAGAAGTGCCATGAACGAATCGTTTTCTATATTCTCTCATCATGGCAGCAAATCCGGCGTTGAAAGAGCTGCTGAAGTGATTTTCACTGCCAGCGGCTTTTTCGCCGTATTGGCTGTCGCCTCGATTACCCTGTATATGCTGATCAGCGGAACGCCGGCACTGTTTAAGGTTGGCATTCTGGATATTCTGTTCGGAACGGTCTGGCAGCCGGAAGCAGCGAATGCAAGCTACGGAATCTTCTATGTCATCCTGACTTCCATCGTAGGAACCGGGCTTGCCATCCTGATCGGTGTGCCGATCGGCGTTCTGACAGCCGTATTCCTGGCGGAAGTGGCTCCGCCGAAGCTGGCGAATATCGTCCGTCCGGCTGTGGAGCTTCTGGCCGGCATTCCGTCCGTAATCTACGGACTTTTAGGAATCCTGATCCTGAATCCGTTTATGTATAAGCTGGAACTGAAAATTTTTGCAGACAGTCCGACCCATCAGTTTACCGGCGGTGCAAACCTGATTTCTGCGGTGCTGGTACTGGCCATGATGATTCTGCCGACCGTCATCAACATCAGCGAATCCGCGCTGCGCGCCGTGCCGGCACACTTAAAGAGCGCATCCCTGGCGCTGGGAGCCACACATATACAGACCATTTTTGAGGTCATTCTTCCGGCAGCAAAATCCGGAATTGTGACGGCAATCGTTCTGGGAACCGGCCGTGCAATCGGCGAGGCCATGGCAATCAGTCTGGTTTCCGGCTCTGCAGTCAACCTGCCGCTTCCGTTTAATTCGGTTCGGTTCCTGACTACGGCGATCGTATCAGAGATGTCCTATTCCTCCGGTCTTCACCGGGAGGTTCTGTTTACCATCGGTCTGGTCCTGTTTGCCTTTATCATGATCATCAATGTCAGTCTGACCAGACTGTTAAAAAAGAGCAATGTGGAAGAGGAAAATCCCGGAAAGAAAGGAAAGGAGAAATAAGCTATGACGAATGACGCAGCCATTTCCATTAATCAGGAGTCTGTTGTAAGACACAGCATTTACGGAAAGCATGTCCGCACCTCCGACGTGGTTCTGACCGGAATGATTTACCTGTCTGCTTCCGTTTCTATCCTTCTCCTGATCGGAATTATGGGATATGTATTTGTGCGGGGAATCCCGATGGTAAACTGGGCATTTCTGACCTCGGTGCCAAGCACCCTCAAGGGAACCTTCGGTATTCTCGGAAATATTGTTAATACCTTGTATATTGTCATCATTACGCTGCTGATTGCCACACCGCTGGGAATCGGAGCCGCAATCTACTTGAATGAATACGCAAAACCGGGAAAAGCTGTCCGGCTGATCGAGTTTACCACGGAAACCCTGTCCGGCATTCCGTCGATCATTTTTGGTCTGTTCGGCATGGTGTTTTTCGGAAATACGCTGGGACTGGGATATTCCATTCTGACCGGTGCGCTGACGCTTTCTCTGATGGTTCTGCCCCTGATCACCCGAACCACCCAGGAAGCGCTGAAGACGGTTCCGGACAGCTACCGGAGCGGCGCGCTGGGAATCGGCGCAACCAAGTGGTACATGATCCGTACCATCCTTCTCCCAAGTGCCATGCCGGGAATCATTACCGGCGTGATTCTGGCAATCGGCCGTATGGTGGGAGAGTCTGCGGCGCTGCTGTTTACCTCCGGAAGCGGCTTTATTCTGCCGAAAAGCTTTTTCGGAAAGATTCTGGAATCCGGCGGTACGCTGACGATTCAGCTTTACCTTTGTATGCAAAAGGCGCAGTATAACGAAGCATTCGGCATTGCCGTGGTACTTCTGGTCATTGTACTGGGCATCAACGGTCTGGCAAAGTATCTGTCCTATCATTTTAATGTAGAAAAGTAAGAGGGAGAAAATCATGGCAAAAACAAAAATTTCGGCGCAGCATCTGGAGCTGTACTACGGCCAGAACCATGCGCTAAAGGATATTAACCTGGATATTTACGAAAAAAAGATTACCGCGTTCATCGGACCGTCCGGCTGCGGAAAATCCACTTTTTTAAAGACCCTGAACCGGATGAATGATCTGGTGGACGGGGTTCGGATTGAGGGGACCGTGCTGCTGGATGAGGAGGATATTTACAGTCCGCAGGTGGATACCACGCTGCTTCGCAAGAAAATCGGAATGGTGTTCCAGCAGCCGAATCCTTTCCCGATGAGCATTTATGATAATGTGGCGTATGGTCCGCGGATCCACGGAATCAAAGGAAAAGCGCAGCTGGATGAAATTGTGGAGAAGAGCCTGCGCGGCGCGGCGCTGTGGGATGAGGTGCATGACCGGCTAAGAAAATCCGCACTGGGACTTTCCGGCGGTCAGCAGCAGCGGCTTTGTATCGCAAGGGCGCTGGCAGTGGAACCGGAGGTGCTCCTGATGGATGAGCCGACTTCCGCTCTGGATCCGATCTCCACATTAAAGATCGAGGATCTGATGGATGAGCTAAAGCAGAAGTATACCGTTGCGATTGTGACGCACAACATGCAGCAGGCGACCCGTATCGCAGATTACACGGCGTTTTTCCTGGTAGGTGAGGTAGTAGAATATGCTCCTACGGATGAACTATTCTCCATGCCGAAGGATAAACGGACAGAAGATTATATTACGGGACGATTTGGTTGATTGGGAAGGGGGTCAAAACGATGCGTATCACATACGAACATGAGCTTCAGGAGCTGAGCCGGGAATTGAGAGAAATGGCACGCCGCGTGGAAAATGCCATTGATCAGACCTTTGCTGCCTTTAACAGTGGGGACTGCAGCCTTGCGGAGGAGGTAATCCGCGGCGACCGCACCGTTAATGACATGGAGCGGACGATTGAGTCCCGGTGTCTTTCTCTGATTTTGAAGCAGACGCCGGTGGCAGGTGATCTGCGTGTAGTATCAACTGCATTGAAGGTTGTGACGGATCTGGAGCGGATCGGGGATCACGCCTCGGACATTGCCGAGCTGATCCTGCGGGTTCACAAGAAAGGCAGCTATGAGATGATTCCCCATCTTCCGGTAATGGCTGAGGAAGCAAGGAATATGCTTCATGGCTCCATTGAGGCCTTTATCTCTCTGGATGAGCGAATTGCGGAGAGCATCATTCAGAGAGATGACAAAGTGGATCAGCTCTTTAATCAGACGAAAAAGGATGTGGCAGAGCGGATGCGAGCCAGCTCGGATGAAGACAATATTGACGATGCCATTGATCTTCTGATGATTGCCAAATATCTGGAACGGATCGGAGACCATGCGGTGAATATCTGCGAATGGACCCAGTTCTGCCGGACCGGCACGGTAAAAAATGTGCGGATTTTGTAGAACATTCGGTCAAACGGCTCTTATTCTGGCTCGTCCTCCACTTCCTCCCAGGAGGGAAGGCGCCCGTATTTGCCTCTTAGATAATCCTTGGCAAAACTGGCATCCGAGCGGACCCGGATATCTGCCAGTGTATAGAGCCTGGAGCTCCCGGAAGAATCCCGGCTTACAATGGCGGCTTCATCCCGGCGGAACTGTTCCCGGTTCAAAAGAGCCGTGTCGTGGGTGGTGAAAATCAGCTGCCGGTTCGTATTGCTTTTTGCCTGGAACAGCCCGATCAGATAACGGCTGACAGCCGGATGGAGGAAGGCTGTCAGGTCATCTGCAAGCAAAACACCGCCGTTCTTTTCGAGCAGAAAACAGCGGTACAGCAGAAGGATGATTTTTGCAGTTCCCATGGACAGGGTTTCTGGGGAAACCGGTTCGATGGAAAAGCCCATGGCCTTCATATGCCGGCAGATGAAGGCGCTGGGCTCCGGATCTTTCAGGATTACTTTTACCTGAAGCCGGGCCTGCCCAGGAGTGTGGCGGCCGCAGACAGCGACTCCTTTCAGGAAGAAATCAGAAAAAGCCTGAAACGGTTCATCAAATGAGGAGCCGGTGCTGCTCAGGAAGAGTCCGATTACCGGTCCCTTCATTCGGAGCGGAAGCTTTCGGGCGACGCGGGAGGAAATCATTTTCCCGGGCCGTATCACATCGTTTTCCTTCTGAAATACAACCTTCCGATTCAGCAAAAAGGATTCTTCAATTACATCATCATTTTGTATGGTAAAAGCGTATTCAAACAGAAAACCGCGGAAGGAAAACTGCATGCTCATGGAGGTAGGCAGATTTGGCGTGTCCGTGATCCTGGTGAAAAAAATATTTTCGGATGCCAGAGAGAACATATGGGCCGTCAGGGCCGGATTCGGCAGATTGGGGGCAGAGATCAGACGGCAGACGAAATCCACGTAAAAAAGCAGCGCAGAGATCAGGCTGCTTTTTCCGCTGTCGTTGGTGCCGTAGATGGCCAGAGCCTTCAGCAGGTTTCCGTCAGGGCAGGAAGCCAAATGTTCCGGGTGCTCCTTGTAGACACCCGCCTGCATATTCAGGAGGGTATCGCGGGAAAAGGAATAAAAGTTGCAGAAACGGAAAAAATGAATCATAAGTCCAACTCCTTACCAGACCACGATTTGGTCGATCAGCGCTTTTTGCTCCGCGCTTGTCTGTGTGAGATAAATTTTGGTAGTTTCAATGCTTTCATGGCCAAGAAGGTCCGCCAGAAGGGAAATATCGCTGCACTTGGAAAGAAATGTTTTTGCATACAAGTGGCGGAAGGAATGAGCATAAACGGTGTTGGGATCAATGCCGTAGCGGACAGCAAATTGCTTCAGCTGGTAGTTGATGCCGCGGGGCGTGATCGGTTTCCCGGAGCGGCTGATAAACAGAAAGCCGGAGGTAATTCCTCTGGAGGCCAGCCAGTCGGAGCATTCGCTGCACAGGGAATCCGGAAAATAGATCCGGCGGATTTTTCCGCCCTTGGAACACAGATCCATGTATCCAAGCCGGAGATGTTCCGCTTTGATCTGGACCAGCTCACTGACTCTTGCACCGGTGGAGGCCAGAAAATGTACAAGGAAATACCAGAACAGATTACCGTCTGCTTTCAGGCTGTCTCTTAAATGTTCATAGTCCTTTCTGGAGATGACGCGGTCCAGAAACGGCTTCTGCTGCTGGCGGACTGCCGGAAGATGATAGTTTTCTGCCGTTGCGTCGGAATGACCGGTGCAGGAATCCAGATAGCGCAGATAGCGGTTGAGACCATAGATTTTTGCATTTACCGTGCTGGGACGGTAATGCCGTACCAGATATTGTTTATATTCCTGGAGCTTTTGTGCGGAAAGCTCCGGACAGAAGGCGTAGTATTGCCGGACTGCCGTCTGATAGGAAAGGATGGTATGGTCGGAGGCGCCTTTTTTTTTCAGATAAAGCTGAAAATCTTCCAGTTCTTCTTGTGATATACTCATAAAACCTCTTCTTTCGCAGCATATGCTTACCAGTCTACAATCTGGTTGATGATCGCCTTCTGCTCACTGCTGCTGCGCCTCAGGTAAATCCTGGTAGTCTCCAGGTTTTCATGCCCCAGAAGGTTGGAAAGCAGCGTAATGTCGCTGCAGTGCTCGCTGAAATTCTTTGCAAAGCGGTGCCGGAAGGAGTGGGGATAGACGACTTCTTCATCCAGATTGTAGCGGACGGCCAGACGTTTCAGCTGCCTGCGCACACCGCTGCAGGAAATACGTTTGCCGGACGGATTTAAAAAGATATCTCCGGACAGCCGCTCAATGTATTTCAGCCAGCGCATCGCATCCTTCTGCAGAGAGGCCGGCACATAGATCCGGCGGATTTTATTGTCCTTGGAATAGATATCCTTGTAGCCGGTCCGCACATCCTCCACGGTAAACTGAATAACCTCGCTGATCCGGGCTCCGGTTGCAGTCATGAAACGGACCAGAAAATAGTACTGATATTCCTCGTCGCTTAACAGCCTGGTTTTTAAATATTCATAGTCGGCTTCGCTGATGATCCGCTCCAGATAGGAGCGGTGCTGCACGCGGACCTGCAGAATGTGCTCATCCGGCCATTCGGTATAATTTAAAAAACTGTTCAGCGCGTTGATTCTCAGGTTAATCGTCTGTGGTTTGTAGTGCTCCAGAAGATACAGCTTGTACAGCTGGAGATTGGAAAAGGTCAGCTCCGGATAAAGCTGGTAAAACTGCCGTATCGCATAGAGATAGGCACGTATGGTGTTTGGTGCCATATTTTGTGAAATCAGATATTTTTCAAATTCCTGCAGCTGGAGCTCTTTGTCCATTTCTTCTCCTTCTTCCCCAACATTACAAATCACTTACTAATGATATTCAATATAAAAAGGGAAAAATAAAAAGTCAATAAAAAAACAAGGAATTTTTCGAAAAAATTTATAAAATATAAACAATTATACGAGAAATGTTTATCATTAAGTGGATTTTTTGAAGAATGGTTCCTTCAAAAAACAAACGTCGGCAGATCTTTCGCGTTCCGCGTCAAGATCTGCCGACGTTTTTCGTCTTTCAGACCAAGTGATACCAGACTGCTCGACAAGCCGCCGGCGCGTCATCTGCCATCCGGCAAGGGACGCAGATGACCGGGGCCGCAGCTCAGCCGGTTATCTGGATTTCACTTCTTTCCACAGTGCATTGTAAACAGCATCATCCTCGTCACCGAGATACTGGAAGACTTCGCAGTTGTCCAGGGAATCCAGGTCCGGGAAGATGGCTTTGTTTTCCTGAATTTCCGGATCCAGAAGCTCAAAGGCTCCCTGATTCGGAGTGGCATAGGTAATGTATTCAAAGTTCCGGAGAGCAATGTCCGGACGGCAGAGGAAATCGATCCATTTCTCTGCATTTTCCTTGTTTGGTGCATTGGCCGGAATGACCCAGGAATCCAGCCACAGGTTGGTTCCCTCCTCCGGAATGACGTATTCCAGGGAGTAATCCAGTCCCAGGTTTTCCACTTCTTCCTGGATATAAAGCATTTCGCCGGAATAGATCACGCCGACAGCGGCTTCGCCGCCGATCATCTTATCCCGCACCTGGTCAATGACATAGGCCTGTACCAGCGGCTTCTGATCGATCAGAAGCTGCTTGGCTTCCTGAAGCTCCGCCACATTCCGGGTATTCATGGAGCAGCCCAGCTTCTTCAACGCTACCATAAATGCGTCACGGACGCTGTCCTGCATCAGGATTTCTCCGGAAAGCTTCGGATCCCAGAGATCGGACCAGCTGTCCGGCGGCTCCACACCCAGTTCTTCCAGCCGCTTCGTATTGTAAAGAATGCCTACGGTACCCCAGCAGTAAGGCACAGAGTACTGATTTTTCGGGTCAAAAGACTGGGACATTTCCATATAGGCTGGATGGATCTCCGAAATATTGGGGATGTTGTCAAAGTTGATTTCGGCCAGCATGTCATTTTCGATCATCTTCTGAATCATGTAATCAGAAGGACAGACCACATCGTACTGTACGGCGCCGGCCTCAATAACCGGATACATCTCTTCGTTTGTCTCAAACATATCATAGGTGACCTTGATTCCCGTTTCCTCTTCAAACATGGACACTACGTCCTCGTCAATGTATTCGCCCCAGTTGTAAACATAAAGCTCATTCGTGTGGGTGATCGAGTAATTCTTGAAGGTGATGAATCCCACGGCTGCGACAATCAGGACAGCAGCCGCTGCCATGGCGCCTTTCTGGAACTGACGGAATCGTTCTTCCGGATCCGGAGAAGAGGATGCACCGGAGGTTCCATCTGCCATACCGGGAATGGTTTTCTTCTGCTTCGGCTTGAAATTGGTGATCAGAAGCAGGATCAGCACAGTCAGAAAAATAATGGTAGACAGCGCATACATGGAAGGCTGGATACCGCGGCGTACCTGGCTGTAAATCAGCGTGGACAAGGTATTGATGCCTGCGCCTCTGGTAAAATGGGTGATGATAAAATCATCCAGGGACATGGTGAAGGCCAGCAGGAATCCGGAAAGGATGCCCGGCAGAATGTCCGGAAATACCACCTTAAAAAAGGCGTAAACAGGAGATGCGCCCAGATCCATGGCTGCCTCGTAGGTGCTTTTGTTCGTCTGCTTCAGCTTCGGCATGACGCTTAGGATCACATAAGGAATGTTGAAGGTAATGTGAGCGATCAGAATGGTCTTGAAGCCCAGGGAAATTCCAAATGCGATGAAGGCCAGCATCAGGGAGATACCGGTCACAATGTCGGCATTCAGCATGGGAATGTTCGTGATGCCGAGGACGATGGTCCGGCTGACCGGTTTCATACTGTTGATGGCAATCGCGGCAGCTGTGCCGATGATGCAGGCGATCAGAGCCGATGCGAAAGCGATCAGCAGGGTGTTGTAAAGGGCGGAGATGATGTTCGGGTCAGAGAACATCTGCTGGTACCACTTGATGGTAAAACCGCCCCACTGGGTTCTGGACTTGGAGGTATTGAAGGACAAAACCACCATGGTCATGATTGGTGCGTATAAAAAAATCAGAATCAGCACCAGATAAAAGTTGGAAAAAAATTGTCTCAGGGACTTTATTTTCGGTTTCATCAGAACGTGCTGCCCTCCCCGTTTTTATCGTATTTTGCAATTAATGCCATGCTGATCAGGATGAAGATCATCATAACCAGAGAAAGGCCGGAGCCCAGATGCCAGTTGCTGCCCCTGGTAAATTCCTGCTCAATCACGTTGCCGATCAGAAGGATCTTGCTTCCTCCGAGAAGATTGCTGATGACGAAGGTCGTCAGGGCAGGAACAAATACCATGGTGATGCCGCTGATGATTCCCGGAACACTTAAAGGAAGCAGGACGTACCAGAAGGTCTGAAGCGTGCTGGCACCCAGATCCTTGGCTGCGTTGATTGTATTGTCATCGATCTTGGACAGCACATTGTAAATGGGAAGCACCATAAAGGGCAGGAAATTGTAGACCATGCCCAGGATAATGGCTGCCGGTGTGTTGATCAGATGCTGCTCCGGCAGATGAAGAGCGGAAAGGATTCCGTTGATCACGCCGCTTTTTTCCAGCAGAGTCTGCCAGGCCAGGGTGCGGAGCAGGAAGTTCATCCACATCGGAAGAATGAAGATGAATACGATGAAGCCGCCGGCGCCGGCACCTTTTGAACGGAGCACCATAGCCAGCGGGTAAGCCAGAAGCAGGCAGATTACAGTGGCTGTCAGGGAAAGTCCCAGGGAAAGCCACAGCGCCTTTGCGTGCTCGGCGGTTGCAATGGCCATCACGTTGGAAAGCGTGAAGGCGCCGGTTTTGTCGGTCAGACCGTAGTATACGATCAGCGCAAGGGGGATGATGGTAAACCCGATCATCCATACAAGATATGGTCCGGATAAAAGCTTTTTACTCATTGACGCCGATTGCCTCCTCATCTTCAGAAGCTGGTTTATTCATGATCTGAATATCAAACGGGTCCACATGGATATCCACTTTCTTTCCTACCGGGAACAGGTCAGTGGAGTGAACCAGCCACTCGAAGCCGTCCGGTGTGGTTACTTCCATTTCATAATGAACTCCCTTGAAGATCAGATGTGTCACAACGCCGGAGAGCGTTCCCTGACCGGGCTCAACCAGGTCAATGTCTTCCGGGCGGATGACTACGTCTACCGGGCGGTTGGTGCCGAAGCCCTTGTCTACGCAGGCAAATCTGGCGCCGAAGATTTCAACCAGTTCATCGTGGATCATCAGGCCGGGAACAATGTTGCTGTCTCCGATAAAGTCTGCCACAAATGCATTTTCCGGCTCGTTGTAAATATTTTCCGGGGAACCCATCTGCTGGATGTAGCCCTGGTTCATGACCACGATGGTGTCGGACATGGTAAGGGCCTCCTCCTGGTCATGGGTTACGTAGATGAAGGTGATGCCCAGCTCATTCTTCAGCCGGATCAGTTCGTACTGCATGTCCTGGCGGAGCTTTAAATCCAGTGCGCCCAGCGGCTCATCCAGAAGCAGAAGCCGCGGTTCGTTTACGATCGCACGTGCAATGGCGATCCGCTGCTGCTGTCCGCCGGACAGGGAATCCACGGAGCGGTTTTCGTAGCCGTCCAGATTCACCAGCTTTAAGGCGTATTTGATTTTGTCGTCAATGTAGGTCTTCGGCTTGTTTTTGATCTTTAATCCGAAGGCGATGTTTTCTGCGATGGTCATATGGGTGAACAGCGCGTATTTCTGAAAAACCGTATTGAGCTGACGCTTGTTCGGCGGGACATTGGTGATGTCCTGTCCGTCGAAAATGACTTTTCCGGAATCCGGAGATTCAAAGCCTCCGATAATGCGCAGCGTTGTAGTCTTTCCGCAGCCGCTGGGGCCGAGGAGCGTGACAAAGCTGTTTTCCTTTACGGTAAGACTTAAGTCGTCCAGTACCATGGTACCGTCGAAGCTTTTTGAGATATGCTGTAAATCAATAAGTGGCTGATTCATGGCCGTTCCTCCTGTGTGCGTTTTAGAAGCTTGGCGGGACGCTGACCCAGATCAGGGAAGCGCCGTTTTTGCTGCTCAGATAATGCTGTTTATCTGATACATAATAAAAGGATTCTCCTTTTTTGGCTTTATAAACCTTGTTTCCGAGATGGATGGAGACAGCACCGGACAGCACGTAGCCGAATTCTTCTCCCTCATGAGGTGTGTCCGGATAGGTCGATCCGCCGGCCTCCAGTGTGAGAAGAAGCGGTTCCATCTGATTTTTCTGGGCGTTCGGAATAATCCATTTGATGTTGTTTTTATATTCGGAGTCGTTTTTTTCAAAATAGTCCTGCTTTCCGAATACGATCTGTTCCTCCGGTGTTTCATTGAAAAACTCTCCGATCGAGGTTCCAAGGCACTGAAGGATATCCATTAAGGTGGCGATGGAAGGGGAAGTCAGATCCCGCTCCAGCTGGGAGATAAAGCCTTTTGAAAGCTCTGCGCGGTCGGCCAGCTCCTCCTGAGTCAGCCCTTTTAAAATGCGCAGCTCCCGTATTTTTGCGCCGATTTTCATGAAATCCTCCTTTCTTTCGTGGTGTGTTGATATACTTACCTGAAAGTTTACCAATACTAACTGACAATAAAAATAATCAAAAAGTTTAGTATTTTTAAACAAGACGATTCTATTATACAGGAATGAACCGAGGTGTCAATACCCGGGGCATATTTTGTCATATTTCCGGCAGAGTTTTCTCAGTTTACCGCCGCCATGAAAATTATTGTTAACAAATTAGCAAATCTGTGTTATGATAAGCTTAGCTGGCAGAATACGGAATTTAGGAGGAAATTTAAGTAATTCAATATGTTGATGAATGTGATAGAATGTGTCTAAATATACTCAAAGAGATTAGAAGTTTGCTATGAATATCTAATGTC
>JBJELD010000018.1:0-77468 GCA_051878975.1 Candidatus Caccovicinus sp.
CGGCCTCTCACAGTAAAATCTGAGTCTCTATTTTTTCCCGCTCATCTTTCCCATCACCCAGACTGTGCCCATGATGATCAGACAGGCCGTAAAGATTCCTCCCATTCCCTTCGCCATAATTTCCAGGGATATGATAAAATTTTCCATCATCGTTCTCGTCTCCTTTCCATGAATCCGTTCTGAGAAATTCCGCTGCATCCGGCTACAGGAACCGGCTCACCAGGTTAATGACAATGCCGCCTGCAATGACCGATGCAATCTGGCCGGATACATTGGCTCCCGCCGCATGCATCAGAATAATGTTTCCGGGCTCTTCCTTTGCAGCCAGCTTCTGAACCACCCGGGAAGACATCGGAAAGGCAGAAATTCCCGCCGCACCGATCATCGGATTGATCTTCTTTTTCCGGAACAGATTGATCAGCTTGGCAAACAGCACACCGCCGATCGTATCAAACACAAAGGCCAGCAGGCCGATTGCCATGATCATGATGGTATCCACATTGACGAATGCTTCTGCACGCATGCTGAAGGAAATCGTAATTCCGAGAAGCAGCGTAATCAGATTTGCCAGGCTGTCCTGGGCCGTATCGGACAGGTTTTTCAGCACACCGCATTCCCGCAGCAGATTGCCGAACATCAAAAACCCCACCAGTGACACGGATGCCGGGGCAATGAAACCGACGATGATCGTCGTAACAATCGGGAATGCGATCCGCATTGGCCTGGAAACCGCCCCCGGCTGATAATCCATATGGATGCAGCGCTCCTTTTTTGTGGTCACCAGCTTGATGGCAAATGGCTGTACGATCGGGACCAGCGCCATGTAAGAATAGGCTGCCACTGCAATCGCACCCACATACTTCGAATGAAGAATCTGGGAAACCAGAATCGAGGTTGGACCGTCCGCCGCACCAATAATACCAATAGAGGCCGCATCCTTTAAGTCAAATCCCATCAGTGCTGCCGCGCAGATCGCAAAGAAAATACCGAACTGTGCTGCCGCTCCGAATAAAAACATGACCGGCTGTGACAAAAGCGGTCCGAAATCAATCATTGCCCCAATGCCGATAAACAAAAGAACCGGAAGCGCTTCCGAAGCCTCAATTCCTACTTGAAACAGCCACTCAATAATTCCATTTACCTCTCCCACACCGGCCATGGTCTGATTGATGACACCACTGGAGGGCAGATTGACAAGAATAGCGCCAAAGCCCATGGGAAGAAGCAGTGCCGGCTCATACTCCTTTTTGACAGCCAGCCAGATCAGTAAAATCCCTACTCCATACATCACAATCTGCTGCCAGGTTACATTTTGAATTCCTTCCAGTAAATACTCCATACTTTTCCCTCCGTTTTCTGAAATAATCGTTTCCCCCGGCATCTTTTCTGAAATAAGCCCCAAAAGAAAAAGACTTTTACTGCAGATGAAGCCAGGCTGTCTGCAATAAAAGTCTTGCTATTTCAATTCCCAGCGGACTGTCTGAATGCATTTCAGACAAATCGTTCTGACGCCAAGGAATCCACGTACCATGGAAGCTACTCCCTTTTATCTGTTTTTAGTATATAACATTTTCCGAAAAAAGTCTCCTGTTTTTTCTCTCTTTTTCCGCTAAGATTCTGTTATAATCGCGGAATCTTTTTCCAGATAACTGCGGATATGATTCTGAATCATGTCCATGGCGACCCGGTTATAGCCGCCCTCCGGCACAATGATATTCGCATTTTTCTTGCTGGGTTCCACAAACTGCTCATGCATCGGCTTCACCGTATTCACATACTGGCTGATCACCGACTCCAGACTTCTGGCCCGCTCCATCACATCCCGCTGAATCCGTCGGATGATCCGGATGTCAGCATCCGTGTCCACAAAAATGCGGATATCCATCAGACTGCAGAGCTCCTGATTTTCGAAAATCAGGATTCCCTCCACGATAATCACCCGGCTCGGCGCAATCGTGATTGTATCCTTGCTGCGGTTATGAACCTTATAATCGTAAATCGGACATTCGACCGGATTCCCAGCCCGCAGCTCCTTCAGATGCCGGATCATCAGGTCCGTATCAAATGCATTCGGATGATCGTAATTCAGTCGGCTTCGCTCTTCATAGGTCATGTCATCGTGTGCTTTATAATAATTATCATGCTTCAGAATTGTCACATGTTCTTCAAACTGGGCTGCAAGCTGATCGGTCAGCGTTGTCTTTCCGCTGCCGGAACCACCTGCAATACCAATTACTAACACATCTGTCATCTGTCAGTTCCTGCCTTTCCCGCCTTACCGGCTCTCTGTCTTATTTATTCTCTTCCTGACTTTTTTCTGTCTGACTCTTCTCATCCAGAATCATCATGCGGATTGCTTCCACCGCCGTCTTAATTGCCGCCTCCGTGTCATGCACCTGCTCGTCCGGCAGCCCCATGGCACGCCTTGTCTGATTGGCCACGACCAGAAGAACCGAACCACATCTGACCCGACGGACGCCGGCCACAATAAACAGCGCCGCCGATTCCATCTCGGATGCCAGTGCTCCGCATTTCATCCAGGCATCCCATTTATGATTTAAGTCATACGATACCGGCATGGAATCCGGCGAATGCTGACCATAAAAGTTATCCTTGCACTGCACCACACCAAGGTGATGGCGAAGTCCCAGTTTTTTTGCACTTTTCTCCAGCGCGCTGGTCACATAAAAATCGGCAACTGCCGGATACTCAATCGGCGCATATTCTTTGCTGGTTCCCTCAAATCGAATCGCACCTGTTGCAATCACCACATCTCCGCCCAGAACTTCCGGCTGCATCCCTCCGGAGGTGCCAACCCGGATAAAAGTATCTGCTCCGCAATGAACCAGTTCTTCCATGGCAATCGATGCCGAAGGCCCGCCAATTCCGGTGGACATGACACTGACTTTTTCTCCCTCCAGTGTCCCCGTGTAAGTCGTAAACTCCCGGTTCTGGGCGACCTTCACCGGATTGTCGAAATGCAGCGCAATCTTCTCACACCGCCCCGGATCGCCCGGCAGAATCACATAGCGTCCCACCTCCCCCGGTGCCACTCCAATATGATATTCCCGATTTCCCTGTGCATAAACCAATGACATAAAATCCGCCCCTTTCTCCATGGTTATCAATTACAGTATAACCACTCCTGATCAAAACTGCAACCTTCGGCCGGAAAAGTATGCACCAAACAGAAACGGCCAGACAGCATATTATGCCGTCTGGCCTGTTTTTCTTAATTAATGATGGAACAAACGAATTCCGGTAAAGGCCATTGCCATACCGTACTTGTTGCAGGTCTCGATTACCTGGTCATCTCTCACCGATCCGCCCGGCTCTGCGATGTACTTCACGCCGCTCTTAAATGCCCGCTCAATGTTGTCCCCAAACGGAAAGAACGCGTCGGACCCCAATGCCACATCCTGCATCTGATCCAGCCATGCACGCTTCTCTTCTCTGGTAAATACTGGCGGCTTCACCTTAAAGGTTTTCTCCCAGGTGCCGTCTGCCAGAACGTCCATGTATTCTTCTCCAATATAAACATCGATTGCATTGTCGCGGTCTGCCCGCTTGATGCCGTCCACAAACTGCAGATTCAGAACCTGCGGTGCCTGACGCAGGAACCAGTTGTCTGCCTTCTGTCCGGCCAGTCTGGTACAATGTACTCTGGACTGCTGTCCGGCACCGATGCCGATGGCCTGTCCGCCCTTTACATAGCAGACGGAGTTGGACTGCGTATACTTTAAGGTAATCAGCGAAATCATCAGATCAATCTTTGCAGACTCCGGCATCTCCTTGTTTTCCGTCACCACATTAGAAAGAAGCTCTTCATTGATATCCAGCTCATTCCGGCCCTGCTCAAATACCACGCCGAATACCTGCTTGCGCTCGATCGGCTCCGGCACATAATCCGGATCGATCTGAATCACATTGTACTTGCCGCCCTTCTTGGCCTTCAGAATTTCCAGCGCTTCCGGCTCATAACCGGGAGCAATCACGCCGTCGGAGACTTCCCGCTTGATGATTTTTGCCGTATCCACGTCACAGATATCTGACAGCGCAATGAAATCACCGAAGGAGGACATGCGGTCCGCGCCTCTTGCTCTTGCATAAGCACATGCCAGCGGCGACAGCTCACCCATATCATCTACCCAGTAAATCTTCTTCAGCACATCATCCAGCGGCAGACCTACTGCTGCACCGGCCGGAGACACATGCTTAAAGGAAGTCGCTGACGGAAGACCGGTCGCCTTCTTCAGTTCTCTTACCAGCTGCCAGCCGTTAAATGCGTCCAGGAAGTTGATGTAGCCCGGACGTCCGCACAATACCGTGATCGGAAGATCCTTTCCCTCGTTCATGAAAATTCTGGATGGCTTCTGATTTGGATTACAGCCATATTTCAACTCTAACTCATTCATTTCCCTTTTCTCCTTATGATCTGATTTTGCATCGCTGCCCGATTTTTACTGGTTTTTATTCACAATTCTGGTTTCATACTTTCCGGTTGCAAGATCAATGAACCGAACGAACAGAGAAACCTTGTTGTCCGGATTCAGATTCTCCCAGACCATCTCGGTAAAGGTATCGATGTCACCGGAAATCTTCACCCATTTCGGCTCTCCCTCAAAGCTCGGAAGCGGACTGCCGTCATGCATATAGGTGTGGATAAAATGACCTTCTCCGTTCACCGGATTCTCATAAGCAAAGGTATATCGGTTGCAGGCCTTCGGATTGCCGTTATTGCTCTTCAAAATAGACATGGCATAATTGTATTTTCCGTTCTCAATATGCATGATTCCGGAAATCCGCGGCGTATAATTCGGGCCGTCCGGCTCAAACTCCCGGCTTCTCAGAGACTGCTCAAAAGTCAGCTGTTTATCCATGCCATCATAAATGGTATCCGTCTGATCGCCATTTGTTACAATCGTTTTGTTCCCCAGCACCCGGACCGGCGCATAAATAATCAGACTCGGATCCGTCAGCCTGGAAGGATCAAAAGCCTGGGTACGGATTCCCTCACCTTCCTCTACAAACACACGATTCCGGCTGTTTTCACTGCGTCCCATAATAAAATAAGCTGCAACCGCCCTGGTTCCGTCCTCCGACTTTCCGATTACGATTCCTCTTCCCGGATACGTATTATTCTTTAATTCTTCCGCTAATGAAAGCATCTGCATAGCAGTATCTCCTTTCTCTTCCTCATTCAAACACAAAAACCGCCTGGACATACCAAAAAAAGGTGCCCAGGCGGTCGACTCTCAGCTTCCACGTGCTCCCTGTGGTTGGTCCCACTATCCGCCAGTTGCACGTCTTATACCCTTATCATAAATGATTCCTCACATTTCCGCAAGTCCTTTTTCAATATTCCCTTCTCCGGCAGCTTATGTCAGCCCCTTACTCATTCCGTATTGCCGCCAGCGGACTCAGCTTCATAGCCCTCGTCGCCGGCAGAAATCCGGCCGCCATACCCACCAGCACGGCAAAGCCCAGAGCTGACAGATTCAGCCACAGCGGGATCCGTGAAATATCCCCGCCCATACCGGTCAGGGCCGCTGCCCCGGCAAAATGATTGATTGCAAAAGAAATAAAAAAGCTTAAAAGAAGGCCGGCCACTCCTCCCAGGAAACCGATGAAACCGGATTCCAGAAGAAACATATCCCGGATGTTCCTCATATCGCAGCCCAGTACCTTCATCACACCGATCTCCTTCGTCCTCTCATAAATCGACATCATCATCGTATTGGCAATGCCGATGGCCGCAACAAACAGCGAAACGGCTCCGATTCCGCCCAGCACCGCCTGTACCATCTGAGACTGCTTCTGGGACTGTTCCAGCCATTCCATATTGCTCTGCGCCTGGTAGCCCATGTCAGAAACGGCTGCCTGCACCTGCGTCACATGCTCCATGTCATCCACAAAAACCCGGGCCGAATCATAAACCATATAGGGAAGCGCCTTTCCTTTTTTATTGGTAGGCTGATTCGGAATGGGATTTTTCCGGAAGATCCGTTTCAGCTGGGCTTCCAGCATATCAATATCCACATAAATATCGTAGCTGTAATGATTCCATTCCTGTACGCTGCCCGCCACGACAGCTGCCGTCTTCACCAGATATTTTTTCGGCGGCTTCACGGCCGCCCCGCCGTTTTCTGAACTGCCCAACGACTGGAAATACGCATCCATATCAAAAATTGCAAACATCGGCTTATTCATAAAATCCACACCCGGTATTTCTCCCGTATCCCAGTAGCCCTTGCCTGTTTTTGAATTAGAAAACTGGGTCGGTATCATGTTTCCGACCACCATCAGAAGCTCCTTGTCTGAGGCCGTGGGAAGCCTTCCTTCACCGATGGGAATTTCCTGCATAAACGTTTCGTTTACGCCATTCATATTCACATAAGCCTCATAAGGCCCCTGCTTTAAAAGGACGTTCACAGACAGAACCGGGGAAACTCCCTTTACATGCGGAATCCGTTTCAGCTGCTTCACCACATCATCCGTAATATAATTCGGCTCTGATTTGGAATCCGAGTTCATTCCCCACCGGGATTCTGAGTAAACCTCAATCGTGGTCAGACTGCCGTAGGAGGCAATCTGCTCAACCGTCAGCTCATTCAGGCCGATGCCCAACGATACCATGACGACAATGGAGGCCGTGCCGATGACCACGCCCAGCACCGTCAGAACCGTCCGCAGTTTTCTGCGCAGCAGATTGTTTACACTCATGGTCAGCAGGTCACGAAATTTCATCATCGATTCCCTCTTCCTCTGCCTTCTGCGCCTTTTTCTTCTTCCGGCGTTTTATGAAAAAGCCCCCGACAGCAATGCTCACAGCCGCCAGAACCGCTCCGCCGGCCATCACAAGACGGCGTTTTGCAGGATCCGCCGGCAATCCGGCAGCGCCGGCCGGTGCATCCGCTTCCATTCCGTCCATACCATCCGGCATGAACTCCTCAAACTCCGGCATAGGTTCTGTTACAAACAAAGTCAGTTCCTTTTCGATCTCTGTCACCTCACCATTTTCATCCTCATAGGAAAGAATGACCTTTACCTTGCCGTCGTCCATGGTCGCCGCCGCACCGGTCACCATCACATCCACATTTCCCGTCTCACCCGGCTTGATATTTCCCACATATGCCTCTGTTGTCCGGACAGAATCCGCCTCAAACCGCACATTCACATTGTACAGCTGAATCCGTCCCGTATTGTTGATTCCAAACATGATGTTGGTCTCGTCTCCCACCTCAATGGAATCCGGCATGACCTCGAAAGTGCTGGTGCTCAGGCGCGCCTTCTGGTAGATCGGAATATCGATCACCACACTCTCCTCCGCATTCTTAAACTCCGGGCTGTCATATTTTTCCTTGACGGTAATCGTATAGGAACGCTGATCAATGCCGGCTTTGGCCAGAAATTTCATCCGCAGCTCCGTCGACGTCCCGGCCCCCAGCGCATTCACCACAATGGAGGAGGAACCGGATTCCGTGGAAAACACAGATGTATTATCTACCTTCTCCGGCTCCAGCGTAAACAGAATGTTGCTTGCCGCAACGGCCGTCGAGGCATTTTTCATGCGAAGCACCAGTTCAAACTCATCCCCTGCCATGATCTTTTCCGGGATCGTCTGGAAGCCATCCACGATGATTCTGGCCTTGGTGCGGTCATTCTCATTAAAGTCTCCCAGCGAATCTTCCCGGTCCTTGCTCGTAATATGAACATAAAATTCATAATCCTTGGACTGGACACTGGTGTCCGTGCTCTGTGTTTCACCAGCCGCATTCGTAAAAGCGCCGGGACCCTCTGCGATCCGTTTCTTCCCCTCCATGCTTTCCCGGTAAGAAATCTTAAATTTGATCGGATAAAATCCGGTATAACTCTCTTCCCGGATCGCCATGCTGTAAGGCAGATTCACCGTCTCCCCGGGCTCGATCACGTCAAAATGCCGGTCATAATTCCCTTCATTGATCATAAACGGAAATTCATCATCGCTCTTGCTCAGCACCATGCTGACCGTCACATCATAAGCCGGCATCCAGCTTTTGTTTCGCATATTAATGCCGAAATTCATCACATCCGGATACGTTCCGTAGGGCGTAGGCTGCCCTTCTCCCAGAACGAACGCCACCTCCTCCGTGCTGTCCTCCTCATCCTCTGTATCGGAAGAGGAATCCTTCGAGTAAATCCAGACATTGATGAAATCCACCTCCGGTGAACTGTCCCTTCCGTCCTCATAAATGGCAATAGGAATACAGTAATAACCCTCCGTCATATCCCGCCGGACACGGGCTGTCAGGGAAACGCTTTTCGTATTTCCCTTGCTTATCCTTCCCAGCTTTTTCGGTTCGAACGTCGAATCGCTGATTTCAAAGGGATACTGATTCTGCAGGCCGTCATTCCGGTCCCCGTCCTCCGGCATCTCATAGAAGCTGTCGATCTCATCAGACAGTCCGACCCACACATCCGACATATCATGCGGTGCCCGGATCGTCACGGAAATTCCCATGGACTTTCCTGCTTTCCCCGTCGGATCCTTCTTGATGACCACGTATTCATTATCATAATCCCGTCCCATCACATTCTCGTAGGCCCCATAAGCCTGTACTCCTGCACCCGGCATCGAAAAAAAAATGACCAGGGCGGCCGCGGCTGCTCCCAGCCGGCTGGCCATGTGCTTCAAATTCATGACTCATTTCCTCCCTCAATGCTGACAATCTTTCCGTCAATAATCCGAATTCTCCGATCTGCATAGGAAGCCAGATGATTATCATGGGTCACCATCACCAGTGTCTGATCCTGCTCCCGCACGATCCTCTGCATCAGATGAAGGACTTCCATGGTCGTTTTGGAATCCAGATTTCCGGTAGGCTCGTCAGCAAAAATAATCTGTGGGTTCACCGCCAGCGCTCTGGCAATTCCCACACGCTGCTGCTGGCCGCCTGACATCTGATTCGGCATATGCTTTGCCTGCCCGCCGACTCCGACCAGATCCATGTACTTCTGCGCCCGGGCCAGACGCTCCTTTCGCCCCATCCCGCGGAAGGAAAGAGGCAGCGCCACATTTTCAATCGCATTCATGGTATTCAGCAGATTGTACGACTGAAAAATAAACCCGATTTTTTCCCGCCGGAAGGCCACCAGCTCCTTCTCAGAAAGATGTTCCATGTGTTTCCCGGCAATCTGGATTTCCCCTTTTGTCGGTTTTTCCAGACCGGCAAGCATATTTAAAAGAGTGGATTTCCCGGATCCGGATGTCCCCACAATCGCGCAGAATTCTCCCTTATATAAGGTAAAGCTGACGCCATTCAAGGCACGAACCTTCGTCTCACCCACTCTGTAAATTTTATATAAATTTTTCACCTGAATAATCGGAATCTTTTCCATTGTCACAGGCCCCTCTGATCATGTTCACTCCGTTTGCTCATGTTCAGTTTATCATATACAGACAGCAGGGGCTGCATCTTTTTTCTTAAGCTTCATTACAGATTCCTTACGCGTTTCTTTCCATCGCTTCCATGCCCCGGATCCGGCGCTCAAATTCCTTCAAATATTCCTCCGGTGACAAATACTGCTCCTTATTGACCCGATACGCCGGACTCCACATATTCACCACCACCACCGCGGCTTTGTCCGGATCCTTGGTATGCCGGTAATTAGCATCTGCCGTAAACTGGTAGTTTTGAACCACATCCTTCCAGACCATGTGCTCGCCGCGGTTCCGGATCCGCTTCTTATTATAGAAGACCTCCTTGACGATCAGTTTAAAGATCTCCTCCCCGCCGCAGACGATCACTCTCGGACGAATCAGATGAATCTGACGTCTGATAAATTCAATATATTCATAACCGTAATTCAGCCAGATCGTATCCGAGGACTCTTTTCCGCCCCGCTTATTGATATAGAGAACGCCCAGCGTGTCCATGACCGCCTGGCTGCTCATGCCCTGTGCCTGATCGCCGAGAAGAAGCCGCTGCATCCCCACCAGGTAGCCGCACTCATCCTCAAAGCCCTTCTTATATTTGCGGAACTCTTTCCGGATATCAGTAATGACCGGAAACGTCAGTCCCTTCTGAATGTAACGCTTCAGACTCGGTTCCTTCAATATATATAACACTCCGGAAAACTGCTCCGGATTCATAACGCCGTCAATATGAAAGCTTCTCTTGTCAATCTCCATATAGCTGGTATTGCTGACCGTCTCCAGCTCCGTGTGCTGCATCGTCTGCCAAAGGACATACAGCTCCTCCAGCGAACAGCAGTCTGCTGCCAGCCCCTCCACCACAATCTGTTCTAATGATTTCGCCACATGAAAACCCCCGTTTCTCCTCTATGTACTTTCGGAATCTTCCGATTGCTGCCACTGTCTGCACGCAGCGCACCAGCCGTCCGCCGGTGTCCGTCCAGGCGGCAGCGCACAGCTTCAGTATAACATAAATTTTATCAGTTGGATTCATAAAATCAAATAAAAAAGTAGTAGCTTTCTCTCCGCAAATGCTATATAATGGGTAAGATTAAAGAAAGGTATGAGACACGAACACAAAGGAGGTTCTCATGAGACATTTACTCAACCCATTAGATTTTACGGTGGAGGAGATTGACGAACTGCTGGCTGTTGCCGGCGACATTGAAAAAAATCCTTCCAAATATGCTCATGTTTGTGACGGTAAAAAGCTGGCCACCTGCTTTTATGAGCCAAGCACCAGAACCCGTCTTAGCTTTGAAGCTGCCATGCTGAACCTTGGCGGCAGTGTACTTGGTTTTTCTTCTGCTGATTCCAGCTCTGCTGCGAAGGGCGAGAGCATCGCGGACACCATTCGCGTGATCTCCTGCTACGCGGACATCTGCGCTATGCGCCACCCGAAAGAAGGCTCCGCACTGGTTGCAGCCATGAATTCCGGAATTCCGGTCATTAACGCCGGCGACGGCGGCCACCAGCATCCGACTCAGACGCTGACGGACCTTCTGACCATCCATTCGCTGAAGGGACGATTAGGCGGATTGACCGTCGGTCTCTGCGGCGATCTGAAATTCGGCCGTACCGTACACTCCCTGATCAACGCTCTGGTCCGCTATCCGGACATCCAATTTGTCCTGATTTCCCCGCCTGAGCTGTGCATTCCGGAATACATCCGTGAGGACGTATTAAAAGCAAACAACGTGAAATTTAAGGAGCTTGGAAATCTGGATGAGGCACTTCCGGAGCTGGATATTCTCTACATGACCCGTATCCAGAAGGAGCGCTTCTTCAACGAGGATGATTACATTCGTCTGAAGGACTGTTATATCCTGACCCCTAAGAAAATGAAGCTGGCAAAACCGGATATGTATGTGCTCCATCCGCTTCCTCGTGTCAATGAGATTTCCGTTGAAGTGGACAAGGATCCGAGAGCTGCCTATTTTAAGCAGGCCCAGTACGGCGTTTACGTCCGCATGGCCCTGATCATGAAATTACTGGAGGTGAAAGCACCATGTTAAATATCAGCGGTTTAAAGGAAGGCATCGTATTAGACCACATTGAAGCAGGCAGAAGCCTGGACATTTACTATCATCTGGGTCTGGACAAGCTGGAATGTCAGGTTGCCATCATCAAAAATGCACGAAGCAACAAGATGGGCCGCAAGGATATCATCAAGATCGAAGGAGGACTGGACACCATTGATCTGGATGTGCTGGGCTATATCGACCACAACATTACGATCAATATCATCCGCGACAACCAGATCGTGGAAAAGAGAGCCTTAAAGCTTCCGAAAAAAATTACCAATGTCATTCACTGCAAGAATCCGCGCTGCATCACTTCCATCGAGCAGGAACTGCCGGATGTCTTCTATCTGGCTGATGAAAAGACGGAAACCTATCGCTGCAAATACTGCGACGAGAAGTACACCAAATAATTTTTCCTGCGCCGCAGCCGGCGCTCTGTCATAAAAATAAAAACATCCGGCGCACTGCCTTACTGCAGATACCGGATGTTTTTTCTTCTTTTATTTTGAGCAAAGCGATAAGCCGGGTTATGTCGTGAATGGCCATCTATCTAGGACTGCTGTCGCCAGCAGCCTCAAGCAACCTACCCGGAAGCAGACGGGCCGCCTTATGCCTCCTGTTTGATTTTGCTTCGGATGGGGTTTACAGAGCCCTGTCTGTTACCAGCCAGGCGGTAGTCTCTTACACTGCCTTTCCACCCTTACTGACAGAAGCTGCGGAAGAACCGCAGAATCTGCAGCGGTTAATTTTCTGTTGCACTTTCCTTGGAGTCGCCTCCACCAGACGTTATCTGGCATCCTGCCCTGTGAAGCCCGGACTTTCCTCTCCTGCGGCCTTGCGGTATCGCAGCAGCGGCCATTTGCCTTACTCAAAACAAACATATCCTACCACAGATTTGCTTCTTTGTCCAGCGCCGATTTACACCCGGAAACAGCTCCCGCCGATAAACTCCCGGATGATGGAATTCTTCGGCACATCTTCGCTGCTGACCCCCAGAAAATAATCCAGGAATTTTAAAAGCCGCTTGGCCTCCGCATATTCTTCGCTGTCCCTCGGAATGCCGAACAGCAGCGGCTCTGCGTACTGCTTCAGCACCGCAAGTTCATAAACCAGCGCGGAATTGAACATCACATCCGCATCCTCCTGATAAGGGAAGATGTTCTGCTCCTCTCCCTTTCGGACCGATCCCCACATCCGGATCGTGTCCTGCGCCGAAGAGCCTCTTGTCCTGGCATCCCGCACGATCCGCCGGATCAGACGTCCGTCCGTCGTAGGTACCCGGTTATGCTCATCCACATTCAGAGAGGTCAGGGCGCTGATATAAATTTTAAACTTGCTTTCCTTCGGAAGGGAATAGGAAAGGCGGTCATTCAGGCAGTGGATTCCCTCAATCACCAGAATATCATCCGAACCAAGCGTCAGATAATCCCCCTTATATTCCCGCATTCCCGTAATAAAATTATAGCGCGGAAGCTCCACCGTCTCACCGGCCAGAAGCCTTGTCATATCCTCATTAAACTGCTTTATATCCAGACATTCCAGAACTTCATAATTATAATTGCCATGTTCATCCCTTGGAGAATCCACCCGGTTTACGAAATAATTGTCAACCGAGATCGGATGCGGATTCAGCCCCAGCGCCATCAGCTGGATACTCAGCCGGTGGGAAAAGGTCGTTTTTCCGGAAGAGGACGGACCGGCAATCATAACCAGCTTCTTCGTCCCGGTCTCCGCAATCTGTCCGGCAATCTCCCCGATTTTCTTCTCCATCAGGGCCTCCTCAATCAGAATCATCTGATTTGCCTTTCCCCTGGAAATCCAGTCATTCAGGCCTCCTACATTCGCCAGATCCAGACGGTTTCCCCAGTCGGAGGTAGCCTTCAGCACATGGAACAGCTTATCCTTCGGTTCGAACGGCTCGACTCGCTTCGGATCCACTGTCGGAAACTGCAGCACAAAACCATCCTGGTAAAGAACCAGATCAAAATACTTTAAATACCCGGTATTCTGAACCATATATCCGTAAAAATAATCCTCAAAGCCTCCGATACTGTATACATTGACCGTAGACACCCGACGATAGCGGAACAGCCGTTCCTTGTCGTACATTCCATGCTTATGAAACAGCTCCACCGCCTCATCCGCAGGCATATTCCGCTTCATGATCGGAATTCTCTGTGCCGCATATTCCTGCATCTTCGCCTTCACCTGATTCAGAAATTCCTGTGTCAGCTCAAATTCCAGATCCGCCGCCACAAAATAACCGTTTCCCAGTGAATAATCCACGGTCAACTTCCGGATCCGGCGTCCTCCCGCCACATCGTAGCAGGCCTTCAGCATCAAAAAAGAAAGACTCCTCCGGTAAGTCTGCCTTCCGGCTTTCTCTCTTGCCGTAATAAACCGGATGTCCCTGCATTCCCTGGCTCTCTTGTGCAGCTCCTGAAGCTTACCGTCCACCTGAACCAGCAGGATATCATCCTCATAATCCTTCTGGCAGTCCTCTGCAACCGTATACCATGTTGTTCCAAAAGGATACTCTTTCGTTTCACCATTTATCGTAATCTGAATCATAGGCCCTCCTGATCTGCCTGAAAATGGTTTTACAAGGGTTCTTACAATACCGCCGCCGGAAATACCACCGGCGCTTTCACGATCCGGATTTCATCCCGGAAAATCTTTTTCAGATAGCATTCCATAAAATCCATAAAAATATGTTCCAGACCATAATGTCCGGCATCGATGACCGCCATTTTTCTTGCCAGGCTGTCAATCCCCTCATGATGTCCGATATCGCCGGTAATCAGCACATCTGCGCCCCATTTCAGGGCCGAGGAAATCACACTTCCGCCGGAACCGGGACAGACCGCGCAGAGACCGACCGGTTTTTCTGATTCCAGATCACCGTATACCATCACAAACGGCAGCCCAAAGACCGCCTTGACATGTGCGGCCAGCTCTTTTAACGTCATCTTCTTTTCCAGTGCTCCCACCCGGCCGATTCCGTAAAAAACGCCGTCCGCTTCTCCTTCCGGCTCCAGAACAAAGCTTTCCTCTGACAGTCCGATCCGCTCTGCCGCCAGCTGCGCCATACATCCCGGCGCACTGTCAAAATTGGTATGCATCGCATAATAGGAAATATCCGCCTGAATCAGCTTCACCAGCCTCCGGCCGATAAAATCCATGTCATTGACTTTTTTAATCGGCTTAAAAATCAGCGGATGATGCGTCAGCAGCATATCCGCGCCTTCCCGGACAGCATCCTCCACCACCTGGTCCGTGGCATCCAGTGCCAGATAGACCGTCTTCACTTCTTTTCCTTCCCGCCCGGCCAGCAGACCGGGATTATCCCAGCTGCAGGCCATCGTTTCCGGAGCCAGATTTTCCAGCTCCATGATGATTTCACTGCATTTCATTCTGTGCCTCCTCAATCCAGGAAAGCTGCTCCTTCAGCGCCTCTCCGGCCGCCTTCGCTCCCGGCGTGTTCTGACCGGAAAGCCCCTCTAAGATGCTCCGGATCCGCCCCTCTTCTTTTTTCAGGAACGAAACCAGCACCGGATCTTTCTCCTCGATCAGCTTTTTCCCATACAGATACTGAGCCGGGCTTTCGTACTCCATACTTCCTCTCAAGACCAGCATCACCGTATAATACTTGCCGTCCTCCTGTACCATAGCCTCCTGCCGGATGGCAAAGCCCGCCTCTGCCAGATACCGCCTCACCTTGTCAAGCTCGGACTGCGGAGAAAGCACAAACTGCTTCACGCTCTCCCACATGTGACGGCCCTCGTCCAGAATATGTATGATCAGCTCGCCGCCCATACCGGCAATCACCACCGTATCCGCCTCACCTGGTCTCAGTGCTGCCAGTCCGTCACTTAAACGGGTCTCAATCCGCTCCTCCAGACCTCTTTCCCGGATATGGTCTCTGGCCCGCTCCAGGGGCCCTTTCCCCACATCCATGGCAATTCCGGAGGAACAGATTCCTCTCTCAAGCAAATCGATCGGCAGATATCCGTGATCTGTGCCGATATCTGCCACGCAGCCTCCTGCCGGTACAAAGGACGCAACCAGCTCCAGTCTTTTTGATAATTTCATATTTTTCATCATTCCATCTTATTCCAAATAATCTCTTAATTTTTTGCTCCGGCTCGGATGCCGCAGCTTTCTGAGCGCCTTTGCCTCAATCTGTCGGATACGCTCCCTGGTTACATGGAATTCTTTTCCGACTTCTTCCAGAGTTCTGGGCCGCCCGTCATCCAGTCCAAACCGCAGACGAAGCACCTTCTGCTCCCGCTCCGTCAGCGTATCCAGAACCTCCATCAGCTGCTCATGAAGAAGTGTGAAGGCAGCCGCATCCGCCGGAACCTCCACACGGTCATCCTGAATGAAATCTCCCAGATGACTGTCATCCTCTTCTCCGATCGGCGTCTCCAGAGACACCGGATCCTGTGAAATTTTCATAATTTCCCGCACCCGCTCTGCCGGAAGATCCATTCTGTCCGCAATTTCTTCCGGCGACGGCTCTCTGCCCAGCTCCTGCAGAAGCTGCCGGGAAGTGCGGATCAGCCGGTTAATGGTCTCCACCATGTGTACCGGAATCCGGATCGTTCTGGCCTGATCGGCAATGGCTCTGGTTATGGCCTGGCGGATCCACCAGGTCGCATACGTACTGAATTTATAACCCTTTGTATAATCAAACTTCTCCACAGCCTTGATCAGTCCCAGGTTTCCTTCCTGAATCAGGTCGAGAAACTGCATGCCGCGGCCTACATACCGCTTGGCAATACTGACAACCAGGCGCAGGTTTGCTTCCGCCAGACGCTTCTTGGCCCAGGAATCTCCCAGCACGACCTTCTTGGCCAGTTCAATCTCTTCCTCCGAGGAAAGAAGCGGAATCTTTCCGATCTCTTTCAGATACATACGGACCGGATCTTCCAGGCTGACGCCCTCCGGAACCGAGAGATCGATATGTTCCATATCGATTTCTTCCGCATCCTCCTCCGAAAACATCTCCGGGTCAATGTCCAGCTCATCACTGTCCGAGGTCTGCAGAACATCTACATGGTTTGCATCCAGGAAATCATAGATCCGGTCCAGCTGCTCATCACCAGGAACCTCCGGACGGAAATATTCCAGAATTTCTTTTTCCTCAAGAACATTCTTTTTCTTCTTCGCCAAGTCCAACAGGCCGGGCAGCTTTTCTTCCAATGTGCCAGTTTTTTCTTCCATGTTCCCCATCCTTCCACGACCGCTGCTAATCCTCCAGAGTAATATTCAGACTGCGAAGCGCCGCCTGCTCCCGGATGATCTGCTGCAGTTCGTTAATATCCTGAGCCTGCCTGCTTGCCCAGTCCAGACTGTTTTTTTTCACCTTCATGACCGTCTCGGAAAATGCTTTCTTCTGCTCCTCATTATTCAGCGAATCCCGCAGACTGGCATTAAACAGGGCGGCAACCTCCCGGTACTGTTCCTCATCATTGATAAAATGATTCAGGATCGCCGCCGGATTCAGGCTGCCTTTCTCGTGCCCGTCGAATACCATCTCCGCCACCTGATGATACAGCGGCTCCACAAAATCTGCCGCCGTGACAATGCCTTTTATTTTTTCAAACAGATACGGCTTCTCGATCAGCCAGGTAAGCAGAAGACGCTGCGACTGCCTTGTACCTTCTTCTCTGCCCTTCTGAGCCTGTTTTTTCCGTTCCGTCTTTTCCTGTGTTCCGGATACGCCGGATATCGCCGAAGAAGCCGGTCCGAGACGGCTGCCCAGCTGATTGACCAGCCTTTTCAGATCCTCGTACGGGATATAGTGTTCCCGGGAAACCGCCTGAATATAATTATCCCGCTCCAGCACTTCTGGAAATTCCAGGAGCTTCTTTGCCGTCTCCTGGTAAAACCGGGTTTTCTGCTCTGGATCCTCCAGCTGATACTGCTGCTTCAGCACATCAATTTCAAACAGAAAACTGTTTTTTGCCTGGCGGATCCGCTCCCGGAAGGCATCCGCTCCCATATTTTTCATAAATTCGTCCGGATCCTTATAAGGCTGCATGTTCAGCACCTTGACGGACATCCCCACATCCTTCAGAATCGGAATGGCCCGCAGGGCCGCCTTCACGCCGGCTTTGTCGCTGTCATAAGTGAGAATCACCTGATCCGTGTAACGCTTCAGCAGAACGGCATGCTGGCTGGTAAACGCCGTTCCCAGGGAGGCAACCGAGTTGGTAAAGCCCGCCTGATGCATGGCGATCACATCCATGTAGCCCTCGCAGATCAGCATGTATTTTTCCCGGGAGGTTCTGGCAAAATTCAGTCCGAACAGATTCCGGCTCTTATCAAACAGCTTCGTCTCCGGAGAATTCAGATACTTCGGCTCTCCGTTTCCCATCACGCGGCCTCCGAAGCCGATCACCCGGTTATTCACGTCCAGAATCGGAAACATAACGCGGTTCCAGAACTTGTCATGGCTTCCCCTCTCTTCGACCGTCACCAGCCCGCTCTCTTTTAAGACCGAATCTTCATATCCTTTGCTCCGCAGAAAGCGATACAGATCATCGCTGGTCTTATTGGCAAAACCAAGCCCGAAGTGGCGGATGGTTTCATCGCTCAGCTCCCGATTCCGCAAATACTCATACCCGCTTTTTCCCTGCGGCTGCTTCAGCTGGTAATAAAAATAGTTGGCTGCCAGCTTATTGATCTCCAGAAGTGTCTTTTTTAAATCCTCCTGCGCTCTGGCTTCCCTGCTGTACTCCTGTTTCGGCAGTGTGATTCCGGCCCGGTCCGCCAGAAACTGCAGAGCCTCGCCAAAGGAATAATTTTCGTACTCCATAATAAACGTGATCACATTCCCGCCTGCGCCGCAGCCAAAACAGTAATACATCTGCTTTCCCGGCGACACGGAAAAGGAGGGCGATTTTTCATTATGAAATGGGCAGAGGCCGAAATAGCTGCTTCCCTTCTTCTGGAGTTTCACATAGCCGGATATCACATCTACAATGTCATTTCTCATCCGCACTTCCTCAATCACTTCTTCCGGATAACGCAAACCTCTTTCCTCCTCCTGTACATGTTTCATACAGCCGCAAAATCTCTTTTGCCCCGGCGCAGCTGCTAGGCTTTCCAGGCCTTCGGCACAAACAGCTCTTCAAACTTGTCAATAGCATAACTGTCACTCATCCCGGCAATATAATCACAGACGATCCGCTCCTTGGATTCGTTTCGCTGCCGCATCATGGTAAGATATTCTTTCGGAAGCCTGTCCACATGATGATAGTAATAATCATATAAAAAAACGATCAGCTGCTGTGCCTTGATCTCCTCTGCTTTTGGGATATCGCTGCGGTAGACATGCTCAAACATCCACCGGCGCAGCCCCTGCATGGCTTTCTCCATCCCCGAAGACATGACAATCTGCGGCTGATTCAGGCTGTTCTGAATCACATCATGAATCAGCGCATTCAGCCGCTCCCGTACACTATGCCCCAGGATATCCGTAAACTCGCCGGGCAGATCCTTCTCCTGAAACATCCTGGCCCGGATAGCATCATCAATATCGTGATTAATATAGGCAATCTTATCCGAAAGGCGCACCACCGCTCCCTCCAGAGTGGAAGGATGGCCGCTGGTCCGATGGTTGCGGATTCCGTCCCGCACCTCCCAGGTCAGGTTCAGACCCTTCCCGTCCTTCTCCAGGACCTCCACCACCCGGACACTCTGCTCATAATGTGCAAAGCCTTCCGGACAGATCTCATTTAAAACCGCCTCGCCGGAATGACCGAAGGGTGTATGGCCCAGGTCATGCCCCAGTGCAATCGCCTCCGTCAGATCCTCGTTCAGCCGGAGCGCCTTGGAAATTGTCCTGGCAATCTGGGAGACCTCCAGTGTATGGGTCAGACGGGTCCGGTAATGATCCCCCTCCGGAGCAAGAAACACCTGTGTCTTATGCTTCAGCCGACGGAAGGATTTGCTGTGCAGAATCCGGTCCCGATCCCGCTGATAATCCGGGCGGATATCACAGGGCGTCTCGAAACGGTCTCTGCCTCTGCTGTCCCTGCTGTGCGAAGCATACGGACTCAAATACTCTTCTTCCCATTGTTCCAGATTTTCTCTTATGGTCACAACGCCTCCCCCTTCCCATCACAGATGCTCTAAGTATATCATAATTTTCCAAGAATTAACACCGCTTTTGCCGGGAAAGTTGGCTGAATGGAAAAACTGGCTGTCCTCCCATCCTGGGGCTGACAGCCAGTTTTCTCTTTTGTCCCTCGGTTATTCGTCCTATTCGTCTTGTTCCAGATTGTCAAAAATATCATCATCGTAGAACTCACGGATGGTCAGGCCAAGACCTTCTGCCATCTTTTTGATGTTTACAATCCCGGGATTTTTGCTTTTGCCGTTCATGATACTTTTTACAGTGGACGGCGGCATACCAGTTTTGTAAGCCAGTTCATACATGGACAATCTCTGCGCTTTACTCAAAGTACGAATACGAGTAATGGTTGCTTCGTTAATGTTCATAGTACAATCTCTCCTTTGTCCCTAGTTTAGTCGAAAAACACACACTTTGCGGTCGATAAAATAGAAATTCTGAATATTTTTGTAATTTTTTTGTCAAATACTGTCCGCAGCACACAAAACACCGTATCCGAGCTCCTGATTTGGCCATTCTGCAAACCCGGGAAGATGACGTGCTCCCCGAATCAGCCTTGCCTTTACCTTTTCTCCGTAAAGAAACGGATCATTCCCTTGATTTATGCCCCATTCCATGAGAAGCGAAGAAGTGCCCGTCACGAAGGGGGCTGCAAATGAGGTCCCTGTCACCTCGTCATAGCCACCCCCGGATAAGGTTGTGACAATGTCCGTCCCCGGCGCAGCCAGGTCCGGTTTGACCTGATTGGTCATTCTGGTATAGCCTCTTCCGGAAAAGTCCGCATAGGACTGATACGCAATATCGTAAGCTCCCACCGAAATCACCTTTCGCGCCGTAGAGGGAATCGTAAGCGTTGTATCCGGTGCAGAGGCCAGAAAACGGGTGGAGGGATTTAATATGCCCTGGGCCGGAAGCCACAGATCATACTGCCCGGTCACCAGCTTCACCGGCTCCAGCAGAAAGCGCCACACACCACTGTCCAGATACGTTTCTGTCGGAATAAAATCCAGAAAAATCTCCTGAGCCTGGCTGTATGGACTGGGCTCTCCGTAATAAACCAGGATCTGCGTGTCCCCGTAGCGGTACCGCTGAGTTCCCAGCTTCTCTGAAAAAGGCCCCAGCACCTCCCCGGAGGGCGTCATCAGAGAAATCCGGAATTCATCCGCAAAGGATTTCCACAGCTGTACACTCAATCCCGTCTCAAAAGGTGCTACCGAGAGAAGAACCTCCTCTCTTCGTCCTTCCGTCAGCCGGCCGGAAGCGTGTCCGCCGCTGCTTCCCTCATTTCCAGTTCCCGCTGCAATCACCGTCCTGCCGAAGCCGGCTGCCTCGTCAATAAAGGTTTCCAGCAGGCTGGTCCCATCATGAGAGCCGTAAGTATTTCCGAAGCTGATATTTACCGCCACCGGCATTCCCAACCGGACGCCGGTCCGGACCGCAAAATCCACTGCCCGCATCAGCTGTGTCGTCCTGGGAAATCCCTCCGCCTCCGGCACGCCGAGCCGGACAATCAGCAGGTCGCTCCCATACGCTACACCGCGGTACCGTCCGCCGCTTTCCCGTCCGTTTCCGGCTGCAATTCCGGTTACTGCCGTACCATGTCCGCTTACATCCACAGAGGGAACCAGTGCCAGCCCGGCACTCCGGCTTCCGGCCTGAAGCGCCTCATTGATCTCCTCGGCATCAAATACCCGGTCCAGAACCTGGTCCCATAGATAACGAATTCTGGTACTTCCATCTTCATTCCGAAAATCCGGATGAAAATAGTCAATACCAGAATCCAGTACCGCTACGAGAACCCCTTTTCCGCTTAAATTCAGTCCGCCTTCCTGCAGCGGCGAAAGGCAGGAAGCGGCTCGGGCTTCGTAGACAGCAAAAATAAGCCGTTTGGGTTTTTCAACATATTCAATCTGAGCAAGTCGGCTCACCTCGTCAATCCGACTCTGCGGCACCCAGAGAATCGCATACCCGCTTAAAAGCTCCTCCACCCGGATACCGGAATCCCTTAATTCATCCAGACTTCCCGAATATCGGACAATCAACTCCCACGTTTTTTCGACCGGATTGTACCCGACCTCCAGTTCTGCAGATTTTTCCCGCTCTTCTTCTGTCGCATCCAGGGCAAGATTCAGCAGATTCTCCAGCTTTTGGTTTTCCATGTCTCATTCCTGCTTTCCAGGCTCTCATAGATATCCTATCCGCTGGTCTGTCAGATTATACCTGTTTTTTTATTTTAAGAAGCCATTTATGATCTGCGCTTCTGCCTCCTGCTCCGTAAGACCCAGGGTCATCAGCTTAATGATCTGTTCCCCGGCAATTTTTCCGATGGCCGCCTCATGAATCAGCGCCGCATCCGGGTTGTTTGCCGTCAGCTCCGGAACCGCCGCAATCTTTGCGTCATCCATAATAATCGCATCACATTCCGTATGTCCGGCACATTTTGCATTTCCGTTGATCCGGGAAATGAATTTCTGTGAAGAATGCTCCTTCGCCACAGAACGGGAAATGACATTTGCGCTGGCATCCTCACCGTTCAGATTTACATCAAAGCTGCTGACTGCATTCTGCTTTCCATGGGTCAGCAGACGCTCCCGGATGACCAGCTTGGCTCCGGCCGCCAGATCCGCTGTGGTGGTACGCACGGTAGAATCCACACCCTTGATCTGGGTCATCTCCATCTCCATGTAGCTGCCCTCCTCCATGGTTACCTCCGTGCCCGGATTTAAAATACGCTCGCCGCTTCCGTCGCCGCTTCCATAATGCTTTTCCACATATTTCACCTTTGCATTTTTTCCTACAAAGAAACGATGAATGCCGTCGTGCTCCGAATCCTGATTTCCGCAGTTGTGAATGCCGCAGCCGGCCACGATCACCACGTCCGCCTCATCCCCGATATAGAAATCATTGTACACCGTTTCCTTCATACCGCTCTCACTTAATACGACCGGAATGTGCACGCTTTCGTTCTTCGTGCCCGGCTTGACGTGAATATCGATGCCGCTGCCGTCCGGCTTGGAAATGATATCAATATTGGCTGTTGTATTTCTCCCGGCCATCCTGCCGTTGGCACGGATATTATAGGCGCCTTCCGGCACCGTATGCAGGTCTGCCACCTGCTCCAGTAACGTCTTCTGAATCTCATCTATCATTGCTTGTCGCCTCCCTTGTAAAACATGCTGCAGGCATCCACGGCAGAGGTTGTCCCCATGATCTCCGGCAGAACTTCTTCTCTGGTACCCTGTTTGGTAATCTGACCGTCCGCAATCACCACGATCTCATCTGCAATATTCAAAATCCGCTCCTGATGGGAAATGATCAGAATCGAACCTTTGGTCGTCTCCCGCATCCGCTCAAAGACCTGAATCAGATTCTGGAAGCTCCACAGGTCAATTCCGGCTTCCGGCTCGTCGAACACCGACAGTCTCGAATTACGTGCCAGAACGGTAGCGATCTCAATTCTCTTCAGCTCACCGCCGGAAAGGCTGGCATTGACCTCGCGGTTAATGTAATCCTTGGCACACAGGCCCACCTCCGACAAATACTGACAGGCATCGGCCGCAGACAGGTTCGCCTTCGCCGCCAGACGTAAAAGATCCAGCACCTGCACGCCTTTAAAGCGCACCGGCTGCTGAAACGCATAGCTGATTCCCATGTTGGCCCGGTCCGTGATGCTTCGGTCAGTAATATCCTCCCCATCAAAATAAATCCGGCCTCCGGTAGGCTTTTCAACACCGGAAATCAGTTTGGCAAGCGTCGATTTTCCGCCTCCGTTCGGTCCGGTGATCACAACAAATTTTCCTTCCCCAATGGTCAGGCTCAGGTTCTTGATAATTCCCTTTTCACCCTTTGCGTCCGCCACGTCAAAGGATATATTCTCTAATGTAAGCATGGTTTCCTCCTAAATTCATTCCTCCCGTTTCCGGGCATGTACCTGGATTATTATATACTATTTTGTCCTTGTTTACCATATTTTTTGTGTTTTTTTCCTCATAACCCTTCTGTTCCTGATTGACAAATACAGCAGACCGGCATATAATGGTCTTGTAAAAGATACAGTTCTTCGGGGCAGGGTGAAACTCCCTACCGGCGGTACAGTCCGCGACCCGTGCAAGCACGGCTGATTCGGTGAAATTCCGAAACCGACAGTATAGTCTGGATGAGAGAAGATTGTTGTTTTGACCAGTTGGATGGATGAAACAAGTTCAAGCAGGAACGTCGCCCCCCGGATTTGGATCCGGGGGGTTCTTTTATCCCTGCATCCATTCCGTCATACAGCGATTCCTCAGGGAAGAACCAGTCTCTGCGTCTTTCCCGGCAAAAAAGACGGCAGAATAAACAGGAGGAATTTATTATGGAACTTGCTGCAAAAAGAGAGAAAAAACTGTTGTCTACGAGAAATATGGTACTGATGGCTATGTTCGGCGCGCTTTCTTCCGTTCTGATGTACATTCAGTTTCCGGTCCCCTTCGCTCCGCCATTCTATCAGCTGGACTTCTGTGACGTCCCGGTGCTGATCGGCTCCTTTGCCATGGGACCTGCAGCCGGTGTCATCATTGCCGGCATCAAGATTCTGCTGAATCTGATTCTCCAGGGAACAAGCACCGGCGGGATCGGAGAACTGTCCAACTGGGTTCAGGCCTGTTCTCTGGCCATTCCGGCGGCTTTGATTTACAAGCATCACAAAACAAAAAAATCCGCCATTCTCGGCATGGCGGTGGGCGTGATTGTCATGGTGACGGTAGGCTGCTTTTCCAATGCATACGTTATGCTTCCTACCTATTCCAAGGTGCTTCACATCCCGCTGGATTCCCTGATTGCCATGGGAACCGCAGTCAATCCCCGGATCACCGGCTTAAGCGGCTTTATTATGCTGGCTGTTGCACCGTTTAATCTGTTAAAGGGAGGTCTGGTTTCCCTGATAACCGCTTTGATCTATAAACGTGTCAGCATTATTATCAAAGGAAGAATTTAACGGATTCCCGACAGGGAAAGCGAAATCGGTTTTCGCTTTCCCTGTTTTTTTCTTTCCCGGTCCCTTCTTTTTGCATTCTCCCGTTCTGCTGTGCAGCAAATAAACCAGCTAATCCCGCGACTAACTTGTGCCATTTCTGAATATGCTTTATAATAAAATGTACTGGAGGATTAAATCACATTGAAAAATCAGAAAAACAAAACTCGCAAAGCATCCCCGTTTTCAAAACGGTTTCATAAACGAGCATCATCCCGGGCTGCAGCCCTTCTGGCCTCTGCTCTTCTGGCGGCTGCCGGCATCGGATGGACTTCCGGCTGCAGCCGCCAGGATTACGGAATCAGCCGGATTCCTGCTTCGGAACCAATCCGGCAGGAATCTTCCGATCCGGCTGTGCAGAACGTTTCCGATCAGACTGCCTTTGATCATCTGACGGATGAAATTTTCCGGGAAAATGCCGGGAATTCTCTGATTGATCTCCACTTTTCCATTGCAGAGCCGGAAAACTACGGGATCACGCAGGCAAAAAGTCTGTACGGAGAAATCAGCCTGGCTTCTGCAAGGGAAGATCTGGAACAGATGAAACAATACCAGACACGGCTTCAGGAAATTTCCAGGCAGAAGTTATCAAAAGAAAGTCAGCTGGACTACGCTATTTTCGAACAGTATCTGGAAACCGAGCTTTCGCTGGAGGGGCTGGAAAGTTTTATCCAGCCCCTGGCACCCACCATTGGGATACAGGCTCAGCTCCCGGTTCTTCTGGCGGAATATGCCTTTTATGACCAGCAGGATGTGGAAGACTATTTTTCTCTCCTTGCCGGACTGGATGATTATTTCGGACAGATCCTGGAGCTGGAACAGGAAAAGGCCCGGCTTGGACAGTTTATGACCGACGGTGCCATTGACCGGGTTCTGGATTCCTGTCAGCCTTATCTGGAAAGCAAAAACAACTGTGTTCTGAATGCCACCTTTGAAGACCGGCTGAATCAGGTGCCGGGACTGACCGAAAATCAGAAATCCGAATACACAAAACGTCATGACGAGCTGATTGCCGATGCCTTTCTTCCCGCCTATCAGCATCTAACCGACGGGTTGGAAGCATTAAAAGGAAGCAGCACAGCGGAGGGCGGTCTGTGCAGCTTCCCTGATGGAAAAGATTACTACCGCTATCTTGTATTCTCTTCCACCCAGACCTCCTGCAAGAACATCCATAACCTGCAGAAAACCATTGAAAAGCGGCTGGATGAAGAGTTTGATGAGATCCGCCGGCTTTTAAAGGCCGAACCGGAGCTTTTAAAACGTTATGATGAGGCGGCTTTCACGCTGACGGATCCTCAGGAAATTCTGAATTATCTGCAGAAAGCTGCCGCACAGGATTTTCCGGAGCCGATCTGCAGAGACTACACGCTGCATTACGTTCCGGAGGCGCTGGAACCAGTGCTCAGTCCGGCTTTTTACCTGACGCCTCCCATGGACCGCCCCACCAGCAATACCATTTACATCAACCGGGGAAGCATTGCAGGAAGCGAAGATCAGCTGTTTTCCACCCTGGCACATGAAGGTTATCCGGGACACCTGTATCAGACCTCCTACTTTATCCAGCAAAATCCGGCGCCCTTCCGTCATCTGCTCTCCTTCCCCGGATATTCCGAGGGCTGGGCCACCTATGTAGAATCTCTGTCCTATCAAATGGACAGCGGCCTGAACGGTTCTCTCGGCAGGCTGATGGCGCTCAATTCCACCGTCAATCTCGGAATTCATGCTTATATTGACATTATGGTCAATGACCAGGGCTGGAAGATTCCGGAGATCTCCCGGTACATCAGCCAGTATTTCGACGATCCGGATCAGGAATATGCAAAAAAGCTTTACGAAGCCATGATCGACAATCCGACCAATTATCTGGAATATTATGTCGGATACCTGGAATTTTCTGATATGCGTCAAAAGACCGAGAAAACGCTGGGAAAAAAATTTGAGGCAAAAGAATTTCATCAGTTTCTTTTGGACATCGGACCTGCACCGTTTACCGTCATACGAGAAGAGCTGGAAAACTGGATAAATGAGAAAAAGAAATGAAATATACCTGTGGCATCTCAACACCCCTGTCCCTCAATCTTGAGGGGCAGGCAGCCGATTTTTTCTTACCATGAATATGACCCTTAGAATGCCCAGACTGCAAAAAGACCTTGTATCTGCCAATCACAGATACAAGGTCTTCTGACCTGCAGAAGATGGGAGTCGAACCCACAAGGTATTTCTACCACACGGACCTGAACCGTGCGCGTCTGCCAATTCCGCCACTTCTGCATCTTTTTGTTGCTGAACAAAATTCTTAATCGCTTAAGTTCTTTCGTTCCCTTCAACGTAGATGATTATATGATATTTTCTGCTGTTTGTCAATAGAATTTTTCAAATTTTTTCTATTATTTCCATTATACCTAAATTATGTGAAATTACGAAAGAACTTTCATCGAGAACGAAAAAAAACCGGCGGATTCTCACCCACCGGTCTGTCCTGCAGAAGATGGGAGTCGAACCCACAAGGTATTTCTACCACACGGACCTGAACCGTGCGCGTCTGCCAATTCCGCCACTTCTGCATGTCTTACTTTCGTAAGCAACGTAGATTATTATAATCAATGATTCCGGTTTTGTCAACCGTTTTTTTCATTTTTTTATTTTTCTATATTTTTTCATCTCCTGCGGTCTCTCCGGCTCATACACGCAAGGAAGCCCCCGCCGCAAATACAGTCAGACCTCCCAGAAAAGCTGCTATTTTGAATTGAGATTTTTTTCACAAAAGAAAGACCAGAAAAGAAACTGAAATTTTTTTCATTTTTCTCTTGCAATCTTTGGAAACCTATGTTATACTACATATCGGTTTGCGGGGTTGCCGGAATTGGCAGACGGGCTAGACTAAGGATCTAGTGGTCGTATGACTGTGTGGGTTCAAGTCCCATACCCCGCATCTTTTTATTTCAGGGAAAACCCAAAGATGGGTTTTCCCTTTTTTACATATTTTTATCGTTCATACAGTGTCGGCAGATTAAAGACAGCGTACCTGTTCACCGACACTGACATTTCAAAATTGAAGGGAGAATTCAGATCATGGAAAAATCCAAAGTTTACTTTACTGACTTCCGCACGGTAGCATTCGGGGACGGACTGCCCACAAAATTAAAAAAGCTGATCCGCCGCGCCGGCATTGATCAGATTGATATGGACGGCAAGTTTGTTGCCATTAAGATGCATTTTGGAGAACTGGGAAATATCAGCTATCTGCGTCCGAATTATGCAAAAGCGGTGGCAGATGTCGTAAAGGAACTGGGCGGAAAACCATTCTTAACGGACTGCAACACCATGTATCCAGGCAGCCGGAAAAATGCGCTGGAGCATCTGGAATGTGCCTGGGAGAACGGCTTTACCCCTCTCACGGTGGGATGTCCGATCCTCATCGGAGACGGCCTGAAAGGAACGGACGACATTGCCGTCCCGGTCAATGGAGGCGAATATGTAAAGGAAGCAAAAATCGGACGTGCCATTATGGACGCGGACGTCTTTATCAGCCTGACACATTTCAAAGGTCATGAAATGACCGGTTTCGGCGGCGCCATCAAGAATATCGGAATGGGCTGCGGCTCCAGAGCAGGAAAAACCGAGCAGCACAGCAACGGAAGACCTTATATTGAAGAAAATTTATGCCGCGGCTGCAGACGCTGCCAGCGGGAGTGTGCAAACGACGGCCTTATATTCGATGACAACCGAAAGAAAATGACCGTCAACCAGGAAAACTGCGTTGGCTGCGGACGCTGCCTCGGCGCCTGCAATTTCGATGCGATCCAGTTCAATGACAACAATGCAAACGAAATCCTGAACTGCCGCATGGCAGAATATACGAAAGCCGTTGTGGACGGACGTCCAGGCTTCCACATTTCCCTGGTCGTGGATGTGTCCCCGAACTGTGACTGCCACGGTGAGAACGATGCACCGATTCTTCCGAATATCGGTATGTTTGCGTCCTTCGATCCTCTGGCTCTGGATCAGGCCTGTGTAGATGCCTGTCTGGCTGCCGCACCGCTTCCCCACAGTCAGCTTTCAGATCATCTGGCAGACCCGCATTTTGTGGACCATCATGATCACTTTACCAACTCCGCTCCGGAATCCGAATGGCGCAGCTGCCTGGACCACGCAGCTAAGATCGGCTTAGGAAACCGGGAATATGAATTAATTGTTATGAAATAGCTTTCATAACCAGCTTTTCCAACGCCCAGGCCACTCCGTCCTCGGCGTTGCTTTTTGTCTGATACCTGGCTGCCCGCTTCGCCTCCTGCATGGCGTTTCCCATTGCCACTGTGAGGCCAAGCGGAAGGCTCAGCATCGACACATCATTTCCGCTGTCTCCAATTGCCATAATTTCATCTGCACCGATATGAAGACGTTCTGCATACTCCATCAAAGCAATCCCTTTCTGAGCAGCTTCCTGTGTAATCTCCATATTGGTTGCATGGGAAGAGGACAGCGCCAGGCCGCCCTCCTTCCGAAGAAGCTGCTTCACTTTTTTCAATACTTCCGGCGACCTGTGCATCAGAGAAACCTTAAAAACCTCCGGCGAAACGCTCTCCAGATCCTCTCTCGTAAGAAATGCAAACCGTTTTTCAATCGACTCATAGTCCAGCTCTGCCATAGGAAGCAGGATTCCCTGCTCAAAGCTTCGTCGAAACTGTTCTCTCGATACGGTTGTATAGCTTTGGCACTCTCCCATCAGATCTGTAGTCATCCCATATATTTCCGCCGCCGAAAGGATCCGTTCCAGCTTCTTTGGCAGAACCGGCTTTTTTCCGGTCAGCTGACCGGACGGCCCATAACAGGCCGCTCCGTTCATACAGATCAAGCTGCAGATGATTCCGGCAGCCTTCACCGGGAGAGAAGCATCATGAAAGCTCCTCCCGGTGCATACCACAACCTGGATTCCTTCTCTCTGAACCCGTTTCAGCGCTGCTGCATTCGCCTTCGACACGGTTCCGTCCGGTGACAGAAGCGTTCCGTCCATATCCACTGCAAGTAATCGAATCATGCGTCTGTCCTTTCTATTCCGTCTGATCCACAATCTTCCGGCCGATATCCGGATAATTGGTGATGATGGCATCCACACCCTTTTTTATCAGATTCTTCATATCTTCTGCCCGGTTCACCGTCCAGACATGCACCTTCAGTCCCTTGCTGTGACTCTTTTCGATCAGCTTCGTATCCAGTACGTGATACAAAGCCGGATGAATGGCATCTACACCGAGCCGCTTTGCATAGGCAGGCACCCGCAGCCAGCCATCCGAATACAAAATCCCCGCCGGAGATTCCGGTGAAATGGCCTTCAGCTTCGACACACTTTTGTGATTGAATGACGAGTAAAGAACACGGCCGTCCAGTCCCATATCCGTGACCATGGTCAGCACCTTTTCCTCCATCATCGGATAAGGAATCACACTGTTTTTCAATTCGATGTTCAAGGTCAAATCGTTCGTTCTCAAAAACTCCAGCACCTCCATCAGAAGCGGAATCCGGGCGCCGGTATACTCCGGATGCAGTTTATTAAAACGAAGGCTGCGAAGCTCCTCCAGCGTAAAATCCCTTACATAGCCGCTTCCGCTGCTGGTCCGGTCGATCGTCTCATCATGAATCACAACCAGTTTTCCGTCTCTGGTCATCTGCACATCCAGCTCAATGCCGTCCGCTCCCTGGCTCTGCGCCAGCTCAAATGCCTCCATGGTGTTTTCCGGGGCATACGCGGAAGCCCCGCGATGTGCCCATACAAGTGTTTTCATATCGTCTGCTGCCCTTTCTTCCTGTCCGGAGCGATTATTCATTTAAAAGATTATAATCCTCGATCGACTTATTAATGCTGTCCGCCATCTTCTGCACGGCTTCTTCCGGTGTTTCCTTGCCGTTCAGCATATTTTCGATCTCCGTCTCCACTACCTGTCTTGCCTCCGGAAATACGGAAAGCAGAGCGCCTGCAGACTCCGGATTGGAATCATGAAGCTGGTCGATCGCTGTCATGAACTGCGGATACTTCTCAATATTTTCCTTAAATACCGGCTCATCATGGGCGGCTGTCGTTACCGGGAAGTAACCGGTCTGTGCATTCCAGTAAGCCTGGCTTTCCGGAGATACCAGGAATTTTACGAATTCCCAGACTGCCGCTTCCTTATCCGGATTCTCGTTGTTCAGTGCCCACAGAGAAGCACCGCCAATGGATACGCCGCCCTTGTCCTCTGCACTTACCTTCGGGAAATACGCGGTACCCACTTCAAACTTTCCGTTTACGTCATTTAAAATCTGTTTCAGAGATGCCGTAGAGCCTAACGTGATCGCAGACTTTCCGGAACTGAAATCCGCAAGACCGGCATCGCCGCCCCGTCCGACATTCGGTGCACAGCCTGCGTCAGACAACGCTTTCCATGCAGTCAGCGTCCTGACACCTGCGCCGTTCTGATCGAAATCTACCGCGGTCGCAGCTGCCTCACGGCCATTTCCGTTATTCACATAATGCTGTCCCTGCTTGCAGGTAAACTGCTCAAAGAACCAGCCGTAAATTGCCAGAGAGATCACTTCACCTGCGCCGCCCTTTTCCAGAAGTGCATCACCTGCTTCGGCAATTGCAGGCAGACTGTCCGGCACCTCCGTAATTCCGGCTTTCTCAAACATATCCTTGTTGTAATAAAGAATCGGGGTAGAGGAATTAAACGGCATGGAATACAGGGTATCGCCTACTGTATAGTAAGCCGCAATGTTCGGCTCGAGCTGTCCGATGTCCCAGCCATCTGCATCAACCAGCTCCTGCATCGGAATCACCCAGCCGGAATCGATCATGAAACGGGTTCCGATATCGTAGATCTGAACCAGATCCGCTCCCATATTTCCGATCTGAGCGCTTCTTAATTTGTTGATCGCATCGTCATAGGAGCCCTGATACTGGGATTCCACCTGGATTCCCAGGGTATTTTCCTCATTAAATTTCTTTACCAGATAATCAATGGCCTCGCCGTTCACGCCGCCCATGGAATGCCAGAAGGTAATGGTCTGCCCTTCTGCATTTCCGCCTGCGGATGCGGCACCCTCGTCTTCTGCTTTTGCAGAATCTTCCGACGCAGCCGCTGCTGCGGTACCTGCTGCAGCAGTATTTTCCGCCGAAGAGGCTGCTGCACCGGAGGTTTCTGAGCTGCCTGCGCAGCCTGCCAGGGAGCCGGCTGCCATAGCTGCCGCCGTAATCATTGCAATTGCTTTTCTTTTCATGATAGATTTTCTCCTTTTTCTTTTTTGTCGTTTTTTAAGATCTCCTAGCCTTTTACAGCTCCGGAGAACATACCGCGGATCAGCTGCTTCTGTCCGATAATAAAGATGGAAATAGAAGGCAGAATGATCATGACTACTCCTGCAATCATCAAGGTAATGGACTGGGAATCCACGCTGTCCAGCATACTGATGCCGATCTGAACGGTACGCATTTCATTGGATCCTGTTACCAGAAGCGGCCACATATACATGTTCCATGCATTGATAAAGGTATACACCGCCATCGCTCCGATTGCCGACTTGGTCAGCGGAAGCAGGATGGTGAAAATGAAGCGGATGTTGGAGCATCCATCAATCTTTGCCGATTCAAACAGCGAGATCGGGAAAGACATATAAAACTGACGGAACAGGAAAATTCCCATGGCGCTGGTCAGATACGGAATGATCAGCACGTGATAGGAATCCAGCCAGCCCAGCCGGCTGACCGTTAAATAGTTGGAGATGATCGTCGCTTCTCCCGGAATCATCATAGTCGCCATAACCAGCATAAAAATGGCATTCTTTCCTTTAAAATCCAGAAAGGAGAAAGAAAATGCCGCCAGTGAACAGGAAATAATCTGTCCCACTGTAATGCAGCCCGCCACCAGGAAGGAATTTCCCACAAATCGGGCCAGCGGAACCTTCACTAACGCCTGCGCAAAATTTTCCAGCGTCGGATGCTTCGGGAGCAGGTTCAGCTCTGTGGTAAAGAGCTCGCTGGACGGCATAAAAGCAATGCTGACCGCATAGAGCAGCGGAAGCAAAATCAAAACCGCCATCACAAAATTCAGTGCAATGAGAATGCCCTTCTGGACACGGCGCTTCAGCAGTGCTTTCGCGTTGGCCTCCTGCTGGAGCTTCCGGATTTCTTCTTCGTCTTTCATCATCAGCTGATTTTCAGCTGCTGCTGTGTGGTTCATTCGTAGCTAACCCCTTTCTTTTCCATCTTAAACATCACAAGCGTCAGCACCATGATCATGGCGAACAGCACCACAGACTGCGCCGCCGCGCTGCCGAACCGGTAGTTAAAGAATGCGTCCCGGTAAATGGAATATACAATCAGATTCGTCGATTCTCCCGGTCCGCCCTGAGTCAGCACCTTCACCTGCCCGAAGGCCTGAAACGCCTGAATGATATTGACAACCAGTGTGTAGAACATGATCGGGCTTAATCCCGGAAGTGTCAGATTCCAGAATTTCTGCACGGCATTGGCCCCGTCCACAGAAGCCCTTTCATAAATGCTCTCATCAATATTGCTCAGCCCGGCGCTGAAATACAGGAAATTGATTCCGCTGTTCAGCCACGCCGTCAGAACCGCCACGCAGACCAGCGCATATTTCGGATCCGAAATCCAGTTAATGTCCAGATTCAGCAGCTTGTTGACGATACCGATGGACGGATGAAGCATGATCTTGAAAATCATGGCCGCAGAACTGGAGGCAATTGCCATCGGCAGCGCATAGCAGGTGCTGAAGATCCGGATCCCCGGAAAGGCCCGGTTGCATAAAACGGCAGCCGTCAGACCCAGCAGCATACTTCCCGCCACCACGATTACCACAAAAATGAAGGTAACTGCAAGGCTGTTGTAGAACGAAGATGAGGTCAACAGGTCCTTGTAGTTTCCCAGACCGTAAAACAGCTTCGCCTCGCCCATTTTATTGGTCTTATACAGGCTTAAATAAATTGTTTTAAAAAACGGATAAAACAAAAATACAGCAAAAACCGCCATGGAAGGCAGAACATAAGCATATGGCCCGGCCTTCTTGAGCAGGCTTCCTCCCTTATGAGATTTTGACTCTTTCATCGTATTGACTCCTTACATATAAAAGATTCGCTTCTGTCTGCTTGTCAAACAGCTTGATCCGGCTGACATCTGCGTAAAGCTTCGCCTGTTCGCCTGCCCGGATGGTGCAGCCCGGCTTAAGCTTTGCTGAAATGCTGGCTTTTCCGATGGTTCCATGAAGCAGAACCTCTGCACCAAGCATTTCCCGGACCTGAACCGGCAGTACGATCTCGTTTTCCGTCATCCGCTCGCTTCCGTCAAAATCCTGCGTGTCATGCAGATCCTCCGGGCGGATTCCCAGAATTATTTCCCGGTTCACATAGCCGCCGTCCATCAGCTTTCTGGCACAGTTGGCATTCATCTTCACCCGCTGTCCTTCAAAGGAGAGATAAATATCTCCCTCCAGCTTTTCTACCCGGCTCTCAATAAAATTCATGGCCGGAGATCCGATAAAGCCCGCCACAAACAGATTAACCGGATTCTGATACAGATCTGCCGGTGCAGCTACCTGCTGGATAACACCGGATTTCATCACCACGATTCTTGTTCCCAGCGTCATGGCCTCCACCTGATCGTGGGTCACATAGATGATGGTTGTTTTCAAACGGCTGTGGATCTTGGAAAGCTCCACCCGCATCTGCGTCCGCAGCTTGGCATCCAGATTGGACAGCGGCTCATCCATCAGATAAGCCTTCGGCTGACGCACGATCACGCTTCCGATCGCCACCCGCTGCTTCTGTCCGCCGGACAATGCGCTGGGCTTCCGGTCCAGAAGATGCTCAATCTCCAGAATTTCGGCTGCCTCCCGTACTCTCCGGTCGATTTCCTTCCGGTCCATCTTCCGCACCTTCAGGCTGAACGCCATATTATCATAAACGCTCATATGTGGATACAATGCATAATTCTGGAATACCATCGACAGGTCCCGTTCCCTGGGCTCCAGGAAATTGACAAGCTGATTGTCAATCCAGAGTTCGCCGGACGTAATATCCTCCAGGCCTGCAATCATGCGCAGTGTCGTAGATTTCCCGCATCCGGAAGGGCCGACAAAAATAATAAATTCCCCATCCCGAATATCCAGCGTGAAGTCTTTTACCGCATGAAATCCGTTGGGATAGGATTTGCACACGTTTCGAAGTGTCAGACTGGCCATATGTTCCTCCTTCTCACCAATTTGGTTGACTCTTCAGTCGTTTCTTCTTACTGAAGTTATTTTATCGAATGAAAAGCGCCGCTTCTATCGCGCTTTCGGCAAATTCTGGTAAGTAATTTGTAATTGCATGTAAAAAAAATGAAAAATTTGAAAAAAACACTACAAGGCCTGCTCGAAATGACTTTAGAGATGCAGACATGATGCCATGAGGAAAAGAAAAAAGGGGCGAATTCTCTCGCCCCTCCAGCAGCTCCCTCTTACGTTCTGCTTTCGTCATATTGTGCCCGCACACCGCCGATAAATTTCGGCCGCACCCGCGCACACACTACATGTGCTCCGCCAATCTGCTTCGTGGCTGTCCGCACCGGGACTGCCACCGGCCGAAGATGCATCCCGATCAGAGTATCCCCGATGTCAATACCCCCATGGGCCTGTATCCGCTCTACTGCCGTGGGATGCTCCATCCCCTGATAGGCTGCCGTGGCAAAGGAACCGCCCGCCTTCAGCTGCGGAACCACATTCACCGGCTCATAGCCATAGAGCTCTGCCGCCTCCTCTTCCAGAATCAGTGCCCGGTTTAAATGTTCGCAGCACTGAGCCGCCAGGTACAATCCTCTGCTTTTGCATTCCTCCGCAATGACCTGGTACACCCGTTCTCCGATCTCCCGGCTGGAAAAAGAACCGATGCGTAAGCTTTCGATCTCGCTGGAGGAACAGCCTACCACCAGAATCTGTCCCTTCTTCATGTTCGCAGCTTCCAGAAATTCCCGCACCACCTGTCTGGTCTGCTTTCCGATCTCCTCCAGCACGGATCCTTCGATCTTCTGTTCATTTACACCAGGAATTCCCTGGATATTTTCTGCCATATTGATTCCTTCTTTCTTTTTTGCTTTTCCCTGTAATTTTACACCGATTCCGGCCGTCACTCTCCAGACTTCCTCTGCGTCTGCTGCAAGCCGGCAGCAGATCCGGCCGGTCAGCTCCCGGTATCTCCGCTCAAACGCATCGGTCGGGACGATCCCATATCCGATCTCATCCGTAATTAAAATCCGGTCCGGCAGACTGTTTTTCAGCTGCTCTGCCATTTCTGCTTCCAGCTTTTCCTCCGGCTCTCCCGCCTCCAGCCGCCTGCGGATCATCAGATGCAGGTTGAAGGCAAAGGATGCCTTGATAAATTCCGGCCAGGAAGCGGTCCGACCGTCTGCAGCTCCCGGCAGATCCTTGAAATCGTCCGGCTTTTCCGGGCAAACCGGCAGCATAAAACCGTTTTCTCCGGCACCGGACAGAAACTGCTTTACAGCAAACATTTTTTTTCCCTGGGCAATGCCTCCTATAATCAAAATCATTTCGCCCTTTTTCCCTCCCTTTCCTCTGTCTCCGGCACCAGCCATCTTCACACAAGCTCCATACAGTCACTCTTTGCTGCCGGCATCCTTTCTCAGATACCGGCCATCCACCGCGCTCCCGCCGTCAGCGCAGCCAGTACCGCCAGTTCAAATACCTGCAGAAACCAACCTGCCAGATCTCCGGTGATTCCACCGAATTCTCTCATGGACATCTGTCGGTAATACCCGAATACCAGCCCGCCCGTGACCGCCGTCAGAAAAAGCGGAACGGTTCCAAGGCATCCCACAAGAAGCAGCACCGCCGCCATCCAGACCAGCAGCACCGCCCGCGTCACCCGCTTGTGTGCTCCGTCCGCGAAGGTATGAAGCAGTCCGCTGTTTTTTGCACAGGGAAAAGAAGCCACAGAAAAGCCGCTCAGCGCCCGCTCCAGCACAAAGGCCAGACAAAACGCAGCCACCATCCCCTCCTGGCCGTTTTCTCTCCCGTCTGCAAACAGCTGCACAAGGCACCCGGCATAGAGCAGAAAATATACACAGCAGCCAATGATGGCAAAGGCTCCGGTGTGCGGATCTTTTAAAATTTCCAGCTTTTTTTCCCGGCTTCCGTAGGAGCTTCTGGCATCCAGCGTATCCAGAAAACCGTCCAGATGAATTCCGCCGGTCACCAGAACCGGGATCACACTTCCCACCATTCCGGCCGCCGTATTCCCGATCCCCAGTCTGGCTGAAAACCAAAACCACAGCCACAGAAGCCCCCCGGCTGCCGCTCCCACCACCGGGAACCAGCACATGGCATAACGCATCCGCGGCTTTGTCCATTCCACCACGGGCACCGGTATTTTTGAATACATGGCTACCGCAATCAGCAATCCGTATAATCCATTCATCTTGCCTATCCTTTCCTCCAAAATATCCAAAGCGCCCATACCATCCAGCAGCCCAGCAGTGCCAGAAGCTCCGCCGCAAACATCAGCCGTCCGGCACGCCGGATATCCTCCGGCTCCACCTCCCGGTCCGCATCCCCGATATCAGGCTTTTTATAGAGCGTTCCGAAATACCAGGCATCTCCTGCCAGACGAATATGCAGCGCACCGGCGCAGGCGGCCTCCCCGTGGGCAGAGTTGGGACTTGCGTGATTTTTCCGATCCCGCAGGAAAATCCTCCAGGCATTAGCCCCGTCATAGCATCCGAACGCCGGCTGAAGCAGAAACGCTGCCGCCGTCATCAGGAAGCCGGTCACTCTGGCCGGAATCAGATTGCAGAAATCGTCCAGCCTCGCCGCCGCCCGCCCGAATATCCGGTACTTCTCATTTTTATAACCGATCATCGAATCCATGGTATTGACTGCTTTATAAAAAAAGCCGCCCAAAACGCCGAATACCGCTATATAAAGCAGCGGCGCAATCACCCCGTCCGAGGTATTTTCCGCAACGGTCTCCACCGCCGCCCTGATGACACCGTCCTCATCCAGACGCTCCGTATCCCGTCCTACGATCATGGAAACCTGCCTTCTTCCATCAAAAAGCCGCCGGTCCTCCGGCCCTTCCAGGGCGGTTTTGACCTTTCCACTTTCCTGATACAGGCCCTTTGCCGCCAGAAGCTGAAAACACCAGAATGCAGAAAGAAGCCAGGAAACGATACCCGGCCCTCCCTCCAGTTCAACAATCAGCCATAACACAGCGCCCGGCACGACAATGGAAACCAGTAAAACCGTCAAAACCAGGCAGAGCCCATTGGTCCGGTCCTTTCCTGGCCGGCGCCTCCTCAATGTTTTTTCCGTCCGGGAAATCAGATTTCCAATCATGCAGACCGGATGGTAAAAAATTCCCGGATCTCCAAAAATCCAATCCAGTATGACACCTGCTGTCAATGCACTCAATCGAAACATGCTGTCCGTCCTTCTTACAATTTCTTTGCTTTTATGGTTACCGGAATTCCATAAACCACCTCCGTCACCTCGTCGGCCTGCTCTGCCATCCAATGATTCACCCGGCCAAGAATCCGGATATAGGCATTCGTCTCCGGGCCATAATCCACCCCGTCGGAAAATACCTCATTTGTCACCACAATCAGAAAACAACAGGCAGACCGGAGCCGACAGATTCCTTCTGTAATCCGCGTAAATACCGCCTCCTCCGTCTCGTCCTTCCCGGTCCCAAACTGCTCATTGGCAACCAGATTCGACATACATTCCAGCAAAACGGCGCAGAACGCTTCCCCGCAAAGCGCATTCGCTGCCCGGTCAAGATTTCTCGGATACTCCAAAGTAACAAAGCCTTTCCCCTCCCGCAGCTTCTGATGGCGGCGGACCCTGCGCCGGCCTTCTTCCCCGAAGGCTTCCATGGTCGCCAGATAAAACCGCCGGCTGCAGCCAGACTGCAGAAGCCTTCCTTCCGCATACTCTGATTTTCCGCTGCCGCTGCCGCCGGTAATCATATGAAAATATGACATCTTCCTTTCTCTCCTTCCAGTTATCGGTCCAGGCTGCCTTCCCCTGTTCAGCTTCCGGTCACGAAAGCGGCCTGTAATCCTCGATCTGAATCTCCGAAAAGGTACTCATTTTATGGTAAACAGCCGCAGCCATGTCAAGCAGCGGAAACAGTGCAACCGCACCGGTCCCCTCGCCAAGACACAGCTTTCCGTGAATGATCGGCTTTAATCCCAGCTTCTCCAGCACCAGATGTCCGGCCGGTTCTGCAGAAACATGGGAGGCCAGCATAAATCCGGCACAAGCCGGACAGATCGACACGGCAAGCAGCGCGGCGGCAGAAGAAATCAGGCCGTCTACTACCACCGGCAGGCCATAAATGGCTCCGCCTAAAAAGGCGCCGGTCATGCCGGCCAGATCCAGGCCGCCGACCTTTGCCAGCACATCCAGACCGTCTTCCGGATCCGGTCTCCAAAGACGGATTCCGGTCCGGATTGCTTCCAGCTTCCGGTTCAGCCCCTCGGAGCTTAAGCCGGCGCCCCTTCCGGTCACGCGCTCCGGATTTTCCCTGAGCAGAACGGAAATCACCGCACTGCTGGTTGTTGTGTTTCCAATTCCCATCTCTCCGGTTGCCACGATCCCATAGCCTCGCTTTTTCAGCTCCCCAATCAGTGCAATGCCTTCCCGGATTCCTCTGGCCGCTGTCTCCCGGTCCATGGCAGGCGCTTTTGTAAAATTCCGGGTCCCATCCATCACGCGCCGGTTGAGAATCGGATACCGGACCGGCTGCTGCTCTTCCTTCAGGCAGACCGGAAACAAACGGCCCTCCTGAAATTCTCCGTATCCGTGCAGCAGACGGCATACTCCCATATCCACCGGAAAGACATCCGCTCCGGCCGTTTCCGCCATAATGCAGACGCAGCTGTCGCCTTTTGAAAAATTTTCGGCTACGATGGCGGTGACCTCCTGCCCGGTCTGGGTCACGCCTTCTTCCACCACGCCGTTGTCTCCGCAGAATACTGCCACCGCCTTTTTCTCCAGACTGACAGAAGGATCTCCCGTCATTCCGGCAATCTGCACCAGGGTTTCCTCCAGAAGTCCCAGACTGTTTAACGGCTTTGCCACATGGCTCCATCGTTTTGCAGCCAGCTCCATCGCAGCCCGATCCGGACCGCCGATCTGTTTCAGTTCTTCATAAAGTGCAAGCTCTTCCTGTCCTCTGTCTTTTCTCATTCTCCTGTTTCCTTTTCTTCCCTAAAATTTCCGCCATTCCCTGTTCTGCAGCTGCTCCTGCTGATACTGTACGCACTGTCTGACAAACCGCCCGGGCAGTTCCGGAAAGGAGGGGTAATACAGATGCGGGAAGCCGGCCAATACCCGCTTTTCCTGGCGCATACAGCTCCAGCTCCGGCTTCCCGTCGGCTTAACGGCCTTCATTTCCTCTCCGCAGCAGGTACTGTCCCAGTAATGAAATTCATGAGCCCGGATCTTCTCTCCTTTATTCAAATAACAGCTGTCAGAAAGCGCCTCCAGCGTCACATATCCAAACCGCCCGAGGCGGCCGGTCCGAATCCCCTTTCCGGAAAGCACGCCGGCCATCGGCCAGGCACGGCCCTCCTCATCTTCAAGCGCCTCCAGCAGGTACAAAAAACCGCCGCACTCCGCCAGAACCGGCATGCCATTCAGAGCGGCCTGCCGGACGGCACGGCACATGCTCTCATTTCGGCTCAGCGCCCCGGCATAAACCTCCGGATAACCGCCTCCGAAAAGCAGGCCGTCCAGTCCCTCCGGCAGCGTTTCCAGATGCAGGGGACTGAATTCCAGAAGAACGGCCCCCGCTTTCTCTAAGGCCGCCAGATTATCCCGGTAATAAAAGCAGAACGCCTCATCCCGTGCCACTCCGATGGTGACCTTCCTGGATTGCCTGTAAATCAGCCTTGTTTCGGTTCCCCACTCCGTTTTTCCTCTGCAAAGGGCCGTCCGGCCGCCGCCCCTTTGCTCGGTCTCCCGGTATCCCGCAAGTTTCAGCAGCAGCTCCACATCCAATGTTTCCTCCAGAACTTCGGCAAACCGCTCCAGCTGCTTTTCCAGATTCCGAATCTCCCCCGGCAGCATCAGCCCCAGATGACGGCTTTCGATCCGCAGCCAGTCCAGCTTCGGAACATATCCCACCACCGGCACCGAAAACCGGTCCTCCAGCATTCGCTTCAGCACAGGATACATGCCTGCAGAAACCCGGTTCAGCAGAATTCCCCGGATCTGATTTTCCTCTCCCAGCTCCCCAGGCTCCGGTTCAAACTGCAGAAAGCCCTGAACCAACGCGCCAACGGAAAGGCTGGCTCCCCGCCCGTCAACGACGAAAATGGTCGGACAGGCAAGCCGCCTGGCTGTTTCCCAGCTGCTTGCCCGGCTGCTTGTGCCGCCCAGTCCGTCAAAGTAACCCATAACGCCTTCAATCACGGCAATATCCGCCGTTTCCTGTCCGCCTTTCTGACCGGCTTCCCGACATCCCAGGAGGAAGCTTTCCTCCATCTGCTGCCCGGTCTGGAAAAAACCGTCCAGATTTCCGCTTTCCACCCCCAGTGCCTCCCGGTGAAACAGCGGATCAATATAATCCGGACCACATTTAAAAGCCGCAGGAATCAGCCCGCGGCGCAAAAGCAGTTTTAAAATTCCGCAGGTAATCACGGTTTTCCCGCTGCCGCTGGAAGGCGCGGCAATCAGAAAACGCGGAACGGATCCTGCCGAATGATACTCCTGTCCATATTTTCCTGATTGTTCTCTCACATTCTCCTCCATCTGTCAGCCCTGAAGTGTAATCACATAAACCGGATTCTGCGCCCTTTGAAGGTGGTAGTTTCCAGCTTTCTCCATCCTGGAAACCGCTACCTGCACAATCTCATAATCCGCAGTCCTCGTTTCCCGTATCCATTCCATGCACACAGCAAGTGTCTCGGCCGTTACGGAATTGATCACAATCCGGGCCTTTGGATTTTTTTCCAGCACAAGCCGGAGAACTTCCTTCAGAGAACCGCCGCTGCCGCCGATAAACACATGACTGGGAGCCGGAAGATCCGTCAATACCCCCGGCGCCTTTCCCTTCACAATATGAAACGCTTCAAACTCCGGTGCCAGTCTCTCCCGATTTTGTTCGATCAGACCGATGCCTTCTTCTTCTTTCTCAACCGCATAAATACAGCCGCAGGATGCTGCGCCGTCCCGCTTTTTCATGGAACTCATCATCCTCGCTGCTTCCACCGCAACTGAACCGGTCCCTGCACCGATGTCCCACAGCACAGATTCCGCCTCCAGTTCCAGCTTTGACAGCGAAACCGCACGCACCTCGCTCTTTGTCATCGGAAGACTGCCCCGGACAAATCTGTCATCACGCATGACCTCACCTTATTTCTCCTTTATTTGATTGCACGGTTTAAGACCGTTTATTGCTTTTCTGAGTATAGCACAATGTTTCTTAATTGTCATCTTATCACTTTTCCCTTTTTGTGCTATACTTAAAGTCGGTGCAAAAAACTCTGTACCCGGAAAGGAAGAAAACAGACTATGGAACTTTTAGGAAGAAATGAACCATGCTGGTGCGGCAGCGGCTTAAAGTACAAGAAATGCCATCTGGAATTTGACGAAAAAATTGAAGAATTCCGGCGGAAAGGCTGCGTCGTACCGTCTCATAAAATGATCAAAACCCCAGAACAGATCGAGGGCATCCGGAAAAGTGCCAAAATCAACATTGCCGTCCTGGATTATGTGGCAGCGCACATCAGGGCCGGCATTACTACAGCCGAGATCGACCAGTGGGTCTACGACCAGACCACACAGGCCGGCGGCATTCCGGCTCCTCTGAATTATGAGGGCTTTCCCAACAGCGTGTGCACCTCAGTCAATGATCAGGTATGCCACGGCATCCCGTCTCCGGACGATGTGCTGAAAGAGGGTGACATCATCAACGTGGATGTTTCCACCATCTATCACGGGTATTATTCAGATTCCTCCCGAATGTTCTGCATCGGGGAGGTTTCCCCGGAAAAGAAACGGCTGGTGGAGGTGACGAAGGAGTGCGTTCAGCTGGGACTGGCTGAAGTAAAGCCCTGGGGCTTTTTAGGCGACATGTCCCAGGCCGTTTATGATCATGCCGTGAAAAATGGCTACAGCGTTGTCCGCGAAATCGGCGGTCACGGTATCGGCCTGGAATTCCATGAAGATCCCTGGGTCGGCTACATTTACCGACGCGGCACGGAAATGCTTCTGGTTCCCGGCATGGTCTTTACGATTGAGCCCATGATCAATATGGGAAGAAGCGACATTTTCGTAGATGACAGCAACGGCTGGACCGTTTACACCGATGACCGCCTGCCTTCTGCCCAGTGGGAAATTCAGGTTCTGGTCACAGAAACCGGAAGCGAGGTTCTGTGCTATTAAACCGGAGGCTCCCCATCCGGCAGAGCCGCATCGATCTGCTGCGGGACGATCCAGGCTGCCGAAAGCTTCTCTATGGATCGCTCCAGCAGCTCCTCCGGGGAGCCGGAAAAAATCCGTTCCTCCTTATAGGACAGCCGCTCTCCCACCCAGATTCTGGCATCCTTCTGCCCGTTTTCAATCAGCTTTCTGCAGACTGCATGCAGCCGTCTGGTTCCGTCCAGCAAAAGAAAGCACTCTGCCTGATCAGCCAGACTCCAGTCCATCTCCTCGTCTCTCCCGTGAAGACTGATGATCCGAACTTTTTCCCAGCTTTTTCCCAGCCTTGCAGCAAAACAGGACAAAGACGAAATTCCCGGAATCATCCGGAACACAAATGCTCCGGATTCTTGTTCTGCCTTCTGAAGCATTCCCTGGGCACCGCTGAAAAATCCCACATCCCCGGAATACAGAATCACCGGATGGCGTACCCTGGGATGCTCCTTCAGCCAGGCAAGCATCTCTTCCGGCCGGTAGGTGAGGTATTCCAGCCGTTCTTTCTTTGTCTTTGTTTCCTCAAACAGCCGGCAGACCTCTCTTCCGCTTTCTACCATGCGGGAAGCACCCAGAAGCGCATCGCTGTCCAAGATCGCACGAATCGCTTCTAATGTCATTTGCTCCGGATTTCCGCCGCCGATTCCGGCCAGGATCACTTCCCGGCATGTTTCCTGGCATTCTTTCCGGAAAACTTCGGAATCTTTCTCCCTGCAGGGTTCCATCAGCCACTGCTGAATCTCAGCCAGACTTTTGCCATTTTCCCTGATCGGACGTCCCACTATGACTACACAACAGCCCAAATCCAGCGCTGCATCCACTTTCTCCTGAAAACCGCCTTCCCGCCCGGATTCCTTGGTAATCAGATAGGAAGCTCCGGCCGCCTGCAGCATGGCCCGGTTCATCTCATAGGAAAAAGGACCCTGCACGGCAAAAATATGTCTTCCCTTCAGCCCGATTCCGGTGCAGGCCAAAATCCCGTCTTCAGACGGAAGCACCCGGGCAAAAATCCGCTCCGGCGCATCGGGAATTGCGGCATAGCGGAACAATTCCTTGCTCCCGGTGGTGACCAGCACCCGGCGATCCGGATGCAGAGCCAGCTCCTGCTTTAAAAATGCAATTCCCTCTTCCAGAGAATTCACAAAAACCAGTTCTTTCTTTTCCTGTTCCTGCCTTTTTTCTGCTTCCTCCTGTTCAGACTTTCTGACCAGACGGTGATAGCCGATTCCGGTACTCCGACAGGCCTCCCGGATCTGTTCAGACACTTCCTTCGCATACGGATGCGTCGCATCCACCACGGCCCAAAGCTTCTGTGTCCGGATCCACTGTACCATTTCCGAAGCCTCCATCCGCCCCTCATGAATCGTGATGCCAGGGTGCTCAAAAAGAAGCTGACGGCCGTAGGAGGTCGCCACCGAAATGGCCGCCGGTATCTCATGTTCCCGGCAGAACTCTGCCAGAAGCCGTCCCTCCAGGGTTCCTCCAAAAATGCCAAGCCTTGCTTCCTGCTGCCGGAAAACCGGCCGGTTGTCTTTTCTCTCCATCCTTCTACCTGATTTCATATCCTCTCGGCGTCACCATATAGGGGCCGATCTTTCTTGTTTCCGAGTTTCCCACAAACACCGTGGTAAACATATCCACGTTCCGCTCCTTCAGTTCTGCAAGAGACAAAATTTCCATCTCCTGACCTTCCCGTCCAATGTTGGACACGATTCCGCATACCGTATCTGCCGCTTTGTATCTCATTAAAAGCTCACAGGCCATTTTCAGATAGCCGCTCCGCTTTTTGCTGGACGGATTGTAGATGCAGATCACAAAATCTCCCTCTGCCGCAGCGCGAAGCCGTGCCTGGATCCTTTCCATGGGCGTCAAAAGATCGCTTAAGCTGATCACTGCAAAATCATGAGTCAGCGGCGCTCCCAGCACCGCTCCGCCGGCCAATGCCGCCGTCACTCCGGGAATCACCTTGACCCGGACTCCCGGATAGTCCGCAAGCAGTTCCAGAATCAGCCCGGCCATCCCGTACACGCCGCTGTCTCCGCTGCACACCATGGCCGTTTCCCGCCCCATGGCTGCCTGCTCCAGCGCCATCCTGCAGCGCGTTTCCTCCTGCCGCATCGGTGTTGTCAGAAATTCCTTGTCCGGGAAATGCTTCCGTACCAGTTCCACATAAACCGTATAGCCGGCAATCACAGAGCACCGCTCCAGGGCGTGTACTGCCTCCAGCGTCATGTTTTCATAAGCCCCCGGTCCGATTCCAACCACATACAAATCCGCCATTTTCCTGCCTGTCCTCTCTTTCATCCATTCCTTTGCTTTTCCGATACTCCGTCTCAAAACCAGGGTCATACAGCCTGGACCGCAGATATCCTTTCTGGGCCACTGCATTTCCTACAAGAATCAACGCGGTCTTCCGGATGCCTTCCTTTTCCGCCTCCTCTGCCAGACCGGCGACGCAGCAGCAAAGGATCTTTTCCTCCGGCCAGGTTGCCTTATACACAATCGCGGCCGGCGTATCCGGCTGATATCCTCCGGCCAGCAGCTCTTTTGTCAGCTCCGGCAGCAGACCGGTGCTCAGAAAAATGACCATCGTCGCCTGATGAGCAGCAAAGGAACGGATACTCTCCCGCTCTGGCACACCGGTCCGTCCTGCCATCCTGGTGATCACCACGCTCTGGGAGACTTCCGGAAGCGTATACTCCATCTTCAGCGCCGCAGCCGCACCGCAGAAGGAACTGACCCCCGGACAGATTTCATAGAGAATGTTCCGCCGGTCCAGTTCATCCATCTGCTCCCGGATCGCCCCGTAAAGGCAGGGATCACCGGTATGCAGCCGGACTGTCGAAAGTCCTTCCTGCTCGGCCTGTTCGATCTGCCCGATGACCTCCTCCAGTGTCATTTCCGCGCTGTTGAAAATCCGGCAGCCGTCTTTTGTCTCCTTCAACAATGCTGGATTTACCAGGGAACCGGCGTAAATCACCATATCTGCACGCTGCAGAAGCCGCAGTCCTCTCACTGTGATCAGATCCGGTGCGCCCGGTCCTGCTCCCACAATATATACCATCTGTTTTCTCCTTCCTTATTTATGGTAACGCCAAAGCATCTGCTCCGCGCCGGAGGTCATCCCCAGAATGCCCCGGTCCTTCGTAAACAGCACTGCCTCCACTGTAAGGGAATCTCCGGCCCGTCTTTTCAGGTTTCGCTCGATCCGCTCCATGGCCATCGCCATCACAGCCGGCCGAAGTCCTTCTGTCTCCTCCAGAAGCCCCAGTGCTTCCTCTACCGTTACACAGTTTAAGATCCTGCCGGCCAGCTCCCCCGGCGCCCCGCAGGCCGCCCCATAAGCTGCCAGACACTCCATCCGGCCGTCTGCCCAGGAGGAATGCGTATTCATCACACCGGCGGCAACCTTCAAAAGCTTCCCTGCATGGCCGATCAGCAGAATGCTGTGAATTCCGTACTCCACAGCATAATCCATGGCATTCCCAATAAAGTTGCTGCATTTTACCGCCTGAGAAAGCGAAAGCCCCAGCTTTTCAGCTGCAAATTGTTCCCCGTAATTTCCGGGCACCATAAGAAGCTCCCGTTTCCCCTCCTCGGCTCTCTGACGGATCTCCAGCCGGATGGTTTCCAGCAGAGCCGTCTCGCTCATAGGCTCCACGATCCCGCTGGTTCCCAGCACGGAAAGTCCTCCTGTAATGCCAAGCTGCGGGTTAAACGTTTTCGCGGCCAGACGCTCTCCCTCCGGAATCTCAATCGTAATACAGATTTCTCCGGTCACGCCGCAGCTCTCGCAGACAGCAGCCGTCTGTTCAAAAATCATGCTTCTCGGGACCGGATTGATGGCCCACATTCCGGGCGGACAGCTTAATCCGGCCCGGGTCACCCGGCCGATTCCCTGTCCGCCCTGCAGATACAGCGTCAGTTCCTCCCGCTGAAACATATAGCATGACTCCCTCGACTCCGGAGGCTGTTTCGACACGCAGACCGAAACCAGCGCTCCGTTGGTCACATCCGGATCATCTCCGGAAAACTTGATCACGCCGCACCGGGCCGATTCTCCGTCCGTTTCCCACTGTACCACCGGAATCCGGACCCGGATCCCCTTTGGCGTCAGAAGGGGGATCTCTTCAAGCTTTTTTCCCTGAAACAAAAGAACCGATGCCGCACAGGCCGCAGCTGCGCCGCAGCTTCCGGTGGTATAACCTCTTCTTAACCGTTTCTGATTGACATAGACATACTGTTCGTCCATGCGATTCTCCTCCCTCCGGACCATGCTCTTTCCCGGCAGCTGTCAAAACTCCAGCTGCCACCGGGCCTGCGCCGCAGCAAGCGTCATTTTATCCAGCTGCTCCTTCGGCAGAAACAGCCGACCTTTGCTTTCCAGTACCGCAGCCCGCTCACATACATTTCCCACACCCACCGTTTTTTCCACAAAATCTGAATGGGCAAAGCTTCCTTCCACTGCCCTTAATTCCTCCGCCGTAAACCAGGAAAATTCCCATCCCCGGCTTTGACACAGAGCCAGCAGCGCCGGTTCCTCCTTTTTCTGCGCGGCCGTCGCAGCGCCTTTTACTGCCTGCGGCCAGATGCTGTGCTTTTCAAGCCAGGCATCCACCTGCGCCTGCAGGTGCCCTGCATCGATTCCTCGCCTGCAGCCGATCCCCAGCGTAAGGATTTTCGGGACCAGCCAAAGATTCCTTCCCGCTTCTTCCCGGCTATCCTGCAGCTTGGATTTTCCACTGCTTTGCAGCCCGGCCTTCCATTTTGCTGCCTCCGGCCTGCGCACGGCAACAAACAGATTCCGTTCACAGACGGTGCCCTCCAAAAATCCCTGAGGCACAATTCCTTTCACCGGAAAATCCGAAAAAAATCCAACCGGACGCCCCGCCAGAATATCCGCTGAAATCTGTTTTGCTGCTTCCCGGTCTGAAATCCAGAGTCCTCGCTCCCGCGCAAATACATCCACCGCAAATTTCTGCTCCACATCGGTAGCAGTTGTGATGACCGGAACCGCACCGGTACATTCCGAGATCAGAAGCGCCAGTTCATTCGCTCCGCCTACATGCCCGGACAAAAGCGGAACAGCAAACTGCCCGCTCTCATCCACCGCCACGACCGCCGGATCCCGGAATTTGTCCGCAATCCACGGCGCAGCCGCCCGGACCGCAATTCCGACTGCACCGATAAAAAGAATCCCTTCCGATTCTTCAAACTGTTTTTTTGTCCACTCAGTTAATGTTTCCGGAACCGCACACAGACCAAAATCCTCCGGTCTTGCCCCGCGGCATTTCAGATATCCGCAGCATTGGACTCCGGCCTTTTCAAGTCCCCGTTGAATCTTCCGACACAGTCCGGCACCCGTCTCCGTAAAGCAGATTGCCGAAATCCTGGTCCCTGATTTCCACCTCATCCGTTCCATCCTCTATATTCCCGTTTTCTATCCATCCTTTTCTGTTCTGCCGCATCCTTTGTCTGGCACAAGCAGTCCTATTATAGCAAAAAAAAGGATACCGCACAATCTCCTGTCTCAGCTCCAACAGAAAACTTTGCGGCATCCCAGCCAGCTGCTTTCATCCTTCTCCTGACTCCAGCGCTTCTCTTTTCAGTTCCTTTTTTCGTTTTGTAATCAATCCGCCGATGCGTCCGCTCTCCTTGGCGGTCAGGCTTCTCCAGCCTCCGTTCACTACTTTATCTGCAAGCCCCAGCTCTGTGGCTATCTCAAATTTCAGAACTTCCTCCGGCTTCATATGTTTCGGATCAAATACATCCTTCTCTTTCTTCTTGTTCGACATGAATCGTACACTCCTTTTCCCAGGAACACTTTTTCCGTACCGCGGAAAGCATTTCCTGTAATCCACAGTCAGAGTGTACCCCTTTTCCGGGGAATTATACGGCACCTGTCTCATTTACGATAAATTCTGCGGAATAATGATCGCCGCAATCAGATAAGCCACAATTCCCGCAGCAGGCTTCTTTTTTATTCTTCATCCAGATATCCCCGGTAATCCGCCGTGTGCAGAAGCTGGTTCACATACGTTACCCGCTCTTTTGCCGGGGGCTCAATGCCGGCCAGCGGATACGGAATCCGAAGCTCTTCCCACTTGAAAATGCCAAGCGTATGGTACGGAAGCACATCGAAGCGCTTTACATTCTTTAAAGACTTCACAAACTGATCCAGCTGAATCAGATACTCATCATAATCGCTCCGTTCCGGCACCAGCACATGGCGGATCCACACCGGTTTTCCGATATCCGACAGAAACCGCGCCATGTCCAGAATGTTTGCATTGTCATAACCAGTCAGGCGTTTATGCTGCTCCGGATCCATATGTTTGATATCCAGAAGCAGCAGATCCGTCACCTGCATCAGCCGCCTGAATTTCCCAAAAAACGGCTCCTGTCTGGTAAAAGGCTGCCCTGCCGTATCGATGCAGGTATGAACGCCTTCTGCTTTGGCTCTGGTAAACAGGTCAATCAGGAAATCGATCTGGAGCAGCGGCTCACCGCCGCTCACGGTAATTCCGCCCTTCTGTCCCCAATAGCTTCGATATTTCAACGCCCGGTCCAGAAGCAGCTCTGCCGTAAATGGCTCGCCGCCGTGGCGATGCCAGGTATCCGGATTATGGCAGAACTGGCACCGAAGCCGGCAGCCCTGCATAAAAATCACAAACCGCACGCCCGGACCATCCACCGAGCCAAATGACTCCACGGAATGGACAAAGCCAACCGCACTGTTCTGCTTCTTTTCCGAAGTCCCCTCCATCTTCCCATTCTCCTTCCAGCCTGATTTTCCTCTGTTTTTTGTGATCTTCTGTGATCTCCGTCCTTTTAATACGTTCCAGCCAGTTGCCTACATTCTCTCGTGCGCGCTTCTTGCAATCACGTCAAGCTGCTGTTCTCTGGTCAGGTCAATGAATTTTACTGCATAACCGGATACACGGATCGTAAAGTTTGCGTACTCCTCTTTTTCCGGGTGCTCCATGGCATCGATCAGCTTCTCAATGCCGAACACATTCACATTCAGATGATGTGCACCCTGATCGAAATAACCGTCCATAACATGAACCAGATTCTCGATCCGCTCCTCCTCATTATGTCCCAAAGCACCCGGGTTAATCGTCTGGGTATTGGAAATGCCGTCCAGCGCCCATTCGTAAGGAAGCTTTGCAACCGAGTTTAAGGAAGCCAGCAGACCATTCTTTTCTGCACCGTAGCTTGGGTTTGCGCCTGGAGACAGCGGTTCGCCGGCCTTTCTGCCGTCCGGAAGTGCTCCGGTCGCCTTTCCGTAAACCACATTGGAGGTAATGGTCAAAATGGAAGTCGTCGGCTCAGAATTCCGGTAGGTATGATGCTTTTTCAGCTTATCCAGGAAGGTCTTTAACAGCCATACGCCGATCTCATCTGCACGATCATCATCATTGCCGTACCGCGGGAAATCCCCCTCAATCTCGTAATCCTCAGCCAGTCCGTCCTCGCCGCGGATCACCTTCACCTTTGCGTACTTGATTGCACTCAGGGAGTCAATTACATGGGAGAAGCCTGCAATACCGGTTGCAAAGGTACGTCTCACATCCGTATCGATCAGCGCCATCTCCGCTGCTTCATAATAATACTTATCATGCATATACTGGATCACGTTCAGGGTATTGACATACAGACCGGCCAGCCATTCCATCATCGCATCATATTTTTCGATGACCTCATCATACTCCAGGTATTCTGACGTGATCGGTTTATAAGCCGGTCCCACCTGAACCTTGCTCTTCTCATCCACACCGCCGTTAATCGCATACAGCAGGCACTTTGCCAGGTTCGCACGGGCACCGAAGAACTGCATCTCCTTGCCTGTCTGGGTAGCCGATACGCAGCAGCAGATGGAGTAATCATCGCCCCAATACGGACGCATCACATCATCATTCTCGTACTGAACCGAACTGGTCTTAATTGAAATATAAGCTGCATAGCTCTTAAAATTCTGAGGCAGTCTGGAGGAGTAAAGAACCGTCATGTTCGGCTCCGGACTCGGTCCCATGTTCTCTAAGGTATGCAGGAAACGATAATCCGTCTTGGTAACCATGGAACGGCCGTCCTGTCCCAGGCCGCCTACCTCCAGAGTCGCCCATACCGGATCGCCGGAGAACAGCTGGGTGTAAGAAGGAATTCTTGCAAACTTCACCATGCGGCATTTCATAACGAAATGGTCGATCAGCTCCTGCGCTTCCTTCTCGGTAATGACGCCGTTCTTTAAATCTCTCTGAATATAGATATCCAGGAAGGTAGACACACGGCCCACACTCATGGCTGCTCCGTTCTGGGTCTTGATTGCTGCCAGATAGCCGAAGTAAGTCCACTGAACTGCTTCCTTTGCATTTTTCGCCGGCTGAGAAATATCAAAACCGTAAGAAGCTGCCATCTTCTTCATATCATTTAAGGCGCGGTACTGCATGGAGATTTCCTCTCTCTGGCGGATAATGTCATCCGTCATCACACCGCAGCCGCAGTTATCAAAATCTTCTTTCTTCTTTTCCATCAGGAAATCAATTCCGTAAAGCGCTACTCTCCGGTAGTCGCCTACGATACGGCCGCGTCCGTAGGTATCCGGAAGTCCGGTAATGATCTTATTGTGACGGGCCTTTCTCATCTCAGGCGTGTAAGCATCGAATACACCCTGGTTGTGGGTCTTGTGATACTCATTAAAAATCTTGTGGAATGCCGGGTCCGGCTCATATCCGTGCGTCGTGCAGGCTTCCTCCGCCATCTTAATTCCGCCGAACGGCATGAATGCTCTCTTTAACGGCTTATCCGTCTGCAGGCCAACCACCTGCTCCAGCTCCTTGGTCTCTTCGCTGATATATCCGGGCTTGTGGGAAGTCAGGCTGGAAACGATGTGAGTGTCCATGTCCAGGACACCGCCCTTTGCTCTCTCTTCCTTCTGCAGCCCCTGTAAAATTCCCCAGAGGGTATCAGTTGCTTCCGTCGGTCCCTCCAGAAAGGAAGCATCTCCATCATATGGAGTATAATTATTTTGAATGAAATCTCTGGTATTTACTTCTTCTTTCCAGATTCTTCCCTTAAAACCGGCCCATTGTTCTTTCTGTACCATGTCATTTTCCTCCTGTTTGATGTGAAATTTCATGTGAAATATTAGCTGTGTATACAATATACCAGCAGTTGTTCAAATTGTCAATGGGAAGGCTTGGATTTATTGTGAAACAATTATCAAAATATGTCCTGTCTGCCGGAGCAGGCGGCATTATCCCCGATACTCCATGTACAGCCAGACCACAGCAGTTACTGCCAGATAGAACCAGGTCGCTGCATTGGAAAACCAGGTAGTGAAAAAGGATAGCACCATATACATGGCAATCTGCGCGTAAAACAGGTATCCGACCGGATTTTTCAGCCGTCTCACGCTGCGCACCAGAAGGCAGCAGACGGCCCCCAGGACTGCACAGAAAAGGATGACGCCCGCAATTCCGAAATCATAATACGCGTCATAGATGATCGTCAGCGTGGTCAGCTCCTCCTTGTTTACGTAGATCGGGAAATTTACAAGCTCCGGAACCAGAAATTTCAGCCCGGTCAGCGCCCACACCGGAAACAACATGCGGAGTCCCCAGCTGTGAGCCGGAAGCACCTCCACCAGATGATTGAAATTGTCATAATTATTTGCAATGTACATGTATGGCTGGGTAATGAAAATCGGCATCCGGCTGTTCTTCATCTCAAAAATTCCGTTCAGATATTCCACGTCATGACTTCTCGCAACGGTCAGAACAACATAGCAGAGCACCAGCAGCACAGCCACAGCCGCAGCCTGCCACAGCTGCATCTTATGCCGGACTGCCACCAGCGTAAAGACTGCCATTCCCACCGCCAGAATCAGCTGGAACCGGGACACGCAGAGAATCGGAATCAGCAGGCTGATTCCGGTAAACAGCGCCGCCAGAAAATTGCGCCGTCTGTTCCTCTCATCCTTCGCCATCGCATAGAGAACGTACAGGGACGGCACCAGCACACAGCTCACCGTGAAATAGTGCACGCCGCTGATGTGAAAATAGGAATATGCATGAGGAACTCCCCTCAGAAAAAAAGGAACATACCCCAGAAGAACCGCCTCCAGTACAAAGGCCGCGGCAGAAACAGCCGTCACCGCCGCAATGGAAACAAAAAGCGGCCGTTCAAACTTCCGAAGCTCCATCTTCTGTTCCCATGGAAGAATCGTTCGTCTTCCGCCGGCCTGCTTTTTCATCCAGTTCTGCCCCCGCACCGGCCCAAGCCGGCTTTCAGTCCATGCAAAGGCGACATAAAAGGAAAGAACGGACGCCAGAAAGCAGGCCCAGGTCATCCTGCTCCATTCGGTCTGAAGACGGCTGAGCTTCATACAGGACAAAGCCTGCCCTGCCGTAAAAAAGGAGCCGAACAGGCCCCGCAGGTGAATCAGGTTTCCGCTCCTGCGGTAATCATTCCAGTAGAGAGAAAAGGCCCCTACTATGAGAACCAGCCCGGATGGGATAAACCATCCGAGCCTGGCAAATAAAAAACTGGCAATATAACTGATCAAATAAACGGTCAAATATGGATTCATTGATTGATAAACTCTCTCATGTAATTTTCTACTTCTGCAGTCGTCGCAAAGCTCATCGCCTTATCTGCCACTGCCTGCAGTTCTTCCGTGCTGTATTCCGTAATCATCTTTCTTGCACGAAGGATTGCGGACGGACTCATACTGAACTCATTCAGTCCGAATGCCAGAAGAAGCGGAATCATCATCGGATCGCTTGCCGCCTCACCGCACATGCCGACCATGATGCCGGCCTCTCTTGCACAGGTAATGATCCGTCGGATGCTGCGCAGAACTGCCGGGTTAAAGGTGGAATACAGATAAGAAATCTTGTCATTGCCGCGGTCAACCGACATGGTATACTGAGTCAGGTCGTTGGTTCCGATGCTGAAGAAATCCACTTCCTTCGCAAAGATATCTGCAATCAGGGATGCAGCTGCCGTCTCTACCATGATGCCCAGCTGAATGTCCTTGTTGTAGGCAATTCCCTTCTCGTCCAGTTCCTTCTTGATGTCCTCTACCAGTGCCTTCACCTGACGATACTCGTCAATGCAGGTAACCAGCGGAATCATAATCTTAATGTTGCCGAATGCACTTGCGCGAAGCAGCGCACGAAGCTGCGGACGATATACATCATCCTGCCGGTCCAGACAGAAACGAACGGCACGGTAGCCCAGGAACGGATTCTCATCCTTCTCCAGCCCCATATAAGGAATCTCCTTGTCACCGCCGATATCCAGAGTACGGATGATCACCGGTTTTCCATCCATCGCTACAGCAACCTTCCGGTATGCCTCAAACTGCTCTTCCTCAGTCGGCATTGCAGTACGATCCATGAACAGGAACTCCGTGCGGAACAGGCCTACGCCCTCGCCGTCATACTGAAGAACTTTGTCTACATCTTCCGGCTTTCCAATATTGGCAACCAGTTCGACGCGCACGCCATCCTTGGTCACCGATGGCTTTCCGATATATTTCTCCAGCTCCTTCTTTTCCTTGATGAAGGCTTCCCGTTTCTTCTGGTACTCTGCCAGAACTCCCTCTTCCGGATTTACCAGCACAGTGCCATCAGAACCGTCTACCACAATGGTATCTCCGTTCTTTACCTGATCCAGAATGCCGGTCAGAGCGACAACTGCCGGAATCTCCAGTGCTCTTGCCAGAATCGCACTGTGAGAGGTCCGTCCACCCAGTTCCGTCACAATACCGGTTACATTTGCCGGATTGATACCGGCCGTCATGGACGGGGTCAGATCCTTTGCCAGGATTACGGTGCCGGCCGGCAGTGCTGCAATGTCAATCGACTCCACGCCGAGAAGAACCTTCTGCATTCTGGTTTTAATATCGCGCATGTCGGTAGCACGCTGCTGCATCAGCTCGTCTCCCATAGAGGCAAACATATCTGCATACATATTGCAGACCGTCTCGATTGCAAATTCGCTGTTTACAGATTCACTTTTAATATTGTTTTCAATTTCCGCAACCAGCATCGGATCGGATAAAAGCATAATGTGTCCGTTTAAAATCTCCGCTTCCTTCTCACCGACTCTTGTTGCTAAATCTGCAGCCAGAGCCTCTGTCTGCTTCATACTGGTTTCCAGCGCTCCCTTAAAACGCTCAACCTCTGCGTCGGAATCCGCGATTGTCTCCCTTTTAATCACCAATTCCTTTTCTTCGACCACAGCAACCGTTCCGATTCCGATTCCTGCCGAAGCATTTGTTCCCTTGTACATAAATACTACCTCCTCATGAATATAAAATCTATGCTCAAACCTGCACGGCATGCCTGCCGGATACAGATCTGTCATCGGATTGCTCCGCTGTCCTTCACTCGCCCAGACCGTCGCTCACGATCTTGACGATTGCAGCCAGCGCCTCCTCTTCATCCTCGCCCTCGCAGACAAATTCCAGCTCACTGCCGCATTTAATGCAGGCCCCGAGGACGCTCAGCACGCTTTTTGCATTGGCAGTGGTGTTATGGAAGTGGAAATTAATGGAAGACTTATATTTGATCGCTTCCTTACACAGAATTCCGGCCGGCCGAAGATGCAGACCGCTGGGATTTTTAATCACCACTTTTTCACTTACCATACTATCCTCCATTCTGTACATGTCTATGCACATACCGGTATTTCATCCTTACTGTTCAACCGACGGGCTTTCCTCCAAAGTCTCTTCCGGGCTGGTCTCCGTTTCCGACAACTCCGGCACCGTCTCTTCTTCCGTCTCCGGCAGAGTCACCACACCCGGTCCCATGGAACGCGAAGTAACAATGACCAGGAAATCGGAATAACGGAGCACTTCGCAGTCATCCTCCAGGCCATCAAACTCCAGCACGCCGCGGTGCATGCCCACATCCATATCCGATACATCCATTTCCATGATGATATCCGAAGCCTCCAGACGATCCAGCTCTTCTTTCCGGCCCTGAACCACTACCTCGATCGAATCCCGGTCATATCCGTAATGATTCTCATTGGACTCCCCTTCTGTAATGATCCGGTTGGTTGAAATCTCCAGCGTCTTCTGTTCCAGTTTTTCTACTTTTAGCGTAACGGTGACCTGATTGTTCACCGGAATGCTCATCTTTTCTTTATCCGGAAGAAAATCTTCTACATTTATGATAATAACCTTATCCTCATCTGCGCCGTCCAGATTCAGCACCGACGCCGGAATCCGAATGCTCTCCAGCGCGGCAACTGACGCTTCCGGTCCCATGACCGCCACCGTATCTGCAGAGCTCTCCAGCCCCATATAACGGCAGCTGTCTGCCACTTCTCCGCCGACATTGAATTCCAGCTTTACCTCCTGGATCTTCACCACGCTGACCTGATAGGAGATTTCCTGGACATTGACCGCTACCCGGTCATCCAGATTGATCTCATTGCCGTTGGCATCATAAAAAGTCGGGGAGGCCGCACCGACCGTTTCGGATCGGATGCCTTCTACATTGATCTTCACGCCTACCGTACTGATCCGGCCAATCACCGATTCCGGACCTTCCACCGTAACCATGGACGGACTCAGACTTACACGTTCCACCTCATAGCCATTCTGCGGAAAGCCTTCCTGATTCGCCACCAGGTCAAAATCCTTTTTCTGAATCTGCTCCGTCCTGACCCGCACAACTGCCGGCTTGGCCGCAACCGACTCCACCAGATAATCCTTGTTCTTGGACACCTCCACGTAAACCGGAACGGTTCCGGTAGCCGGATAATAATCTGCCAGATCCACATAAGCCTTAAAATCCGCCGCCTGAATCAAGGACTGATCCTGGGTATGAATCTTATAGGTAATCGTAACGGATGTTCGTTTGTTCTCCAGCTCATACGCCAGACCGGCCGCCTTCATTACATCGACATTGATGACATCCAGAGGAACCTCCTTCGTCCTGGTGATCAGAGGATCCGACACATTCACCACTGCAAGCCAGATCAGAAAGCCAATGACCACCGAAGCAATCTTCAGTCCCAGATTACGAGTGAGAATTTCTTTCATTTTTCAGCCTCCCCTTCCATAATTTAAACTTGCTGCTGGAAGCGGTACCGCTCTCCGTGTTGTCTGAAAGAATCCGTTTTAAGGATTCCCCGTCTCCGATTCTGGTCAGCTTTCCGCCATCGGCCACAGAAACTCTTCCGGTTTCCTCGGAAACCACGATCGTCAGGCTGTCCGTCACCTCCGAGATTCCCACCGCCGCACGGTGTCTGGTTCCCAGATCCTTGCTGATCGTCATGTTGTCCGACAGCGGCAGATAACAGGTCGCCGCTGTTACCCGGTTTCCGCAGATGACTACAGCGCCGTCATGGAGCGGCGTATTATGTTCAAAAATATTAATCAGAAGCTGGCTGCTGACCAGTCCGTTGATTTCGATTCCGGTCCGCTCGATCTCTCTTAAACTGTCATTCCGTTCAATCACCATCAGCGCACCAGTCTTAACCTTTGCCATCTCAAAGGTGGCCTTAACCACTTCATTCACCGTCTTTTCTGAAAAGCCGGTCTCCCCCTTCGCATCATCAAACGAAAGAATATTCGAGATGATCTTCTGACTTCCCAGCTGCTCCAGTGCCTTCCGCAGCTCCGGCTGAAAGATGACCAAAAGTGCGGTAACCGCGATGGTTGCCGTCTTTTCCAATATCCAAAGAATCGTCCGCAGCTCAAAAATCGCTGCAAAAAGTGCAAATGCCAGAATGACACCCAGTCCTTTCAGCAATGTCCAGGCACGTGTATTTTTTATCCAGTACAGCACTTCATAAATCAGGGCTGAGATAATGATAATCTCAACCAGATTGGAAATACTGATCCGCGGCAAAAATGACAGCCAGGAGCGAAGTCCTTCAAATAGATCCGCCATGGTGCCATATCCTCCCTTCCTGTCTGCTTCCTGTTCCGGAAGCTTAAGAATCTTTTCGTTTATTAATCCGCTGCACCTTTACATCCGGTGCTGTGACGGCAATCTTCGGAACTGCCTTCACATAATAATAATAATCATCATCCTGGAACTGCAGATATTCCGTTCTGGAGTAATCCACCGCAAACAGGAAAAACTGCAGGATAAATGTCAGAAGCACCGACAGCAGCGTTCCGACTGCAATGGTTCCCACCGACAGCTGCATATCCGCTCTGGAATTTCCCACAAAAATCACAGCAAGCAGCACAACTGTGCCGGCTGCCGTGGCAATGGACCAGGCATAGTCGATCGACAGGTTCCGGATCAGGAACACAACGACCGCTGCTGCCGTAAACGCCAGAATCATCAGGATCATCGTCTCATTTGCGAACAGACTTTTCAAAATCTGCATATATTTCTGCGTAATATCGATCGTATCCGCTCCGGCCAGCACAGCCGCATTCTGCTTCACATAGTTCAGCAGATAGTAAAAAAACACGCCGACGCACATCGGAATGATCGAGGAAAGCCCGCAGGCCAGACCGATTATCAGCGGCACCGCATACGGCACTCCCAGGAAAAACATAAACGGCGTAATGATCATAATCAGGGAATTTCCCGGCTGCAGCCCGCCGTAAAGGACCGCCACGATCAAAACCAGAATGCCGGTAATCACCGCCAGCTCCAACGAAAGACTGTACAAATGCAGCAGCATAAAAGCAGCCGCCAGACAGGTCAGTGCACTGCCGGGCAGAAACGAGCAGATCAAACCCAGAATCAGAGGAACCACCGGATTTTTCAGCTTCGACAGGAAGCCAAGATTTTTATTCAGCAGCAAAAATACGGAAAATGCAAATACAAACTTCACAATCGGATGAATGATAAAGCTGTATCTCCCGTAGAAGGCTCTCAGCCGCTCTTTAAATACCAGAAGTACCATCATGCCGGATGCCCTCCTTTGCCATCTCCTTCACCTTGTTCTGATACTCATACCGTTTTTCAAGGCGTTTTAATTTCGCCACATAGACCCGCTGGCCTCCGCTGGCATATTCATACCGTTTCCTGCTGATGCGGAAGGTAATGAACAGATAAAATATCAGGCCGGCCAGGTAAAAGAAAAGGAACCGTCTGGCAAGTATGAAAACCAGATCCATGCTGATGCTGTTCAGAAGCATTTCCAGATGATACATGACCCAGAGCGACGCTCCGAGAATACAGCACAGCGTATAACCGAAAAATGCGCAGAACAGACGGCTGCTGATATAGTCATTTTTAAAATACCGGCTCAGCGGAAAGATCTTTTTTCCTTCTTTTTTCTCAAACATGGCGATGCCTGTCATAAGTTTTATCTTTTCTTCATTCAGCATATGACCTGCTCCTTTTATTCCATAACATATCACCTTAGTATAACATATAATTTTCTTCTTTGCGAGGGGATTCATGAAATTGTCACAAAAAATTTAAAAAAGGAGAAAAAACCCGGCAGTTTCCACGACTGCCGGGTTTTTCCTGTTTCTTCCTATTTTATATGAAATCTCACATTCAAAATTTGGGGCAGATCAACTGCCCCAAAATCGTTCTTCCTCTAATTGGTGATCTGCGCTTCCACCAGCCTTACGCCGCAGTATTTTTCCCGCAGCTTCGGCTTTTCAATCTTTCCGGTTGGATTTCTTGGAATCGTATCAAAGATAATCTTCTTCGGACGTTTATAGCGCGGCATATTCATGCAGAAATTCCGGATATCTTCCTCCGTACAATCTATATCCGGCTTCCGCTCAATGATGGCCGCCGTAATCTCACCAAGGCGCTTGTCCGGAAGTCCGATTACCGCCACATCATGAACTGCCGGATGCAGACGGATAAAGTCTTCGATCTGAACCGGATAAATATTTTCACCGCCGCTGATGATGACATCCTTCTTACGGTCTACCAGAAAAATAAATCCATCCTCGTCCTGCATAGCCATATCTCCCGTATAAAGCCAGCCATGATCCAGAACCTCTGCAGTTGCCTTCGGATCATGGTAATAGCAGGTCATGACGCCGGGGCCCTTGACAGCCAGCTCGCCTACTTCTCCCTGTTTCACTGGCTGACGGTTTTCATCCACGATCTTGGCTCTCCAGCCGAAGCCCGGAATGCCGATCGCTCCCACTTTATTGATGTTTTCCACACCAAGATGCACACAGCCTGGCCCGATGGATTCACTGAGGCCGTAATTGGTGTCGTACTGATGGTTCGGGAAATATTCCTTCCAGTGACGGATCAGGCTGGGCGGAACCGGCTGGGCTCCGATATGCATCAGACGCCACTGATCAAGCTGATAATCGGAAAGTTTCAATCGTCCGCTGTCCAGTGCCTCCAGAATATCCTGTGCCCACGGCACCAGCAGCCAGACAATGGTACATTTTTCCCGGGACACGGCATCCAGTATGTACTCCGGCTTGGTTCCGCGCAGCAGCACCGCCTTGCTGCCGGAAAGCAGAGAACCGAACCAGTGCATTTTGGCTCCGGTGTGGTACAGCGGCGGAATACACAGAAATACGTCATCCCGGGTCTGTCCATGGTGATTCTGCTCCACCCGGCAGGAATGAATCAGGCTCTCATGATTGTGAAGAATTGCCTTCGGAAAACCGGTAGTTCCAGAAGAGAAGTAAATCGCAGCATCATCCTCCTCCCACAGGGTGATTCCAGGTGATTTGCTGGAACAATCCGCGGTCATCACTTTATAATCCTCTGCAAAGGTCGGACAGTTATCACCCACGTAGATCAGCAGTCTTCCCTTAATGATCCGGTCCGCAATCTCCTCCACACGACCGATAAATTCCGGTCCGAACACCAGAATGTCCACATCTGCCAATCCGACACAATATTCAATCTCCTCTGCCGAATAGCGAAAATTCAGCGGAACGGCAATCGCCCCGGTCTTTAAAATTCCAAAATAAATCGGAAGCCATTCCAGACAGTTCATCAGAAGGATTCCCACTTTATCCCCCTTCTCGATTCCTCTGGAAAGCAGCAGATTTGCAAACCGGTTTGCTTTTTCATTAAACACATGCCAGGTGATTTCCCGGCGGTAATGGGCGTTCGGGCTGGGCTCCATCAATTCATATTCCTTCCAGGTCACCCTTCTTGTTTCCTTTACCTCCGGATTGATTTCCACCAGGCAGATCTCATCTCCGTACAACAGGCTGTTCCGCTCCAGCAATTCAACTATTGTCATGTTTTTATCCTCTGTTTTCTCTCAAAATTTTTCCCTGCAGCATTCTTTAAACGCTGCTTTCTGGTCGTTACGGCATTTTATGCGGACTCAGGCTTCTGCCATCTCGTATCCTGCTTCAAATGCCGCCAGATTGATCTCTTTCGTCTTCGGCGGAACCGTCCGCTCCACAATCTTCAGCCAGTTTTCCTTTGGAAATTCCATATGCCTGGCCGTCACACCGATGACAATGGTATTGAATACCTTGGCATTTCCCAGCTTCTTGGCTTCCTGCTGGGCATCCACCACTACAGTCTTATGCGCTGCTTTCAGCGTCTCAATAATTCCTTCCGGGTACACGGCCATTCCGGACGCCACGGTCATCGGCTCAATCTTCTGATCATTCAGAATCAGAACACCGTCCTTCTTCAAAAAGTGTGCATACCGGAGCGCCTCCAGGCGCTCAAAAGCAATGAGCACATCTGCCTGACCTTCCTCTACGATCGGCTCTGCCACCTGGCTGCCGAACCGCACAAAGGTTACCACACTTCCGCCTCTCTGTGCCATTCCGTGCACCTCTGAAATTTTTACATCATATCCGGCATCCGTAGCGATGCCGCCCAAGATCCGGCTGGTCAGAAGCGTTCCCTGTCCGCCTACGCCTACGATCATAATATTCTTTGTTTCCATCTTTCCGATCCCTTTCTTCTCCTGATTCTGCATCCTGTACGCCGGCTGCCTGCAGTTTCTAGCGTTCGCCGGTATGCTGCTTCTGCGCCAGCTTCGGATTCGGCGTAAAGGAAATCGCCCCAAACGGGCACCGCTGCATGCAGAGTCCGCAGCCGTTGCACATTACTTCGTCAATTACTGCATGTCCCTGAGCATCCTTTCCCATAGCCGGGCATCCAGGTGCCAGACAGAGACCGCATTTTTTACAGACTTCCGGATCCACACTGCAGGTTCCCTTCGGAATCGTCGTCTTCAGAAGTGCGCAGGGAGATTTGGTGATGATTACCGAAATCGCATCCCGCTCTACCTCCTGCTTCACCAGCTTCTCCAAACCAGCCGTATCGAAGGCATCAATCTCATAAACATACTCGATCCCCATCGCCCGGCAGAGCTGTGCAAGATTGATCGCCGGGACAATATCGCCCATCAGCGTCTTTCCGGTTGCCGCATGGTCCTGATGTCCGGTCATGCCGGTGGTGGAATTGTCCAGAATCAGCACGGTTCCCGTACCCTGGTTATAAACCATGTTCATCAGAGAATTGACGCCGGTATGCAAAAACGTAGAATCTCCGATTACCGCAACCCAGTCCTTGATAAATTCTTTTCCTTTTGCCTTTTCCATACCGTGCAGATTGGAAATACTGGCTCCCATACAGATCGTCGTATCCACAACTGCAAGCGGTGCCACAGCTCCCAGCGTATAGCAGCCGATATCGCCCGCAGCATGGATTTTCAGCTTTTTCAGTACCGAAAATACGCTTCTGTGCGGACATCCCGGACAGAGGATCGGCGGTCTTGCCGGAACCTTGGCCGCCTCCGGGTAATCCGGCTTTTCCCCTAAGATCCGCTCTCTCAGAAGGTTCGCGCTGTACTCGCCCTGTATCGTAAAGATTTCTTTTCCGATGGCCTTGATCCCCCAGGATTTTACCTGCTCCTCAATCACCGGCTCCAGCTCTTCCACAACATAAAGCGTCTCCACATTTGCCGCAAACTCCTCGATCCGCTTTCTCGGGAGCGGATGAACCAGCCCCAGCTTCAGAACACTGGCATCCGGCAAGGCTTCCCGCACATACTGATAAGGAATTCCGCTGGTAATCACGCCGATCTTTTTATCCCGGTATTCTGCCCGGTTAATTTCCATGTGATTGGCATCCTCTGCCATGTCCTTCAGCCGCTTCTCCACGACCAGATGACGCCGGATCGCATTGCCCGGCATCATAACGGTTTTGGCAATATTCTTTTCATACGGGCGATCCTCAATCTCCTGCCGCTCCTCCAGCTGAACCATCCCCTGAGAATGAGCCAGACGGGTCGTCGTGCGCAGCATGATCGGAGTATCATATTTTTCCGACAGATCAAACGCCAGTTTTGTAAAGACTCTGGCCTCCTCACTGTCAGACGGCTCCAGAACCGGAACCATGGCGGCTCTTGCCACCATCCGGCTGTCCTGCTCATTCTGAGAACTGTAAATACCGGGGTCATCCGCCGCTACCAGCACCAGACCGCCGTTCACACCACAATAGGAAATCGAATACAGCGGATCGGATGCCACGTTCACGCCCACATGCTTCATGGAAACCAGCGCACGAACACCGCTGATCGATGCTCCGATTGCAACCTCTGTTGCAACCTTTTCATTCGGCGACCATTCCGAATAGATCACATCCTTGTATTTTACAATATTTTCGCTGATCTCTGTACTGGGTGTTCCGGGATATGCTGCCGAAACCTTCACCCCTGCCTCATAAGCACCTCTTGCGATTGCCGCATTGCCCAGCATCATCTGCTGTGTATTTGCCTCTTCCTTTATCAACTCTGCTCCACCTTTCTCCCGCACTGCCTGCACGCCATCCAGCATGATGCCCATGCTTATTTTCTGCGCACCAGACAGTTCTTGTATGTTTTTAATAAATCCTTCACATTTTATGAATGCAATTTCAAATATTTTACCATACTTTTCTCTGTTTGACCAGCAATAATATTCACAATCTGACGCGTTGCAGAAAAAAAGCGTCCGGTTCGCAGGCCCCCGCAAACCGCATCAAAAAAGCGCCGTTTTCTAACGCGGCGCTTTTGAATAACCGGATTAATCTCCCAGAATCTTTTTCTGCTTCGCAGACACCTTCACATCATAGCAGGCAAAGATATCCTTCACCAGTTTTTCATCCGGCTTCTTTGTGAAAACGCTGACTGCCGGAACCAGAACCAGGCCGATCAGCATAGCGGCTGCACCGGCATTGATCGGGGACTGCAGCAGCGTCGGGAAACTGCTGCGGAACAGCAGATTCAGGATCATCAGGCCGGAACCGAAGAAAAAGCTGGCCCATACAGCGGCCTTCGTTGTCTTTTTCCAGTACAATCCATATAAAAACGGAGCGAGAAATGCGCCGGCCAGAGCGCCCCAGGATACGCCCATCAGCTGTGCAATAAACGTAATGTTGCTCTTGTACTGAATAATGGCGATCACGACTGAAATGGCAATAAATACCACGATCAGAATACGCATAATGAAAAGCTGCTGCTTCTCATCCATGTCCTTCACAAAGGTATCCTTCAGGAAATCCAGCGTCAGCGTGGAACTGGATGCCATAACCAGCGAAGAAAGTGTGGACATTGAGGCAGAGAGCACCAGGATCACCACCAGACCGATCAGCAGCGGAGACAAATTGGACAGCATGGTCGGAACCACGGAATCATATCCGCCCGCTGCAATGTCCACCTGACCGGAGTATAATCTTCCGAAACCGCCCAAAAAGTAACAGCCGCCGGAAACCACCACAGCAAACAGCGTGGAAATCACCGTGCCCTTGTCAATAGCCGCTTCGCTCTTAATCGCATAGAATTTCTGAACCATCTGCGGAAGCCCCCAGGTTCCCAGAGAGGTCAGAATCACCACGCCGAGCAGATTCAGCGGATCCGGTCCGAAAAAAGACGCAAACACGCCGGGCTGCGTCGACACGGCCGCATCCTCCACCGCTGCAAGACGGTTCAGCGCCTCCAGAAATCCGCCGTTCGACTTTAATACGGCGCCGATTACTGCCACGATTCCAAACAGCATGATAATACCCTGAATAAAGTCATTGATTGCCGTAGCCATGTAGCCTCCGGCCGTTACATAAATACCGGTCAGGATCGCCATAACCAGAATACAGACTGTATAGTCAATATGAAATGCCATTCCGAAAAGACGGGACAGACCGTTGTACAGAGAGGCCGTATACGGAATCAGGAAAACGAAAATGATCACAGACGCACCGATCTTTAAGTTCCGGCTCTGAAAACGCTGTTCAAAAAACTGCGGCATGGTAGCACTGTTTAAATGATGAGTCATGATTCTGGTCCGACGTCCCAGCACGATCCAGGCCAGCATGGAACCCAGCACCGCATTTCCGATTCCGATCCAGGTAGAAGCAATTCCGTACTTCCATCCGAACTGCCCTGCATAACCGACAAAAATAACAGCAGAAAAATACGAGGTTCCGTAAGCAAAGGCCGTCAGCCAGGGACCTACATTCCTTCCGCCAAGAACAAATCCGTTCACATCCGTTGCATGCCTGCGGCAATATAAGCCGATTCCGACCATCACCCCAAAAAACACCACAAGCATCAGAATTTTAATCAGCATAACCCACCTCCGTAATATGAGAAGCGCCGTTTTTTGCTTTAGCATTTTAAAGTTTAACGCTTCTATCTAATAAAGGACATGATACCCGTTTTTGTGCAATCCGTCAACTCTTTTTCTTTTGTTTTTTATTTTTTATATATTTTGTATAAATTTATCAGGTATTTTTCTGCACATTTTCCTGTTTCACGGTCACTCCAGCCATTCTCTCCGCTTTTTCTTGCACTTCCCGCCGGAATGTATTAAAATTTTCATAAATCATTATGAAAAACAGGAGTAAAAACATGAACCAACAACGAGAAAAACAGCTGCAGCGCACCGGCTACATCACCTTTCTTTTCAGCGGGATCTGCGCAATCGGCAGCGGCATTATCGTAAGCATCCTTCAGGAGCAGTATCACCTGGCTTACGAAGAAACCGGAACACTTCTTTCTGTCCTGAGCATCGGAAACATGGCCGCATCCTTCGCCGCCGGAATGCTTTCCGGAAGAATCGGCATGCGCACTACCGTTCTGACCATGGCACTGGGCTATCCGATCGGCTATCTGATCATGACCCTCACCGGCAATTTCGGCCTTCTTCTTGCCGCCTTTGCTTTAGTGGGAATCGCCAAGGGCTGCGCTCTGAACCAATGCTCGGTTCTTTCCGGAAATGGAAGCGGCGACAAGACGAAACGGATGAACCTGATGCATTCCTGCTATGCCCTCGGTGCCCTGACCTGCCCTTTCTTTCTGTCCGCCGCTTTAAAGACAAGCTTCTTTCTCCCGATCTGCTTTCAGGCACTGGCCGGACTGGCCATGTGGCTGATCTTTCTGGCAGCCCGGCTCCCCGGCCGGAATCCCGGACCGGCAGCCGCAGAAAAAAAGACCGATTTTTCTTTCCTGAAAACCGGAAGCTTCTGGCTGATCACCGGCATCTTATTCTGCCAGAACGCGGCAGAAACCAGTGTGGTGGGATGGCTGGTTACCTACTTTAAGGACAGCGGCATTCTTTCCGGAACCGTCAGCACCTATACTGTCACCGTGCTCTGGGGAGCCACACTGATTGCCCGGCTTCTGATCGCATTCGTCTTTCCGATCCGGCAGAGCTTTCGGTGGCTGGCCGTTATGGGAGCCGGATGTACGATTCTGTACGGAGGACTCATGAGCGCAAAAACACCTCTTCCGGCCATCCTTCTTCTGTTCCTGTTTGCTTTCTCTATGGCCGGCGTAAATCCCACTACGGTTGCGGCGGTCGGAAAAAACTTAAACAGTGAATGTCTGGGAATCATGCTTCCTCTGGGCGGCATCGGCGCCATCCTGATGCCATGGATCATCGGCATAGCAGCCGAGCAGTTCGGCCTTGCAGCCGGCATGACCTGCAATCTGATTCCCTGCGCAGGAATCCTGATTCTCAGTCTGATCTGCCTGAAGCTTCGTCCAACAGACAGCGCAAACGCATAAAAACATGCTGCGGCATCCTCAAAAGCCGCAGCATGTTTTCTTTTTTGTTTTTCGATTGATTTTTCTGATCAGAACAGATTCGGAAACAGCGCCGTCGGAATAGCAAGGAACATATCCGAGAAAACGATCATCAGCACCAGCACCGCGATCGAGGACAAGAAGTACGGAAGCACGCCCTTAAAGGACTCTTCAATGCTGATTCCACTGATGGAACCGGCAAGCAGCAGACACAAGCCGTAAGGCGGTGTTACCAGACCCAGCGCCAGCGTCACAACTACGATCAGGCCCAGGATGATCGGGCTGATGCCAAGTGCCGTTGCAGAAGGCAGAATGATCGGTACAAACAGGATCATGGCCGGCACTGCATCCATAAAGGTTCCTACAAACATGAAGAAAAATACAACTACGATCAGGAAGACCAGCTTTCCGCCCGGCATTCCCACGAAAAAGTTCTGTACCATCTCATTTAACTGATAGTAGCTTAACAGCTCGCCCAGCGCATTTGCAGTAGCCAGCGCGAACAGAGACAGTGAAGAAAGCTTCATGGTTTCAATCAGAATTGCCGGAAGACGGCGGATCTGAATGGTGTGGTAAAAGAAAATTCCGATAATCAGCGCATACACACAGGCAACTGCTGCAGATTCGGTCGGAGTAAACCAGCCGGTCACGATTCCGCCGATCAGGATGATCGGAGTCATCAGCGCCGGAAGAGAACTCCAGATCTGCTTTGCAACCTCTTTTGCCGGAACTCTCTCTCCTTTCGGAAAATTCTTTCTCTTGGAGTAAAATACCACGACCGCCATCATGGCCAGGCCCAGCATAATGCCTGGCACAAGACCGGTCATAAAGAGGGCTCCTGTACCAACATTGGCGATACCTGCGTATACGACCATGGTGATACTCGGGGGAATAATGGAGCCCAAAGTGGAGGATGCAGCCGTGACACCAACGGCTGTCTGCTTGTCATAGCCCTGCTTTTCCATGGCAGGAATCAGAATCTTTCCGATTCCGGCGGTGTCAGCCTGAGAAGAACCGGAAATACCGGCAAAAATCATAGATACCAGAATGTTGGCATGAGCCAGACCGCCCCGCACATGACCCACAGAAGCCGTGCAGACATCGATCAGACGGTCCGAAATCGAGCCTTCGTTCATCAAATTGGCAGCCAGGATGAACAGCGGCACCGCCAGAAGGGTAAAGCTGTTCAGTCCGTTAAACATTTTTGTAAAAACAACACTGTTCGGAATAATCGGAAGCGCTGCGATACCGGCAAAGGATACAAAGCCCAATGCGAAGGAAATCGGCACGCCAAACATAACAAATGCAATAAAAAGAATAACCAGCAAGATCTGCATACTATTTACCTCCCATCAGAGCCTTAACATCTTCTATGATCTGACCGATCAGATACAGCGTCGAAGTGGCGCCGCAGACCGGAATACACAGCCAGGTCGGACCCCGCTTTAATGACGGGAGGCTGACCCACCGGTAATTCCAGAACTGTTTGGTAATCTTGCAGCCATAGTAAAACATCAGCACGGAAAACACCAGCATCACTGCTGCAATCCCCAGAGAAAGCAGCTTTTTCAGCGTTTCATTTTTCAGCATATCACTGATGGAAGTAAAGGCAAAATGCCGTCTTTCATAAACCATGGCCCCTGCCCCCATAAAAGCCGCCCAGATAAAGGCATACATGGACACATCCTCCGTCCAGATCGCGGCAATGCCGACATACCGGCAGGCCATCTGAATCACGACACTGCACAAAAAGATACTTAAAAAGATTCCGCCCGCTGCAATCTGCAGCTTCTGCAGATAAGCTAATGTTTTTTTCATTTCTGTTTCTCCCCCTCTGCCCGGATCATATCCAGATAGTTCTGCATACCGTTTTCTGCTGCAAACTCATCCTGAATCGGAATAGCGATTGCCTTGAATGCATCAATATCTACATCCTTATATTCCGTTACCACTGCGCCGTCTGCAATGACTTTCTGCTTGGACTCTTCAAACATCTCATATGTAACCCTGCGGTCCTCCTCCGTTGCAATCCGGCAGGCCTCATCAAACCAGCCTCGCTGCTCCTCGGTCAGGGCATTGTAAAACTGTCCGGTGGTCAAAAACAGACGTGTCGTATAATCATGGTGCGTCTCACTGATATATTTTCCGTTATCCGTCTTGTGATGCTCCTTCAGCCGGAAGCTGGTGTAGTCATTTTCTGCCGAATCCACTACGCCCTGGCTGAGGGCCTGGTACAGCTCGCCCCACGCTACCGAGGTCGGAATCGCTCCGCACTTTTTCCAGAATTCCTGCACCACCGGCGTACTCTGAGTACGAATGGTCATGCCCTTTAGATCCTCCGGCTCCACCACCGGCTTCTTGCCGTAATAATCGCGGACTGAGGAGGTCCAGTAGCCCATCACCCGGAACCGGTCATCCGTTTTCTCAGCCAGCAGCCGGCTCATCTCCTGACCGAACTGTCCGTCCACGCAGGCCTCCCAGTGATCGAAGCTGTCAAAGAGATACAGCAGCGAGAACATATCGATTTCCTTTACGCCAAGCAACGTCATAAAGCCCGGGGAGGCAACCGTCAGATTCACCGCACCCATTTCCAGCTTTTCCACCAGCTCCGATTCATTTTCTCCCAGAGTTCCGTGATGCAGCGTTGCCGTCGCCCGTCCACCGGATACCTCCTCCAGCGCTTCCTTGAACTTGATTGCCGCCTTTGTGTACGGATTCTCCAAGGAAGTCTGATTATGTGCCACAATAATATTCAACTCCGGCTTCGGCTTGCCGTCATCCGTCTGTTTCGAGGAAGAACACCCGGCCAGACTGACCACAGTCATAACAGCTGCCAGCAACAAGGACCATTTTCTTTTCATTTTCCGTAACCTTCCCTTTCTTCTCTGCATTCTTTACATCGCCAGAACCTGATTCCACTTTTCTTCAATCACCGGAATCCCGTTTGCCAGATTATCCTGAATCGTTAAGGTTTCCGGCTCGCCCGGATACAGCACCTTTCCGCCTTCCTGAACCGGCTCGGAGGACTTGATATCCGCGATGATCTCATCCACAATCTGATCTGTCAATTCTGCCGTATTCGCCTTGGACGGATCGATGGCGATCATGATCTGAGTCAGACCGACCTCATCTCCGAAGGTGCCGATCTTTTGAACCGAATTCCCGTTGGACAGAACCGTTGCAATCAGATCCAGTGCAATTGAAATGCCGCTGCCTTTCCAGTATCCCATCGGAAGCACCCGCCAGGTCTTCTCGATCTCTGCCGGATCCGTAGTCAGATTGCCCTTCGTATCATAGCCGCCCGGAACCGGAAGCTGAATGCCCTTTAACTTACAGTCCTCAATCTTTCCGTAAGAGAACTGAGATACGGCACAGTCGATCACCACATGCTGTCCGTTGCTTCTCGGCACAGCAAAAATCAGCGGGTTGTTGCCGATTTTCCGGTCCTTCCCTCCCCAGGCCGGCATATTCGGCATGGTATTGGACCAGCAGATTCCGATGCAGCCCTGGTCAGCCGCCTGGAACCCGTAGCTGCCGCCCCGCATCCAGTGGTTGTTGTTGCCCAAAGCCACAATTCCGATTCCGTACTGCTTTGCCAGCTCACATGCCCGGTCCATCGCCAGCTTTGCGTTTAACGGACCGAAGCCTCTGTGTCCGTTCCAGCGTTCAAAAGCTCCAAACTGCAGCTCCGGGGTTGCTACGATATCCGGATCAATTTCTCCTTTTTCCAGGTACTCCACCACTCTCGGGAAACGGTTCAGACCGTGTGAATACACACCAGCCAGACTGTTCTGTGCAAAAATTCCGGCTGCCGCCTCAGCACGCTCCTCCGTAAATCCCTTCTTTACCAGCACTCTTTTAAATTCCTTTACCATCGTTTCATAGGGCACTCTCATCATTGTTTTTCCTCCTATTCATTCTTACCATTTTAATTTTCAGATTCTAAATTCTTTTTGCAATCGATTGCCAAAACGAGCAAAAAAACAGGCCGTTCTGCCGGATTTAACATGTCCGATCTACCGGTATCTTGATAACAATCCGCTTCACGGTTTCTGCCTCTCCCATCTGGCAGAACGGCCGGTGCACATCCTCCGGAAAAAACACTGCATAACAGCCCGGCCGCATCGGAAGCATCATCTCCTCAGCCGCTTCATTCTCCTCGTAATACAGTGTATCCTTTTCTTCCAGACAGTCCTCCCGGATCCGGCTGTCTCCCAGGTCCGGATAAAACCCGATGTACTCCTTTCCTTCTCCCAGAAACTGTACCTCAATATACTTCCTGTGAACCTCCGGAAGCTTCTCCTCCTTCGGACCGGTTCTGCGGCTGAAAACCTGGACAATACAGGAATCATCCTCTCCCAGCGGATACCGCCCCTCTTTTGTAACGGCAAGATCGGCCCTTCTGCAGTAATCCATCGCGCTCCGGATCATTTCCGGATAAACATCCGGGCTTTCCTTTGCATCAATATGTCCGTAAATCATCGCTTCTTCCTTTCTGCAATCCATTCCTCTGTGCGTTTAAATTCGGCTTTCTTTCCATGCCCGCTTGCTTATTTTGCAATCGATTGCTTTTCATGTCATTATAATATCACACTTTTCTCCGGTTGGCAACTCCAATTTCATCGTTAATTTCTACTATTTTTTTCTCTTGTTATTGTGCATTTTTACAGTATATCTTCCTTTTGCTTCTGTTTTTCTGGTTTCTCCGGTTTTCGTACTTCGTTCTGTTTTTGCAATCGATATAAATCAGAGTAAAAACGGTTCCGCAGGCGGATCATTCCGCCTGCGGAACCGTAACACGATCCTTGCTTCACTTTTGCTGATTCAGGTACTCTCACGCTCCACGATATTGGAAAACAGCATGATCTTGTCCGGATTTTTCCGTTCCTCCAGGCTGTCCGACAGAATTCTTGCCGCTTCCAGACTCATCTCCACCATCTTATTGTTCAGAGAGGTCAGCTTCGGATAGCAGATATCGCAATACCGGGAATTGTCCACTCCGATCACCGCGACCTGCTCCGGCACCCGGACCGATCGATCCAGAAGGGTGCGGATTCCGCTGACCGCTGCCAGATCCTCTCCGAATATGATTCCTTCCAGATCCGGATGCTCCTCCAAAATCTGTTCTGTTATCCTCCGGCCGTCCTTCAGCGTGGTAGGCGCCTGATACATCCACAGCTCCTCCCGCTTCCATCCCAGATTTTCCATCCCGGTTATAAAGCCCTTCTGCTTAGAAAGGTTGCTGGGCGTATGATTCGGAAGCACAAACGCAAGCTTTCTGTGCCCTTTTGAGGCCATCAACTCCACACAGGCCTCCACACCGTCCCGCTCGTCTACCAGAACGCCCTTTACATTCGGCAGATCCAGGTATCCGTTCGTGATAATCACCGGTTCTTCCGGAAAACAGGAGGCCAGCGCCTGTTTCACTGCATCGCACTGAAAGGTAGAGCCCACCAGAATTACGCCCTCCACTTTTCTCTGCGCCAGCGTCTGAATTGCGTGTACCTTCTTTTCATCGGACAAGCCGGTATTCAGAATCAGACTGCAGTAGCCTTTTTTTTCCATCTCTTCTTCAATATAGTAGGCAATATCCACATGATGTGCATAGCGGATATCCGTGATCAGAATTCCGATGAGCTTGCTGGACTGATTGACCAGCCCTCTGGCCGTTTCATTCGGCCGGTAGTGATACTCCTCCAGCAGCGCCAGAATCTGTTTTCTGGTTTCCTCCTTGATTCCCGGCTTATTATTTACCACTCTGGATACCGTACTGGCCGACACTCCGGCAATTTTCGCAATATCATATATGGTCATTCTACGTTTCCTCCTGCTCTCCTTTCTGCACGGCTGCTGCAGCGGATGCGCCGCAACACTTTTTGCAATCGATTTCCCTTATAGATTCCATTCTAACATGCAGTCAGGATTTCCGCAAGCTTAAACCGCTGCAGAGGCAGAATATTTATGAATCAGGAATTTCGGGCGATAGGATTCCTTCGCCTTCCGCAGATTTTCGAGGCCCATATCCTCCTCACGATTCACATACAGCAGTCCCGGATAACGAAGCCGAAGCATCCGCACCAGCTCCCGGTTGACCATATTGAATGCCCCGTGGATCCTGGTGTCCGCCTTTTCAAAGTGAACATCAAACCCGTTTTCGCCTACCAGTTCGCCAAACGAGAACGCTGCCAGCTTCCCGCCGGCATAAAGCGCAATTCCTTCCATCCGAAGCGCTTCATAATCCCGGAAAGCCCTGCGGACGGCTGTCTGCTCCGCTTCCTGCATCTCATCCGCTCCTTCCTGGTGACTGTCTTCCCACATTTTAAAAAGCTCCATGCATTCCGGGATATGCGTTTTTTCCAGAACTTCACAGTGCCAGTCCGGCCACTCCCGTTCAAACCGGTTGCAGTGATTTTTTTTGCTGTGCAGTTTCTTTCCAGAAAGAACCGCCAGACTTTCCGCCTCATAAATATAGTCCGCCCTGGAGCGCTTTTCCACAAAGGAAAACCTTCCCGGAAAGGTCTGCTCCAGTTCTTCCTTCTGGCTTTCCGTCACTCCGTTCACCACCAGCATCGTTTCCTGCTCCGCAGCCTTCTGCGCCATCGCCTCCACCGCCTGCTCCAGACTGCCGGTTCCATGTGGATAAAAAAAGCAAAGCGCTTCCCCGCTGCCGCAGCAGGCCAGAAGACGGTCTCCGCAGTCCGCCACCTTCAGTCCAAATGTGTCTCCCCATAAATAGTACGTGCCGAAGCAGTTATCTGTGGCAAGCCCGTTTTCCGAAGAAATCAAAGGATTCATCCATTCCCGGTCCGCCAGCGTAATGCTGTGAAAACGGCTGTTCATTTCCTGCATTTACTTCCACCTTTCTGTTTTTCTTATGCCAAATCTGCATGATGTTACATCATATTTTGCGCTGAACTTTTATTCTAACATAATAACTCTATTCTTGCAAGAGGGGTCAAAATACCTCTTGACCCCAACATCATTCTTTTTCATCCGTTCCCTGTGAACACAAAAAAGAACTGCCGCACGATACCACAGCTTTCTGTAATACCGCTTACGGCAGTCCATATATGATTACTCCCTTTTCTCAGCAGTTCGAACTGTTTGCTTCGTCCAGCTCGCTGCTTGTAACACGCTCAATGTGCATGGCAAGATAGCCGATCTCCACCTCATCCAGCTGGCGGCGCAGACTCCGGCCCACCTCATCACATACCGTCTGCGCAATCTGATAGGCCTTCGGAAACTTCAGCTCCATATAGTCATTCATATTCAGCTTCAGCTTTTCCCCGTTTAACGCTCTGGCCACCATGTAACGGATATGATTCATCAGACGGTTGTAGGAAAGGGACTGAATGTCAATGCTGGCGCCGGTCTCCTTCTCGATCGCAGAAATACACTCCCGTACCGCCTGGGCGGTCTGCATGGCCTGCGACACTTTCTCATCTTCAATGGCAGAGTGGATATGAAGCGCTATGTATCCGATTTCGTCATCTCCTATATTCAGATTCATCCGTTTCTTCACAATCGGCCGGATCGCCTCTGCCGCCTTGAATTCCATATGAAACAGAACCCGGATATCCTCCGTCAGCGGATTGCTGATCTGCTCCCGCTTCTTCACACGTTTCAGCGCATATTCAATATGGTCAGCCATGGGAAAAAGTATGTTCCGGTCCAGGTGGCCGAACTTCTTTTCAGCCTCCCTGAGAATCTCATCTGCAATTTCCAGACATTCAGGATCAATTGATCTGGCCATCTCACCGGCTGCTCCCCTGTCGGTAGCGGCCTGGAGGGCGTACACGCTGTCCTCCGGCCCGGCCTCCATTCGCTGGCTTACTTTCTTTCCGAAGCCCACTCCTTTTCCCATGATCATATATTCCTGATTATCCTCTGTATGGATGGCAATCACCGCATTGTGATTAAGCACCTTGCTGATTCTGTACATACTTTCCCCACTTGACTCTTTCTAATTTTTCTTCACAGCCGCACGAAACAACTATTTTTCTTCGTATACATCTACGGCAAACAAGGCCTCTCCTGCCTGAATATGCCCTTCTTTCAGCAGACGAATCTTCTGATTGCTCTTCAGCTCCGTACACAGAACCGGCGTTGCCACAGAAGGAGCATTCGCTTTCAGATAATCCAGATCCAGCTTGATCAGAGGCTCACCCTTCTTCACCTTCTGACCGTTCTGAACAAAGACCTCAAAGCCCTGTCCGTTCAGCTTCACAGTATCAATGCCGATGTGAATCAGCAGTGTAATACCGGACTCCGTCACATAGCCCAGCGCGTGCTTGGTATCAAATACGAAGCAGACCTCGCCGTCCTCCGGCGCTCTCACCACGTTATCCTCCGGTGTAACCACGGCACCGTCGCCCAGCATCTTTCCTGCGAACGCCGGATCGGGTGCAGTCGTCAGATCTGCTGCTTCTCCGGTAACCGGGCTGGAAATGATGATCGAAGACACCGGTCTGGAGGATACTTCACTCTTCTCTTCCGGCTTTGCTTCCTGTTTTGCCGGCTCTTCCTGCGCAGGCTCTGTGCTACTACCAGTATACTCCTCATTCGGAGCTTTTTCCAGATAATCTTCCAAATTTGATTTAATTACAGTTACTCTTGGTCCATAAATAATCTGAACGCCGTTTCCTTTATGAACAACACCGGAAGCGCCCGTTCCCTTCAGCATGGCATCATTCACCAGCTCCGCTTTAAATACGGTACAGCGCAGTCTGGTTGCACAACAGTCCACATCGGAAATGTTTTTCTTTCCGCCGAGACCCTGACAGATCTGTCTGGACATCTGATCTTCTGCACTCTCTTCCGAAGCTGCTCCCGCCTCTCCGTTCTTTCTGGCCTCCAGATCACTTCTGCGGTAAAGCTTCACCTCCTCCGCATCATCACGTCCCGGAGTCTTTAAATCCATCTTCACAATCAGGAAGCTGAACAGGAAATAGTAAACAACAAAGTATACAATACCTACGATAACCACCCAGATCCAGTTGGTCTTTGCATTTCCCTGAAGAATGCCAAACAGGAACAGATCAATAAATCCGCCCGAGAACGTCATACCGACGCCTACATTAAATACATGCATCAGCATGTAAGCCAGACCTGCCAGTACGCAGTGAATTCCGTACAGAAGCGGAGCCACAAACAGGAAGGTAAATTCCAGAGGCTCTGTGATACCGGTCAGCATGGAGGTCAGTGCAGCAGAGAACAAAAGTCCTTCTACTGCTTTTTTCTTTTCCGGCTTAGCAGTCCGGTACATGGCAAGTGCTGCGCCCGGAAGACCAAAGATCATTAACGGGAACTTTCCGGACATAAAGCGGGTAGCGGACACTGCAAACTGCTTTGTTGTCGGATCCGCCAGCTGTGCAAAGAAAATATTCTGTGCACCCTCGATCATCTGTCCGGCAACCTCCATCGTTCCGCCTACTGCAGTCTGCCAGAACGGAAGATAGAATACGTGATGCAGACCGAACGGGATCAGCAGACGCTCCATCAGACCGTAAACCCAGGTTCCTGCGTAACCGGAATTCAGCACAACATTTCCTACCGCATAGATGCCGCTCTGGATCACCGGCCATACGAAGTACATCACCATACCTACTGCCGTGTAAACCAGTGCAGAAATGATCGGCACAAACCGGGTTCCTCCGAAGAAGGAAAGCACCTGCGGAAGCTGAATTTTGTAGAAACGATTGTGAAGCGCTGCCACACCCAGGCCAACAATAATACCGCCGAATACGCCCATCTGCAGGGAGGTAATTCCGCACACGGAAGTCGTTGCACCGCTTAACATGGTTTCCGCACCGCCGTTAATCCGGATCAGCGCTCCGATGGCTGCATGCATGATAAAGAAGGATATTGCAGCTGCAAGAGCCGCAACTTCTTTCTCTTTCTTCGCCATGCCGATCGCCACACCCATAGCAAAGATAATCGGCAGATTCGTGAACACAATGTTGCCTGCATCACTCATAATCGTGAAGATCGCATTAAACACGGTTCCCGGTCCCATGATTCCCATAAGACCATAGGTTTCCAGCATGGTCTCATTTGTAAAAGAACCACCTAAGCCTAAGAGCAGTCCCGCAACCGGCAGGATTGCGATTGGCAGCATAAAGGAACGTCCCACACGCTGCAGTACACCAAAAATTTTGTCTTTCATACCGTCTCTCCTTTTTTTATAATTTCGGGATCCTTTATGGTACGGACATACCTTCTTATTATTCCTGTCAGGGAGTGCTTTATACAGCTTGGAACACAACAAAAAAGCAGGCCCATACACATAAATATCCTAAGATTTATGTATAGTGAATGCCTACTTAAAGTTACATACTATCAACATGGCTACATACTACCATACTATCCGGCGATTTGTCAAGCAGATTTTTTATTTTTTCATGACCGCCGT
>JBJELD010000019.1:0-21735 GCA_051878975.1 Candidatus Caccovicinus sp.
AATGGTTTCACGTACTTGGGGCTAGCCGTCGCGCCAGCGACTTGGTACAATGAGACGGAAAACAGCCGGAGTCAGGAGCAGGAAGGATATGGAGAATATAGAGAGAATGGAACAGAACGTAAAGAATGTGGAGTCAGAACCGGCAGAACGGAAGGTTGTGCTGGAGGCAGCGATGGAGGCCGGCCATATTCTGCTGGAGAATGGGGCGGAAATTTCACGGGTAGAGGAAACGATGGACCGAATCTGCCACCATTACGGCGTAGATTCGGAGAATTCCTTTGTTTTGAGCAATGGGATTTTTATGACATCGGGAAATGAGCGGGAGGAAATTTTTGCAAAGGTACAGCATATCCCTGTGAGCGGCACTCATTTAAACCGGGTAGCGGCGGTAAACCAGCTGTCTCGTGAGATCGAGGAAAACTGCTATACGCCGGAGGAAGTGCTGGAACGGCTGGCACAGATCCGCAGAATGCCGGGCAAGACGAAAACCATGCAGACCCTGGCTTCCGGTACAGGCAGCGCCTGCTTCTGCTTTCTGCTTGGTGGTACGGCAGTGGACAGCGCGGCGGCCTTCGGAGCCGGCGTTCTGCTGTATCTTTATGTGCTGCATATCAGCGCACCGCATTTGTCGAAAATTGTGGGGAACATCGGAGGGGGTGCTCTGGTGACTTTTCTCTGCACGGTGATGTATCTGCTTCACTTCGGGCAGCATCTGAACTACATGATCATCGGCTCTATCATGCCGCTGATTCCCGGCGTGGCTTTTACTAATGCAATCCGGGATATTGCGGATGGCGATTATATTTCCGGTTCGGTGCGCATGCTGGATGCGCTTCTTGTATTTTTCTGCATTGCAATCGGCGTCGGCCTTGTATTTTCTCTGTTTTACAGGATTACGCAGTTCAAGCCGTTTTGAGAGGAGGAAGAGGCAATGAATCTGATGCTGCAGATATTGGCAGCGGTGGTGGGAACGGTGTCCTTTTCTCTGCTGTTCGGGGTGCCGACGAAATATTATCCGTACTGCGGACTGATTGGAGGAGCCGGGTGGTTCATGTATTCCCTGCTGATTTTGGTCTGTTCAGAGACGACGGCTTCACTTCTGGCGACAATCGTGGTGATTCTTCTGTCCAGACTATTTGCGGTGCGGGAGCGGTGTCCGGTCACCATTTTTCTGATTTCCGGAATTTTTCCGCTGGTGCCGGGGGCGGGCGTGTACTGGACGGCTTATTATATTGTGATGGATGAGCTGGAGCTGGCGAGGAAGACCGGCTTTATGGCGGTGAAAATTGCGGTTGCAATTGTACTTGGGATTGTATTTGTGTTTGAACTCCCGCAGAGCTGTTTTCGTATATTTGCGAAAAAGGAGGAGAAGGATGCTCTGCCGTGACATGGCAGGAAAACGGCTTTTTAGTCACGAGGCGGAGTGGAAGCCGGATCCTGCAGGTTCATATCTTTTATGTAAAAGGCGACCTGATAGGGAAACAGATCCTGGGCGGTTTTCAGCTCGCAGTTCAGAAGCTTCCTGATTTTCTGAATCCGGTAATGGACGGTGTTGCGGTGGGTGAAGGTGGCGTCGGCGGCACCGATCAGACTGCGGTCATTCTCAATATAGCTTCGCAGGGTACCGATCAGGTCCGAGTGGTGATGTCTGTCGTGCTCTTCCAGAGGTCCGAGCAGCTGATTCTGATAATTTTTCAGGATGGCCGTATCATCACAGGAAAACAGAATTTTGAAAAATCCCATTTCGTTAAAATTAATGACCTTTTGTCGGGTCTGAAACGCCATCTTGACGGCGATTTGGGCGCGGCGGAAGGCCGTTTTCAGATTCTGTATTCCCCGAACCTCGGGTCCGACGCCGAGGGACAGCAGCTTTTTCTGCGTGAAATAGGAGAACTGCTCCAGAATTTGCACAGTCAGATTGGACAGGGAATGATCGGGGAAGTTGTTGACAATGAGCGCATAGCAGTCTTCGCATTCGATCAGCAGGTAGGGAATCTGAATTTTCTTTCCGTTCTGCCAGATGCCGAACAGATTTTCCAGCTTTAAAACCGACTGGTGAAAGGCGGTGGTGTCCTCCACGCCCAGGCTGATGCGGATGCAGAAGATCCGGAAGGTGCCGTTGATATCAAAACGAGTTCGGATTCGGGTCAGCGCATCCTCGGAAAGCTCCTGCCCCGCCATAATATCCTGAAACAGGGAGCCCAACTCCTTTTCCCGCTGCGCCCGGCTCATGATCCGCATACAGAAGTCCTGGGTGACCTGGGTGCAGGAGATTTCCCACGGCATGACAAGAAGCGGGAAATCGTGGCGCTGGCACCAGTCCGTGACTTCCTCCGGCACTTCCATCAGGTACATGCCGGTATTGATGATAATTCCTGTGCTGTCGGCCTCTTTCATGGCTTTTACGACGTGGAGAAGCCAATTAGGCTCCTGCGCTTTCATTCCGGTTGTGATGGCCAGCTCCTGCCCGGTAAAACGGCTGATGATCGTTTCGTCTTCCAGCATGTGGACCCAGCCGACTACGTTGTCCATTCCGTTCTTTCCGGCAAGAAGCTTCAGCCGGTAGGTTTCGTGCGTGTCCTTATAAATTTCCCAAAAGCGGATTGCCATGGTGCAGTTCCTCCTTTACTAAACTTTCATGCGCCCGGCGGCGGAACTTTCATAGTAAATGTTTTTTTGTGCTGAAAGCACATATTTTCTTTCTTTTTTCAGATTAGCAGATTATGGACCAAAAGTCCAGAGGAGCTTATACTATAGTTATAGAAGAAATGGAAAGAAACAAAGAGGAGGTGCCGTTATGACCGGATTGGAACTTGGATATGATTGTAATCCTTATAGTTACGGAGATAAGAAAGGATGCCCGGCCTGGGTATCTGCAGAGCAGTTTTACAACTGTGAGAACTTTTCGGCCATGCTGGAAAAGCATGGATTTGATATTGACCGGCTGTTCCGGCGTTCGAAGGATTCGGACATGAATTGTATGTAGAGCATAAAAACAGAACAGAAAAAAGAAGAGGCTGTCCGCCGGTATGTGATGCCGGCGGACAGCCTTTTTATTCTCGTTCCCCCTCCAGGAAGCCCTGGAATTCATGGAAATAGGTTTCCTCAATTTTTTTCATCCAGAGAGTCACATTTGTCTCGGAATAGTGAAGCATAACATGGATGGAGCCAACGCATTCATCGGTGATCTGAACCGGAAGGTAAAGCATGTGATCGGCCGGAACGGATGCCTGCACGGAAATGCGCTGATCGTATTTTTCCAGCTTTCCTACGGCGGCCGAAGCAAACCCAAAAGGAATGTGGAAGGCGGTTTGTGCATGTTCCAGAATCAGCTGTCCGCCGTCGGCTGTGCTGAAGGAAAGGCGAAGCCTGGTAAACCCGTTTGGATTGTCCAGCAGACGATAGGAAGCGTCCCAGGAGACCGGTTCTGCGGCTGTATGAGCCCTGCAGGACGGACTGATTGCACCTGCTGCAGAATCTGTATCTGCCTGCTGCAGAAGCGGCTTTAGGGCCTCATAAACCAGGTCCAGAAGGATCTGATAGCCGCCCTTTGTATTCTGCGTGTCGGCGGTCAAAACCAGAAGCAGATCCAACTGTGGGTAGAAGAGAAGGTACTGGCCGCCCATGCCGTACATGGCGAAGCCGCCGCGTACCTGCCAGAACTGGTATCCGTAGCCCAGCTTTTCTTCAGCGGTCTGGCCGGAATGAAGAGTCGGGACCTGCCAGGAGGTGGCTTCGCGCAGATAATCTGCAAAGCGTCCCGTCCCGGAATGGAGTGTGTCCATGCAGTAGCGGCCCAGCTTTAACAGGTCGGAGGGCTTTGCCATCAGACCGGAGCCGCCCATCTCAGAACCAAAGGGATCCGGAATGATATAGGCCTCTTTGGAAAAGCCGATGGAATCCAGACATTTTTCTCTTAAATAATCCAGAACTCCTTTCCCGGTCAGCTTTTTTACCAGGGCGGCCAGGGTGTGGCTGGAGGATGTGTCATAAAGAAAGATCTGGCCGCTGCGGTGGGACGGAGCCGTGGTGAAAAAGCTTTTCACCCAGTTGCTTTTCAGGTCGGCTTTGTAGGTGGTGCTGCTATAGCAGGTCTGCATGGTCAGCATGTGCCGGATGGTCATTTGTTCCTGCCACGGATGGAAGCCATTTTCCGGACGGTATTCCGGAAAGAATGTCACGATCCGGTCTTCCAGAGAAATCAGGCCGTCCTCCAGAAGAAACCCTGTAGCCAGGGAACAGATGCTTTTGGTCACGGAAAACATCCGGTGAAGGTCGCCGGCCGAATACGGCGGCGCGTAAGCTTCCTCCAGGAGGCTGCCGTGCTGCTCTGCCAGGAAGCTGTGAACCGGAAGGCCGCAGGAGAACAGGTTTTGAGAAAGCTGTTTTACGGATTCAGAAGCATTAAGATTTTGCATTGACATTATCCCTCATTTCCTTCGGTGAGACACCGAAATTCTTTTTAAAAGCTCTTCGGAAAGATGCTGCATTGCTGTAGCCAAGGTACTGATAAAGTGTGGACAGGCTGGCATTGGACTCGAGAACCATTTCCTTTGCTTTTGCCATCCGGAGGCGTTCCAGATAGGTAGAGAAGTTTTCGGACACTTCTTTTTTAAACAGGTAGCTGAAATAGTTTTCGGAAATTCCGAATTCGCTGGAGATCTTGGTAAGTCCAAGCTCCGGGTCGTGATAATTGCTGTTGATATATTCCTGGATTTTCAGAATCAGGTCATTGCTTTCGGTTGCGCCGCCGTAAATGTCACAAAGCTCCAGAGAAATGGTTTTCAGTGCGTTCAGACTCATCTCTCCCTGGAACTGGCGGTCGACCAGATCCAGAATCTTGGTCTTTTCCGGGGTCAGATTTTCTGCAATAATATTGTGCCGCTTTTTGAATACGGTGCCCCGGATATCGGAAATCAGCCAGTGCAGCTGGGTGTAGGACAGATTCCGCTTGAGTGTATTCTCCGTGATGATCAGCTTGAACAGCTCGCTGACCTGATCCTTGTTGCCTGTGGAAATAAAACCGCTGAGCTGGACCGAAAGACTTTGCGGATAGTAATACACATCGCTGGAGTGGGCAAAATCACTGTTGCTTAAAATGTAGTTTTCCAGTGTGGTGAGCATCTTGGCCTCCCGGGCTTGCTGATAGGATTTCCAGGTATAGGAGATCACGCCGTTCCGGTCGCCGAAGCCGCCGCTGATCCAGATTCCGTACCGATCCAAAAGCTCATTGTGCAGATTGATGAAGGTACTCTTATTGGCCTTGATGATCGATTCGAAGGCCGTGTGCTGGTCGGAAGCGATCAGGATGGCAAAGGCACGGTCGGACGGTTTGTAAATGTAGCCGGTGTCCGGATAATAGCGGTGCAGGGCTTCCCGCACCAGCATGTCATAATTCTGCATGCAGAGTTCCATGTCGCTGCTGTGGACGGAAGAATCCTCGGAAGGGGAGATCTCTGTGTACAGCACGTGATACTTGATATCCGGCCGGTCCAGAGACAGTTCCGCAATAATACGCTGCATCTCTTCGTTGGTGGTGATGCTTCCCTCCATGATTCGCCGCATATAGGATTCGTTAACCATAGGCTTCTGGCTTTCTACGAGCTGGTTCAAAGAGGTGTTCAGCGTCTCGGTAGCGGTCAGCTCATTGGACAGCTTGTCCATCTTCATGCCGCTTAAAATGGCGAAAACAGCTGCAATGATTCCTCCGACAATAAATGCAACGATGGTGATCAGCGTGAAAAAGCGCTGGTAGGAGGTGGTAAAATAATAGGCCTTTTCGGCAGGCTGAACCAGGTAGTAGGTCCATCCGTTGTAATTTGAGACAGCTGTGGTCACCAGCATCTCGGTTGTTCCGCCTTCCGGTGTGAAGCGGGCGATCTGATTTTCGTAATTCAGATTCTGCAGCTCCTCATAGCTGGAAACATTCAGGTAGCTTTTCTGTCCGTCTTTTTCGTTTTCTGCGGTTTCTCCGGCTGTTTCTTCGAAAGAAGAGGATGTCGGACCGGGGTCCGCCAGAAGAAATGCAGCGGAACCGCCTTTATCGTACGCGATTACATAGCCGTCATCAAAGAAATTCATATCGGAAAAATAATCGGACAGCAGATTGCTGTCAAATTCATAAATCAGCACAGCCTGAGCAGTGGTGGTTGCCGGAACGGAGGCGGACAGCGGATACATGTAAAAGATATTCTGAGAAAAATCTTTCTGGTTCTGAAACCAGGAAAAACGGTTCCAGAATACCGGATTCAGAAAATTGTCCGGAAAGCTTTCTTCTGACAGCAGCCCGCGGCTGTTGTGCCACGCATAGGAGAAAAATCTGGAAAACAGCGTGGGAGAAATCACATAATCGGAATTTTTCATATAGATGAAGGAGCTTTTGATCGGGAGCAGGCGTTCGACCGGCGTGAAGCTGGTCAGAGTGATCTGCGTCTGATATCCGATATAATAAAAGGACGGATCGTCTCCGCCTTCCATGCTGATGAGAGCATTGAACGTGGAATTGGAAGAAATCTGCCTGGCGGCCGCACCCATCACCTCCAGCATGGAATCCAGCTGGTCTACGGAAGAGGACAGCGCAAGCCGGTTTTGTTCATTAATACCAGATTTGACCTGCTTGGATGATATATTGTATAAACTTACACCAATAATCAACACAATGGACAAAATTGCAATATATGAAAGCAGCAGCAGATTGTTTAATGGAATATGTACGTTTTGCTTTTTCATGTACGCCTACCTTCCTTTTCTTTACAGAAATTATAGCTCGAAATACAGGGAAAATCAATAAAAATGTGCGTTGACAGTAAAAAATGTACGCAGGGAGAGCGCAAATTTTACGATCGGGCGATCTTTCGAAAGGAATGGTAAAAAATGGGTACGTAAAGCAAAATATATAATAAAAAAGTTCTGAAAATGCGATTTTCGAGAAAAATGAACAATAAAATGAAAAAATGTGCGTTGATATTGTTTCTGATGGGTGATATGATGGCAATATGGAAAAAGGTGCGCGCCTTAAAAAGAAAAATCATATGGGAGGTATTTTATGAAGTTCAAAAAAATGGCTGCCGCTGGTATGGTTGTCGCAGTAGCAGCAACAACAGTCCTGGGTGGATGTGGTTCTTCCTCTAACAGCGGTAACAGCGGTTCGGAGAATGCAGGCGAGGCTGCAAGCGGAGAGATCAAGAAGCCGGAGAAGATCAAGATCATGGTAGATGGTACGGTTACGACCAAGGCGAACAACCGTGATGCGTTCGAGGCGAGATGGGAAGAGCTGACCGGAATTGATCTGGAAATCATCCAGCCAGACCACGATGCATACTATGATGTAGTTGGACAGACATTTGCTTCCGGTGTTGAGAACTGGCCGGATGCAATGATCCTTTCTTCCACTTATTATGCAGGCTATGCAGAAGAGGGCGCTCTGTGGGATATGACCGATGCATGGGAGAATTCCGAATTAAAGGCATCCGGACGTGTTACCGCTGCGGACGTAGTAGAGAACATGAAGATCGATGGACGTCTGTACGGCTTCCCGGTTACCAGAGGCAACGGATGTATCACTTATGTAAAGAAGAAATGGCTGGACAACTGCGGTCTGGAAGCTCCGACTACTTATGATGAGTACATCAACATGCTGAAGGCCTTTACCGAGGGCGATCCGGACGGAAACGGCGTAAACGGCGATACCTACGGTGTATCTGCTGCCGGTATCATCGCTGCTGAGACCCCATACGTAAACTATCTGCCGGAATTCTACTGGGATGCATTCCCATCCTTCGTAAAGGGTGATGACGGCGTTTGGTATGATGGCTTTACTCAGGATAACTTCAAAGACGCTCTGATTCGTTTGAGAGAAGCATATGCTGCAGGCTATATTGATAAAGAGACCCTGACCAACGGTACCAGCGACTGCCGCAACAAGTTCTATGAGGACAAGTTCGGCGTATTTACCTACTGGGCAGGAACCTGGAATACCAACTTAAAGAACAACCTGGAAGCAAACGGAAGAGACGGCGAGCTGGTTGCATTAAAGCCGATCAAGGAAGTAGGAACCTACTTAGAGAGAACCTCTCCTGTATGGTGCATTACCGAAGCTTGTGAGAATCCGGAAGGCGTATTCAAGTATTTAATTGAGTCCATGCTGGACGGCGGCGATATGCAGCTGTTATGGTCCTACGGTGTTGAGGATGTTCACTGGTCCACCAAGGCTGAGACTGTATGCGGCAACGAGTATGCAGAAGGCGAGTTCCATATGGCAGACAGCATTGAGCGTCCAGGTACTCAGTACACCAAGCAGCACATCGATCCAATGTTAGCAATCGCAACCTGGGATGCAAACCCTGGCAAGGATGCAGTTGCACCGGAAGCAAAAGCGTCTCAGGAAACCTTTAACGCAAACTGCCGTCAGGCACAGCTGATTCCTTCTACGGAAGCAATGGCAACCTACAACGGCGACCTGACCACCTTAAAGAACAATATTATTGCAGAGGTAGTCGTACAGGGTCTGTCCCTGGATGATGCGTATGCTCGTTTTGAGAATGAGGGCGGCGCAAAATGGTCACAGATGATCGTAGATTCCTTAAATGAGAAATCTGCTCAGTAAAAAAGTTAGGTAGGGATAATATGGCAAAAAATGGGAAAGAGACAGCGGCAACGGGGAATAAGCGTTCTCTTGCCACTTCGATCTATTATTACAGAGGATTTTATATTATGTTCCTCCCGGTTCTGATCTTCGCGATTGTGTTCCACTATCTGCCGATGATCGGTATCCGGTACGCATTTACCACTTATAAGGGTATTAAGGATCCGGTGTTCGTAGGTCTTGCAAATTTCCAGAAGATGCTCAGCATGCCTGGTTTCTGGAGCGCATTCGGTAACACCATCTACTTGAGTGTTATCAAGCTGCTCTTAAATACCTTTATGGCAGTTGCACTTTCTCTGGCATTAAATGAGTTAAAGTACTTAAAGTTTAAGAAATTCGCTCAGACTTTAGTATATCTGCCTCACTTTATGTCCTGGGTAGTTACCGCATCTGTATTCACCTTGATTCTGTCCCCGACCAACGCAGGTCTGGTTAACTCCATCCTGCTGAAGCTCGGCGTGATCAAGGAAAGCATTTACTTCCTTGGCGACAAGAACTGGTGGCAGCCGATGTTCTTCGTAATCAACGTTTGGAAGGATACCGGATGGGCAACCATTATCTTCATGGCAACTCTTTCCGGAATCAGCCCGGAGCTGTATGAAGCAGCCTCCATGGACGGTGCCGGACGCTGGAACTGCCTGCGCTACATCACCATGCCGGCTCTGTACAATACCATTATCACCGTATTGATTCTGAACCTGGCAAAGATCATGAACCTGTTCGAGTCTGTATTCGTATTACAGAATGACGCAGTTATCCAGAAGGCTGACGTTCTTCAGACTTACATTTACGCTCAGACATTTAACTCTGGTGCACTTCCGGATTACGGCTATACTACCGCAGTAGGTCTTGCTTCCTCTCTGGTAGGCTGTGCTCTGGTGTTAATCTGTAACAAGGCCAGCTTCAAAGTGCGCGGCAGAGGCATTGTATAAGGAGGGAAAACATGAAAACGAAAAAAACGACTGCATTTGACATTGTGCTGGTGCTGATATTCGTGTTGATTAGCTTTCTCATGATTATCCCCATCTACAAGGTTTTAATTGACTCTCTGGATTTAAAGACCGCTTATGGTATGAAGCTGTTCCCGGAGCAGTTCGGTTTAGCCGGATATATTTCCGTATTTACCAACCCGACTCTGTATCGTCCGTTCCTGGTATCCTGCTTTACTACGGTATGTGGTACCTTTGCCGGACTTGCAATCTCCACTCTTGGTGCTTACGTACTGATTCAGTGGAAGATGCCGGGCCGTAACTTCTTTGCAAACCTGCTGTTATTCACCATGATCTTCAATGGTGGTATGATTCCTACCTACTTGGTTATGAAGAGCCTTCATTTAACCAATACCTTATGGGTGGTTATCCTTCTGCCGGCTATCAACGTGTATAACCTGGTTCTGATGAGGAACTTCTTTGAGGGTATCCCCACCGGTCTGTTTGAGGCAGCCGAGATTGACGGATGTTCTCCAATGAGAATCTTCTTCACGATTGTCCTTCCTCTGTCCAAGGCAGCATTGACCTCCATCGGTCTGATGTTCGCTGTATCCTACTGGAATGACTATACCAACTACAAACTGTACATCACGAATGAAAACCTGTACAACTTCCAGATGAAGCTGAGATCGGTTATCATGGGTAGTGATCTTCCTACCGCAGTGGGCGGCGCAACCGAGAACACCGTAAAGAACGCGGCCGTTATCGTTGCAATCATTCCGTTCATGATCATCTATCCGTTCTGCCAGCAGTATTTTATTCAGGGTGTTAATATCGGAGCGGTTAAGGAATAATCGTTTCTCGTTCAGGAAAGAGGGGCAGGTTTTGCCCCTCTTTTTTGCACCAGAATATGCCAGGTTTTGTGTTCTCAAAAAAGTGCAAAAAAGTGCCATTAATTCGTCAATTAACCGCACGTTTTTTCGGCTTGTGCCATTGTATAATGAAGGACAGAAGTGCAGTTATAATGTAGCTGTGTATTCGCATAAAAATGGTAAGGAGAAGAAAAATCATGATGTATCAAAATCCGATTCTGTATGCTGACTATTCGGATCCGGATGTGATCCGGGTCGGCGAGGACTACTATATGGTAGCGTCCTCTTTTACATATCTTCCGGGGGTTCCGCTGCTTCATTCCCGGGATCTGGTTCACTGGGAGATTATCAACTACTGCGTCCGTTCTCTGCCGTTTGAGAAATATGAGCGTCCGTCCCACGGCTCCGGTACCTGGGCTCCGGCGATCCGGTATCATGAGGGAACCTTTTATGTATTTATTCCGCTCCCGGATGAGGGAATCTTTGTGGCAAGATCGAAGGATCCTTACGGAGAATTTGAGTTAAATTGTCTGCATGAGGCGAAGGGCTGGATTGATCCCTGCCCGATCTGGGACGATGACGGAAAGGCTTACATGGTATTTGCATTTGCCAGAAGCCGCTGTGGAATCAAGCACCGCCTGGCTCTGGTTGAGATTGATCCGGAATGTACCAGAACACTTGGTGAGCCGGAGATAATTTTTGACGGAGAACAGATGGGACCGACGACCGAAGGACCGAAGATTTACAAAAAGGATGGCTGGTATTATATTCTGATGCCGTCCGGCGGTGTGGCGACAGGCTGGCAGTCTGCGCTGCGGGCAACGAATATCCATGGGCCGTATGAGTATAAGATCGTGATGCATCAGGGTAATACCGAGGTAAACGGTCCGCACCAGGGCGGCTGGATTACCACCCCGGACGGAAAAGACTGGTTTATCCATTTCCAGGATGTGATCGAGCTGGGAAGGATTACGCATCTGCAGCCAATGTGCTTTCATGCAGGCTGGCCGTTCATCGGAGCGGAATTAAACGGCGACGGAATCGGTGAGCCGGTCAGCGAATGGCATATGCCGGCAGAAGGTGAGCCGGAATATCAGATTGCCGAGTCGGATGATTTTCCGGAAGGAAAGCTGGGGCTGCAGTGGCAGTGGCAGGCAAACCCGAAGGAGGAGTTTTATTCTCTGAATGGTCATCCGGGCCTTCATCTGTATTGTCTGGCAAATCCGAACCGGGAGAATCTTTTATGGTATGCACCGAATGTGCTGACTCAGATCCCGCAGCATCAGGCGCTGACAGCCGTAACGAAGGTAACGCTTGATGGCAGGCAGGAGGGAGACCTGGCGGCAATCGGTATGGTCGGCCAGCTTTATGCGTATGCCGGTCTGATGAAAGGTGAGGACGGAAATCAGCTGGTGCTTTATTCCGGAACGGTAACCCAGAAGGAACTGGAAGGAGAAGCAGAGGAAACGCTTGCTGCTTCCGTGCCGTTTGACGGGGATACAGTTTATCTGCGGATGGAGCTTTTTGAGAACAAGACGTATCAGTTTGCATGGTCGAAGGATGGAATCCGCTATCAGCTTCTGGGAGGAGCCAATCCGCTTCAGCGTGCTACCTGGACCGGTGCCAAGCTGTGCCTGTGGAGTGCCAATAAAAAGAATCTGAGTTCGAAGGGATGCGGAGCATATGAATTTATACACATCGAAAAGCGAAGCCGCTTTTAAAAAAGGAATCCAGGCGGCCGGTCAGGGTGATGAGGCGGCAGTAAAGGCGCTGATTGATCATGCGTTCAACATCGGGGACTGCGATGAAGAGGGAAACAGTCTGCTCCACTATGCCGTGCAGGGAAAAAATTTATCTATCGTCAAATATCTGGTGGAGACCTGTGGTATGGATCCCACCTGGGCCAATCACCGGATGGAAACGCCCTTTGATCTGGCACATCGGGACGGAGCGGACCGGATCGAGGCGTATTTTGAACAGGTCTGTGGTTTTTCCTGGAAAAACTGCTGCCGCAATCCAATCTGCCGGGGCATGCATCCGGACCCAAGCATCGTTCGGGTGGGGGAAGATTACTATATGGTAAATTCCAGCTTTCTTTATTTTCCCTGCATTCCGATCTCCCATTCCAGAGACCTGGTGCACTGGGAGGTAATCGGACATGCGGTAACCGATCCGGAATGGGCCGAGAAGCATCTGGGAAAACTGGAGGGCGGCCGCGGCTTTTGGGCGCCGGATATCAGCTATTACAACGGCCGGTTTTACATCTGCGCGACGCTGCGGAACAATGATGATACCGGGTTCTTCCAGACCCAGATGGTGACCAGTTCCGAAAAGCCGGAAGGTCCGTATGAGACGCCGGTGATTCACAATGTGCTGGGAATTGATCCTTCCATCTTTACGGATGACGACGGAAGACGATATATGCTGTTAAATCGGGGTGCCCGGATCCTGGAGATTTCCGGGGACGGAAAGCGTGTGTTGTCAGAACCGAAGCTGATCTGGTACGGGCATTCCGGGCGTGCGCCGGAGGGACCGCATCTTCTGAAAAAAGACGGATGGTATTACTGTTTTCTGGCAGAAGGCGGAACCGGAAAGGGGCATATGGTTTCTGTGGCAAGATCCAGAAATCTGATGGGACCGTATGAGAACTGTCCGTATAACCCGATCATGACGCAGACGGATGACATTGCGGCGATTCAGTGCTGCGGACACGGTAAACCGGTGCAGACGCCGGATGGCCGGTGGTTTATGGTGTATCTCTGCTCCCGTTTCCTGGAAGGTCAGTGGGGCATGCTGGGCCGGGAGACCTGTCTGGACGAGATTACCTGGACGCCGGACGGATGGCCTGTTGTAAACCGGCGGAAGGGTCCGTCCTACATGGCGCCGCTTCCCTTTGAAGCCGGATTGGAGGAGCAGTCGGAAAAAGATCAGCCGGGTGAGGAACCGTGGCTGACCAGCCGGACGATCGATCTCAGTCGGATTTCCTTCGGTGAGGATGGCAGTGTGCAGATTCAGGGTGACGGCCGGGATCTGTGCGATCGGATCTGCAGAAGCTTTGTTGTAAAGAATCAGCCGGATTTCCGGTTCTCAGCGGAGTTCGAGATGGAACAGGCCGATGAGGCAGAGTTTACTTCCGATGCCGGCATCACGCTTTATTATGATGAGAATACTTATATCAAGTTTGGTGTAGCGAAGGATCGGGCGTTTGTGACGGAATATGTGGATGACACTTATGTGCGGACCCAGTCGCGGGATTTTACATTTAACGGGCCGGTCCGCTTCCGGATTGATACCGACGGCCTTTGCCGGACTTTTTACCTGAATAATCAGCTTCTGTGCAGCTGGAGCGATGTGACCAGCATCTGCTCCGAAGGCCTGAAAAAAGGCAAGCGCTTCACCGGAGCCATGTATGGAGTGTATGTAAATGGAGACAATCTTTTACGCTGGAGACAGCACGGTAACTTTTAATAAAATTGCAACTTACCCGCAGACTGGAATCTCTCAGGCTATGCTGCTTTATCTGAAAGACGGCGTGGCAATGAGAAGCTATGCCAGAAACGGCAGAAGCACCAAATCCTTCCTGGATGAGGGCCGGCTGGAGCCGATCAGGCGGGATATTCAAAAAGGGGATTTTCTGTTTATTCAGTTTGGCCACAATGATGAGAAGGCGGACCCGGGGCGTCATACGGATCCGGATACTACATACCGGGAGAATTTGCTGCTGTTTGTGAATACGGCAAGAGAAAAGGGCGCTTATCCGGTGTTGATCACCCCGATTGCCAGACGGCTTTTTGATGAAAACGGCGTATTTCTTCCGGGAAGTCATGGAGCCTATCCGGAGGCCATGCGGAAGCTGGGACGGGAAATTGGTGTTCCGGTAATCGATATGACCACGATTACAGAGAAGTATCTGGCGGCAGCCGGCGACGTGGTGTCCAAGGCCTGGTTTATGTGGCCCAAGGACAATACCCACTTAAAACCGGAAGGCGCTGTGCTGATGGCCGGCTTTATCTGCGATGAACTGAAGAAGCTGGGTTCTCCGTATGCGGACATCCTGGAAAGCCGGATTCCGATCGAAGAAAATAAAGGACTTGATGTATCGTAATACAGGAGATATACTATGAACCAGTATGAAGAAATGGAACATCGTTTTGTTCGGTGTTATCAGAAATACGGGGACAATTCGGCTATGGTCCTCTTTGGATTTTACAAAGGGCAGTATCACAAATTTCTGCTTTCCACCTTTTTCTTTGTAATCAAACATTCTCCAAGTCTGCTTTCGCCGCTGCTGATCGCCAATGTGATCAATGCTGCGCTGGAAGGCGGGGAGAGTGGCCGAAGAGCGATCATCCTGAATGTTTCCGTCTGGCTGGGGCTGCTGGCGATCCATCTGCCGGCGAACTGGCTGCATAACAAGTACAAAAGTATGGTGATCCGGAAAACGGAGGCCGGGCTCCGCGGTGCGCTGGTGCGCAAGCTTCAGGAGCTGTCGATCCCTTATCACACGGGAATTCAGTCCGGCCGTCTGCAGTCCAAGATCATCCGAGATGTAGAGGCGGTGGAGACTCTTTCCTCCCAGCTGTTTGTCAATTTGATGAATATCATGATGAATCTGGTCATCACGCTGGCGATCACAGCTGTGAAAAACCGGATCATTCTGCTGTTCTTCGTGCTGGTAGCGCCGGTGGCATCTGTTACGGTGGTGGCCTTCCGGAAAAAGATTCACTGGGAGAACCGGGCGTTTCGAAAGGAAATGGAGGAAACCAGCGCCCGTGTCATGGAGATGGTAGAGCTGGTGCCGGTTACCAGAGCCCATGCACTGGAGCGGCAGGAGGTGGAAAAGATCCAGGAGCAGCTGGAGGAGACGGCTGACAAAGGATACCGTCTGGATATGATCCAGTCCCATTTCGGCGCAGTCAGCTGGTGTGTGTTTCAGGTCTTCCAGGCGCTGTGCCTGGGATTTTCCGGATTCCTGGCGCTTCGCGGGCTGATCAAGATCGGCGATATTACCTTCTATCAGTCCAGCTTTACCACGGTGGTCAATCAGTTTTCGGCGTTTATCAACCTGATTCCGATTCTGACCAAGGGCCTGGAATCGGTGTCCTCGATCGGAGAGGTGCTGGTATCGGATGATGTGGAGCACAATGAAGGAAAGCGGGAGATGATGCAGCTTCAGGGCAGCTATTCCTTCCGGAATGTAAAGTTTGCTTATAAGGGAACGGAACAGACCGTGCTGGACGGCATCAATCTGGAAGTGAAGGAAGGGGAAACCATTGCGCTGGTAGGCGAGTCCGGCTCCGGAAAAACCACGATTCTGAATCTGCTTATCGGTTTTATTACTCCGGTGGACGGGCGCCTTCTCATCGACGGCATTGATGTTAATGATCTGAATATGCAAAGCTACCGCCGTTTCATTTCTGTTGTGCCGCAGATGCCGATTCTGTTTACCGGAACGATCCGGGACAACATTACCTACGGCATGGAGCAGGTAACGGAGGAAGAGGTGGAGCATGCGGTGGAGGCAGCCAACTTGAAATCCGTGATTGCAAAAATGCCCCATGGTCTGGATACCATGATTGAGGAGCACGGCGCCAATTTAAGCGGCGGACAGCGGCAGAGAATCTCCATTGCCAGAGCGATCATCCGGAATCCGCGGGTGATTATCCTGGATGAGGCCACTTCTGCGCTGGATACGATTTCCGAAAAGGAGATTCAGGATGCGCTGGATAAGCTGATCCGGGGACGAACAACGTTCATTGTGGCGCACCGGCTTTCAACGGTAAGAGGTGCAGACCGCATTCTTGTGCTGGACAAGGGAAAAATCAGAGAGGAGGGAAGCTATCAGGAGCTGATGGCCCTGAAGGGTGAATTTTACGAGATGGAGCAGCTTCAGATGGCGTTAAGGTAAATTATGTTTCAATATGACGGACCGTTTTGGCGATTTTTAAGCATTTTGGGGGATATGATTATATTAAATGTGTTATGGCTGATATGCTGCATCCCGGTTGTGACGATCGGACCGGCGACGGTGGCGGCGCATTATGTGACCATGAAGCTGGTGCGCGATGAGGGCAGAGGGGTCTGGACGATGTTCACCCATTCGTTTGCCCGAAATCTCAGGCAGGGCATCATACTGGGAATCCTCTTTTTGATCGTGGGCGGTTTTCTGGGACTGGATTTTTACCTTTGCCTGTACAAGCTTCATGAAGGAAACGGCTTTAATCTGGTGATGCTTTCGGCTCTTGGCTTCCTGACTATCCTGTATCTGATCGAGATGATCTATATCTGGGCAGTGCAGGCCCGGTTTGATAATACGATCAAGCATACGATCATCAATGCATTTGTGATTGCCATGTCAAACTTCGGAGATACCTCGATTCTTCTGGCTCAGGATCTGATTCTGATCGTGGCGGCGGTGCTTTCCATTGCATTTCTGCCGCAGCTGGGAATTCTGTTTATGATCTTCGGCGTTCCGCTGATTTTCATGCTGAACGGTTTCCGGCTGAGAAAAATTATGGACCGGTATCTGCCGGAGAATCAGAGACGGGAATCCGATTGATTATGCTTTGCCTGCGGCTTTGCCGCAGGCAATTTTTGTGAGTCATTTTTGCAAAATTGACAGAAAACAGAAGCGGTCGCTTGACAGGATGGAAGGTCAAAGGTATATTGAGAGAGTACAGCAATATTGATTTTAAGAAGAAGTAGAAAGAGGTACGATATGAAAGATTGGAGACAGAAGCTGCAGCAGTTCATGGCCGGAAGATATGGCGCGGACCAGTTGACCCGTTTTTTAAACGGATGCATGATTCTGCTGCTTGTGGTGAACCTGTTTGCAAGGACCCATGTTCTGTACTGGCTGGCGATTGCCCTTCTGTTCTGGTGCTATTACCGGATGTTTTCCAGAAATATTTCCGCCCGTTTCCGGGAGAATGAGATCTATATGGGATATCGGTTCCGGGTGTCGGAGAACATGAAAAAATGGAAGTTCAAGGCGGAACAGGCCAGAAAGTATCATATTTATAAATGCCCGTCCTGCGGGCAGAAGATCCGTATTCCGCGCGGAAAAGGAAAAATCAGCATTCACTGTCCGAAATGCCACACGGACTTTATTAAACGAAGTTAAGGAGAAAAAAATACATCATGACAGAATGTATGACAAAACTGGAGTTTAAACCGATTACAGCAGATGATATTGAACGGCTGACGCCGTTCTTTTCTTTGAGACCGAATAAGACCTGTGATAGTGTATTTTTGGACAGCTTCCTGTGGAGAAATGCATATCAAGTACGTTACGCCATCAGCGAGGAACGTGCGGTTTTATGGCTGATGGAGGATGAAGGAAAGCTTTCCACGGCCATGCCGCTGTGCCGGGAGGAGGAGCTTCCTTATTTCTTCCGGCAGATCGAAGCATATTTTAATCAGGAGCTGAAACAGCCGTTCTGGATTTATCTGGCGGATGAGGAGGCGGTCCGATACCTGAATCTGGATCCGGAAAAATATGAGATTGAGGAGCAGGATGACCTGAAGGATTACCTTTACGACGGCGAGGCCATGCGCACGCTGGCCGGAAAGAAGCTTCACAAGAAGAAGAATCTGGTAAATGCTTTTATGCGGGAGTATGAGGGGCGGTATGAATACCGCAGGCTCTGCTGCTCCGACCGGCAGGATGTATGGAATTTTTTAAGCAGCTGGCGGGAGCAGAAGGGCGACAATGTGGAGGAGGCCTGGGAGCTGGATTTTGAAGTGGAGGGAATCCATGAGATCCTTAAGAATTGTTCTCAGCTGCAGGTGCAGATGGGCGGTGTCTACATTGATGAAAAGCTGGAGGCTTTCACAGTGGGAAGCTACAATCCGCTGGAAAAGATGGCGGTGATCAGCATTGAAAAAGCAAATCCGGATTATAAAGGCTTGTACCAGTATATCAATCAGCAGTTTTTGATTCATGAATTTCCCAATGCGCAGCTGGTAAACCGGGAAGATGATGTGGGTATTCCGGGACTCCGTCAGGCAAAGCTGAGTTATCAGCCGGTCGGATATGCAAGAAAATACATGATCCGTCAGAAGACTGCTTCCGACGGCAGAGGAGAACGATAGTATGGAAATTCGATATCTGAATCAGGAAGAAAAGGACCGAAGCCGGAAGCTCTGGAAGCAGTGCTTCCCGGAGGATTCCGAACGTTTTTTGGCCTATTATTATGAAGAAAAGTGCAGAGACAACCAGATTCTGGTGCTGGAGGAGCATGCGGATGAGGAGAACCGAATCCAGGCCATGCTTCAGAGAAACCCTTATGAGATTCGGATTCCGGGGGCGGTCAGCCGACTGGATTATATTGTCGGCGTGGCGACTGCACCGGAGCGGCGGCACCGCGGCTATATGAGAAAGCTGCTCGGGCGGATGATGGAAGATCAGCACTGGGAGCAGATGCCGTTTACCTTTCTGATGCCGGCAGATCCGGAGATCTACCGTCCCTTCGGCTTTGCCTATGTTTACGATCAGCCCCGCTGGAGACTGAAGAAGGAGGCGGCCGGTCATCTGCAAAGAATCGCAGTGGGCAGCGAAGCGGAAGCAAAGAAGGCCGGAGTGTGGCTGGAGCAGTGGCTGGAGAGCCGTTATGAGATCTATGCCAGAAGGGATGGGGAGTATATGGCCCGTCTCTGGAAAGAAATCCGGAGCGAATACGGCAGCTGGGAGCTTTTGTATGCCGGAGACCGTCTGGTAGGAATGGAGTGTTTCTGGGGAAAAGAGCAGCGGGAACGGAGGTTCCTGTATGCGGAAGAGGATTTTCTGGAAGAGGAGAAGGAGCCCGCACCGGCGATCATGGCCAGAATCATTAACCTGGAGGAATTTATGGCCGGAATCTGTCTGAAAGAAGAGGCGGCCGGACAGGAGCTGGAACTTCATCTGGGCATCCTGGACCCGCAGCTTCCGGAAAATCAGGGTTTTTTTTCCTGGGACATCACAGAGGATGGCTCTTATATTCATAAGCTTGGCGAGGAGATTCCCGAGGGCACCTGGACGGTGACGATTTCGCAGCTGACGCAGTGGCTGCTGGGGTACGGCGGTCCGGAGAAAATTTTCGGGGAGGATCCGGCGCTTTGCCGGGCAGGAATCTGGGAGAAGGGCTTTTCCCGGATTCAGCCGATAAACGGTGTATTTCTGGATGAAGTGGTATAAGGAAAGGAGGAGCATGTATGGAACCAATGGAGCAGCTGAAAAGATGGCTTGAGGAGAGCGACAATATTGTGTTTTTCGGAGGAGCCGGAGTCTCCACAGAGAGCGGGATCCCGGATTTTCGAAGTGTGGACGGCCTGTACAATCAGAAGTATAAATATCCGCCGGAAATGATCATCAGCCATAGCTTTTATGTGAGAAACCCGGAAGAATTTTACCGGTTTTACAAGGACCGGATGATTTATCAGGAGGCCAGGCCGAATCGGGCGCATCGGGCGCTGGCAAAGCTGGAGCAGATGGGAAAGCTGAAGGCGGTGGTAACACAGAACATTGACGGACTGCATCAGGCAGCAGGCAGCAAAGAGGTGCTGGAGCTGCACGGATCGGTACACCGGAATTACTGTACGCGGTGCGGCCGGGCTTACAGCCTGGATGATGTGATGAAGGCGGCCGGGGTGCCGAAATGCTCCTGCGGCGGGACAATCAAGCCGGATGTAGTCCTGTATGAAGAAGGGCTGGATCAGCACACGATCAACCGTTCGGTGCAGTTTATCCGGCATGCGGATATGCTGATTATCGGAGGAACCTCCCTGACCGTCTATCCGGCTGCCGGGCTGGTGGATTATTATCAGGGCAGCAGGCTGGTTCTGATCAATAAGACGGTGACGCCGATGGACAGCCGCGCAGATCTTGTGATCAGCGGGGCGATCGGAGAGGTGCTGGGAAGTATTGTAGAAAATATGCAGCAGGAGTAAGCAGAAATGTCCGAAAAACGAAATTATGAAGTGGGCGATATTGTAAAAATGAAAAAGCCCCATCCCTGCGGAAGCCATGAGTGGGAGATTCTGCGGGTAGGAGCAGATTTCCGGCTGAAATGTCTGGGCTGCGCCCACCAGGTGATGGTATCCCGGAAGCTGGTGGAAAAGAATGCCAGAGGGCTGCAAAAGCCGGGCGCAGAAATCCTGTCGGAAGAGCAAAAGAAGTAGTAAGAAAATATGAAAAAGTACTTGCAATCCGAAAAAAAATTTGGTAGACTAAATACCTGTGACATATTAATTTCCTTGCTCCCGATTATGAGAAACCGGGGGCCAGAGACCACAAGGAGGTAAACAAGATGAACAAGTACGAATTAGCAGTTGTTCTGAATGTGAAGCTGGAAGACGAAGAAAGAGCAGCAGCAATCGAAAAGGTAAAAGGTTATATCACCCGTTTCGGCGGCACTGTAACCAACGTGGATGAGTGGGGTAAGAAGAGATTAGCTTACGAAATCCAGAAGATGAAGGAAGCTTACTATTACTTCATCCAGTTCGAGGGCGATTCCAACTGCCCGAACGAAGTCGAGGCTCACGTTCGTATTATGGAACCAGTTATCAGATACTTAATCGTAAAGCAGGAAGCATAATAGAAAGAGTGAGTGTATGAACAGAGTGATTCTTATGGGTAGACTGACCAGAGATCCGGAGGTTCGTTATTCCCAGGGCGAGCGCACCATGGCAATCGCAAGATATACCCTGGCGGTAGACCGCAGAGGTCGGAGAAACCAGGACGGGAACGAGCAGACTGCAGATTTCATCAACTGCGTGGCATTTGACCGTGCAGGAGAGTTTGCAGAGAAGTATTTCCATCAGGGAATGCGGGTTTTAGTATCCGGAAGAATTCAGACTGGCAGCTACATCAACCGAGACGGTCAGAAAGTTTATACCACTGATATCATTGTAGACGATCAGGAGTTCGCCGACAGCAAGGGCGCGGCAGCTGACATGAGCGGTTACAACAATGGCGGTTATCATCAGCCATCTCAGCCGCAGAGTCAGAGACCGGCGCCATCCAGTGCGATCGGTGACGGATTCATGAACATTCCAGATGGAGTCGAGGACGAGGGCCTTCCATTTAACTAGGCACATCCAGTTCCATAATATGAAAAGGAGGACACACCAATGGCATTTAATAAAGGTGATAGAGCAGACGCTTCCAAGGTAAGAAGAGGCGGCATGCGTAGAAGAAAAAAAGTTTGCGTATTCTGCGGTGACAAGAACGGCGTTATCGATTACAAGGACGTAAACAAGTTAAAGAGATACGTATCCGAGAGAGGCAAAATCCTTCCTCGCCGTATCACCG
>JBJELD010000020.1:0-21678 GCA_051878975.1 Candidatus Caccovicinus sp.
AGAATGAAAAGACAGAATAAGAGGGGACTGTTCAGTGCGACATCCCCTCTTGTTTTATAGATATGATGTTGGGGTCAAAAGATATTTTGCCCCCTCTGATACCGGATTGCTCCGTACTCCGTACTCCCGCAATCCTCAAAAACATTCATAATCCGCTCATTTTTCTTCGAAAAATGGCTTCTTATTCATGTTTTTGGCGGGTCCCAAGGTCAGAAATCCTCCTGCAAGCAAGCTTGCATCGGATTTCCAACCTTTTGACCCTGGTATCATAGATATTTTGGTTTCGTATAATCCTGTCTACAGATGCATAACCCGCTCTTTGATTTCCTGGGTCCGTCCCTGGTTCCAGAACTGGGTGCCGATATAGCCGCAGGTCCGTCTTGCCACGTTCATTTTGTCCTGATCACGGTTTTTACAATGCGGGCATTCCCAGATCAGCTTGTTGTGCTCATCTTCAATAATCTGGATTTCTCCGTCATAGCCGCATACCTGGCAGTAATCGCTCTTGGTATTCAGCTCGGCATACATGATATGGTCATAAATATGCTGCATCACGGCCAGAACGGCGTCGATGTTGTTCTGCATATTCGGAACCTCCACATAACTGATGGCACCTCCCGGGGACAGCTCCTGGAACTGTGCCTCGAAGGTCAGCTTGTCGAACGCATTGATCGGCTCGGTCACATGTACATGATAGCTGTTGGTGATGTAGTTCTTGTCAGTTACGCCCGGGATGATGCCGAAACGGTCCTGCAGGCATTTTGCAAATTTATAAGTGGTGGACTCCAGAGGAGTTCCGTAAAGGCTGAAGGAGATATTTGTTTCCGCTCTCCATTTCTGGCAGGTATCGTTTAAATGATTCATGACCTGAAGTGCAAACGGGGTTGCCTGCGGGTCTGTATGGGATTTTCCGGTCATATAGCGGACACATTCGCAGAGACCTGCATATCCCAGGGAGATGGTGGAGTAGTTATCGTAAAGCAGCTTGTCGATGGTTTCTCCCTTCTTTAAGCGGGCCAGTGCGCCGTTCTGCCACAGAATCGGAGCTACATCAGAAGGCGTACCCTTCAGACGGTTGTGACGGCACATCAGAGCCCGCCTGCACAGCTCCAGACGTTCCTCCATAATGGACCAGAACTTTTCCATATCGCCGCCGGAGGAGCAGGCGATGTCTACCAGATTCAGGGTGACTACGCCCTGATTGAATCTTCCGTAGAATTTCGGCTTTCCGTTTTCATCATGATAAACGGTGAGGAAGGAGCGGCAGCCCATGCACGGATAGCAATTGCCGTCCTTCAGTTTTTTCATGATTTTTTCAGAAATATAATCCGGAACCAGACGCTTTGCGGTGCAGCGGGCAGCCAGCTTTGTTAACTCCCAGTATTTGGAACCCTCGCGGATGTTGTCTTCCTCCAGAACATAGATCAGTTTGGGGAATGCAGGAGTAATATAAACACCCTGTTCATTTTTCACACCCTGGATACGCTGAAGCAGCATTTCTTCGATGATCAGTGCCAGGTCATCTCTGGTCTGGCCCTCCGGAACCTCATTCAGATACATGAATACGGTAACGAAAGGTGCCTGACCGTTTGTGGTCATCAGCGTGATGACCTGATACTGAATCATCTGAACGCCCTGCTTGATTTCCCGTTTTACGCGCATTTCTGCTATCTTTGCGATCATCTCTTCATCTGCCTGAATATTCTGAGCCTTCAGCTCCTGACGAACCTCCTGGCGGAATTTGTCGCGGCTGACCTGCACGAACGGTGCGATGTGGGACAGAGTGATGCTCTGTCCGCCGTACTGGGAACTGGCAATCTGGGCAATGGCCTGTGTTGCTACGTTGCAGGCGGTGGAGAAGCTGTGCGGTTTCTCGATCATGGTTTCACTGATGATGGTACCGTTCTGCAGCATATCTTCCAGATTGACCAGGCAGCAGTTGTGCATGTGCTGTGCAAAGTAATCGGAATCGTGGAAATGGATCAGCCCCTTCTCATGGGCTTCCACGATGTCCTGCGGAAGGAGAAAACGTTTGGTGATATCTTTGCTGACCTCGCCGGCCATGTAGTCGCGCTGGACGCTGTTTACAACCGGATTTTTATTGGAATTTTCCTGGAGGACTTCTTCGTTGCTGCATTCCAGAAGAGAAAGAATCTGCTTATCCGTGGAGTTGGATTTGCGGACCAGCTCTCTTTTATAGCGGTACGTAATATAGTTGGAAGCAACCTTGTAAGCCTGCTGCTTCATGATTTCTTCTTCGACCATATCCTGAATTTCTTCTACGTTCGGACTGCGGCGCATCTGGCGGCACTGAGCGGTTACATGCTCCACCACGGTCTGGATCTGAGCGGCTGACAGGCGGTCGATTTCCTGGACGCTGGCATTGGCTTTCTTGACAGCATCCTCTATTTTAACGGCATTAAAGGTAACCTCCATGCCGCTTCTTTTAATGATATTCATTCGAATTCCTCCATGATATTGTATTTTGCTCTGTTTTTTTACTACATATAGTATTATAATCCATAATGGAAAATTAGCAAGAGGATAAATGCATCTGTTTTAAAAAATGTACGGACCGGATTCAACTGGAAAGATTTGATAAATTCTGCGTCACCATCCAGTCCTCCAGCTGATCCCGGATCAGACCGAACGGAGCCGGTCCGGTCTCAAGAAGAAACTGGTGAAAGGCGGTTTCCTGAAAGCCGTTGCCGAGAGCGGTGCGGGCCTTTGTTTTCATCTGGCGGATCTCCAGATAGCCGGTATACTCCGCAAGGCTGTCTGCCGGGGAATAGAGTGCCTTCTGGTAAATGGCGGCAGCGACTGACTCCTCCTCCACGTTGTAATACTGGGAGAGAAAATCGGTCACCTCTGTCAGCCCCCATCCATAGTAATTGACCTGAATGTCAACCAGGGCATGGACTGCCATGGAAGAGGACTGAGACAGGCGGATCAGGCGCTTGGCTTCCGAAGTCAGACCATTGTCAAACGAGACGGCAAAGCTTCCGGCGTAGGCATCCCATCCCTTTTCCCAGCCGGGAAACGAGAGGAGCTTCTGAATGGAAGGCTGTGCCAGGCCGTTCTGGAAGGTGCTGCGGTAGCAGGCTCCCGGAAATCCCTTCTGTGAAAGGGCAGCGTACAGCTGATCCATATCCTGAATGCCGGACCGGATCCGGATCGGAGACAGCGTTTGGGCGGCTTGTCCGTTTGACGGAACAGGCGTCCATCCGGGAAGCTCCCACAGATCCGTCTGTTCTGGCGGGATGACCTGAACGGAAGGAAGCGCCAAGAAGTCTGCGGACGGGAAATATTTTTCAGTTTCGTCTTTTAAAAATGCAAGAAGTGCTTCCGGGTCTCTGGGCAGCCGGCCGGAGTCCGACAAACGGGCAGAAAGCTCCGGATACTGGACGAGAAGTTCGTTGATGCTGGTCATATTCTGCTGCAGCTGGTCTTCAATGGTGCTTTTCAGCTGCCGAATGCTGCTGCAGGAGGTTCCGGTTTCCATGGCGGCGAGAAACTGGTAGTAGTCCCGTCCGTTTTTCCGTCCGCAAAGACCTTCCTGTGCCGCGGCCTGAACCGGGAGCTGCCGGATATCTTCAGTCAGCTTCTGGTAGGCAGGAATCACATAATTGGTGACGGCCTCCGTGTTTCGTGTTTCATATAGGTTCCGTTCCTCCTGTGTCAGATCCGGCAGGCTGTCCAGGCGTCCGGAAAATGAGGTAATCAGGCTGTTGTGCTCCGGCCCAAGTGCGAAGGAAGCGCAGGAGTCGGCAGCATCTTTTTTCCACTGGGGGGTCAGGATCAGGCCGTTTTCGGCTGCTTCCTGTGCCAGCTCGGTCAGATCGTGAAAAAGACGCGGCATGTCGGCCAGCAGCACAAAGTAATTCTCCACATCCTGGCGGGAATGAAACGGAAGCAGGGCCAGCTTCTGCGGAATGAGAATCTGGATGCCTCTTGTGGGAGACAGTGCCTCGAGAGCCAGAAAATCCTCCAGACCCTCCTGCATGAGCTGAGTATCGGCATATTCGGCAAGCTGTCGGTAAAGGATCTGTTGGCGGTCCTTCAAAAGCGAGGAATTGATGGTTTCCAGCTGGAATTTCAGGGAACGAATCACATCCATGTGCTGCTCCCAGGCGGTCCGGGAAATATCAGGAAGAGCCGGTTCGCACAGCGGCACACCCTCCTTTTCCGGATCGGCGCAGAGAAAACGCTGGGTCAGGTAGTCTGAGGAAGCCAGCTGCTCATAAAGCTCGGCGGTCAGCTGATCAAATTCTTCGGCAGTCCGCCGGCTTTCGTCGTCGGAATCGTATGGACCGGCAGCATCGGATGCTGCTTCTTCGGCGGTTTCTTCCGCCTGAACAGGTGTGGTCTGACCGGTCTGCGGCACCTGCTTTTGTTTGCCGCAGCCGGCAAGACACAGCGAAACGGACAGCAGAGAAATCAGGAGCCGGGATGAAAAAAGCCGATGTGATACGGGACGTTTAAGCTGCATGGCAAGGTAACCTCCATCCTTAAAATGCAATCATCAGGTTCATAAAATCACAGCAAATCGGGTCACGGCGGCAAAGCCGCAAATTACTCCCATTATATAGTATATTCGTCAAGATTACAAGCTATCCAAAATTTTCAGCCCAGTCCTTCCAATGCGGCTTTTTTGCGGATTTTTCTGAAATTTGAAAAAGTTCTGAAAAAGTACGGAGAAGATGAAACCCTTGACAAACGGAAGAGAAATAGGTACACTTAAAAACAGAAATCAGAAAGTAAAAAATTCAAACGCGAAGAAGAGAAGAGTAGCCGGCGGATGCATCCGCAGAGAGTCCCGGCAGGCTGAAAAGGGATGATGGCAGATTCCGGTGAAGATGGTCTCGGAGCTTCAGAGCTGAGCGGCTTTTGCGGCGGCAGAGAGAGCAGCGCCGCAAAACGATGCGTTAGGTTCTGACGGATTCACCCGTTATCGTGAAGGGCTGTTTTCCTGCAGCCTGGCAAGGCTTCCTGCCGTAAGGCAGAAGCGAATTAAAGTGGTACCACGGGAGCATCTCGTCTTTAAGTGATTAAAGATGGGATTTTTTTATGTTACCTGGAACATCTTGTTTCCGGTGAGACAGAAACGCTCCTATTTATGGAAGAGAGGGAAAAAACATGTGTGACAATTGTAAGAAACCGTATTACATTACAACGGCGATCGCCTATACCTCCGGCAAGCCGCATATCGGAAACACCTATGAAATTGTGCTGGCAGACAGCATTGCCCGTTTTAAGCGGGAGCAGGGCTATGATGTGCGTTTCCAGACCGGCACGGACGAGCATGGACAGAAGATTGAGCTGAAGGCAGAGGCAGCAGGTGTGACGCCGAAGGAATTTGTGGACGATGTGGCAGGGCAGATCAAGGCCATCTGGGATCTGATGAACACATCTTATGACAAGTTTATCCGCACCACGGATACAGACCATGAGGCCCAGGTTCAGAAAATTTTCAAGAAGCTGTATGACCAGGGTGATATTTACAAGGGCTATTACGAGGGCATGTACTGCACGCCTTGTGAGTCCTTCTTCACGGAATCCCAGCTGGTGGACGGCAAATGTCCGGACTGCGGACGTCCGGTTCAGCCGGCAAAGGAGGAGGCATATTTCTTCAAGATGAGCAAGTATGCGCCGAGACTGATTGAATACATTAATGAGCATCCGGAATTTATTCAGCCGGTATCCCGGAAGAATGAGATGATGAATAATTTCCTGCTGCCAGGTCTTCAGGATCTGTGTGTGTCACGTACCTCCTTTACCTGGGGCATCCCGGTTTCCTTTGATCCGAAGCATGTGACTTATGTATGGCTGGATGCACTGACCAACTACATTACTGGTTTGGGCTATGACTGTGACGGAAATCATGGTGAGCTGTTTAAAAAATATTGGCCGGCTGATCTGCATCTGATCGGAAAGGATATCATCCGTTTCCATACCATTTACTGGCCGATCTTTTTAATGGCACTGGACCTGCCGCTTCCGAAGCAGGTGTTCGGCCATCCGTGGCTTTTACAGGGCGACGGCAAGATGAGCAAGTCCAAAGGAAATGTGCTTTATGCAGATGATCTGGTGCGGGTGTTCGGCGTGGATGCCGTGCGGTATTTTGTTCTGCATGAGATGCCGTTTGAAAACGACGGCGTGATTTCCTGGGAGCTGATGGTAGAGCGCATGAATTCCGATCTGGCAAATATTCTGGGCAACCTGGTAAACCGCACCATTTCCATGAGCAACAAATACTTTGGCGGTGTTGTGGAGAACAAGAATGCAGCAGACGCTGAGGAGGCCGTGACCGATCAGGATCTGAAGGATACGGTTCTGGCAGCCGTGAAGAAGACCGAGGATAAGATGAATCAGCTGCGTGTGGCCGATGCTATCACGGCGATTTTCGAGATTTTCCGCAGAAGCAATAAGTACATTGATGAGACGATGCCGTGGGCGCTGGCGAAGGATGAGGCAAAGAAGGACCGTCTGGCTACGGTGCTTTACAATCTGGCAGAGGCGATCACCATCGGTGCTTCTCTTTTGGAGTCCTTTATGCCGGATGCATCGGCAAAGATCCTGGCACAGCTGAATACAAAGAAGCGGCCGCTGGATGAGATGAAAGAGTTTGGCGCATATCCATCCGGAAATAAGGTAACAGAAAAACCGGAGATCCTGTTTGCACGCCTGGATTTAAAGGAGGTTCTGGCAAAGGCAGAGGAGATTCAGAAGGCACAGCAGGCTGCGGCAGCCGCAGAAGCAGGGGAACCGGCAGAGGCGGAGGACAAGAAGGAAGAAGAGGGAATTGATCTTGAGCCGAAAGCGGAGATCACCTATGAGGATTTTGCAAAGCTGCAGTTCCAGGTAGGCGAGATCATTGCCTGTGAAGCTGTTCCGAAGTCCAAGAAGCTTCTGTGCTCTCAGGTAAAGGTCGGCAGCAGAGTGCGCCAGATCGTCAGCGGAATCAAGGCGCATTATACGCCGGAAGAGATGGTCGGAAAGAAGGTTATGGTGGTGACCAACTTAAAGCCGGCCAGGCTGGCAGGCGTTCTCTCAGAGGGCATGCTGCTCTGCGCGGAGGATGCAGAAGGAAATCTGGCTTTGATGAAGCCGGAGAAGGATATGCCTGCAGGAGCTGAGATTTGCTGATGAATAATACAATTCCGATTCAAAGCTATTCTTCAAAGGGCCGGAGAAAAGGGCTGTCTTTTTCGGGAGGTTCCCGGAGAGGACGCCCCGGCCTTACCGGCAGCGGCCTGAAGCTTCTGGGTGTGTTTTTCATGTTTCTGGATCATTTCGGCGTTGCGGTAATTGAGCGTGGAATTTTAAACAGCGGAGATCCGGTGCGGATGCAGCAGATTCTGGAAACAACAGCCGGAAAATACTGGTGGATCGCAGACCGGATCATCCGGAGCGCAGGCAGGCTGGCTTTCCCGATTTTTGCATTTCTGCTGGTAGAAGGCTTTGTCCATACCAGGCACAGAAGGGATTACGGGCTGCGGCTTCTTCTTTTTGCTCTTTTGTCGGAAGTCCCCTTCGATCTGGCTGTGTTCGGGCAATGGCTGTATCTGGATTATCAGAATGTGATGGTTACGCTGCTCTGCGCGTATCTGACTTTGTGCGGAATGCAGAAATATGCCAGAAAGCTATGGAAAAGGGTTCTGTGCGCAGCGGCAGGCTGCGCGGCGGCATTTTTACTGCGGGCTGATTACGGGGCATTGGGAGTTTTGATGATCATAATCCTGTATGTGTCAAGGGGAACCGGATTTCAGACCATCTATGGTGTGGTGATGGCAGTTTTGCAGAACCTCAGCCTGTGGGGCGCATTTGCCTTCCTTCCGATTTCGGCTTATAACGGGGAGCGGGGACGCTGGCCGGGAAAATATTTCTTTTATATATGTTATCCGGCACATCTGCTGCTTTTGTGGCTGGTGCGGATTCTGCTTCTTCCCATGTTTTTGAAATAAGATTTATGGGATATAAGGAAAGGATATTACAATGATATTTGATACACATGCCCATTATGATGATGAGGCATTTGACGAGGACCGTGACCAGCTTCTCGGCGGACTGAAAACTGCCGGAATTGGTGCGGTCGTAAACGTAGGAGCCAGTCTGGAAAGCACGAAAACGACGCTGTGCCTGGCGAAACAGTACCCGTTTATGCATGCGGCAGCCGGCGTTCATCCCAGCGAAAGCGGAATGCTGGAGGAAGCCGATATTTTGTGGCTGGAATCTGTATGTACCGGGGAAAAGGTAGTTGCGGTCGGGGAGATCGGCCTGGACTATTACTGGGAAGAACCGGATCACGAGATTCAGAAAAAATGGTTTGTCCGTCAGCTGGAGCTGGCGAGAGAGACAAAGCTTCCGGTTATTATTCACAGTCGGGATGCAGCCAGAGATACGCTGGACATTATGAAGGCGGAAAAAAGCGGGGAGATCGGCGGCGTGATTCACTGCTTTTCCTACAGCAGGGAGATGGCGGAAGAATATCTGAACATGGGATTTTTCCTGGGCATCGGCGGCGTGGTCACCTTCCAGAACGCAAAGCGTCTGAAGGAAGTGGTGCAATATGCGCCGCTGGAGCAGCTGGTGCTGGAGACGGACTGTCCGTATCTGGCTCCGGTTCCGAACCGCGGAAAACGGAATTCCTCCATGAACCTTCCTTATGTGGCGGAGACCATTGCCGCGCTGAAGGGGATTTCCGCGCAGAAGGTCATAGAAACGACCTGGGAGAATGCGAAGCGGCTGTACCGGCTGCAGGGACGGCTGTAAGGGAGGATGGGATATGGCAGATCTTGGAAATCCAAAGCATACGATTGAAATTATCCAGAAATACCAGTTTGCGTTTCAGAAAAAGTTCGGTCAGAATTTCCTGATTGACGAGCATGTGCTGGAAAAGATTATCCGTGCCGCCGGTGTGACGAAGGAGGATCTGGTGCTGGAGATCGGACCGGGTATCGGTACCATGACACAGTATCTGGCAGAATCGGCCAGACAGGTCATTGCCGTGGAGATCGATACGAATCTGATTCCGATTCTGAAAGAGACGCTGGCTGATTATGAGAATGTGATGGTGATCAATGAAGATATCCTGAAAGTGGATATTGGAAAGCTGGCAGAGGAATATAACGGCGGCCGGCCGATTAAGGTGGTGGCCAATCTGCCGTATTATATCACGACGCCGATCATCATGGGACTGTTTGAAAACCATGTGCCCATCGACAACATTACGGTTATGGTGCAGAAGGAGGTAGCGGACCGGATGCAGGTGGGACCGGGCTCCAAGGATTACGGTGCTCTGTCGCTGGCTGTTCAGTATTATGCGGAGCCGTATATTGTGGCCAATGTTCCGCCCAACTGCTTTATTCCGCGTCCGAATGTAGGCTCTGCCGTGATTCGTCTGACCCGGCATGAAAAGCCGCCGGTGGAAACGGCAGATGAAAAGCTGATGTTCCGTCTGATCCGTGCATCCTTCAATCAGCGGAGAAAGACGCTGCAGAACGGGCTGAACAACTCTCCGGAAATTCCATACACAAAGGAGCAGATTGCTGCGGCGATCGAGAGTCTGGGCGTGTCTCCTTCGGTGAGAGGAGAAGCGCTGACGCTGGCACAGTTTGCGGCGCTGGCAGATTATTTCAGTAAATTGTAAAAAAAAGAGTCCGATCCTGATTGTTCGGACTCTTTTTTGTTCTCTGCTCAGAGGAAAGACAAATTCCTACAGATTAAATTTAGACAGTGCTGCTTCGTCTGCAACGAGGGTGACATCATTGTGCATCTGAAGAATGGATGCCGGAACATGTGGAGTAACCGGGCCGTTTAATGCATCGTAAAGGATCTGGGCCTTATCTTCGCCGCTTACAATTAACAGAATCTTACGGGCCTGCATGATGGTCTTGATGCCCATGGTGTAAGCCTGCTTCGGAACCTCGTCGATGGAAGCAAAGAAACGCTTGTTTGCTTCGATGGTGCTTGGCTGCAGATCAACGCAGTGGGTTCCCTTTTCGAAGGCTTCTTCCGGCTCGTTAAAGCCGATATGCCCGTTATGTCCAAGACCTAAAAGCTGTAAATCTACGCCGCCCAGGCTGCGGATAACCTGATCGTAGCGTGCGGATTCTGCATCGCTGTCCGGGTTCATGCCGTCCGGAATATTGGTATTGGCCATGTCAATGTTGATATCCTTAAAGAAATGATTGTACATGAAGTAGTAGTAGCTCTGCTCGTTATCTTTGGTGAGACCTCTGTACTCATCCAGATTTGCGGTGCGGACCTCAGAAAAGTCCAGATCGCCCTTGCGGTACCATTCGATCAGCTGCTGGTAGGTTCCGATCGGAGTGGAGCCGGTTGCCAGACCAAGAACGCAGTTCGGCTTCATGATTACCTGCGCAGAAATGATGTTGGCGGCTTTGCGGCTCATGTCTTTGTAGTCTTTTGCTTTGTAAATTCTCATGGTTGAATACCCTCCTGAAAATGAAAAAAATTTTTAAAACGTTCTTTTTTTATAGGATAACATTTTCGAGTAATATTTTCAATGCCTATTTGCATAAAATTAAAGCGGAGGAGACAGGCAGTAACATCCAAACGCTGTTTCGCACAGCAGAACAGGGGGTATTATGGCAGAATTTCGAAGATTGATTTCCTACATTTATGAATATGAAGGCAGCATGAAAGGAAAGAATGTGGGATTTGTAAAATTAGAAGCAAGAAACGGTATGTGTAAGCTGAATGTAAACGCAAAGAATTTGTACACAGGCGGCGGGGATATGGGAGTGTATCTTCTGACCGGGCGTCAGGAGATTTTTCTGGGAAATATGTTTTTGAGAAACGGCGGCGGGGAGTTCCGGGCCATGGTGCAGGTGGCGGATGTAGAATCCTCCGGCGAATCTATGGACCAGTGCTACGGTCTGACCATTCATGAAAAAGGAGAGGCATGGCGGGCATACACCACAATCTGGGAGGATGCCGTTGCTCAGGCGGCCCAGGTCACGCTGGAACATGTGACTTCGGAGAATGTTCTGGAACAGGAGGTAGAGAAGCATGGTTTAAGCCCGGTGGTGCCGGACCGGGAAGAAAAGAAGATTTCCGGTTCGGATTTTGAAATGGGGCAGCTGGAAAAGGAAACCGGTCAGCCGGATATACCGTTGTCTGTGCCGAAACCGGGGGCTGCAGAGAAAACGGAACGAAAGCCGGAATCTGCGGCAGCGGAATCTGAGCCTGAACTTGTGACGGCGGCAGCGGAATCTGAGCCGGAACCCAGGCCTGCTGCAGCATCTGAGCCACAGCCGGTAATTCATCATTATAAGGAACCGCCGCTGATCATCGGGGACCCGGAGGCTTTGGCAAAGCTGGATGCGGAGGAGGCGGCTCAGACACAGGTTCCGGTCTGGGAGTTTATGGAGAAAACTTATCCGAAAATCCAGGCTTTTGACAGTGAGCACGGCTGTCAGGTGTTAGTCATTAAGCCGCAGGATATCGGACTGCTTCCAAGAGAGGTCTGGATTTACGGGAACAACAGTTTTCTGCTTCACGGCTATTATAACTACCGCTATCTGATTCTGGCAAGACTGGAAAATCCGGGAAAAGGACCGCGTTATCTGCTTGGTGTCCCTGGCCATTATTACAGCAATGAAAAATACATGGCATCTATGTTTGGATTCCCGCATTTTGTTCTGTCCAAAAATCAGCCGGCACAGGATGGGCGGTTCGGATACTGGTATACAGACATCCGTCTGGATGACAGGGCAACTGCTGCTGCGGCCCGGATACCGGGAGGATCCGGCGATCGGCCGGCTTAATCGATTCCGCGCAGAGCCGCCGTTCCTACATATGGTTCAACCAGTTTTAAATAAGAGCGCAGTTCTTCCCTGCTGCAGCTGGTGAAGCTGCGGTCAGGAACATATTCGGAGGGCATGAAATTCTGAAGATAATAGGCAGGGGCTCCTGCGATCCAGGGGCCGATTTCTTTAAAATCAGAAGCTTTATGAAGTTCATGCACTACCGTAGTGCGGAATTCATAGGGCTTATTCCATGCCTTCAGAAACGCGACACTTTCTTCAACCGGCCGGATATCCAGACTCTGGATGCCGGAGACTTCCGGATACCGGCCGGGACTGCTCTTGATATCCATGGCCACATAATCAAGAAGCTGTTTTTCACAGAGACGCTGCAGAATTTGAGGACGGAAGCCGTTGGTATCCAGCTTGACGGACAATCCCAGACTGCGGATGTCACGGATAAAGTCTTCCAGGTCCGGCTGGAGAGTAGGTTCGCCGCCGGTGATGCATACGCCTTCCAGGATATTTTTACGCTTCTTCAGAACGGCCAGAACCTCTTCTGGTGAAAACAGAGATTCTGTCTGCGGGCTCACAAGCTCGCTGTTCTGGCAGAAGGGGCAGCGGAAATTGCAGCCCCCAGTGAAAATGGCGGCAGCAAGATGGCCGGGATAGTCTAACAGAGTAGTTTTCTGAAAGCCGCAGATTTTCATGATAATATCAGTTCCTTCCTTCGTATTCTGCTTGCGGGAAGCAGGTGTTTTTGTGTATACTATACCACAGAACATGCAGACAGAGAAGAAACGGGGAAAAAATATGACAAAGATACGAACCAGTCTCCTGAGTGAGGAAGAAAAATACATGAAAGAAGCCATCCGTCAGGCGAAAAAGGCTCAAAGTCTGGGTGAGGTGCCGATCGGATGTGTGATCGTTCATGAGGGAACGGTGATCGGCAGAGGCTATAACCGGCGGATGATTGATCATACTACACTGGCTCACGCGGAAATCCTTGCAATCAAGAAAGCATGCCGGAAGCTGGGAGACTGGCGTTTGGAAGGGTGCCGGATCTTTATTACGCTGGAGCCGTGCCCGATGTGTGCGGGAGCCATTGTTCAGGCCAGGATTCCGGATGTGGTGATTGGATGTATGAATCCGAAGGCCGGCTGTGCCGGGTCGGTTCTGGATCTTTTGCACCAGGACGGCTTTAACCATCAGTGTCAGGTAGAAATCGGCGTTCTGGGGGAAGAATGTTCTGAGATGATGAAATCCTTTTTTAAGGAGCTGCGGGAGGCAGAAAAGAGGAAAAAGGCAGAGCGTGCACGGGAGGAAGAGCGGAAAAAATCGGGAAAAACCGGAAGATGCCTTGACAAAATGGGCCTGTCAGGTTATACTGAACAGGCTAACCTTGAAAAGGGTGGCCTGAAAATGTCATAAAGCTTCCACGCAGCCGGGGAGATAGCGGTGCCCTGTACTTGCAACCCGCTCCAGCAAGGGTGATGTCCTGCCCCGGGCTTGTATGAGGCGGAGCTGCCTTTGGTAAGTGGCGTTGACGTTTGGGTCTCATGCAACAGGACTCTGCGAACCGTGTCAGGGCAGGAATGCAGCAGCACTAAGCAGAACCACCTGTGTGACATGAGGCAGCCTGGACCGAGTTAACTGCCCGAGTAACGTCCGTGTCTGCAGTTCAAAGCAGGACGCGTGGATTAAATTAAGGAATGGTAGGGATACCATTCCTATTTTTTTGCTTGCCCCTCAATTCTGTTTGCGGTATAATTACAAAATGGGTAGCGTCGTTCAAATGTCTTGCAGGGATGCAGGGCCGGCTGAGAATGACGCAGAAAAAGGATGAAATTACAAGGTTTCTGATTGGCGGAGTCTGAATTTATATAAATAGTATATAATAGAAGAATAAGAAAGGATGGCGTGTTTCATGAGAAGAATCGGAATGTTAACCAGCGGCGGAGACTGTCAGTGTCTGAACGCAACAATGCGGGGTGTGGCAAAGTCATTGTACAATATGTTTGATGACGTGGAAATTGTAGGATTTGAGGATGGATATAAGGGTTTGATGTATGCGGATTACCGAATTATGAAATCTTCTGATTTTTCTGGAATTCTGACAAAGGGCGGAACCATCCTGGGTACATCCAGACAGCCTTTCAAGATGATGCGCGTTCCGGATGAAAATGGGCTGGATAAAGTGGAATCCATGAAACACACCTACCGCAAGCTGAAGCTGGAATGTCTGGTTGTGCTTGGCGGAAATGGAAGCCAGAAGACGGCAAATCTTCTCCGTGAAGAGGGCCTGAACATTGTATCGCTTCCGAAAACCATTGACAATGATCTGTGGGGAACGGAGATGACCTTTGGTTTCCACAGCGCGGTGAATGTTGCAACGCAGGCGATCGACTGCATTCACACGACAGCATCCTCCCATGGCCGTATTTTTATCGTAGAGGTTATGGGACATAAGGTCGGCTGGGTAACGCTGTATGCAGGGATTGCAGGCGGCGCGGACATTATTCTGCTTCCGGAAATTCCATATGATATCCGTGTGGTCAGCGATGCAGTCAACAGGCGTGCAAAGGAAGGAAAGCGATTCTCGATCCTGGCGGTGGCAGAAGGCGCTATTTCAAAGGAAGATGCCAGCTTAAGCAAGAAGGAACTGAAGAAAAAGAAAGAAAGCGGAATGGTTTATCCGTCTGCTTCCTACGAAATCGGTGCAAAGCTTCAGGAACTGACCGGACAGGAGGTTCGTGTGACGGTTCCGGGACATACTCAGAGAGGCGGCGAGCCGTGTCCGTATGACCGTGTTCTGTCCACTCAGCTTGGTGCGGCAGCGGCAGAGCTGATCCGGAATCAGGAATATGGCTACATGGTCTGCGTGAAAAACGGAGAAATTGACAAGATTCCGCTGGAAGAGATTGCCGGAAAATTGAAATACGTGGATCCGGACAGTGCAATCATCCGTCAGGCGAAGGCGGTCGGCATCAGCTTCGGCGATGAATAAAGAAAAGGCGGACAAGAAAAAGACAGAAAAAAAGAACAAGAATTCAGGGGTTGAAACATGTCATACACTGCATTGTACCGAAAATGGCGTCCGGCGACTTTTGATGATGTAAAGGGGCAGGACCATATCGTACAGACGTTAAAAAATCAGATTGTGTCGGGCAGGATCGGCCATGCATATCTGTTCTGCGGAACAAGAGGCACCGGAAAAACCAGTATTGCCAAGATTTTTGCAAAATCGGTAAACTGCGAGCATCCGGTTGACGGAAGCCCCTGCGGAGAATGTCCGGTTTGCCGGGCTATTTCCGGGGGCGCTTCCATGAATGTGGTGGAGATTGATGCGGCTTCCAACAATGGTGTGGAAAATATCCGGGACATTCGGGAGCAGGTGCAGTACCCGCCTACGGACGGAAAATACCGGGTTTATATTATTGACGAGGTCCATATGCTTTCGATCGGGGCGTTTAATGCGCTTTTAAAAACGCTGGAGGAGCCGCCGTCCTATGTGATCTTTATTCTGGCCACTACGGAAGTCCACAAGATTCCGGTGACCATTCTGTCCCGCTGCCAGCGGTATGATTTTAAGCGGATCCCTGTAGAAACGATTGCGGCCCGGCTGAGGGAGGTAACGGCAGCCGAGCAGATCGATATTGAAGATAAGGCGGTTCTGTATCTGGCAAAAGCAGCCGACGGAGCATTTCGTGATGCACTGAGTCTTCTTGATCAGTGCATTGCCTTTCATTTTGGTGAAACGCTGACGTATGAAAATGTTCTCGACATTCTGGGAGCGGTGGATCAGTCTACCTTTTCCGGAATGTTTCGTGCAATTGCCGAAAAAAGAACGAGAGACTGCATTCTCATCCTGGAGGAGATGGTGATTCAGGGAAGAGAGCTTGGCCAGTTTGTCAATGATTTTATCTGGTATCTGAGAAATCTTCTGCTGCTTCAGACGGCAGAGGATGCGGCCGGTCTGATTGATATGTCAGAGGATAATTTAAAACAGCTTAAGGAGGACGCAGCGCGGACGGACAGCAGCACGCTGATCCGGCAGATCCGTGTGCTGTCAGATCTGTCAAATCAGCTGCGATACGGCAGTCAGAAGCGGATTTTAATTGAAATTGCCCTGATCAAGTTGACAAAACCGGAGATGGAAGTTAATATAGAATCTTTATTAGAACGAGTGAACGATCTGGAGGCCCGCTTTGAAGCTGGAATTCCGGCGAATTCACAGGCAGCCGGATACGGTTCAGTCGGGCTTGCCGAGCAGACCATGGAAGATACGCAGGTACCCCAAAAGCAGGTGGCGATTCCGCCGGCCCAGCTGGAGGATCTGAATCTGATCCGAAATGAATGGGGAAATATTGTGAAACAGATGGGGATGTCTATCCGGCCCAGCTTCCGGGGAACGGTGGTGGAGCCCAGCGGGGACAGCTGTCTGTGTATTGTGTTTTCTGATCCGATCAATTATGCGATTGGAAACCGGCCCAGCGTGATCGGAAGTCTGGAACGGTATGTGGCGGAAAAATACGGAAAATCGATTTATTTTAAAACCCGGCAGCGGGAAACCGGCGAGCGTTCCAATACGATTTACGTCAGTGATGAAGAACTGAAAGAAAAAATTCATATGGATATTTCGATTGAGGAGGATTAATTTATGGCAAAGCGAGGAGGATTTCCGGGAGGCGGCATTCCGGGAAACATGAATAATCTGATGAAACAGGCGCAGCGGATGCAGCGCCAGATGGAGGAGACCACCAAAGAGCTGGAAGCAAAGGAATATACAGCTTCTGCCGGCGGCGGAGCTGTTACGGTTACGGTATCCGGAAAGAAAGAAGTTGTTTCCGTAAAGCTTTCGGAGGAGGTCGTGGATCCGGACGATATCGAGATGCTGGAGGACCTGATTGTTGCGGCAACCAATGAGGCGTTCCGCCAGATGGAAGAAGCAAACGCACAGGCCATGTCCAAGCTGACCGGCGGCCTGGGCGGTTTAGGCGGCGGCTTAGGCGGAGGGCTTCCGTTCTGATGGATTACTACAGCAGTCAAATTACAAAATTGATTGAAGAGTTATCAAAACTTCCAGGCGTGGGGACCAAATCGGCTCAGCGCCTTGCTTTTCACATTATTCATATGCCGCAGGAGCAGGTGGAACGTCTGTCTTCTGCTATTCTGGATGCGAAGAACAATGTGCGTTACTGCAAAGAATGCTTTACTTTGACAGACCGGGAGATCTGCCCGATCTGCAGCAATCCGAATCGGGACCACAGCGTTATCATGGTTGTGGAAAATACCAGAGATCTTGCGGCATATGAAAAAACAGGTAAATTTGAAGGAGTTTACCATGTTCTTCACGGGGCAATCTCCCCTATGCTTGGAATCGGCCCCAATGATATTAAGTTAAAGGAGCTGATGAAACGGCTGCAGGCAGATGTAAAGGAAGTCATCATTGCAACGAATTCCAGTCTGGAGGGCGAGACAACGGCCATGTACATCAGCAAATTGATCAAGCCGACAGGAATTAAAGTGAGCCGGATTGCCAGCGGAGTGCCGGTAGGCGGCGATTTGGAATATATTGATGAGGTTACCCTCCTGCGTGCCTTAGAGGGCAGGGTAGAGCTTTAGGAGATGCAAAAGAATGGATAAATATGAGTTTAATATTAAGGTGGAGCAGATTAAAAAGCTGGTGAACAAGGGCGATTTTGAGACTGCAATGAAAATCGCCGACACCATTGACTGGAGACGGGTCCGCAATGCGAACCTGCTTTCGATGATTGCTTCCGTATATGAGAAAAATGAAGAATATCAGGAGGCGAAGGATATTCTCCTGATTGCTTTTGAACGGGCCCCGATCGGGAAGCGCCTTCTGTACAAACTGACACAGCTGGCACTGAAGCAGGGCAATATTCAGGAGGCTGAGTCCTATTATCGTGAATTTTGTGAACTTGCCGGGGATGATTCCCGGCAGGATATTCTGCGTTATCTGATTCTTAAGGCAAAGAACGCGCCGGTTGAGCAGCTGATTCATTCTCTGGAAAGCTATACCAGTACGGAACTGGATGAAAAGTGGCTGTATGAGCTGGCGGATCTTTACCATCAGGCCGGAATGGCAGAGGAATGTGTCAAAACCTGTGATAAAATTATGCTGATGTTTGGACTGGGACAATATGTGGACCGGGCAATGGAGCTGAAGCTTCAGTATGCACCGCTGACAAAGTACCAGATGGATCTGGTGGAGAACCGGGACAAATATGAGGAAAAATTAAGACAGGTAGAGCAGAACAGCGGTAATGTGGCAGGAGCTTCTCAGGAGGAGTTTGAAGAGCCGTCAACGCAGCCGGCAGCGGCAGTTTCTGCTGCCCTGCGAGAGACAGAGCCTGAGCCGACACAGCCGGCTTCTGCTTTTGTTTCCGTTCAGGGAATTCCGGATGAAAATGTGGTGATCCGGCGGAGGGATGAGCCGAAAGCAATTCCGGTTCCGGCTCCCGATCCGGAGTTTTTGCGGGCTGCGGTCAGCGGAACGCTTCCGGCTTCTGCACTTTCAGCAGCGGATGCATCGGAGGAACTGGTATCCGGAATTTCGGCATCTTTTGCAGATACAGCAGCGGCAGACGTGTCTCCGGAGGAGAGACTGGCTGCCAGCGTAAAAGAGGCAGAGGTCGAGGCCAGCCTGGCAGAGGAAATGTCAAAGATTACAATTGAAACCCAGACAGAAGAGCCGGTTCGGACACAGACTCGGATTCTGGAAAATGTCAAGGATCTGAAAAAAACAGATTCTGTGTCGGATAAGACCAGAATTCTCGATGATATCCGCCATATTCAGGCGGTAAGAGCGGCGGAAGAAGAGAATCCGTCCGATGCAGCGGGAGCGGTGAAGGAGGCCAGCTTCCACCATATGATGGCGGTGGCCAGAACGCCGGAACGAGGGCTGGAGATTGCGGTAGCGGCGTTGAAGTCGGCACACCGGATTCTGGACAGCCGGCATCCGGTAGCAAAAATTACCGGTGAGAGGCTGAATCAGAGGGGAGTTCTTGCAAGTGCCGAAAAGCTGGCCGGCAAGGATCTGATCGTGGAAAATGCTGGTGATTTGACGGACGAGATGCTGGAGGAGCTGAATCAGCTGCTTGCAGAAGACCGCAGCGAGATGATCATCGTTCTGATTGACAATCCCCGCCAGATTGAAGGAATTCAGAAGGCCAATCCGTCTCTTGCCGGTAAATTCCGGGCTGTAACATCGGAGGAAGAGGCAGAAGCATTTTTGAAGAAATCAGCTCAGGTGTCTGAATCCGAACATATGCCGAAAAAATCTGTTCGTCAGGATGCGGTTTTACGGGATGAGGCTTTGCAGAAAACCGTTTCTCAAAAAGCGGCCCCGCAGAAGCCGGTTCCGGAGAAAACGGATGCGGAGCAGGAGAAGGTCATGGACATTGATGAGTTTGCTCAGTACTGCTGCCACTACGCCAGTCAGATTGATTGCAGTATTACAGGAAAGAGTATGCTGGCGCTGTATGAACGCATTGAAATCATGGAAGAGGATGGAATTGCTCTTACCAAGACGGCTGCCGAGGATCTGATCGAGGAAGCAGCAGACCGTGCGGAGAAACCGTCTCTCGGCAAGCGCATTACCGGACTGTTTTCTTCGAAATATGATAAAGAGGGCTTATTAATTTTAAAGGAAGAGCATTTTATATAATATGGACATTCAATTAATTGCATTAGATCTGGACGGCACGCTTCTCGATGATGAGAAGAGGCTGTCCGACGGGAACCGGGCCGTTCTGGAACGCTGTATTCAAAAAGGGATCCAGATTGTGCCGGCAACCGGCCGTCCGGCGGCGGGAATTCCGGATTTTATCCGGAAGATTCCGGGAGTCCGGTACGGTATCCTTACAAATGGAGCTCGAGTAGAAAATCTGGAAGACGGCACCGTGATTTCGGAGGCGCTGATCCCCTGGGAGCTGGCATATGAGGTGATGTCTGCATTGTCCCGCTATCCAGTGGCGTTTGATCCATACATGGGCGGCAGAGGGAAGATGGAGGCACGTTTCCGGAATCATCTGGAGCAGTATGGTGTTCCTGCCGTTATGCAGCGGCTTGTGCTTAATACCAGAGACGAGGTGCCGGATGAACTTGCGATGATCTGGGACCGGAAACAGCCGGTTGAGAAGATCAATGTATTCACGGCGGATCCGAAGCTCCGCGCAGAGCTCTGGAAAATGCTTGGGCGGTATCAAGATCTGATTGTCACTTCTTCGCTGGAATATAACCTGGAGATTAATGCGGCTTCCGCCACAAAAGGGCAGGGGCTGCTGAAACTGGCGGAGTATCTGGGGCTTCAGAAGGAACAGACCATGGCATTTGGTGATGGAAGCAATGATGTGACCATGATTCAGGCTGCCGGCATCGGAGTTGCGATGGCCAATGGCATGGAAATGGTGAAGGAACAGGCGGACTATATTACCCTGTCCAATGAAGAAGACGGAGTTGCTGCGGCAATTCGTCATTTTGTGAACCTGATATAGAAGGTGTGTATCGAAGATGGAAATATCAGAATTTTTGCAGGAGCACTGGTTGTCTGTCCTGATGGTGTCATATCTGGTTGGAATGATGCTTTACGGGCACTACCGGGGCTTCTTGCGTTTGTCCGTATCTATGGCGGCGCTGATTCTTTCGCTGGTAGCGGTTCGGGCAGTTATGCCGCAGGCGACGGCATTTATCAAAGAAAATGAGGGCATTCATCAGTGGGTGCAGGAGTCGATGCTGCAGGCATCCGGTCTGGATCAGTTAGCAGAAGGTGGCACGGCTCTTCCGGCGCAGCAGCGTGCTATGATTGAAAAGACCTCTTTGCCGGAACCAGTAAAAAGGGTTCTGATCGAAAATAACAATGAAGAAATTTACCGGATCTTGGGAGTAGATGCATTTGTCGATTACGTCGGCTCTTTCCTGGCGGACCGGATTGTGAATACACTGGTTTTTATTGTTCTGTTTTTTGCTGTATTTATTGGAATCCGTGTGCTGGCCCATTGCCTGGATGTCATTGCCAGACTTCCTGTGCTGTACGGACTGAATCAGATTGCGGGAGCGGTGCTGGGACTTTTGCTGGCATTCCTGTATTTCTGGGTATTCTGCCTGATGCTGAATCTGTTTGTCAGCACCGGATGGGGACAATACCTGTTGAATGAAATAGAGGCGACGCCCTGGATCTCATTTTTATACCATAACAATCTGCTGTCCAAATTTCTGCTGGGTGTAATATGGAACCTGCTGTAGATGGGACAGACGGAAAGCATCTGCGATCTCCCGGCTTACGGAGTGGCATCGGCAGCTACAGCTCTTGTCGGTCAGAGTGTCGGAGCCGGAGACAGCAGGGGGATGGGCTTCTATGACGGTTGAATTGGTATTCCGTGGTACAGTATTTCTGGTCTGTCTGCTGAAGGAGCAATGGATTCATTCCTTGATGATAAACTAGCAAAAATATAAATAGCATATACAATTGAGATAATTTAAAGAAAAAGCAGGAAAATAAAAGTGGAGGAGCGATTCTCCACTTTTTTTCATGACCACAAAATATAGATGAAATCAAGAAAAAACGCCATATCTTGTAACAGGGACAAACAGGAAAAAATTGTTTAAAAAAATTACACAAATCTCTTGACATTGCGCTTATAAGGTGTTATATTAAAGTTCCACCGCGTAGAAAGCGAAATTCGAAACTTTCTTGAAAGAAAAAACAAAAAAGAAATTGAGAGAAAAGCTTGACAAATCAAAACAGTTGTGATAAAATATAAAACGCTGTTGAGAACGAAAACGGTTGGAAACAGAATGGGATTAAAAATCTCGAAAAAGTTTTTGAAAAAAGTTGTTGACAAACTCAAAATGATGTGATATCATAAATGAGTTGCTTCTG
>JBJELD010000021.1:0-20011 GCA_051878975.1 Candidatus Caccovicinus sp.
GTCCGAGAATATCCAGCTTCAGCAGGTTATGGTCAATGGAGTGATAATCAAAATGCGTCGTAACCGTGGAGGTAGTCATATCATTGGCCGGATGCTGAACCGGCGTAAAGGAAAAGATCTCCTCACCCAGCGGAAGTACAATAATGCCTCCCGGATGCTGGCCTGTGGTCCGCTTAACACCCACACAGCCCTGAACCAGCCGGTTGATCTCGCAGTTGCGTTTCTGCTGACCACGCTCTTCAAAATATTTTTTAATATATCCGTAAGCCGTCTTATCCGCCAGCGTACCGACGGTCCCCGCACGGAAGGTCTGTCCTTTTCCGAAAATAACCTCCGTGTAATCGTGGGCTTTACTCTGGTACTCGCCGGAGAAATTCAGGTCGATATCCGGCTCCTTGTCACCTTTAAATCCCAGGAAGGTCTCAAAAGGAATATCAAAGCCTTCCTTTTTCAGCGGCTTTCCGCAGACCGGGCAGATCTTGTCCGGCATATCGCAGCCTGCCATTCCGGCAAACTTTTTTACATCCTCCGAGTCAAAATCATAATAATGGCAGTTCGGACAGATATAGTGCGGACTCAGTGGGTTTACCTCCGTGATTCCGGCCATGGTCGCCACGAAGGAGGACCCTACCGAGCCACGGGAGCCTACCAGATAGCCGTCCTCATTGGACTTCCACACCAGCTTCTGGGCAATGATATACATCACGGCAAATCCGTTGCTGATAATAGAATGCAGCTCCCGCTCCAGACGATCCGTAACGATTTTCGGCAGTGTCTCGCCATAAATAGCATGAGCCCGATCATAACAAATCTTTCGCAGCGTTTCATCCGAATTTTCAATGACCGGCGGACATTTGTCCGGACGCACCGGAGAGATCCGCTCGCACATATCCGCAATCTTCCGGGTGTTGGTGATGACAACCTCCTCCGCCTTGTTGGGTTCCAGATAGGAGAACTCCTCCAGCATTTCCTCCGTTGTCCGCAAGTACAGCGGTGCCTGCTGGTCGCAGTCTTTAAAACCTTGTCCGGCCTCAATGATTCTCCGGTAAATTTCATCCTGCGGGTCCAGAAAATGCACATCACAGGTAGCGCAGACCAGCTTTCCGAATTGTTCACCCAGCTGAATGATCCGCTTATTGATGTCAATCAGATCCTGCTCGCTCTTGACTGTACTCTTCTCATCCCGCAGCATAAAGGCGTTGTTCCCCAGGGGCTGAATTTCCAGATAATCATAGAAATTCACCAGTCTTGCAAGATCCGCATCCGGAGCCCCCCGCAGAATGGCCTGGTACAGCTCGCCGGCCTCACAGGCTGAGCCGATGATCAGTCCTTCCCGGTATTTCTGCAGAAGGCTCTTCGGAATTCTGGGCCGCCTTGCAAAGTAGTCCAGATGGGAATAGGACACCAGCCGATACAGATTGATCCGGCCCACATCATTCTTTGCCAGAATGATCACATGGTAGGTAGGCAGCTTGCGGATCATTTCAGCCGACATCTCGCTTAAGGAATTCAGCTGGTCCAGCGTCTCAATATCCCGTTCCCGCAGCATCTTGACAAATTCCACGAAAATTTCCGCGGTTGCGCCGGCATCGTCCACCGCCCGGTGATGATTTTCCAGAGAAACGCCCACTGCCTTTGCCACTGTATCCAGCTTGTAGCGATTCAGATTCGGCAAAAGCACTCTGGCCAGCGCTACCGTATCCAGCACAGTCGGATGAAATTCCAGTCCCAGAAGTCCTGCATTATGCGAGATAAATCCCACATCAAAGGCGGCATTATGAGCCACGATCACCGCATCCTGGCAGAATTCCAAAAACTGCGGCAGGATCACATCAATCTGCGGATAATCCAGCACCATGCTGTCATTGATTCCCGTCAGCTGTTCAATATCAAAGGGAATCGGCTCATCCGGATTCACGAAGGTACTGAATCGGTCGGTAATCACGCCGTCCTTCACCCGGACCGCTCCGATCTCAATGATCCGGTTCTTCTCCGGCGAAAATCCGGTCGTCTCAATATCGAACACCACATAGGTGTCGGAAAAGCTCTGATTGTGTGAATTCTCCACCAGCTGCTTTAAATCATCCACCAGATACCCCTCTACCCCATAGATGATCTTGAAGGTATCTCCCTTGTCCAGAGCGTGGTTGGCATCGGTAAACGCCTGCACGCAGCCGTGGTCCGTAACAGCAATGGCCGGCATTCCCCACTGTTTGGCCCGCTTGATGATGTCCTTCACCTCAGAAACCCCGTCCATATCACTCATTTTCGTGTGGCAGTGCAGCTCCACCCGCTTTTCCAGACTGCTGTCCATCCGCTTGCTGGTAAAATCCTCACACTTTTTGATTCCGACAATGGAGCCCAGCGTCAGCTCATGATCAAACTTGTCGATGGTGGTAACACCCCGGATCTTGATAAAACTGCCCTTTACCACTGCCTTGTCCACGTCCTCCATCATTTCCTGGCGGGCAAAAAGTTTGACCGTAATCGTATCGGTAAAATCCGAAACATCAAAGATTACAATCGTCCGCTCGCCGCCCCGCAGTTCCCGCTTGTCCACTGCCAGGATCTTTCCGCGGATGGTGACCTCGCCGATCTCTCCCTCAATGGTATCAATCTGGGTAAACGCATCCTCAAAATCCCGGCCGAACAGCACATCCGGATTATCGGATTTTCTGGAATAAGCAAATTTCTTTTTAAAGCCGCCGGATTTGTTGTTTTCCGAACCAAAGGCGTGTTTTCCTCCTGCCTGCGGCTGACTTCCGGCCCCGGTGCCGGAGGAACCACTGCTTTTCTTTTTCTCGAAAGAAGGTGACAAAGCGGCCGTTTTCTTTTCCTCCCAGGGCGGTTCTGACTCCTGCCCGGCAATCACAGCCTGTCGTGATGCCGCATAGGCAGCCGCGGCTGCGGCCTCCGCCTCTTCCGCCTGCTTTCGGATCTTGCTCTCTTTGGCCGGAACATAATCAAATTCCACCACTGCCGAAAGTCCGCAGCGCTCCTGAAAGATTTTCTCCAGAATCCGCTTCAGCTCCCCGGCCTTTTCTTTGGAAACCATGGTATCCTCAATCGTCATCTGCATCCGGTCCGGCTCCGGAAAAGAAAAGGCGCTCTTTTTAAACATGGTATATTCAATGATACTGTAATGCTTCAGCTCCAGCGCAATGCTGTCCTTGTAAACCTCCAAAAGCTTCTCCGGCGTATACTGGCTGGAAAGACGGTATTTTTCCTGAAATCGGATCGTCAGCTGTTTATCCGGAAAAAGCTGATCCTTGATTCCGCGCTCCAGATCATAAATCACCTGTTTGTGTATCAGCCTCGGACTTTCAATATAAACGCGAACAGAGCTTCTATCCCTGGAAGACGTTACCTTGGTAACCTCTACCAGTTTTAAAAGCTCTTTTAACTCCGCTGCAATATTCAGTCCGGGAAATACTTCTAAAAATCCCTTGGCCATATTACTTTTGTCTCTCCTCTGCAATACGGACCAGCTCTGCGCGCAGCGCAGGAAGAAGCTCCTCCTCCGGTACCTTGCGGATAACCTCACCTTTCCGGATCAGAAGTCCTTCTCCAATGCCTCCCGCAATTCCCACATCCGCCTCTCTGGCTTCGCCCGGTCCATTGACCACACAGCCCATGACCGCCACCTTTACACCCTTCAGGTAGTCAAATTCTGTTACCATGGTTTCCACCTGATTGGCCAGACCGATCAGATCGATTCTGGTCCGTCCGCAGGTCGGACAGGAAACCACTTCAATTCCGCCTTCCCGAAGCCCCAGTGTCCGCAGAATCAGCTTCGCAGTCTTGACCTCTTCCACCGGATCTCCGGTCAAAGACACACGGATCGTATCACCGATTCCCTGATTTAGAATAATGCCCAGACCTACTGAAGACTTGATATTGCCGGAATACAGCGTTCCGGCTTCTGTAATGCCCACATGCAGCGGATAATCCGTCTGCTTCGCAATCCGCTCATGCGCTTTCACACACATCATGACGTTGGAGGATTTGATACTGATGACCAGATTATCATAGCCCATATCCTCAATCAGCTTCACTTTATCCAGTGCACTCTCCACGATTCCCTCAGCTGTCACGCCGCCGTATTTTTCAATCAGTTCCTTTTCCAGCGAACCGCTGTTAACGCCAATGCGGATCGGAATCCGGCGCTCTTTTGCCGCATCCACCACTGCTTTGACCCGCTCCGAAGAACCGATATTGCCTGGATTGATCCGGATTTTGTCCGCTCCGTTCTCAATGGCGGCGATCGCCATCCGATAATCAAAATGAATGTCTGCCACCAGCGGAATCGAGATTTCCTTTTTGATTTCCTTCACCGCTCTGGCTGCCTCGATCGTCGGCACCGTCACACGGATGATCTCACACCCGGCGTCCTCCAGACGGTGAATCTGTGCCACAGTAGCGGCAACATCCTCGGTCCTGGTATTGCACATGGACTGGATGGCAATCGGGCTTCCGCCGCCGATCACACGATTTCCAATCCATACCTTTCTTGTATGATCCCTTCCCATGGTTTCCTCCCTATTTCTTCTATGTTCTTTATCGGAACATCAGATTCCGAATATCGTTGAACATAATAAACAGCATCAGGCCCATCAGAAGCATCATGCCGGCCAGATGAACCATATTTTCCATTTCCTGATTGACTGCCTTTCCACGTACCGCTTCGATCAGAAGGAAGACCAGCCTTCCTCCATCCAGCGCCGGAATCGGCAGCAGATTCATCGCTCCCAGAGAAGCGCTTAAAACCACTCCGATATTGATCAGTGTCAGGAGAACACTGAGCCAGCCGGCCGGCCGAACCTGATCAACCACCTCGCCCATGTCCGCTACGATCCGGACCGGACCTCCCAGATCCTCCGTTCCCAGATAGCCCCGGAACAGCAGCCGGAAGCTCTCCACAGCGGACCTTCCCTGGAAAACCACCTCATGCCATCCCAGCTGAACCAGGTGCAGAAAACTTTTCGCTTCATGGTAATCAGGCATATGTTCAATGCCCATCATATAGGTTCCGGTTTCCTCATTGTATATCGTGGACAACGTTACAGCAAAGGTTTCGTAGGAAGCACCCTTTTCGTACCATCCTTCCAATCTGTCTGCTTCCTGAGACGGCTCCGCTCCCTCCGAAACCAGACGTCCGCATTGAATACGCAGCGTTTCTTCCGGATGAAGCTGCAGAAACAGGCTTAAGTCCCGATATCCCATCATTTTCTGTCCGTTGATGGAAAAAATCCGGTCCCCTGCCTTCAGACCGGCCTCTGCTGCCGGATAGCCCTCCATGACATTAGAAATAATCGGAAGGTCATATCCCTGATAACCCACGATAATCACGCCGAACAGAAACGCCAGAATAAAATTAAAGACCGGACCAGCTGCAATGACCAGAATCCGGGCCCAGACGGGCTTGCTCAAAAATCCGTCCGGCTTCCCGCTGTCCGTATCCTCATCCGCCATCATGCAAGAGCCTCCAAAGGGAAACAGCTTCAGTGAATATCGGGTCCCTCTCCACTGCACAGATGCCAGCCTGGGACCCATGCCAATGGAAAATTCCAAGACGCCGACTCCGTTCAGCTTGGCCAGGAGAAAATGACCAAGTTCATGAAACATTACAATAAATCCAAATAAAAGTATGGCTGCCAGAATACTCAGCAACTTACCACCTGCTTTCTATCCATTCATAAGTCTCCTGTTCTGCTTCCAGGATCTCCTCCACCGTCGGATTCTCCTTCCGACAGTGCGCCCTCATAGCGCCTTCTATAATATCTGCAATGGTCAGATAAGAAATTTCGCGGTGCAGGAACTTGCTGACTGCCCGCTCATTTGCTGCATTAAAGACCGTCGGCATGGTTCCCCCGGCCTTTCCGGCCTCATAGGCCAGACTCAGCCCGCGGAAATTTTCCATATCCGGCTTTTCAAACCGGATATTCGGTATCTGCCAGAAATCCAGACGATCTCCCGGCAGGTACCGGCGCTGCGGATAATACAAGGCGTACTGAATCGGCAGCTTCATATCCGGAGTTCCCAGCTGGGCAATCACCGCGCCATCCTCAAATTCCACCATGGAATGAATGATACTCTGAGGCTGGACCACTACCTGGACATTCTCCATTTCCACACCGAACAGCCACTTGGCTTCCATGACCTCCAGACCTTTATTTACCATGGTGGAGGAATCGATGGTGATCTTCTGCCCCATTGCCCAGTTGGGATGTTTTAAGGCATCCTCCACCTGAACCTTTGCCATCTGCTCTCTGGTCCAGCCGCGGAACGGACCGCCGGATGCCGTCAGAAGAATCTTATGAATCCGATTTCCGTATTCCCGTTCCCCGTTCTGGCACTGGAAAATAGCGCTGTGCTCCGAATCCACCGGAAGGATCTTCACATGCTTTTCCTTTGCCAGCTTCATGATAATGTGACCGGCCGTCACCAGCGTTTCCTTATTTGCCAGCGCAATGTCCTTCCCGGCCTCCATCGCCGCAATGGTAGGTCGGATTCCGATCATTCCCACCACAGCCGTCACCACGATCTCCGCATCCGGCTCCACGGCTGCCTCAATCAGGCCGTCCATTCCGGACACGATCTTAACCGAAACATCCGCCGTTCTCGTCCGAAGCTCCCTGGCTTTATCCTCATCCCAGACGCAGACTATCTTTGGATGAAATTCCCGGAGCTGCTTTTCCAGCATATCAATGTTTTGTCCGGCTGCCAGTGCCGTCACCTGAATATCTCCGTTATTCCGGACCACCTCCAGCGTCTGCGTTCCGATGGATCCGGTGGAACCTAAAATCGATATTTTTTTCATCTCTGTAAATTCTCCTAGCTTTTTTGACCATCTCGTCATTTGAGAAAGGTCACTGCAAAATAAATCGCCGGCGCCGTGAACAGCATACTGTCAAACCGGTCCAGCACTCCGCCGTGTCCCGGAATCAGATGTCCGTAATCCTTGACTCCGTGATTCCGCTTGATCGCGGAAGCTGCCAGATCCCCGATCTGGGAGATTATGGACGCAATCCCACAAGCCACCGTACAGGCCACCTGCGGATTGGCCATCTCCGACATATTTCCTCCGAAAATACTTCCGTAGAGAAGTCCCAGCAGAGCAGCACCGGCCACGCCGCCCACAGCACCCTCGATGGACTTTTTCGGACTCAGAACCGGCGCAAGCTTATGCTTTCCAAACAGAACTCCCACGCAGTACGCACAGGTATCACATCCCCAGGAGCTTAAAAAGATCAGCCAGACCAGATATTTTCCGTCTGCCATCACACGCACCTGATACAGATAGGAAAACATCACTGCCACATAAAAAATCCCAAAAAAGGCAACCGTCACCTGCTCCGTCCCGTATTTCGGGAACGTCACCACATAGATCGTCATAAACAGCATCAGCGCCGCAATCGCCACCAGCGTGATAAATTGTCCCTGTTCATACCACAAAAGTCCGTAGTAGGCCATGGCCGCCGCATAGCCGACCGCCCCAAGAAGCTTATCCTGCATCCTGGTCACCCGATACAGCTCGAATAAACCGATGCAGGAAATTACTGCAGAGGCCAGAAACAGCAGCGCCCCTCCTTTTCCCACGATCAGCAAAGCCAATATCACCATTACGATTCCGCTGATGAGTCTGGTTGTAAACATCCTCGCTCCTCCTTTTTCTTCTTATGTACCGATGGTCTGCTTTTTATGCCTTCACTCCGCCAAAACGCCGTTCTCTGCTATTATACTGCACAATCGCCTTTTCCAATTCCTCCTGATTAAAATCCGGCCATAAACAGTCCGTCACATAGATCTCCGTATAGGCCAGCTGCCACAGCAGATAATTGGACAGCCGGATTTCTCCACTGGTGCGAATCAAAAGATCCGGATCCGGCATGCCGGCTGTATCCAGATAGGAGGCAAACAGCTCCTCCGTCACCGCATCGGCATCGACCCTTCCTTCCCGGCAGTCTGCCGCCAGTCTGGCCGCCGCTCTGCGGATCTCATCTCTTCCTCCGTAATTTACGGCAATTACAAAAGTCAGACCGGTATTTTCCTTCGTTTCCTCCTCCAGGCGGTTAATGCCGTCAATAATGTCCTGGTCAAATCGTCTCCGGTCTCCGATCATCCGGACACGCACATTATTCTGAGAAGCAATCTTTAACAGACGAACCATATAATACCGGAACAGCTGCATCAGCGCACCTACTTCTTCTGCAGAACGCTTCCAGTTTTCTGTAGAAAAACCGTAAACCGTCAGATATTCAATGCCCATTCTGGCCGCGATCTCCACCGTCTTTTCCACAGTTTTGCAGCCTTCCTTGTGTCCCATTGTCCGGGGCAGTCCCCGCTTTTTGGCCCATCGTCCGTTTCCATCTAAAATAAGCGCCACATGGCGCGGAATTGTCATATTTGTCAAATCAGCCATTTTCTCTCCCATTTTCCTGCCTTTTGCAAAAATCAGGGCAGGATTTCACACCTGCCCCTCCTGACTGCCTGTTCTCTGCGCTACACCGTCATGATTTCCTTGGTCTTTGCCTCGATTGCCTTATCAACCTTCTCAATCATCTTGTCGGTCAGCTTCTGGACCTTCTCTGTCATCTCATCCAGCTCGTCCTCTGAAATCTCGCCTGCCTTCTCTGCCTTCTTAAAAGTATCATTTGCATCACGGCGGATATTGCGGATTGCAACCTTCGCATTCTCGCCTTTTTTCTTTACGTCCTTTGCCAGCTCCTTACGGCGGTCCTCCGTCAGCTCCGGGAATACCAGACGGATTACGCTGCCGTCATTGGTCGGATTGATTCCCAGATCGGAAGTCAGAATCGCCTTCTCGATCGGCTTTAACAGACTCTTCTCCCACGGCTGGATCACGATCATGCGTGCTTCCGGAACAGAGATATTGCCCACCTGCTGAATCGGGGTCGGGCTTCCGTAATAATCTACCTTCAGCTTATCCAGTACATGCGGGTTCGCACGGCCTGCACGGATCGTGCCGTATTCTCCTGTCAGATTATCCAGAGTTTTGTTCATTTTTTCTTCGTAAACCTTAATGTCTGCCATGATATCCTCCTGTTATGCGGTCACAATCGTACCGTTTATTTTCCCCTGCATCGCGTTTGCAATGCCGTCCTTCTCATTCAAACTGAACACGGCCATCGGCATCTTATGCTCCATGCACATGATGGAAGCGGTCAGATCAACTACAGCCAGCTGCTTATCAATGACTTCCTGAATGGAAATCTGGTCGTACTTCTTTGCATCCGGATTGAACTTCGGATCACTGTCATACACACCGTCGATCGCCTTTGCCAGGAGAATGCAGTCTGCCTCCATCTCGATCGCCCGAAGTGCAATTCCGGTATCCGTCGAAAAATACGGATGACCGGTGCCGCCAGCAAAGAATACCACCACGCCCTGCTCAAAGCACTGATTTGCAGCATCCTTAGAAAACAGCTTTGTCATGGCACCGCAGGCAAATGGCGTGAAAATCTCCGTCTTCATACCTGCATTCCGGAAAATCTCGGACACATAAATACAATTCATTACAGTGGCAAGCATACCGATCTGGTCGGCTTTCGTCCGGTCAATCGCCTCGCTGGTTCTTCCTCTCCAGAAATTTCCTCCGCCGATGACAATGCCTACCTGCACGCCGGCATCCACCGAAATCTTGACCTGTCTGGCTACCTCCTTCACCGTGTCTTCGTCAAATCCGGTCTTTTTCGGGCCAGCCAGGGCCTCTCCGCTTAATTTCAGTAAAACTCGTTTCATTTCCATAGTATCAATCTCCTGATTAGATAAAGTTTGATATCTTTCGATATTATATCATAAAACCACAGTGGAAAAAAGTCCTTAATTTCGAAAAAACAGAAAACGCCGTCCTCCGGTTCTGGCTCATTCTCCGCGCTCACTGCTGCAGGCATTCTGAAGATGCCATACCCCCTCCGGCGAATGCCAGATGCCTTCCACAGCCGGTGAACAGAGCCAGCTTTCCTGATAAAACGCAATCGGAATGACCGGGCAGTCTGCCAAAATCTGCTGTTCTGCCTGGTGCATTTTCTGATAATAATCCGAACGGTCTGCCGCCCGCCTGGCCTCTGAAAGAAGCCGGTTTGTCTCCGGACTGCTGTAGCGGCTGTCATTCCGGTAATGATTCCCTTCAAACTGCATCAAAATGGGCATCGGATCATTTCCGTCAAGAACCCAGCTTCCTCTGGCTGCCATAAAATCGCCCGCATGGCGGTAAGGCGCAAAATAGTTCCAGGAAACCTCCCGGATACAGGTCTGAACACCCAGCTGCTTCCATGCCTGCTTCAGATACTCCCCGAAAGCCAGATTGTAATTTCCGCTGCAGGTTAGAAATTCTATTTCCGGAAGGCCTTTTCCTTCCGGATAGCCGGCCTCCGCCAGAAGCGCTCCGGCCTCCGCCAGATTGTCCTCATAAGAGTCCCCGGTCCAGTCCTGTGCAAACTCCCGGCTCCAGATCTCCCGGTAATCCTCCGTCTCTTCGCCATCCGGCAGTCCCGGAGCAATCAGAGAATAGGCCGGAACCGCCGTTCCTTCCATAACAGTTTCCGTTACATATTCCCGGTCCACCGCCATGGACAGTGCATTTCTCACCCGTACATCCTGAAGCGCTTCCTGTTCCAGATTAAAAAGTATATAGCTGATACCAGAAAGAGGAACCTGACAGAAACCTGCTTCTTCCTTCTGCTCCGGCCCTGCCTTCATCAGCGCCACCTCATCGTTCTGATAATCAGAAAGAAGCTCCGACCGATTTGCCTTCAGCAAAAACGTAACCGATTTCAGCGAAACCGCCCGGGCGTTCCGATAATGCTCATTTTTCACAAGCGTAATATGAGATCCGCCAGTATATTCCGCCACCTTCATCGGCCCATTTCCCACAAACAAATCCGGATTTCGATCCCATCTTCCTGCTTGTTCTACCGCATCTTGCTTCAGCGGGCTGAGAGCAGGCGCCGTGCAGCTCTGGGCAAACCCGAAATACGGCTCCGACAGCCGGACCTCCAGCGTGCGCTCATCCCTGGCCGATACCGCCAGTTCCCCCGCATCCCCGTCAGCTGCCTTTTCATAGCCTTCTACCATATGAAGCAGATCATAGGCGTAGGGGGAGGCTGTCGAAGCATTAGCCAGCCGTTTCCAGGCATAGACATAATCGGAAGCTGTAAGCTCCGATCCATCCGACCACTTCAGTCCCTTTCTCAGATGAAAGGTATAGGTTTTTCCGTCTGCGGATACCTCATAGGATTCCGCCTGTCCCGGTGTCAGCCGGTTCTCCTCATCCAAAACAAACAGCGTCTCATATAAATGGCTCAGCATGGTCTTTTCTGAATTATAAATTGCATTTGCCGGATCCAGTGTCAGAAAATCATTCCCCAGCCATACCGTCAGCTCCGTATCCGCCTCTGCTGCCGTCTCTGCAGCGTTTTCCGATTCTGCCTGCACCTGCGAAGGGTCGTTTTCCTCTCCTGCAGCCCCAGCGAAATTTTCAGTCAAAGCACCGGTCTCTCTCTCCGGCGCCCGCCCGCTGCAGCCGCAGCAGATCATCACCGCAGCCAAAACTGCAGCCCATACTCTTCGTTCCATCTGTGCTTTTCCCCTGCCTTCCTCTGTACCTCCGTCTGTTTTGGACCTCACATCATTGTACAATATCCGTCTTTATCCTGCAACAAAAAAATACACCCGGCAGGCATTTCTGTCTGCCGGGCGCATTCCTGCATTTTTCCTGAAACCAGATATTACTTCCGGGAAGTATATCCAAAGAAGAAATATCCAAGAGGCGTATAGTACATGCCGTCAATATCATCCGCAATCATATATGGCTGCGTATAGAAATAGATAGGTGCCAGTACGCTGTCCTGTCCGATCAGGATATCTTCTGCAGTATGGAAGGCCTCCATACGTTCTTCCTGAACGGAAGTTGCCTTTGCAGCATCGATCTGTGCATCATAATCCGGGTTGGAGTACTGCGCGTCGTTGTTTCCGCCGCCGGTATACCACATATCCAGGAAGGAGCAAGGATCATTGTAGTCCGCAATCCAGCCGTTACGTGCGATCTGGTAGTTGCCCTGCTTTCTATTCTCCAGGAATACGTTCCAGTCCTGGTTGTTCAGAGTAACCGTTACACCAAGAACCTCCTGCCACATATTCTGCAGCGCTTCGCCGATCTTCTTGTGGTTGTCAGCGGTGTTGTATAAATACTCAACGGTCGGGAAGCCTTCGCCGTTCGGATAGCCAGCCTCTGCAAGCAGAGCACGTGCTTCCTCACAGTTCTTCTCGTAATCTTCCTCTGCAACACTGTAGAAGCCGCCGCCAACGGTACGGAAGTCATCGCCGCCCGGGCCTTCTGCATCATTGACACCAGCCGGTACAAATCCGTTTGCCGGAACCTCGCCTGCCTGAGACACATTCTCTACAATGTAGTTACGGTCGATCGCCAGAGAGAAGGCCTTGCGGATCTTCGGATCGGAGAATACCTCGTCCTCGGTATTAAAGCATACATAGTAGGTACCGATATAATCTTCTACCGTCAGTTCACCGGATGCCAGGTAGTTCGGAAGCTCATCCATCGGGAAATTCTCGATGAAGTCTAACTCACCGCTCTTGTATGCAGCCAGCATAGCGTTCTCATCATCCAGCAGAGTGAACTTGATGGTATCCGGGCCAAGCTCATCATAATTATAATAGTTCTCATTCTTCTCTGCTAAGATATAAGCGTTGTGGGACCATTCTTTCATCTTATACGGGCCATTGCCGATGTAGGTATTAACATCATAGGTCCACTCGTCATTGCCGTCTACCATATCCTGACGAACCGGGAAGGTAGCCGGGAATGCCATGATCTCCTCGAAATACGGGCAGTCATAGGACAGGGTAACTTCCAGAGTCTTGTCATCCACAGCCTTGATTGCCAGGGTATCCGGATCTGCACTTCCATCTGCAACTGCTGCGTAGCCCTGCACCATGTCAATCATGTAGCAGTAGTCTGCCGCGGTATCCGGATTTGCCAGACGCTTCCAGCTGTACTCAAAATCGCCTGCCGTAACATCCTTGCCGTCCGACCACTTAATGCCGTCACGCATCTTAAAGGTATAAGTCACAGTTCCGTCATCATTTGCAGTCTTCTCCCAGGATTCAGCCTGTCCAGGTGCGGTTACCGCATTGCCTTCGCCGTCATCCACCCATTTTACCAGACCTTCAAACATGTGGTTGATCATGATCGCGCCGTCCACTGCAGAGTTTAACGCCGGATCAATGGCCTGCGGTTCGGATGCCAGACAAACCGCAATGTTAAAGCCGTCAGCAGAGTCTGTGCTTTCCGCTGCGCTTCCTGCCTCGGTTGCTGCTTCTGTGGATTCCGCTGCTGCTTCTGTAGATGCTGCAGCAGTGGTCTCAGCCGTACTTCCGCCGCAGGCAGCTAAAGAAAGTGCCATGGTAGAAGCCAGTGCCAGAGACATGAGTTTCTTCACTTTTCTCATAATATCATCCTCCTTTTTATTCTGGCAGCTTGCTCCGCATTGACTGCGGAGAACCGCCGTGCCTTTCGGCACATGTATCTTCCTAATCCCGAAGGATTTGATACCAAGATTCCATAACTACCATTATGGACCATAAACCGCCTATTTGTCAAGCAAATGGCAGGCTGCCCAATGTCCGGGCTCATGCTCTTTAAACTTCGGTGTTTCCTGACTGCACTTTTCGGTCGCATACGGACATCTGGTATGGAAACGGCATCCGCTTGGCGGATTCATCGGGCTCGGAATATCACCTTCCAGTACGATCCGCTTCCTGGTCCGGCTGAGCTGCGGATCTGGAATCGGAACAGCAGACAGCAGGGTCTGCGTATACGGATGAATCGGATGGCGGTTCAGCTCATAACTCTCGCCAAGCTCTACCAGAGATCCCAGGTACATGACACCGATTCGATTGGAGATATGGCGCACAACAGACAGATCATGGGCAATGAACAGGTACGTAAGCCCCATCTCTGCCTGCATATCCTCCAGCATATTTACGACCTGAGACTGAATGGATACGTCCAGTGCGGAGATCGGCTCGTCGCAGACGATGAATTCCGGTTTTACCGCCAAAGCACGGGCAATGCCGACTCTCTGCTGCTGACCGCCGGAGAATTCATGAGGATAACGATTTGCATGCTCTGTATTTAATCCGACACGGCGCAGCAGCTCCTTAATCATATCGGTCCGGTCTTTCTTGCTGGCCGCCAGCTTGTGGATATCAATCGCTTCACCGATGATCTCACCTACCGTCATACGAGGATCCAGCGATGCAGACGGATCCTGGAAGATGATCTGCATCTTTCGACGATAGGGAAGCATGTTGACGGCATTGGCTTTGCCAAGCGGCTTGCCGTCCGGGTCAAGCGGATTTTCATAAATCGGCTTGCCGTCATAGATGATGGAGCCGCCGGTGGGCTCATATAAACGAAGGATCGTTCTTCCCAGGGTGGTTTTGCCGCAGCCGGACTCGCCTACCAGACCCAGAGTCTCTCCTTTTTTAATATAGAAGGATACATCCTGCACAGCCTGTACGCCAGGTCCCTTTACCCCTTTCACCGGGAAATACTTTCTCAAATCTTTTATCTCAAGGAGTATCTTTTCGTCATTTGCCATTTTACTTTTCCTCCTTGTTTAACTTTTCCTGCACCCGCAGCCAGCAGGCAGAACGATGATTCTCTCCCACTTCAACGTAAGGAGGCATTTTCTTCAGACAAATCTTCATGCATTTCTCGCATCGCGGCGCAAACGGACAGCCCTCCGGCGGATTCAGCATATCGACCGGGGTTCCCTCGATCGGAATCAGACGCTCATAGCTTTCCGCATCCACACGCGGCATAGAACGAAGGAGTCCCATGGTATAAGGATGGGCCGGGGAATAGAAAATATCATCTACCGGACCCTGCTCCACCATCTTTCCGGCATACATAACCGATACCTTGTCGCAGATATCAGCCACTACGCCCAGATTGTGCGTAATGAAAATAATGCCCATCTTCGTCTTCTTCTGCAGTTCCTTCATCAGCTCCAGAATCTGCGCCTGAATCGTTACGTCCAGTGCGGTAGTCGGCTCATCTGCAATCAGAAGCTGCGGGTGACAGATCAGCCCCATTGCAATCATGACTCTCTGACGCATACCGCCGGAGAATTCGTGTGGATACTGCTTCATACGCTTTTCCACATTGTTAATGCCGACCATCTCCATCATTTCCATGGCGCGCTTTTCCGCTTCTTCCTTGGAAATCTTTTTATCATGGGCGCGAAGCGCCTCTACCAGCTGATTGCCGATGGTATAAACCGGGTTCAGGCAGGTCATCGGATTCTGGAAAATCATGGCCACCTTGTTTCCGCGGAATGAGGTCATCTCTTCTTTGGAAAAGCTTAATACATCCTGGCCCTCAAAGGTAATGGAACCCCCAATTACCTTGCCCGGGGACTGCAAAAGGCCCATAATGGAATAGGCTTCCACGCTCTTTCCGGAGCCGGACTCGCCTACTACACCCATAACTTCCCCATAGTTTAAATCATAGGAAATTCCGCCTACCGCTTTCACCTCTCCGGCAGGGGTGAAGAAGGAGACACGAAGGTCTTTTACTTCCAGTAATTTCTTGTTTGTGTTCTGTTCAGACATGGCTCTCCTCCTCTCTACTTTTTCAGCTTCGGATCCAGAGCATCTCTCAGTCCGTCACCGAACAGGTTAAATGCCAGAATCATGATACTCAGGATAATGGACGGAACAATCAGACGATATGTGTAAGTATACATACCGCTCAATGCATCTGTCGCCATGGAGCCCAGGCTTGGCAGCGGCGCAGATACGCCGACTCCCAGATAGGACAGGAAGGATTCCAGGAAAATTGCGGACGGAATCTGCAGACAGGTAGTCACTACAATCTGTCCGATACAGTTCGGGAGCAAATGCTGGCGGATGATCCGTCCGCCGGAAGCACCTAATGCTCTTGCCGCCGTAACGTATTCCTGCTGTTTTAACTGCAGCACCTGACCGCGGATAATACGGCTCATAGTAACCCAGTAAAGCATACCGAATGCAATAAACATGGAAATCAGGTTCGGTCCCAGAATCGTGACGAAGCTCTTTAACGGGCCGCCGCTTCCGGTATTTACATATTCTGTAAGAATTGGTTTCATGGCCGTCGCAATCAGAAGAACCACCAGCATCTCCGGAACGGAATAGATCAGTTCCACGATCCGCTGCATCACCGCATCCACCTTGCCGCCGCAGTAGCCGGAAATTGATCCGTAAACGGCTCCGATCACCAGAACCAGGAGTGCGGCAAAGATACCGACCGACATGGAAACCCGGGCACCGTACATCACACGAACCAGGATATCACGGCCGTACATATCCGTACCGAATACATGCGGGAATACCTTCTCACCGGCTGCTTTCCGCTCCAGCTCGGCGGTAGAATAACCAAAGAGCTTCTTCTTAATTCCCAGTTCCTTGCGGATCACATCCGGATTCAGCTCTTCGCTGTTCTGGGATGACTTCTGAGCTGCAACCTTTGCCTGCGCCTTGATCCTGGCCTTATCCACATTGGAAAGCTTTTCGCCTTTTGCAGCGGCTTCTTCCTCTGCCTTGGCAATCATTGCATCCACATCCATTACTTCGCTTTCCGTTCTCGCCGCAATTTCTGCATCCACACGCTTCTGATCTTCCAGCGCATAATGATACGGGAACAGGTTTTCCGCGCCCTTGTTAAACTGCTCATATCCGTAAGGAATCAGATACGGTCCCACGAATGCAAACAGGAACAGGAAAATAATCACGCCCAGCGCAATCATAGCGACCACATTTTTCTTCAGCCGGCGCCATGCATCCTTCCAATAGGACACGCTCTGACGCTCCTGAATGAAATCGTCCCGCTCCTCTCTGGAAGCCGGTTCAAAATCTGCGGCATTTAAATCCGCCATCATTTCTTCAATATCTGGCTGAAGGGAAACCGGACAGCGCTTCATCTTCTTATCTTCTGCCATCTTATTCTCCTCCCTTCGTCAGATTGATTCTCGGGTCTGCTACCTTGTAAAGAAGATCCACAACTACATTCATCAGAATGATAAAAGCAGCCAGGAAAATCGTGGTTCCCATAATAACCGGGTAATCACGGTTCTGGATGGACTGTACGAAGTAACGTCCCAGTCCCGGAATAGAGAATACACTCTCTACCACAAAGCCGCCGCAAAGCGTAAATGCAACCTGCGGTCCAAGATAGGTAATAACCGGAATCAGCGCATTTCTCAGCGCATGCTTGAAAATAATCTTGTTGTTTTTCAGTCCCTTCGCACGAGCGGTTTTAATGTACTCCTGATTCAGGGAATCCAGCATAGCGGAACGGGTCTGACGAGCTGTATAGCACATCGGATAAAATCCCAGAGAGAAACAGGGGAGCACATAGGAACGCCAGCCCAGTGCCGGGTCAAAAATGGTCGGAAAAATCTTCAAAGAAGACAGACCTCCGGCCAGTGTCACCAACAATACAGAGGCAACGACAAAGCTTGGCATGGAAATGCCCAGCGTACAAACCACTCTTAAAATACTATCTGTCAGCTTTCCTCTCTTGAAGGCTGCAAGACATCCCAGCGGAACGCCAACCAGTACGGCCCATGCCAGCGCAATCGCACCTACTTTTGCGGATACCGGGAACATTTCCCGGATAATGCTTGTTACTGCACGGTTCTTCTGCATCTTCAACGATACTCCCAAATCACCGTGAAGCAGATTATTCAGATACTTCATCAGCTGAATATGAACCGGCTGATCCAGTCCATATTTTGCATTTAATGCTGCCAGCGTCGCTTCTGACGGAGTCTTCTCACTTAACCAGGGGCTGCCCGGTACTGCATTCATCAGAAGGAAGGTTACGCAGGTTACCAGAAAAATCGTAACCACTGCCATCCCCAATCGTTTTGCAAAATATTTGCCCATATTATCACATCCTACTTTTCTTTTTCCTCAGCGTCTTTTTGTTGCTTTATCAAATCAATTTCATCTGGATTCTCTCATGCAGCCGACTGCCATATTGTAACGCATCGGGATACCCCGGTCAATACAATCCTGCACTGCTTCCCCCGTTTTTTCAATCCAGTTCTGAGAATTATTGTCTTTTTTCCGAAAACACTTGTTTTCTGGGAATATACAAGATAAGGTGAAAGAATAGCCCTTGAAAAATTTGGTTTCTCAAGGGCTTTTCTGGTGATAATGCTATGATGCTCTGCGGTTTAAACACCCATCTGCTTTGCAACTTCCTCTGCAAAGTTTTCTTCCTTCTTAGCCATACCCTCGCCGGTCTCAAAGCGAACAAACTTAACAATCTTAACCTTTGCGCCGTTTGCCTTCGCAACAGACTCAACATACTTGGATACAGACTGCTTTCCGTCCTCTGCCTTTACATATACCTGATCCAGCAGACAAATTTCCTTTAATTCCTTGTTAATACGGCCCATAACCATGCCGTCGATGATCTTGTCATTTGCATCCGGCTTCTCGTTCTTAGCCGCTACAGTCAGAATTTCTTTCTCTTTTGCAATGTAATCCGCATCTACCTCGTCACGGCTGGTGTACAGAGGCTTTAATGCAGCTGCCTGCATAGCTACGTTCTTTGCCATCTCTTTGATCGCATCATTGATTACATCCGTCTCGACAGATACTAAAACGCCGATCTTGCCGCCTGCATGAATGTAGGATGCAACAAATCCGTTCTCATTGGAAACCTTCTCAAAACGACGGATGTTCATGTTCTCGCCGATAATGGAAATCTGGGAGGATAATGCTTCCTTAACGGTTAAGCTCGGATCCTTCTCCCACTTTTCAGCCATGAACTCGTCCATGTTTGCAGCTGTGCTCTTTAATGCCTGTGCTGCAACATCTGCTGCGTAAGTGCGGAACTTTTCGTTCTTTGCAACGAAGTCCGTCTCTGCATTTACTTCTACCACTACGGCCTGCTTCTCATCTGCAGTCATGTCCGTAACTACGATACCCTCTGCTGCAATACGGCCAGCCTTCTTGGCTGCTCCGGCAAGTCCTTTTTCTCTTAAGAACTCAACTGCCTTGTCCATGTCGCCATCGGTAGCTGCAAGAGCTTTCTTGCAGTCCATCATGCCGGCACCGGTCATTTCTCTTAATTCTTTTACCATTGCTGCGGTAACTGCCATTTTCTTTCCCTCCGTGTGTCATTCATCATTTCCGGCTGTCGGACGATCCGGCAGCCAGAACAGAATTCTTTCTTAGATTATTAAGCCTCTACGTTCTCCTCAGCCTCCAGCTCGCCTGCAGCCTCTAATTCAGCCTCAGCCTCGCCCTGATTTGCCTCGATAACAGCGTCTGCCATCTTGGAAACGATCAGCTTCACAGCTCTGATTGCATCATCATTGCCCGGGATCACATAGTCTAACTCTTCTGGGTCACAGTTAGTATCTGCAATACCGATCAGCGGAATACCTAAGGTATGAGCTTCCTGTACGCAGATTCTTTCCTTCTTCGGGTCTACGATGAAGATTGCATCCGGGATTCTCTTCATTTCCTTGATACCGCCCAGGTTCTTCTCCAGCTTCTCCCATTCCTTCTTTAACTCGATTACTTCCTTCTTCGGCAGTACATCGAAGGTTCCGTCCTCAGCCATAGCCTCGATCTCTTTTAATCTTGCAATACGGCTCTGAATGGTCTTGAAATTGGTCAGCATGCCGCCTAACCATCTCTCATTTACATAGAACATACCGCATCTTTCTGCCTCGGTCTTGATTGCGTCCTGAGCCTGCTTCTTGGTTCCAACAAACAGGATGGTGCCGCCGTCAGCTGCGATGTCTGCGATTGCCTTGTAAGCCTCATCAACTTTGCCTACAGACTTCTGTAAGTCAATGATATAGATACCGTTTCTCTCGGTATAGATGTATGGAGCCATCTTAGGGTTCCATCTTCTTGTCTGGTGACCGAAGTGTACACCAGCTTCCAGTAACTGCTTCAT
>JBJELD010000022.1:0-3896 GCA_051878975.1 Candidatus Caccovicinus sp.
AAGTAATGGTTTCACGTACTTGGGGCTAGCCGTCGCGCCAGCGACTTGGTACAATCAAAATAACAGCGCGGTATTTCATTGCGGCCGCTGCTGAATCAGGAGGATTTTTATGGCAAAGAAAAGCACACGGAATACACGAGGCAAAATCGTCAGCGCCGCATGGAAGCTGTTTTATGAGCAGGGCTATGAGGACACGACGGTGGAAGAAATCATTGAACTTTCCGGCACTTCCAAGGGATCGTTCTATCATTATTTCGACGGAAAGGACGCGCTGCTAAGCACGCTGAGCACACTGTTTGACGAAAAATATGAGGCGCTGACCGAAGAGCTGAAGCCGGAGATGAGCGCCATGGAACAGCTTCTTTTTCTCAACCGCGAGCTGTTCGGCATGATTGAAAACAGTATCTCCCTGGATCTGCTGACCCGGCTTTATTCCACCCAGCTTACCACCAGCGGAGAAAAGCACCTTCTCGATCACAACCGGATCTATTATAAACTGCTCCGGAAGATCATTGCACGCGGCCAGGCAGACGGCCAGCTCAGCACCCGCTCCGGCGTCAGCGAGATGGTAAAGCTTTATGCTCTGTGCGAGCGTGCGCTGCTCTACGACTGGTGTCTGTGCGGCGGTGAATATTCCCTGCGCCAGTACAGCAGTCAGGTCCTGCCCGGCATGCTGAGCAGCTTTCTCCCTGAAAGCAGTATGCAGACGATTGTACGAACATAAATACATGATTTCGTATAGAGATATTTTTATAAATCGTACAGTTATTTTTCTTATAAAATAAAGCTTTCCTTAATTATTTTATAAAATCGTACAGGATTTATTCTATACTTCATTCTGCATTGTAGTCTATTTTGTTTCGTGCTATAATGGCACGAAAAGGAATGAGGAGGAATAACTTATGACATCTGGAAAAATCGGAATTCTCATCTCTATCATCGTGTATCTGGCGATGATGGTGTATGTAGGATTTTATTTCAGCAAAAAAGGAAGCGGAAGCTCCGCGGATGAATTCTATCTGGGCGGCCGGAAGCTGGGACCGCTCGTAACCGCCATGAGCGCGGAGGCATCGGATATGAGCAGCTGGCTGCTGATGGGCCTTCCGGGCGTAGCATACCTGACCGGTATCTCAGACGCCGGATGGACCGCCATCGGTCTGGCTGTCGGAACTTATTTAAACTGGCTGATTGTGGCCAAACGGCTGCGCCGCTACTCCATCACCTGCAACGCCATCACCATCCCGGATTTCTTTTCCCGCCGTTACCGGGACAGCCGAAACATTCTGATGTGCATCGCCGCCATCGTGATTCTGATTTTCTTTATCCCGTACACGGCATCCGGTTTTAAGGCGGTAGGAACGCTGTTCTCCAGTCTGTTCGGCACCGACTACCATGCTTCTATGATTGCGGGAGCTGCTGTCATTGTCGGCTACACGGTGCTGGGAGGCTTCATGGCAGTATCCACAACCGATCTGATTCAGAGTATCGTCATGAGCATCTCTCTGATCGTCATCGTATTTTTCGGAATTCACACAGCCGGCGGCTGGAACGCCGTTATGGACAATGCCCGTTCTCTCGCCGGCTATCTTTCCATGACACAGATGCACGACGCCGCTGCTAATACAGCCTCTCCCTACGGGTTCATCACTATCATTTCTACCTGTGCATGGGGACTTGGCTATTTCGGAATGCCGCACATTCTTCTGCGGTTCATGGCCATTGAGGACGAAAACAAACTGGTGCTTTCCCGCCGGATTGCTTCCGTCTGGGTGGTGATTTCCATGTTTGTGGCAATTCTGATCGGCATTATCGGCTGCGGCGCTTCTGCAGCAGGCAGCATTCCGCTGCTTTCCACCAGTTCCGAGTCCGAAACGATTATTATCCGTTTCGCCGATCTTTTAGGGCAGCATAATCTGCTGCTGGCACTGGTTGCCGGTGTGGTGCTTGCCGGAATCCTTGCCTGTACCATGTCCACTGCAGATTCTCAGCTTCTGACTGCTGCATCCGGCGTGTCTCAGAATCTGCTGCAGGATTTTTTGAAAATCAAAATGAGCACGAAGGCTTCCATGCGCGCCGCCCGTCTGACCGTGATCGGCATCGCGCTGCTGGGCGTGGCTCTGGCCTGGAACCCGGATAACTCCGTTTTCACCATCGTGTCCTTCGCATGGGCCGGCTTCGGCGCTGCCTTCGGACCAGTAATGCTGTTCTCTCTGTTCTGGAAGCGCACGAATTTTACAGGCGCACTGGCCGGCATGGTTGCAGGCGGCGTTATGGTATTCGTATGGAAATACGGTGTCCGCCCGCTGGGCGGCGCATGGAACATCTATGAGCTGCTTCCGGCCTTCCTGGTATCCGCTGTGGTGATCGTAGTGGTATCGCTTCTCACCGCCCCTCCGTCTGAAGAGATCTGCCGGGAATTTGATTCCATCGGAAAGTAAAATTCAGCAAAAAAACCGTCCTGATCTTCCGGAATCCCCCAATAAAAGGGATCCTTCTGATCAGGACGGCTTTTTTATTTCATAAAGCCTTTTATGCTCTCAGCTCGATTCCCAGGCTCTTTAAGCCGTTCAGAATCTTCTTCATCGCTGCATTTACATCGTCATCCGTCAGCGTCCGGTCTTTTGCACGGAAGGTAATGGAGTAGGCTACCGACTTATAGCCTGCCACGATCTGGCTGCCCTCATAGATATCGAACAGCTGATAGCCCTCCAGGATCTTTCCGCCTCTCTGTGCAATCATATCTTCGATCTGACCGACCATGACACCCTTCGGGACCACCATGCTGATGTCCCTGGTCACAGCCGGATGCTTCGCAATGCCGGTGTATTTCCGGTCAAAGGTTGCAAACGGAAGGACATTTGGCATATCCAGCACGGCCACATATACTTTCTCCCCGATCTTGTAATTATCCGCACAGTCCGGATGGATCTCGCCCATATAGCCTACCACGGTTCCATTATAAACAATGTCTGCCTTTCTTCCAGGATGCAGGAACGGACGGTCACAGTCCGGATTGTAGTGCACCTTTTTGTTCATGCCGATCTTATCAAAGAATTCCTCTACCACACCTTTCATGGTAAAGAAATCGCCTTCCCCGTACATACCCAGCGTAAACTGCATCCGTTCATCCGGAAGCTCAGTCAACGGAAGTGCCTTCGGAAGATAGATATTTGCCATCTCATACAGCTTGACATTCTTGTTTCGTCGATTGTAGTTGGTGGAAAGAGAGGTCAGCATACCATTTAACGGGCTGGTACGCATAATGCTGAAATCCTCTCCCAGCGGATTCATGATCGTGATCGCCTGACGAAGTGAAGAATCCTCCGGAAGCAGAAGCTTGTCAAATACCTTCGGACTTTCAAAGGAATAGGTCATTCCCTGAGAAAAGCCGGAGAACTCTGCAATCTCCCTTGCGATCTCCTCCACACGGAGCTTGAAGGACAGCTTTCCGGTGGTTGCCTCTCCGGAAGGAAGGGTAGTCGGAATCTTATCATAGCCGTAAAATCTGGCTACCTCCTCCGCGATATCGGCCGGACGCTCCAGATCCTGTCTCCAGGTCGGCGCGATCACTTCTTGTGTCTCCTCGTCAAAGCCCAGATCCAGCATCTTGAAGTAGCCCTTCATGGTCTCCGCGTCAATGTCGGTTCCCAGAAGGTGATTAACCTTCTCTGCACTGAACGGAATCCGTCTCTCGGTTTTCTTTTCCGGATAAATATCGATCATGCCGCCTACCACTTCGCCGGCGCCCAGCTCCTCGATCAGCTGGCAGGCGCGGTTGATGGCCTCCTCTGCATGATTCGGATCCAGTCCCTTCTCAAACTTTCCGGAAGCATCGGTACGCAGTCCCAGCCGCTTCGCAGAAAGACGGATGTTGGTGCCGTCAAAGCAGGCGGCCT
>JBJELD010000023.1:0-20005 GCA_051878975.1 Candidatus Caccovicinus sp.
GTGAAAACTTTCAATATCTCGATATGGATATATTTGTCCATATTTTGAGTGGCAGGAATAACAAGATCTATGCGGACACAAAAAACGTTCCGCGGAAAGGAATTCAATTACCCATGAATCGGTTCAAACGCCCTCTGGCAGTTCTCTGCCTGATTCTCATCGGCATCCTGCTGATCGGCGCTCTGGTTCTGGCTTTTATCGGTACCGAACAGTCGGCCAGACTTCTTCTGGCCGACCTGTTCGGTCTGATGGTCGTACCGGCTGTCTTTTACGGATATCAGCTGTTTCTTAATATAAAGAAACGAAAGGAAGAAGAGCCCCCTCAGAATAAGCATAAAAAAATACCTTGATTCTATGCTTCTATCTCACGGATTAAATTGGCCATCTTTGACGCAATCAGGGCAATTTCAAATGCTCCCGGCACCCATGCTACATGGATATTCTCCTCTTGTACATCGTGCCGGAGCAGTCCGTCCATCGCGCCGCTCACCAGCCTGGATGTGATAAATTCATTAAAACGTGCCGCTACAATTCCAATTTTGATGTCTTTTGATACCAGTTTCCCTTCGAATGTTTTTATTTTCGTTCTCCTTTCCGTTTTTTAATATTTCAAAATATGTCCCATTCGTTTCTGCTTGGTTTTCAGGTAAAACAGATCATATGCCGTAGGATCTGTGCACCGATATAATATTCCCTTGCATCGCCGGCAAATCCCAGCGCCAGGTTGGTTTCCAGTGTATCCATCCCTTTTTCCTGCAGTTCATAAGCCCGCAGTTTATTGATCAGTCCGATCCCGCGTCCTTCCTGACGCATATAGAGCAGAATGCCTCTCCCTTCTTTTTCAATCTGCGTCATGGCGGAAGCAAACTGCTGGCCACAGTCGCAGCGCAGCGAGCCGAAGGTATCCCCGGTCAGACACTCTGAATGAACGCGGCATAAAACATTTTTTCCATCGCCAATCTCACCTTTTACCAGCGCAATATGATGTTCTCCGTTCAGCCGGTTCACAAAGCCGTAAGCCATAAAATTTCCGTACCGGGTCGGCATATTCACAGCGGTAACCTGCTCCACTAATTTTTCATGGCATTTCCGATAATTCTGCAGATCCCGAATGGAAATCATTTTCATATCAAAATGTGCTGCCAACTCTTCCAGTTCCCCGGAGCGCATCATGGTTCCGTCCTCCCGCATAATCTCACAGCACAACAGGCCGCATTCTTTCAGGCCGGCCAGCCGGCACAGATCCACCGTGGCCTCGGTATGGCCGTTTCGCTCCAGAACGCCATTTTTCTTTGCAAGCAGAGGAAACATATGTCCGGGACGGCGAAAATCTTCCGGTCTGGCATTCTCCGCCACACAGGCAAGTGCCGTCACCGAACGCTCCGCAGCAGAAATTCCGGTAGCCGTTGTCACATGATCGATAGATACGGTAAAGGCAGTTTCGTGATTATCGGTATTATGCTGTACCATCTGCGGAATTTTCAGCTTTTCCACATATGCCTCCGACATGGGCATACAGATCAGTCCTTTTCCGTAAGTCGCCATAAAATTAATGTTTTTTGTGGTGGCAAACTCCGCTGCACAGATAAAATCTCCCTCATTTTCGCGTTCCTCGTCGTCCGTCACTAAAATAATTTTTCCCTTTTTCAAGTCCGCAATTGCTTCTTCCATTGTATTCCATTTAATCATGACTCGCCCTCCTAAAATCCATACCGGGTTAAAACATCTTTTGTAATGGTACGGTTCTTCTCTTGTTTTTCTGGAAGCTTCAGCAGTTTTTCTACGTATTTTCCATTTACATCCGTTTCCAGATTGACCAGACTTCCCTCATTCCGTTCCCGCAGGACCGTCTGTTTCACAGTATGTGGAATGGCTGAAACGGAAAACTCCGTGTCTGTGACAGCTGCCACCGTCAGACTGATGCCGTCAACTGCAACTGAGCCCTTCTCCACAAGGTAACGCAGAATTTCCGGCCCGGCCTGCACAGTATACCAGACCGCCGTGTCATCACGCCATATGCGGACAATTCTTCCGATTCCGTCCACATGACCAGACACGAAATGTCCCCCGAATCTCCCATTTGCCTGTATGGCTCTCTCTAAATTAACGTGAGTTCCGGAAACTGCTCCTGCCAGAGCAGAGCGATTCAAGGTTTCATGCATGACATCAGCCGTAAAACTGCCGGAAAGCAGGGAGGTAACGGTCAGGCAGATGCCGTTCACGGCAATACTGTCGCCGTTTTTTGTATCCGCAAGTACCGCATCGGCACGAATTTTCATCACAGCGGAATGTGGTCCCCGTCGGATCTGTTCCACCGTTCCCACCTCTTCAACAATCCCCGTAAACATTTCATTCCACCTCGCTTTCGATAAAAATATCCTCTCCCAGCCGGCTCACCAGGCTGTTTTTCAGATGCCACGCAGCAGACGGATCAGCAACCCCGATTCCTTCTACCGGAGTTTTGGCTGTCTGCCCTCCGAACAGCTTCGGAGCGATGTAGGTCTGGACTTTTTGTACAATTCCACTTTCTAAGGCCGCCCAGTTCAGCGTGCCGCCCCCTTCCAGCAAAATACTGTCAATCTGCCGGTTCCCCAGCAGTTCCATCAGCTGACGTAAATCTACATGACCGTTCCGTTCTCCCACCGTCAAAATCTGGCATCCGGCCTGTTCAAAGGCTCTCCTCTTTTCCTCATCCGTACAGCAGGTCGCCAGAATTGTTGGAACCTGCCTGGCTGTAGCAACGACCTGCGCTGTCAAAGGTGTTCTAAGGTATGTATCGCAAACAATGCGGACCGGATTCCGGCTGCCGGGGATCCGACAGGTCAGCAGCGGATCGTCCGCCAACACAGTTCCCACCCCTGCCATAATAGCGGTCAGACGACGGCGCTGCTCCTGAACGTGATTTCTTGCCGCTTCTCCTGTAATCCATCTGGACTCACCGGTATAAGCGGCAATTTTTCCGTCCATTGTCATCGCATATTTCATCACCACAAAAGGCCGCTTTGTCCGGATATAATGAAAAAACACTTCATTCAGCCGGTCGCACTCCTCTTTTTGGACATGTTCGGTCACCTCAAGGCCGTGTTCCCTCAGTATTCGGATGCCCTCTGCAGGAAGCCAGCGCATTGCGCTCTGCATGAGGCTGGCCATATCGTTCATGCCAGCCCTGTCCAATGATCTGTCCGTCCTTTACAATGACAGCCCCTACTAGCGGATTTGGAGATGTCCATCCGTATCCGTTTTTTGCCAACTGCAGAGCCATCTGCATATATTCGCTGTCATTCATATCAACACCTCCTAAAAATAAAAAATCCTGAACCAAACCGTTCAGGACAAAGCAAACTCAACGCAAAAAATACCATATAAAAAGCTCTGGAATGTAACATACACTCCAGAGCAATTATACTGCATAATAAAGGCATTCCTGCCTTCTGCGCTTCACGATCTTCTTCTATCCAGACTATACTGTCGGTCCCGGAATTCTGTCTCATTCAGCCTATGCTGTCTGATACACAGCCGGCGCCTCAGACCTCTGGCTGCTTACCGCATAATAATATCGTCACGGCCCGGACCATTGGATACCATGGTGATCGGTACGCCAATCTCCTTCTCCACAAACTCAATATAGTTGCGGCAGTTTTCCGGAAGATCCTCATACTTCTTAATGCCGCGGATATCGCACTTCCAGCCAGGCAAAGTGGTTAATACCGGTTTTGCCTTCTCCAGCTTCACAGTAGTCGGGAAATCCTTCGTCACTTCTCCATCGATCTCATAGCCGACACATACCGGGATCTCATCCAGATAGCCCAGCACATCCAGTACAGTAAAAGCAACCTCTGTTGCGCCCTGAATGCGGCAGCCATAACGGGTTGCAACCGCATCGAACCAGCCCATACGTCTCGGACGGCCGGTAGTCGCTCCAAATTCACCGCCGTCACCACCTCTGCGGCGAAGCTCATCCGCCTCTTCACCGAAGATCTCGCTGACAAAAGCGCCGGCACCTACCGCGCTGGAGTATGCTTTTACAACGGTAATGATATCTTTAATTTCATATGGCGGAAGACCTGCGCCGATCGCACCGTATGCCGCCAGTGTGGAAGAAGAGGTTACCATCGGGTAAATGCCGTGATCTGGATCCTTTAAGGAACCTAACTGGCCCTCCAGAAGGATCGTCTTCCCTTCCTTTAATGCCTGATACAGATATGCGGAAACATCGCACACATAAGGTGCAACCATATCGCGATACTGATGACAGGTCTCCAGAAGCTCCTTCGGATCCAGCAGCGGCTTGTGATACAGATACTCCAGAAGCGGATTTTTCAGTTCGCAGATCCGCTCGATCTTCTCCTTGATCACATCCTCATCAAACAGCTCGCTGACCTGAATACCGATCTTTGCATATTTATCAGAATAAAATGGCGCGATTCCGGACTTGGTGGAACCGAAGGACTTACCAGCCAGACGTGCCTCCTCATAGGTATCGAACAGCACATGATATGGCATCAAAATCTGTGCACGGTCAGAAACCAGGATATGCGGCTTCGGAACTCCTCTCTCCACGATCGAATTGATCTCATTAATTAAGTATGGAATATTCAGTGCTACACCATTGCCGATAATGCTGGTGGTATGATCATAGAAAACACCAGATGGCAGCAGATGAAGCGCAAATTTCCCATAATTATTGATGATGGTATGACCGGCATTGCTTCCGCCCTGGAACCGGATGATGATATCAGATTCTTTTGCAAGCATATCGGTAATCTTACCCTTACCTTCATCTCCCCAGTTAGCACCAACGATAGCTCGAACCATTATATTTCCTCCTTTGGGATTTCACCCATGTTTCTTTTCTCTTACTATTCTAATTTACAACAAAATCCGCCATAAGTAAAGGAGATATTTATTATATTAGTTATGAATCCTATTATTTATGCTTATAAGTTTACTTATGGACGCATAAAAGGCCCCGGAATAACTGAGTCTTTCAGCATTCCGAGGCCGGATAAAAAGAACCTCTCGTTCTGTAAGGAACTTATACGTTGATCTCTGCGGTCATCCCCAGCACGTCCTTATTGGCTTCCAGAATCGGACGGATAACCTCCTCCAGGAACTCCTCTACCTGCTTCGGCGCACGGCCCACATATTTCTTCGGATCCATCGTTTTCTTCAGCTCTTCCAGGCTTAAATTGAAAGCCGGATCTGCTGCGATCAGCTCCAGCAGGTTATTGTCTCCGCCATTTACCTTCACATTCTTTCCGGCTTCCATGGAAAGGGTACGGATTCGCTCATGCAGTTCCTGACGGTCGCCGCCGGCTTTTACCGCATCCATCATGATATTCTCCGTTGCCATAAACGGAAGCTCCGCCATCAGGTGCTTCTCGATGACCTTCGGATAAACTACCAGGCCATCCACCACATTCAGGTACAAATCCAGAATTCCGTCAATCGCCAGGAAGCCCTCCGGTACAGACAAACGCTTGTTTGCAGAATCATCCAGCGTACGCTCAAACCACTGAGTAGATGCCACCAGCATCGGGTTCATCACATCTGACATTACATAATTGGACAGAGACGCAATGCGCTCACTTCTCATCGGATTTCGCTTGTATGCCATGGCAGAGGAACCGATCTGATTTTTTTCAAACGGCTCTTCTACTTCCTTCAGATGCTGCAGAAGACGGATATCGTTAGAAAATTTATGGGCGCTCTGGGCAATTCCGGCCAGAACAGAAAGCACACGGCTGTCCATCTTTCGGGAATAGGTCTGTCCGGATACCGGGAAACAGCCGTCAAAGCCCATTTTCTCCGCAATCATCTGATCCGCTCTGCGGCATTTCTCATGGTCTCCGTCAAACAGCTCCAGAAAGCTTGCCTGGGTTCCGGTAGTTCCCTTGGAACCCAGCAGCTTCATCGTGCTCAGCACATACTCCAGATCCTCCAGATCCAGCTTTAACTCCATCAGCCAAAGTGTTGCACGCTTACCAACTGTAGTCGGCTGTGCCGGCTGAAAATGAGTAAAGGCCAGGGTCGGCTGATCCTTATATGTTTCTGCAAACTTTGCAAGCTCTGCAATGACATTCAAAAGCTTCTTTCTTACCAGGCGGAGTGCCTCTGTCATGATAATGATATCCGTGTTGTCACCCACGTAGCAGGAGGTTGCTCCCAGATGAATGATGCCCTTTGCCTTCGGGCACTGAACACCGTAGGCATACACATGGGACATTACGTCATGACGCACCAGACGCTCTCTCTCCTTTGCTACCTCGTAATTAATATCCTCTGCATGAGCCTTCAGTTCTTCAATCTGCTCATCGGTAATGGGAAGCCCCAGCTCTTTTTCTGTCTCTGCCAGAGCGATCCACAGCTTTCTCCAGGTCTTAAATTTCTTATCCGGGGAAAAGATATACTGCATTTCCCGGCTGGCATAGCGCTCAGAAAGAGGGCTTACATATCTGTCATTCATGGACGAACCTCCAAATCTATCATTTCTATTCTTTCACTATATTGATACAGTTCTTTTTATCTTGCGTACTCTCCGCGGATATCTTCCTCCGGCGGCGCGATCGGGTAATTGCCGGAAAAGCATGCTGTACAGATCGGCAGCTTCTCCGCCATTTCTGAAAGCCGATTCATCTCCAGGTAAGACAGCGAGTCCGCGCCGATAATCTGGCGAATCTCCTCAACCGTTCTGCCGTGCGCAATCAGCTGATCCTCCGACGGAATATCTGTTCCGAAATAGCAGGGGTGCAGAAACGGCGGCGCAGAAACCTTTACATGCACCTCAGTCGCTCCGGCATCCCGAAGCATGTTCACAATCAGCGCACTGGTCGTCCCACGGACAATGGAATCATCAATCATAATAATGCGCTTGCCGGCCACCGCCTCCCGAAGCACATTCAGCTTAATCCGCACTGCGGACTCTCTGCTGCTCTGCTTCGGCTTGATAAAGGTTCTTCCTACATAGGAATTCTTCACAAAAGCGGTTCCATAAGGAATCCCGGACTCCATGGAATATCCTAAAGCCGCTGCATTTCCCGACTCCGGAACACCTACCACCAGGTCAGCCTCCACCGGCGAATCCTTCGCCAGGCACCGGCCGGCAAAAATCCGGGAATGATATACACTGACACCGTCCAGCACGCTGTCCGGTCTTGCAAAATAAATATATTCAAAAATACATCTGGCCTGCTTTTTCGGATCCGGCAGGCACATGGACTTGTTGGAACTGATGCCGTCCTTGGTAATGGCAACGATCTCACCCGGCTCAACATCCCGCACAAATTCCGCACCGATCGTATCCAGTGCACAGGTCTCCGATGCCAGAATATAGGCATTGTCCCGTTTTCCGATGCAAAGAGGCTTAAAGCCGAAGGGATCCCTTGCGCCGATCATCTTGCGCGGGCTCATGATCACCAGCGCGTAGGCCCCTTTGATTTTTTTCATCGCATTTGCCACGGCATCCTCAACCGTCCTGGTATGAATACGCTCCCGGGCAATGTGATAAGCCACTACCTCCGAATCTATCGTTGTCTGAAAAATCGCACCTGTATACTCCAGCTCTCGACGAAGCGCCGGAGCATTGACCAGATTTCCGTTGTGTGCAAGAGCCAGAGTTCCTTTTACATAGTTTAACACAAGAGGCTGCGCATTCTCTCGGGTCGAACTTCCGGCTGTGGAATAACGCACGTGACCCACGCCGATATTGCCATGAAGACTTTCCAGGGTGTCCGGGGTAAACACCTCGTTGCAAAGTCCCATTCCCTTGTGAACGCTGACCTTGCCCTTCGGACCTTTCGTGTCACTCACGGCAATGCCGCAGCTTTCCTGTCCTCGGTGCTGAAGAGCAAACAGCCCGTAATAAATGGTGGAGGCAACGTCATTTCCGTCTAAATCATACATTCCGAAGACGCCGCACTCCTCATGAAGCACATCCTCACTCTCGAAGTCTAACTGGTTCATTCATTTCGTACCTTTCTGTCTGATGGGGGATTAAAAGGTTACTGTCTTATTTATCAATTCCTAAGCGGCGGAATACTTCCTGGTATGCATCCTCCACATTGCCCAGGTCGCGGCGGAAACGATCCTTGTCCAGCTTCTCATGGGTATCCTTATCCCACAGACGGCAGGTATCCGGAGAAACCTCATCTGCCAGGATGATCTGTCCATGATAGCGGCCAAACTCAATCTTGAAATCGATCAGATCAATATTCAAGGAATCAAAATACTCCTTCATCACATCATTTACCTGGAATGCATACCTGGTGATGGCATCAATCTCCTCTTCGGTAGCCAGCCCTAATGCCAGAGCGTAGTACTTGTTGATAAATGGATCGCCTAATTCATCATTCTTATAACTGAACTCCAGAGTTGGCTGTAAGAACTTTACGCCCTCCTCCATGCCCATCTTCTTTGCAAAGCTGCCTGCGGAATAGTTGCGGATAATGACCTCAAGCGGAACGATCTCCACCTTCTTCACAGCAGTCTCACGGTCATTTAATTCCTCAACCAGATGCGTCGGAACGCCTTTCTCTTCCAGCTTCTTGAAAATATAATTGGTCATACGGTTGTTAATCGCACCCTTGCCTACGATCGTACCCTTCTTTAAACCATTAAATGCAGTAGCATCATCCTTATAGGAAACGATTAAAACATCCGGATCCTCGGTTGTATAAACTTTCTTTGCTTTTCCTTCATACAGTAATTCTTTCTTTTCCATGGTAATCTACTTATCCTTTCTTCCTTTGAGATTTATAAGTTTTTGATATAAAAGAACACTATTTCAGTAAAAATTATAATGCAAAGGTTTGTCAAATACAATAGGTTTTTCTATTAATTTCTCTAATGAATGCTTCCGGCTTCTCTGATGACCTGCTTCCATTCCCGAAAAAAGGTAATCGTTCCGTTCTTGAAACGAACCTGTACCCCCAATATTTCCGGCTCCCACTGGTCCTCCTGCCCTTTCATGCATTCCTTTCGTATTTCTGTTTCCAGCTCCTCTTCCGCCCGGATCACAGCTTCCGCTGTCGGATTCTGAAGAGCCTGGTAAGTCAGCAGCAAAATTCCTGCAGACAAAAAGATCTGCAGCAGGATTCCTGCGGCTGTCATCCCGCTCCTTTTCTGCTGCTTTTCGGCGGTGCAGGCCTTCCCCTGCAGACCCTGCTTCAGCAAACGTGAAAACCAGCGCCGTTTTGCTCTGCCGGCGCGATACTGAAACCGTTTGCACAAAATCCACCGGTGCAGCTTTTCAGGCATGCTCTTCTCCTCCTTTTTAGGATGACGGTTTTTCGTCTTTTTCCAATTATTTCCTTTTTATTCTAACAGAAAATCAGGATTTGCGCAATGGAAATTCCAAATTCTTTGCAACAAAAAACTCTGCCTGAACCGTCAGGCAGAGTTTTTTGAAGATCGGTTTCTGATGCCGCAGGCTTACCGGCCGCCGGCTCCTGATGTGGATTCCGTCACGGTACCTTCCTGGCTGTTTCGGGTTCCCTGGGTACCGTCGTGAATCAGTTCATTCACATCTTCTCCCGCATCGTGAATCAGCCCATTCATCACTCCGGTTTCTCCTTCGGTACTTCCGGTCGAACCGGCCCCTGCTCCGGATTCTTCCCGTACAGTTCCGGAAGAAGATTCTGTATTCCCGGTGCCGCGGCTTTCATTGCCCGGAACCGCTGTACCATTGTTGGTTCCGGAATTGCCTGCGGCACCTCCCGTTGTGGTCTGGTTCTTCGTACCGGCAGAATTCCCGGTGCGGTTTGCGCAGCCCGACAGGCATGCAATCATCAAAACCGCCATCAGACAAAATAATACATATTTGACTTTTTTCATAATCTCCGTCTCCTTTCATGCTCTCTTCTTTTTCTAAAGTTAGTATGTACCGGAGCCGGAAGATTATCAAAAGAATTTTCTGTAATTTTTGTAAACTTTATCCAATTACATCCGCCATGCTGTACATCCCGGCTTCCCTGCCTGCCAGGAATTTAGCTGCGGCTACTGCACCTTTCGCAAAAATTGCTTTCGAATACGCCGTATGACTGAAGGTTACCACTTCATCCTTTCCGGCAAAGATCACATCATGATCGCCGACGATCGAACCTCCGCGCACTGCGCTGATTCCGATTTCCTTCGGATCACGCTTTTCTCTTCGCTGGCTTCTGTCATAAATATAATGATAAGAATTTTCCATCGCCTCATTAACTGCATCCGCCAGTGCCAGTGCCGTACCGCTGGGCGCATCCATCTTCTGATTATGATGCTTCTCCACAATCTCCACATCAAAGCCGGATGCTGCCAGCACTTTGGCTGCTTCTGCAACCAGCTTTAAAAGCGTATTAACACCGAGAGACATGTTTGCCGATCTAAGAACGGCCGACGTTTCCGCCGTTTTTCCGGCCGCCTGAAGCTGTTCCTGACTGAGACCAGTGGTGCACAGCACAACCGGCATCTTCGTTTTCCGGCAGTAATCCAGAAGGCTGTCCACTGCCTTCGCAGAGGAGAAATCCACAATCACATCGGCCTCCTCCTTTACCTCATCCAATCTCCGATAAACCGGAAACCCGTTTTTTTCTTCTGTATTTAAATCCACGCCTGCACAAATGACGATATCCGGGTCCTGCTCTACGATTCCGGCAATCACCTGTCCCATCGCACCATTGCAGCCGTGCATAATCATCCTTACCATGCTTTTCCTCCGCTTTTGTACTCTTCCGTTACAGGATTCCATACTCTTCCATTGCTTTCTTTAAAAGCGCCTGGTTCTGCGGCTCCATCTCTGTCAGCGGCATGCGCAGAGGGCCAACCTCCTTGCCCATCAGATTCATTGCAGCCTTAACCGGGATCGGATTTACCTCGCGAAACAATTCCGTGATCAGCGGAATCGCCTTAAGCTGCAGCTCCATGCTCCGCTTCACATCACCGGCAAAATAGGATGCACAAATCTCATGGGTCTGTCTCGGTGCTACATTGGAAAGAACAGAAATCACGCCCTTGCCTCCTATAGAAAGAAGCGGAACAATCTGATCATCATTTCCGGAATAAACATCAACACAGCCGTCTGCCATGCTTAACATAGTGGCAATATTGGAAAAGTTACCGCTTGCCTCCTTGACACCTACGATATTCTCTACATTCCGGCAGAGCGTCACGATGGTCTGCGGCTGAATCGTCACTCCGGTTCTACCTGGGATGTTGTACAGAATCACCGGAATCTTAATGGAATTTGCCACTGCGGTAAAATGTGCAATCAGTCCGTTCTGAGTTGCTTTATTATAGTAAGGAGATACCAGCAGCACCGCATCGGCTCCCGCCTTCTCTGCTTCCTGGGACAGGTAGATTGCCGTCTCCGTACAATTCGAACCAGTTCCGGCTACCACCGGGATTCTTCCTGCTACTACCTTGCAGGTATACCGGATCACATCCAGATGCTCCTCGTGAGTCAGCGTCGAAGCCTCTCCGGTCGTACCGCACGCGATGATTGCATCGGTACCGCCTGCAATCTGCTCCTCAAGAATTTCCTCTAACTTCTCATAGTTGACCTCTCCGTTTGGCTTCATCGGGGTAATCAACGCGACACCTGCTCCTTCAAATACTGCCATATTCGTTCCTCCTGTAATTTACAATATGATTTTCTGTGAAGTTCTCTGTTTAAAAAAAATCTGTTCTGCAATAAAACGAGGGGCTGACATCCGGCCAGCCCCCTAAAGTACGAATCATTCCGCTCTTTAAGTAGCTCTCCATCCTGTCGGATGACAGTCATATGATTCTTCATCATATGCCCAGGCTGGAAGTTCCGACCTTCCGCCTTCGGCGCCTTTCCCTTTTACCTGCCTTCCTCTGTGTCCGGCACATCCGGCAGGATACTCATAATCAGCGCAACCTCTACTTTCTTGCAGCTTGCAGCAATTTCCTGCTGCTTCTTTTATACTATCATTCATTATGATTCTTGTCAACTTGAACATCCTGAATCATGGAAATAAAGTCAACGTATTGTTCCAGTCCTTTCGGAAATACTTTTCCGGTCAGGACAACCGACATTTCATTTTCTCTTGCCTCCAGATTCTGTATCAGTTCCTCGGCAGTAATGATTCCGCAGTCAATGATTCCCAGAATCTCATCCAGAATCAGCAGATCACACTCTCCGGTCGCCATAACCTTCTTGGCAAAGTTCAATCCGTTGCGGATATTCATCATTTCCTCTGTTTTTTCCTCATCCGAAAGATTTTCAAAAAAGGCAGAAGATTTTTCAAATCGGAAAACCTTTAATTCCGGCTCCAGACGCTTTAATACATCCATCTTTTGCGTATCCAGGCTTCCTTTTAAAAACTGAATCATGATCACAGTCTGATGGTCAGACAGGGCGCTGACTGCTCTGCCGATTGCGGCGTTTGTCTTTCCTCTGCCAGGACCACAGATCACCTGAACTGCTCCGTTTTTCATCTGATTGCACCTCATACATAAAGTTTTTTCAAAACTTCAGGAATTATTCATTTACAACGAAGCCCATAATAGCATACTTTCTTTCATTTTGCAAATGTTTCTTACTTTTTTCTTAAGACAATCTGTGCTTTGCTTATTCTCCGCATTCCAGCTTGCTGACCGAGACCTCATAGGCTGTCCGCTTCTCACATTCTGTCTCGCTCAGCTTTTTCGTATATTCCCGGCTTTGAACCCGTCCCCACACACGGACTCTGGCGCCGACCTCAAACCCGGATGCAAACCTGGCATTTCTTCCCCAGGCGATACAGGGTATGTAATCGGATTTGCCGTAAGGGCGGTTTACCGCAAGCAGAAGATCGGCGATTTCTCTTCCCAGCGGCGTTTTTCGGTAAACCGGCGGCTTGCAGATATATCCGTCCAGAAAAATCTGGTTGGTTTTTGTGTAATCCGTGAATTCCTCCATAAAATGAATCTCCCGGACAAACACCGACAGCACCAGCTTGTTTTTCGCTCCTTCATGGCGGTTGTAAGAACGGAACTGTCCGCAGGCCTCCACCGTACAGCCCTGGTAATCTTCATCCACCTTGATCAGCCGTTCTGAAATCATCAGAGGAATCACATCCGACTGCTCACTGAGCCGGTTTACCTCCAGATCTACCATATAAAAGCCCTCGCCGAACACTTCATGGCTGAACGTAAAGCCGGATACGATCTTTCCGATCACGCTCACCTTGTTGTTTTCAATCATTTTTTCTGACATAGTATTTCTCTCCTCTTTCCATTCAATTGGTTGCGGCAGGAAAATCGGCTCCAGCCGCTGCACATAAAAAGTTTATGAAGCAGCAAACCGGATTATGACCAGAAAAAAGAAAATCCTGCCGGATTTTCTCGACAGGATTTTCCATATTTAAACAAGCTATACGATTATCATTCACTTTTCAGAGCTATTTTTTAAAAGAAGCTCTCTTTCTCAGCGTCGGATCCAGAATCTTCTTTCGGATACGCAGGGACTTCGGCGTAATCTCCAGCAGCTCATCCGTATCAATGAACTCCAGACACTGTTCCAGACTCATGATCTTCGGCGGCACAAGACGCAGGGCTTCATCTGCACTGGAGGAACGGGTATTCGTCAGCTTCTTGGTTTTGCAGACATTGACCTCGATATCCTCTGCCTTCGGATTTTGTCCGATCACCATACCTGCATACACCTTTACACCAGGTCCGATAAAAAGGGTACCACGCTCCTGAGCATTAAACAGGCCGTAGGTGATGGACTCACCGCTCTCATATGCAATCAGCGAACCGGTCGGACGGTAGGTCAGGTCCCCCTTATACGGGCCGTAGCCGTCAAAAATGGTATTTAAGATACCGTTTCCTTTCGTGTCTGTCATGAACTCACCGCGGTAGCCGATCAGACCCCTGGACGGAATATTGAACTCCAGTCGGGTATAGCCTCTCGCAATCGGGGACATGCCCATCAGTTCACCCTTTCTGGCGGTCAGCTTCTGGATAACAGAACCTGTAAATTCCTCCGGAACATCCACATACGCAATTTCCATCGGCTCCTGCTTCTGGTTGCGCTCGTTGTACTTATAAATCACCTCTGCCTTGCTGACTGCAAATTCAAAGCCTTCACGACGCATATTCTCAATCAGAACGGACAGATGCAGCTCTCCTCGTCCGGATACCTTAAAGCAGTCTGCAGAATCCGTCTCTTCCACACGCAGGCTGACATCCGTATTCAACTCCCGGAACAGGCGGTCACGGATATGGCGGGAAGTAATGTACTTTCCTTCCTGGCCGGCCAGCGGGCTGTCATTTACCATGAAATACATAGAAATAGTCGGCTCGGAAATCTTCTGGAATGGAATCGGATCCGGATTTTCCGGCGAACAAATGGTATCGCCGATATGGATCTCCGGAATACCGGAAATTGCCACGATGGAGCCAATCCGTGCTTCCTGCACTTCCACCCTCTTTAGACCGTCAAATTCATACAGCTTTCCAATCTTAATCTTCTTGAATTTGTCCGGATCATGATGATTGACCAGAACACATTCCTGATTGACCTTTAAAAGGCCGTTATCCACCTTACCGATACCGATCCGTCCTACATATTCATTGTAGTCAATGGTGCTGATCAGCACCTGCGTCGGAGCCTCCGGATCTCCCTCCGGAGCCGGAATATAATTGACAATCGTTTCAAACAGAGGCACCATGTTCTCTTCCGGATCATCCAGTTCTTTCTTTGCAAAGCCGGCCTTTGCAGAAGCATAGACAAACGGACACTCCAGCTGCTCATCAGATGCATCCAGATCCATAAACAACTCCAGCACCTCATCCACCACTTCTGTCGGACGCGCTTCCGGACGGTCGATCTTGTTGATGCAGCAGATTACCGGCAGATCCATCTCAAGCGCCTTCTGAAGGACAAACCGAGTCTGCGGCATAGCGCCTTCGTAAGCATCCACTACCAGAATTACGCCATTTACCATTTTTAATACACGTTCAACCTCGCCGCCGAAATCTGCATGGCCTGGCGTATCGATAATATTGATCTTGGTTCCTTTATAAAATACAGCCGTATTTTTTGCTAAGATGGTGATGCCTCTTTCCCGTTCAATGTCGTTGGAGTCCATCACACGCTCTGCCACTTCCTGATTGGCACGAAATACACCGCTCTGCTTTAACAGCTCGTCTACCAGCGTCGTTTTGCCGTGGTCAACATGAGCGATGATTGCAATATTTCTTACATCTTCTCTTTTCATCTTCATACGTGTTATACTCTCTTCTTTCCCAGCTCAACTTTTCTGTTATTACAATATCAGTTCTAAAGTATAGCACCCAAGTATCATGATTTCAAGGGTATTTTTCTGCTTTTATCAAAACAGCACCAACTCGTTCCCGTTTCGTCCGTAATAAATCGGGTCAGAAAACTCCAGCTTTGCAGCTCCGTTCGTTGCCTCCGTAATTTTCTCTTCTGCCGCTTTCCTCAGCGGCTCCGGAATCAGAAGCGTAATGACCACCTTGTCCGTGTACTGACTGTCCAGCGTCGTTACCCCCATCTGCGCTGCCAGGTACTGAATTTTTCCTATTGCAGTATAATCTGCCGTAATGCAGAGCTTTCTTCCCGGAAGCTTTTCCACCACACAGCTGCCGGCAAGCCCTGCTTTTACCGCCTGAGAATAAGCCCGCACCAGACCGCCGGTTCCTAAAAGTGTTCCTCCGAAATACCGGGTCACAACCACACAGACATCGTGAAGTCCTTCACCCAAAAGCACATCCAGCATAGGACGTCCCGCTGTCTGACTCGGTTCTCCGTCATCGCTGCATTTCATCTGCTGATTCCGCTCTCCAAGTACATAAGCATAGCAGTTATGCCGCGCATCCCAATAGTTTTTCCGCATCTCTTCGATGAAAGCTGCCGCTTCCTCTTCCGTTTTCACCGGGCGCACATTGGCAATAAAACGTGATTTTTTTTCCACAATTTCTCCCTGTCCGCCCTTAAAGCATATCCGATATGGTTCCGGCATTCCTGTTCCTCCCGATTTTTCCATAAATTTTCATCCTGTTTCTGCGCAGGCCGTTTTCCTTTTTGTTTTTCTGCTTTTCCAGTTTACCAGACCCCATTTTCCTTTGCAAGCAAAATTCCATTATGAATTGAATTGATTTCAAATATTTGATATACTAATGCAGAAAAGATTTTCCCCGCAAAGGAGGTTGTTCATGAATTCAAACAATTCCTATCATTATGGAATGGCCGCCACCAGGCAGCATATTCAGGATGCAAATTCACGCAGCCGCAAATATACCAGCCGTCTCTTTTTTAACCTGTTCAAATTTTTCTTTATCATTCTTCTGTTTCTGCTGCTCACTGGAATCGGTGCAGGAGCCGGAATCATAAAGGGAATTATTGACAGCGCCCCTGATGTAGATCCGCTCAGCTTCGGCCCCAGCGGTTTTGCCACAAAGGTTTACGACAGCCAGGGCAATCTGACCGACACGCTGGTGATGTCCGGCTCCAACAGGGAAGCGGCTGCTTATGACGAACTTCCGCAGGATCTGATCGATGCCTTTGTCGCCATTGAGGATTCCCGCTTCTGGACCCATAACGGTATTGACCTGCGCTCCATTGCCCGTGCCGCAGTCGGCGTTCTTACGGACGACTATGCAGGAGGCGGTTCCACGATCACCCAGCAGCTGATCAAAAACAATGTGTTCGAGGGCGGACGGGAAACCAGCTTCGGGGCCCGCCTGGAACGAAAAATCCAGGAGCAGTATCTGGCCGTCAAGCTGGAAAAATCCTTGTCAGATTCTACCGGAAATACCACACTGGCAAAGCAGCAGATCATAACGGACTACCTGAATACCATTAATCTCGGCAATAATACGCTTGGCGTTAAGGTTGCCGCAAAACGGTATTTTAATAAAGAAGTTTCCGATCTGACTTTGTCCGAATGTACTGTGCTGGCCGGCATTACCCAGAATCCGGCCAAGCTGAACCCGATTTCCGGCCAGGAACGAAACGCAGAGAAGCGGAAAGTTATCCTGCAGTATATGTTCGAACAGGGCTATATTACAAAAGCCGAGCAGGAAGAAGCACTGGCTGATGATGTCTATTCCCGCATTCAGGATGTGGATCTGATGACCCGGGAAACCTCTTCTCCTTACAGCTATTTTACGGACGAGCTGGTGGAGCAGGTCATGGAAGCTATGATGGAACAGCTGGGTTACACAGAAACTCAGGCGCATAATCTGCTCTACAGCGGCGGCTTGTCGATCTACACCACCCAGGACCCGGATATTCAGGCCATTGTGGATGAAGAAATCAACAATCCGGAAAACTATGACACTTTTAAATATTCGGTGGAATATCGTCTTTCTGTTACCCATGAGGACGGCACCACGGAACATTTTTCAGAAAAAAATCTGGAAAACTATCACAGCAGCGTGCTGCATGACAGCTTCGACGGACTTTATGCTTCTGAGGAAGCCGCAAAAGCAGATATTGAAGCCTTCAAGGCCTATCAGCTGAAGGAAACCGATACGATCATTGCCGAGCGGCTTCAAACGATTCTGCAGCCACAGACTTCTTTTGTAATCATGGATCACACAACCGGACAGGTAAAAGCCATCTGCGGAGGCCGCGGCGAAAAGACTGCCAGCCTGACTTTAAACCGTGCTACAAACACGACCCGCCAGCCAGGTTCAACATTCAAGGTAGTTTCCGCTTTCGCCCCGGCTATGGATGCCTGCGGCGCAACCCTCGGAACAGTTTATTACGATGCACCGTTTACTGTCTCCAACAAAACCTTCCGAAACTGGTACAGCCAGGGCTATCTGGGCTACTCCAGCATTCGGGATGGTATTATCTATTCGATGAATATCGTAGCGGTGCGTTGTCTGATGGAAACCGTTACTCCTCAGCTCGGTGTGGAATATGCAAAGAGCATGGGCATCTCCACGCTGACCGACAGTGATTTAAATGCTGCCACCGCACTTGGCGGTCTGACCTACGGCGTTACCAATCTGGATTTAACCTCTGCATTTGCTTCCATTGCCAACGGCGGTATTTACACCAAGCCGCAGTTTTTCACAAAAATTCTGGATCACAACGGCAAGGTACTTCTGCAGACAGAACCAGAAACGCACCGTGCTCTGAAGGACTCCACTGCTTTTCTGCTGACGGATGCGCTCTCCGCATCCATGCAGAGCAACCGTAAATTCAGTCGGTCCGGCATCAGCGTCAGCTCCACCAGCACCCGTGCAGCTCTGTCCAATATGTCCTGTGCAGGCAAGAGCGGCACGACTACCGCTAACAATGATATCTGGTTTGTTGGCTTTACTCCATACTATACTGCCGGAATCTGGGGCGGCTGTGACAATAATCAGAAGCTTTCCGGAAGCGGAGATTACAACGGCGGAACCTCCTTCCATAAAGATATCTGGAAAAAAATCATGACGCGGGTTCATGATGGGCTTCCTGATCCGGGCTTCACTCCTCCGGACAGCATCGAAACTGCGGTCATCTGCCGAAAATCCGGAAAGCTGGCCGTAAACGGAGTCTGTGATCATGATCCAAGAGGCGATGCGACTTACACGGAATACTTTGCAAAAGGAACCGTTCCGACCGAGGTCTGTGACAAGCATGTGGTCGTAACAGTCTGCTCGGATTCCGGTCAGAAGCCTACGGAGTACTGTCCGTCCAAAGAAACAAAAGTCTGCATGGCGCTTCCGCAAAATGAGACCGGCGAAACCGATGATTCCGTATTTGGAATTCCAGGCTACTGTACCATTCATGACAGCATCTCCACAATTCTTCCTTCTATCGAAAACGAATCGGAGGATGAAAAAGAAAAGCCAAAAAGTGAGACGCGCGGGTCAACGATAAATCCTTATCTTGGTCCCGGATATGTACCATCCTCTCCTGCTGCCCCAATTGAAGGCGGCCGCGGCCCGGGATACCGGTAACTGCCTCCATATTCCGAAAAACAATCTCGCGTCCTAATAATCCAAACACGAAAAACACCATATGTTCAGCAAACGGTATTTTGATCATTCTATCATCTTGACTCATCCATTTGCTGTACAAATGGTGTTTTTGGTTTTCATTATAATTTTTGATTATTATGCTCGATCGACCGCTTTTAAAATTTCATTCAGATGCGACGTTTATTCTCAACCATGCACCCCAGCCTCATGTAATTCTATTTCAATCCACTCCACCGCAAGGGTGGAGACGCGACGAGGTCGCGCTGATGCCGGAGTCTTTTGTATTTCAATCCACTCCACCACAAGGGTGGAGACGGTTCGTGGGGGCCGGAAGTAAAACTTCGCATCATTTCAATCCACTCCACCACAAGGGTGGAGACTGGTTCGTGGGGGCCGGAAGTAAAACTTCGCATCATTTCAATCCACTCCACCACAAGGGTGGAGACACCTTCTCAAAGGGCAAGTATTCCGCCAGGTCATATTTCAATCCACTCCACCACAAGGGTGGAGACGGCATATACCACACAGGCACCTGCGACCGTAGAAATTTCAATCCACTCCACCACAAGGGTGGAGACCCAGGGCATTATCTCGCCCCTAAATAAATGCTCTATTTCAATCCACTCCACCACAAGGGTGGAGACGTCATTGGCAGGATGACCTGCGCTGTATCGGCGGATTTCAATCCACTCCACCACAAGGGTGGAGACGGTGTGGATCGTCACGCCCTGAGCGGGATTGCTGATTTCAATCCACTCCACCACAAGGGTGGAGACCGCCCGTGATCCGGATGCTATGCTGGATATGATCATTTCAATCCACTCCACCACAAGGGTGGAGACATCTGCAGGAAGAACGGCCTTGACATCGATAAACAATTTCAATCCACTCCACCACAAGGGTGGAGACATCCGGGGTCAGCAAATCGCAGATCAATAACATCATTTCAATCCACTCCACCACAAGGGTGGAGACGAGTAACCGGTCCCAGTTTGGCGATAAGGCCATAGATTTCAATCCACTCCACCACAAGGGTGGAGACGTAGTGAGGGGAGAAGATTATGGATGAGATAAC
>JBJELD010000024.1:0-19940 GCA_051878975.1 Candidatus Caccovicinus sp.
GAACGAGCCTTCTGACCCTTATGGCCCTTACCAGCGGTCTTACCATTACCTGAACCATGGCCACGGCCCCTTCTAAAATTATCGCTATGCTTTGAACCTGCAGCAGGCTGTAAATTTGACAATTCCATGACTGCACCTCCTTACTTTATCAAAATTAGATTTCTTCAACTTCTACTAAATGTCTTACGCTCTGAATCATGCCTCTGACAGCGCCATTATCTGGCATTTCAACTGTCTTGTGCAGCTTGGAAAGTCCAAGTGCCTCAACAGTTGCTCTCTGCTTTGGAACAGCACCGATAGGGGACTTGACTAATGTGATCTTTAACTTCTCTGCCATGTCTTTCTCCTCCTATTAGCCCACAATTTCTTCTACAGATTTGCCGCGCAGTCTTGCAAACTCTTCCGGTGTCTTTAAGGAAGTTAAGCCTGCAAGTGTTGCCAGAACTACGTTTGTCTTGTTGTTAGAACCTAAAGACTTTGTACGGATGTTCTTGATTCCTGCCATCTCCAGTACGGAACGTGCCGGACCACCAGCGATAACACCAGTACCTTCAGGAGCTCTCTTTAACAGAACAGTTGCGCTTCCGAATTTACCGATAAAATCATGTGGGATGCTCTTATTCTCATCAACTGGAATTTCAACCAGATTCTTAACTGCTGCTTCTTTACCCTTACGGATAGCTTCCGGAACCTCGCCGGCCTTTCCTAATCCTGCGCCAACGTGGCCGTTGCCGTCACCTACTACTACCAGAGCGGAAAATCTCATGGTACGTCCACCTTTTACGGTTTTGCTAACTCTTTTGATTGCCACAACTCTGTCAGTAAGCTCTAACTGGCTGGCATCAATAATTGTACGCTTCATGCTTGTTCTCCTCTCTACTAGAATTCCAGACCAGCTTCACGAGCTGCATCTGCTAATGCCTGAACTTTTCCGTGATAAATGAAGCCGCCTCTGTCGAAAACAACTTCCTTAATGCCCTTCTCTAATGCTCTCTTGGCAATTACAGTACCAACATATGCTGCAGCAGCTACGTCATTGGTCTTCTCCAACTCAGCCTTTACTGCCTTCTCTGCTGTAGAAGCAGCAACTAAAGTATGTCCAACTGTATCGTCAATAATTTGAGCATACATATGATTATTGCTTCTGAACACTGCAAGACGCGGTCTTTCTGCAGTACCTGCAAAACGATTACGCAATCTCATGTGCTTCTTAACGCGAATTTCGCTTCTTGACTGTTTGCTAACCATTTTTACACTCTCCTTACTTATTTCTTACCAGTCTTACCAACTTTACGTCTGATCACTTCATCAGCATACTTGATGCCCTTGCCCTTATACGGCTCAGGTCTTCTCTTGTCTCTGATTTCAGCAGCGTACTGGCCAACTTTTTCTTTGCTGATACCCTTAACGATAATCTTGTTCTGTCCCTCTAATACGGTCTCGATTCCTTCCGGATCTACCATATCTACCTGGTGAGAGTAACCCAGGTTCAGAACTAAGGTCTTGCCCTGCTTTGCAGCACGGTAACCAACACCGTTTACTTCCAGGACCTTCTGATAACCTTCGGTAACACCATGAATCATGTTGTTAATTAAGGTTCTGGTCAGACCATGTAAAGATTTCATCTTCTTCAAATCGTTTGGTCTGGTTACAATGATATGACCATCCTTCTCTTCGATCGTCATCTCAACCGGCAGCTCTCTTTCCAGAGTGCCCTTCGGACCTTTTACAGTCACCTTATTGTTTTCTGCAATCGTAACAGTTACGCCTGCCGGGATTGCAACTGGCATTTTTCCGATACGTGACATGCCTTTTTCCTCCTACTTAGATTTTCGGAAGACCCGCAAGGGGGTCTTCTGTTTTCAGTTTCTATAATAAGTGCTCAATGCTTACCAAACGAAAGCAAGCACCTCGCCGCCAACGCCTAACTGACGAGCTTCCTTATCGGTTACCACACCCTGGTTGGTGGAGATAATCGCAATTCCCAGTCCGCCTAATACCTTCGGCAGATCTTCCTTGTTTGCGTATACACGTAAACCTGGCTTGGAAATTCTCTTAATACCGGAAATGATCTTCTCATTCTTGTCTTTTCCGTACTTTAAGGTGATGCGGATGGTATTGAAGCCGCCATCCTCAACGATGTCATATTTCTTAATGTAGCCTTCCTTTACCAGGATGTCTGCAATCGCCAGTTTCATCTTGGAAGACGGCACATCTACTGTATCATGTTTAGCAGTATTTGCATTACGGATTCTTGTAAGCATATCTGCAATCGGATCACTCATAGTCATAGTGGTTGTAGCCTCCTTTTCTCGTATTCTCTTACCAGCTTGCTTTCTTTACACCCGGAATCTGGCCCTTGTATGCCAGTTCACGGAAGCAGATACGGCAAATGCCGTACTTTCTTAAATAAGCATGTGGACGACCACAGATTCTGCAACGGTTATATTCTCTGGTAGAGAATTTAGCAGGACGCTGCTGCTTAATCTTCATTGAAGTCTTAGCCATGGATAAATCCTCCTAATTATTTAGCAAATGGCATATTAAATAATGTCAACAGTTCACGAGCTTCTTCATCGGTCTTAGCAGTGGTAACGAAGATAATATCCATACCTCTTACCTTATCTACCTTGTCATACTCGATTTCCGGGAAGATTAACTGCTCCTTGATACCAAGTGCATAATTTCCTCTGCCGTCGAATGCGTTAGGATTCACGCCGCGGAAGTCACGTACACGTGGTAATGCCAGGTTGATTAAACGATCAGCGAATTCATACATTCTGTCACCGCGTAAGGTTACCTTACAGCCGATTGCCATGCCTTCACGAATCTTGAAGTTTGCAACAGACTTCTTTGCCTTGGTGGTAACTGCCTTCTGTCCGGAGATGATCTCCAGGTCTCTTACAGCAGAATCCAGAACCTTGGCATTATCTTTTGCTTCGCCAACGCCCATATTGATCACGATCTTATCAAGCTTCGGCACTTCCATGATGTTCTTATATCCGAATTTCTTAATCATAGCGTCTACAATTTCGCTCTGATAGGTTTCTTTTAATCTAGCCAATTTAGTGTTCCTCCTCTCTGTAATTAGTCAATTACCTTGCCGGTTGCCTTTGCAACACGAACCTTCTTGCCGTCCTTTACCTCAAAGCCGACACGGGTTGCCTTGCCGTCAACTACCAGCATAACATTAGAGATATCAATTGGGCTTTCCTTCTGAATGATGCCGCCCTGTGGGTTTGCCGCATTCGGTTTGGAATGCTTGGTTACCATGTTGCAGCCCTCAACCAGGATCTTGTTGGTCTTGGAATCTACGTGAAGTACCTTGCCCTGCTTATCTTTATCTTTACCTGCGATGATTTTTACTAAATCGTCTTTTTTGATCTTATGCACAGTGATACCCCCCTTATAATACTTCCGGAGCCAGAGAAACAATCTTCATGAACTGCTTCTCTCTTAACTCTCTTGCTACCGGCCCAAAGATACGAGTTCCTCTTGGGGTCTTATCATCCTTGATGATAACTGCTGCGTTCTCATCGAATTTGATGTAAGAACCATCTTTTCTGTGAGCGCCTTTTACAGTACGAACAACAACGGCCTTTACAACATCGCCCTTCTTTACAACGCCGCCTGGTGTTGCATCTTTAACGGAAGCAACGATAATATCGCCGATATTTGCATATCTTCTGGTTGAACCGCCCATAACACGGATGCACAGGAGTTCCTTTGCACCGGTATTGTCGGCAACCTTAAGTCTGGTTTCCTGCTGGATCATACCTGATACTCCTTCCTGAATAAATTATCTGGCCTTCTCGACAATCTCAACCAGTCTCCATCTCTTATCCTTAGACAGCGGTCTGGTCTCCATTACTCTTACGGTATCGCCAATGCCGCATTCATTCTTCTCGTCATGGGCTTTTAATTTATATGTCTTCTTTACGATTTTACCAATTAAAGGATGCTTTACATGGTTTTCGATAGCAACTACAATAGTCTTATCCATCTTGTTGCTAACAACTTTACCGGTACGCACTTTTCTTAAATTTCTTTCCACGGTAAATGTTCTCCTTTCCCAAATTACGCCAGCTTCGTCTGCTCAGCGATAACAGTCTGGATGCGGGCAATGTTCTTGCGAACCTCTTTAATTCTGCTGGTGTTATCTAACTGATTGGTTGCGTTCTGGAATCTTAAGTTAAACAGTTCCTTCTTAGCAGCAACTAATTCCTCATTTAACTCTGCTGCGGACTTTGCCTTTAATTCTTCAACATACTTATTTGTTTTCACTGTTATCACCGCCTTCTAAATCTGCTTTAGAAACAATCTTACACTTGCATGGCAACTTGTGCATAGCAAGACGAAGTGCTTCACGAGCTGTCTCTTCTGGTACGCCAGCAATTTCGAACATCACGCGGCCTGGCTTAACTACGGCTACCCAGTACTCCAGGGAGCCCTTTCCGGAACCCATACGGGTCTCAGCCGGCTTTGCAGTTACTGGCTTATCCGGGAAAATCTTGATCCATACTTTACCGCCACGCTTGATGAAACGAGTCATAGCAACACGGGCAGCCTCAATCTGGTTGGACTTGATCCAACATGGCTCTACAGCGACTAAACCGTACTCACCGTTAGAAATTGTATTTCCTCTTAAGGCCTTACCAGCCATGCTTCCACGGAACTGTTTACGACGCTTAACTCTCTTAGGCATTAACATTATTTATCGCTCCCTTCCTTATTTCCCTTAGTAGGAAGTACTTCGCCTTTGTAAACCCAAACCTTAACGCCAACTTTGCCGTAGGTGGTGTCTGCCTCAGCGAAACCATAGTCAATATCTGCTCTTAAGGTCTGCAGCGGGATAGTGCCTTCGCTGTAGAACTCGGTACGTGCCATATCAGCGCCGCCTAAACGTCCGGCAACTGCGGTCTTGATACCCTTAACGCCTGCCTTCATGGAACGGCTCATGGTGGACTTCATTGCACGACGGAAGGAAACACGGTTCTCCAGCTGCTGTGCGATGGACTCAGCAACTAACTGAGCATCACGATCCGGTCTCTTGATTTCCTTGATGTCAATGAATACCTTCTTGTCGGTCATCTTCTGAACTTCGCCTTTTAACTTCTCGATTTCAGCACCGCCCTTGCCGATTACAACGCCTGGCTTAGCGGTATAGATGATGATCTTAACTCTATCAGATGCGCGCTCGATTTCAATCTTGGAAACACCGGCGCTGTATAATCTCTTCTTCAGAAACTTTCTGATGTCATGATCCTCGATCAGGCAATCAGCAAAATCAGCTTCTGCATACCATTTGGAATCCCAGTCTTTAATAACACCGACTCTCATGCCGTGTGGATTAACTTTCTGTCCCATGTTTTGCCTCCTTCTTATCTTTCATTCAGCACAACGGTAATATGGCTCATTCTCTTCTCGATTCTGTAAGCGCGGCCCTGTGCTCTTGGGTGAATTCTCTTCATGGTCGGTCCCTTATTTGCGTAGCATTCCTCTACGTATAAGTTCTCGCGGCTCATGTTGTTATTGTTCTCTGCGTTTGCGATTGCAGATTCCAATAACTTCTTGATTAAGCTGGATGCATATCTTGGGTTGTAAGTTACGATTGCGAGTGCAGTCTGCACATCCTTGCCTCTAATGGCATCTAAAACGAAGCATGCTTTCTGAACAGAAACTCGAGCGTAGGATAACTTTGCGCTTGGTCTGGTGTCCTTATTCGCATTTCTTTCTCTCTTAATTTGGGATCTATGTCCTTTAGCCATGGATAAAACCTCCTTTCGAAAAACGACTGATTATCTGGAACCGGATTTCTTCTCGTCCTTACCGTGACCTCTGAAGGTTCTGGTTGCAACGAATTCTCCAAGCTTATGTCCTACCATATCCTCAGTAACATAAACCGGAACGTGTTTTCTTCCATCGTGAACAGCAATTGTATGACCAACCATCTGTGGGAAGATAGTAGAACGGCGGGACCAGGTCTTAATAACCTGCTTGTTTCCAGCAGCGTTCATCTCATCTACCTTCTTCAGTAAATGAGCATCTGCAAATGGTCCTTTTTTTAATGAACGAGCCATGGTTCAAACCTCCTTAATTACTTAATTGTTTTACCGTCGCGTCTTCTTACGATTAACTTGTTAGACTGCTTGTTTTTCTTTCTGGTCTTCAAACCAAGAGCAGGCTTGCCCCAAGGAGTGCTTGGACCTGGACGGCCGATACCAGTCTTGCCTTCACCACCACCATGTGGATGGTCGTTAGGGTTCATTACGGAACCGCGAACGGTAGGTCTGATGCCCATGTGACGCTTTCTGCCAGCCTTACCGATATTGATCAGAGCGTGATCACCATTGCCAACCACACCGATGGTAGCACGGCAGATGATCGGAACCATTCTCATCTCACCGGAAGGAAGTCTTAAGGTTGCATATTTGCCTTCCTTAGCCATTAACTGAGCAGAGTTGCCAGCGGAACGAACTAACTGGCCGCCCTTGCCCGGATATAATTCAATGTTGTGAATCTCAGTACCAACCGGAATCTGGGACAGCGGTAAGCAGTTGCCTACCTTCGCCTCTGCAGCCTCGCCGCTCATAACCTTCATGCCAACGGTTAAACCAGCTGGTGCCAGGATATAAGACTTCTCGCCGTCTGCGTAGCAGATCAGTGCGATGTTTGCGGTTCTGTTCGGATCGTACTCGATAGCAATTACCTTTGCCGGGATGCCATCTTTTGCATTTCTCTTGAAATCAATAATTCTGTATTTTCTTCTGCTGCCACCGCCCTGGTGTCTAACAGTAATTTTACCCTGATTGTTACGACCAGCGTTCTTGTTTAAGGATACTACCAGAGACTTCTCTGGAGTGCTCTTGGTGATCTCTGCGAAATCAGAACCGGTCATATGTCTTCTGGAAGGTGTATAAGCATTATACTTCTTAATTCCCATGACATTTACTCCTTTTCAAATATTTATCACGATATACGCGTCAAACTACGAGCCGCGGCCGGACAAGCTTCAAAAGCTGCTCTCTCCCGGCGTCTCAAGCCGACTTTAGCATCGTATAGCTTACGGACTGAATTACAGTCCCTGGAAAATTTCGATTTCCTTGCTGTCCTCGGTCAGCTTTACAACTGCCTTCTTGGTCTTAGCGGTCAGGCCGTAGGTCATACCTCTTCTCTTGGTCTTTCCGTCTAAGTTCTGGGTGTTCACAGAAGCAACCTTGGTGCCCGGGAACATCTTCTCAACAGCTTCCTTGATCATGCTCTTATTGGCATCGGTGTGTACCAGGAAGGTATACTTCTTATCAGCCATAGCATTCATGCTCTTCTCGGTAATCACTGGCTTCAGGATTACGTCATAGTACTTAATATCTGCCATTATGCGTACACCTCCTCGATTGATGCAACTGCTGCCTTGGTAGCAACTACGGTATTGTACTTCAGAATGTCGTATACGTTAATGGTGCCGACAGAAGCGGTCTTAACGTCTGCAATGTTTCTTGCAGATAATACGGTGTTCTGATCGTTATCAGCTAAAACTACCAGTGCCTTGGATACTTTTAAGTTATCCATAACAGCCTGGAATTTCTTGGTCTTGATCTCGTCGAACTTTAATTCATCAACTACGATAAACTTGTTCTCCTGAACACGACTGGTCAGAGCAGACTTTAATGCAGCTCTCTTCTCCTTCTTGTTCAGTCTGATGGTATAATCTCTTGGAGTCGGAGCGAATACTACGCCGCCGCCGGTCCACTGCGGAGCTCTGGTTGAACCCTGTCTTGCATGACCGGTTCCCTTCTGTCTCCAAGGTTTTCTCCCGCCGCCGGATACTTCAGAACGGGTCTTTGCTTTCTGAGTTCCCTGACGCTTATTTGCAAGCTGGGCAACAACTGCCAGATGTACCAGGTGCTCGTTAACCTCAACACCAAACACCGCATCGTTCAGTTCTAATGTGCCAACTTCATTGCCTTCCATATTAAAAACAGATACGTTTGCCATCTGTGTGATCCTCCTTTCCGAATAAAAGCTTACTTCGAAACTTTTACGGTTTCTTTAACGGTTACTAAAGCTTTCTTAGGTCCTGGTACAGCGCCCTTAACCAGAATCAGATTGTTCTCAGCGTCAACCTTAACAACCTCAAGATTCTGAACGGTAATCTGTACGTTTCCCATATGTCCTGGCATTCCCTTGCCCTTGAATACACGGCCTGGGGTAGTTGCAGAACCATTGGAACCCTGATGACGATGGAACTTGGAACCATGAGCCATAGGTCCTCTGGACTGGCCTAATCTCTTGATCGCACCCTGGAAACCTTTACCTTTGGAAATTGCGGTTGCATCAATCTTATCGCCTGCTGCGAAGATATCAGCCTTAATCTCATCCTTTACAGAATACTCCTCTGCATTTTCAAAACGGAACTCTCTCACATATCTCTTGTAAGAAACTCCTGCTTTATCAAAATGGCCCTTCTGTGGCTTGTTTACTAATTTGTCTCTCTTATCAACAAAGCCAACCTGTACAGCCTTGTAGCCGTCGTTCTCTTCGGTCTTAACCTGTGTTACTACACAAGGACCAGCCTGAAGTACGGTTACCGGAGTTAACACTCCCTCATCGTTGAAGATCTGAGTCATTCCGACTTTCGTCGCTAAAATCGCTTTCTTCATCTTTTTACCTCCTGTTTTCATGATCTACAGCGGAACGCCTGTTGTGTTCAGTTTCAGAAGTCTTCGGCTTCTTCGCCGAACCCTGCTGCGTTCATCCTAGAGCAGTCTAATATAGGTGGAACACTATGAACCGCCTGCGCGGTATGTTGATTCCTCATAGGAAGTAGTGTTGCTTTTATATCTAAACCATTCAGGATTTCATTGTTCGTTTGAAAAACAATTATTTGTTTTTCATCTTGATGTCGATATAAACACCAGCCGGCATTTCCAGCTTGGACAGTGCATCAACTGTCTTCTGGCTTGGGGTGATGATATCGATCAGTCTCTTATGAGTTCTCTGCTCGAACTGCTCTCTGGAATCTTTGTACTTGTGAACTGCACGCAGAATCGTTACTACTTCCTTCTTGGTTGGTAACGGCACCGGTCCGCTCACCTGAGATCCGGTTTTCTTTACAGTTTCGATGATTTTTCCGGCAGACTGATCCACTAACTGATGATCGTAAGCCTTTAATGTGATTCTCATAACTTGACTTGCCATAAAAAAAGTCGCCTCCTTTTCGCACTTTTACGAAGTACGACAAGCGGTGACTGTACACGTTTCCGTGTGTGTCGCGAACGACCCCACACTTGTTACTGCTAACTGTTATTTGTTGCAGATGTTAAATTGGTACAGTGACTTGTCGCCAGTTTTCGAACTTGACATTCGCTCCACGGAAAACCTGCTTATTTTAAGCAGCAACCTCACGCTTCATCGCTATCATGCCACAGCAAGTAACAGAATAGCATATTATTCCGGAAATTGCAAGTACTTTTTTCGTTTTTTTTCGTTTTTTAAAACCGGTTCGATTTGTACTCGAACCGGTTTCTTCTATTAATATATAGGAACTCGTTCTCTGTCATCAGTCATCCGTCGTCCAGTCCGGCTCTTCCGGATCGGTTCCCAGCACATTGGACACCTCTTCATCATCGATCTTGATCACACAGCCGTTGGAATTGGTCTTATACTTGGTTCCCGCCGAATCCTTGACCGATGCGTTCTTCATTACCTTGCCGGAAGCATTCACCAGCACTCCGTAATTCTTTCCCGGATAATTGATCACCTCATACTTGTCGCTCTGTGCTTTCTGAAGCTTGCCTGCGAAATAAAGGCAGCCGTCCTTGATTCCGGTAAAGCCTCTTCCGGTATCGGTAAAATAGAAGCTGTTGACTTCTCCGCTGTCCTCCTCAACCTGCTGATGGCCCTTCTTTGCCCAACAGTCATTCTCATTCTTTCCAAAATAATAGGAGGTATAATTGTCTTCCGAAATCTCGCTGCTTAAATACACCTTTCTCAAGCCGTACACCGGATTTCCCTTACTGTTGAACAAATAGTACTTGCCGCCGATCGACACCAGATCCTGCGAGGTCCAGACCTCATCCTCATCTGCCTTCGGAACACCTTTCGAATTAAAGTAGTACCAGTGCACCTCGCTGTCACTCTCTTCCAGTCCTTTCGGTCCCTCTGCCGAATACCAGCCGGTAACCATCTTTCCGCTGGATAGGAAATACTTATATGCCGTGATCGTGCTGCCTCCTGTCACATTCTTCCATCCATACTGAAGCGCACCATCCATATTCATGCAGTAATAATCGCCGTCAATCTTTACTGTTCCGTAATCTGCTCCCTCATCATCCGGAACCAGCTTCTTGCCGCTGCTCTTGAAGTAGTACCAATATTTTCCGTCATTCTCATCCATCGAAAACGGATCGTACTCATCTTCCTCATCCTCGTCGTAGTACTCGCCCTCCGGCGGTTCCAGCAGCTGCCAGCCGGTCTGCATCTCACCGTTCTCATTCACATAGTAGTCATTCTCATCCACCCAGCCGGTCTGCATCTCACCGGAGTCATCAAAATAATACCACTTGTTCTGAATCTTCTTCCAGCCGTCCTGAACCTTTTTCCCCTTGCTGTCAAAGTAATACCAGACGCTGTCATTATTATAAGAAGAACGATTATCCACGCGCAGCCAGCTGTCCGATACCATGATACCGGAGGAATCCACATAATACTCACCGTCTACCCAGATGTCCGTTGCGATATAACCAGAGCTGTCCAGATAACGCCACTTTCCGTCAGCTCCCTTCTCCCATTCATTGGTTACCACCGAACCAGAACTGTCCAGATACTGCCAGTTTCCATTATTCTGAACCCATCCTCCTGCTGCCCATACAGAAAAGCTGGTCCCAAAGGTCAGAGCTGCCGTCAGGCCCAGCCACCATAATCCATTCCTTTTCATCTTTTTACGCTCCTTGTCTTTGCAGAAACTGAGCTGCAAATTCCCTGATATCTTCGCATTCTTTAATTAATACTACTATACAGAGGAAATTTTATCAAGAATTTTCCAATGATTCAACAAATTTTCTTTTTCTTTTTTATTACATTTTTACTACAACTTGACGCCGCTTGTCTGCTTCGGATATAATGGCAATAGCAAGCGCCGGCAGGCAAAACAGAATCTGCCGGATGCGGAACAGAATGAAAGGGATATTGATATGTGGAAAGCAAACGACTGGACAGATTATGAAATAATAGATTGTTCTAAAGGAGAAAAACTGGAGCGCTGGGGCGATTATCTGCTGATCCGGCCGGACCCTCAGGTGATCTGGGATACACCAAAGACAAAAAAAGGGTGGAACCGGCCGAACGGACACTATCACAGGAGCTCCAAGGGCGGCGGAGAATGGGAGTTCTTTGACCTGCCAGAGCAGTGGAGCATTGGCTATAAGGGGCTGACCTTCCATCTGAAACCCTTCAGTTTCAAGCACACCGGACTGTTCCCTGAGCAGGCGGTAAACTGGGACTGGTTCGGAAAAAAGATCCGCGAAGCCGGCCGCCCGATCAAAGTTCTGAACCTGTTTGCCTACACCGGCGGAGCCACTCTTGCTGCTGCCCAGGCTGGTGCCGCAGTAACCCATGTTGACGCATCCAAGGGTATGGTCGGCTGGGCCAAGGAAAATGCAAAAGCCAGCGGACTGGAGCAGGCGCCAATCCGCTGGATCGTCGATGACTGCGTCAAATTTGTAGAACGAGAGATCCGCCGCGGCAATCACTACGATGCCATCATTATGGATCCTCCTTCCTATGGCCGCGGGCCGAAGGGCGAAATCTGGAAAATCGAGGACTGCATCCATCCTCTGGTCAAGCTGTGTGCCCGACTCCTGTCGGATCAGCCGCTGTTTTTCCTGATCAATTCTTATACCACCGGACTGGCACCTTCGGTTCTTTCCTACATGCTGGCAGTCGAATTGAGCAGCACCTTCCACGGAACGGTTTCTGCCGACGAGGTTGGCCTTCCGGTTTCCTCCAACGGTCTGGTACTTCCGTGCGGAGCTTCCGGGCGCTGGGAAGCCTGATACCAGAAGCCCGGACACAATTCAAAGCATCAGCGTCCTCCGTTTAATACACGCCAAAGCTCTGGCGTGTATTTTTTCATGCCCAGCGACAGCCAGTAGCTGATACAGACCATCAGTCCTGGCATTGCCAGATACAGAACGACCGGAATCCACATTTCAGGCGGAGCAAAGACCGCCGCCGTTTTATTAATCAGCCGTACAAGAGCAAAATGAACCGCGTACAGGAAAAAATTACATTCCATCCAGCCCTTCGCCACAGGGAGCCGCTTTTCATCCACGATCAGCCAAAGTCCCAGCGGAACCAGAATCCGGTATAAAACCGTCGTTCCCGGGAAAAAATACCGGCCGGTCAGAAACAGACAGAATCCCCCGGCTGCCGCCAGAGCTGCTCCCAGAAACCCGTGAAAACGGCTCCAGCTTTTTTCCAGCTGTCTCCCCTGGAGAGCAAGAAAAGCCCCTGTGCCGTAGTAAAACAGCGCATCTTCATTCAGATACGGGAAATCCGCAGCCACCCAGACCGCGTAAAATACCGCTCCCAGAAACATAACACCGCTCCAGAACCGTTTCAGAACCGGATACAGAACCGGCGCCAGAAGCACCAGAAAAATCAGCTGTTTCAGATACCAGAATACATACAGATACCGATGATTGAGCACTGCATCCAGGAAAGCACCGACATGAAACGGAACGGTTCCCTTTCCTACCACCTGCCCGAAAAACGGCAGGCGGCTTCCGATCACATAGCCAAGATAATAAAGCGTGTTCCACAGCACATACGGAACCAGAATACTCCAGAATCTGGATTTCCATTTCGGCAGCCACCGGCTCCAGTTAAAATTCCGGTAAAACAGATACGCAGAAATCAGGAAAAATCCAGGAACAGCAATCTGTCCCAGAGTATCCCCCAGCATTTTTTCAAAGTTCGCTACGGCAAAGCCGCGGCTGGTTTTTCCCAGGAACAGCTCTCCGTTGCAGGAATGGACCCATATCACCAGAATGCTGTAAAAAAAGGTAAACCAGGTAATCTTGTTCCGAAATCGGCCTTCCTCCATAACCTCCCCCATTCCATGCGCCCTGTTTCCGCACTTTTCGTCACTACACTTCCCGAATCATGCAGTACGCGCATTCAACGCTGCAAATTCCTGCGGTCCTCCCGTATGGAAAGCGATCTGATATGCACCGAGCTGAAACGTATGTATTTTCCCGGCTTCATCGGTATATTCCATCACTGCTTTCTGAAATTCCCAGGCATCTACCTGAATACGGTCTTTTTCCACCTGCTCCAGGCCAATGCCTTTCATTTCCTGAAACAACATCTCTCCTGTCTCATACTCTGTTTTCAGATGCACTTCTTCATACATGCTTTTTCCGCCTCTTTTCACCGGAAGTATAGCACAGGATTCTGGGGAAATCAAGACACGGCCGAGGCATCAAGAGCGCTTCGCTGTCTGCCGAAACAAGGCAAAAAGGCCCCGGAAGATCCCTGGGCCTTACTCTCATGTTAAGTGCATCCTGTGAAAACTATGTGTTCGAATCCTTAAATTTTTCTAATCAATTTCTCTTCGAGTTTCCTGATCAGTGCCTCCCGGTCTCCATGAAATACATATCCGTCCATGCCGCAGCGTTTCGCTCCCTCAATATTCAGCGGCTGGTCATCAATAAAATAGCATTCCTCCGGCTTCAGGGAAAAGCGTTCAAACAAACGCTCATAGATCTCCTTCTGCGGTTTCATGCACATTTCCGGCGCTGAAAACAGCACTCCGTCAAAGCATTCGATTCCGGGTATTAAAGTCTGATAGCACGAAAGAAGCCGCACCGACGCATTCGAGCAGAGATAGATCCCCAGGCCCTGCGCTTTCAGTCTCCTCACCAGTTCGCCCATTCCCTCAATCGGCCACATGTTGTATTCATGCCAGTGCCAGAAGCAGAGCGCCGCCATCTCCCTGGCATGATCGGTGGACAGCCGCGCCTGCATCCGCGTTAAGGCTTCCTCCTCCGGGATCACGCCCATATCCAGAAGCACCCACTCCGGTGACACAAACACACTGGTGCAGACCTCTCTGCGCTCCTCTTCCTCTGCAATATAATGGCTGCAAACTGCATCCGGCACGTAATCTACCAGAACCTTTCCCATATCAAATACGATATTCTGAATCATGTTCCTCTTCTCCCTTCTCTGCTGGAAAACTCTTCTCACCGCCTGTCAGGCGGCGGACTTTCCTGTAACAGCAAAAAGCTGTCTGCACCCGACGGGTCAGACAGCTTTTCTTTCCTATGCTTCTGGCTTTTCAACCTGTACAATCGCATTCTTCTGCATCGGAATACGGCAGTTCTTATTGCTGCCGAACTCCACGATTACCGTGTCATCGGTCATATCGATGATCACACCGTAGAATCCGCTGCTGGTTAAAACGGTATCTCCTACCGCAACGCTGGCCATCAGTTCCTCATGTCTCTTCTTTTCCTTCTTCTGCGGACGGAATGCAATAAAGTACATCAGTCCAAACAGGAACGCGAAATAAAGAATCCAGCCAATCGGCCCTCCAAATAAACTGTCCATTGATTTTTTTCCTCCTTGTCCGAAAACCGCCGCCTCGCCGCGTTTTCTTTTTTCTGCAGCCATCCTGTCCTTCCGGACAGCTGTTAATCCAACGGCCCCGCTAATATGCCGGCAATCTTGGCTGCCTTATATTCGCTGTAGCGGTGCTCTTCGATGGCATGGCGAATCTCTTCCATCATTGTATTATAAAAGTACAAATTATGCAAGACACATAATCGCATTCCCAGCATCTCTTTCGCTTTCAGCAGATGCCGGATATAAGCACGGCTGTAAGAACGGCAGGCCGGACACTGGCAGCCTTCCTCAATCGGGCGCGGATCCAGCTCATACTTCTGATTGAACAGATTCAGCTTGCCGTGGTTGGTATATACATGACCGTGACGTCCGTTTCTGGACGGATAGACGCAGTCAAAGAAATCCACGCCCCGGTCCACCGCCTCCAGAATATTGATCGGAGTTCCCACACCCATCAGATAAGTCGGCTTGTTTTCCGGCAGATGCGGTACGGTCACATCCAGGATGTGGTACATCTCTTCATGACTTTCGCCTACCGCCAGTCCGCCCACCGCATAGCCGTCCAGATTCATGGAAGCAATCTCCTTCGCATGTTCGATCCGGATCTCATCCACCACGCCGCCCTGATTGATGCCAAACAAAAGCTGCTCCTTATTGATGGTATCCGGCAGGCTGTTCAGTCTCTGCATCTCTGTTCTGCAGCGCTCCAGCCACCTGGTAGTCCTCTCCACACTCTTTTTGATGTAATCGTACTCCGCGTGGCTGGGCGGGCACTCATCAAACGCCATGGCGATGGTGGAGCCCAGATTGGACTGAATCTGCATGCTCTCCTCCGGCCCCATGAAAATCCGGTGTCCGTCAATGTGCGACTGGAAGGTCACACCCTCTTCCTTGATCTTTCTGAGACCAGAAAGAGAAAACACCTGGAATCCGCCGGAATCCGTCAGAATCGGCCGGTCCCAGTTCATAAATTTGTGAAGTCCGCCGAACTGCTTGATCAGCTTGTCTCCGGTCCGTACATGAAGATGATACGTATTGGAAAGCTGCACCTGTGTTCCGATCGAGCGGAGATCATCGGTGGAAACGGCGCCCTTGATCGCAGCAACTGTTCCCACATTCATAAATAATGGAGTCTGAACCGTACCGTGGACCGTTTTCAGTTCCGCCCGCTTGGCACGGCCATCCTTCGTTAAAATCCGATATTCCATAAAACTCCCTGTTTTTTTTACTTCGCACTCTTTTTCTTCTTTGCGGTCGTCATCACATACCACAGTGCGCCGGTCACACATACAGAAGAATACGTTCCGCATACAATACCGGCCATCAGAGGCAGTGCAAACTCACGGATGGAGGACACGCCCATGAGAAAGAGAACGAAGATCATGATAAAGGTCGTCAGAGAAGTATTGATGCTTCTGGTCAGGGTCTGGGTAATACTGATATTCACCACATTGGCCAGATCAGCACGACCTCCCATTTCTTTTAAATTTTCGCGAATACGATCAAAAATTACGATGGTCGCATTGATCGAATAACCGACAATGGTCAGCATGCAGGCAATGAAGGTCGAACCTACGGACCACTTAAACACGGCATAGAAGGTCAGCACGACCAGTACATCATGCATCAGAGCCAGCACTGCACTTGCCGCAAACTTCACATCGCTGAAACGGAACCAGATATAAAGCAGCATACAGATCGTCGCAATCACAACGGCAATAGCAGCATCCTTCTTCATCTCGGTGCTGACCGCTGCAGAAATACTCTCTGCCGTAATCTTCTCTGCCTCTACACCAAAGTTCTCCACCAGGGCTTCATTCATAGCCTGACGCTCATCTACCGTAAGCGTTCTGGTCTTGATGATGACCTCATTGGTTCCGGCTACCTTCTGTGTCTGGGTTCCGGCATCCTTGGTCACCGCTTCCACTACCGGTACCACTTTGCTGGAAATATCCTCCAGGGACATATCTTCGTTAAACGTGACATTGGTCGAAGTACCGCCCTTGAAATCCAGACTGTAATTTAATGCGCTTCCGATGGAAGCCTTGTTCACTCCCAGGAATACAAAGCCAAGCAGAATCATGGCAATGGAGATCGCAAAGCATACCTTTCTCTTGCTGAGAAAGTCGATTGCCGCGCGCTCCTTCTTCACACCGTAGAACTTCGGATCCTCAAATCCGATTGCATACAGGGCATTTAATGCACCCTTGGTCACCAGCAGTGCGGTCACCATGGACAGCACAATACCTAAAGCCAGCGTAGACGCAAAGCCCTTTACCGTGCCGGAGCCTCTCCAGTACAGCACCAGTGCCGCAATCAGAGTGGTTATATTTCCGTCAATAATGGCAGACAGCGCCTTGTTGAAGCCGCTCTTGATGGCAGACTTCACAGTCTTTCCGAGACCGATCTCTTCCTTAATACGAGTAAAGATAATGACATTGGCATCTACCGCCATACCGATGGAAAGGATAATGCCGGCCACACCCGGAAGGGTCAGGGTAATCTCAAATGCCGACAAAAGAATCAGGATCACGCCCACATACAGGGATAATGCAATGGCAGCTGCAAGTCCCGGAATCAGATAGACGACAATCATAAATACTGCAACAATGGCAAAGCCGATCGCGCCGGCCTTCAGGCTGGTGGAGATAGCTTCCTGTCCAAGCTTTGCACCGACTACGTTGGAACGCAGCTCCTCAAGCTCCAGAGACAGAGAACCGATCCGGATGGTTGCCGCCAGATTCTCAGCAGCTTCATAGGATTCCATACCGGTAATCTCACAGGAACCGCCGGTAATGGCAGTCTGTACCGTCGGAGCAGAAACGATCTGATTATCATAGATGATCGCAATACGCTTTCCTACATTTTCTCTGGTAATATCTGCGAAGGTCTTGGCACCCTCATCCGTCAGAGTCAGCTGTACCACATACTTCTTTCCCGTGGTGTCATCTACCATGCCGGCCTTTGCGCTGGCTACCATGTCACCGGTCATCAGCACATTCATGTTTTCATCCGTAAAAGTCAGAGAACCCGGTTTTCCCAGCTCCTCCAGGATCGCATTGGCATCCGATACACCCGGAATATCAATGTTGATTCGATCGGAGCCTTCCTGGTACACTTCTGCTTCCGTGCTGTAATTCTGAACTCTCTGCTGCAGCTTGTAGATGGTATCCGACATCTGCTCTGCAGTTGGGTTCTCGTCCACCGCCTGGTAGGTGATGCTGACACCGCCGGCCAGATCCAGGCCAAGCTTAATGTCGCTCATGCTGGTATATCCAAACCAGCCGAACACTGCTACCGCTGCGATGATTGCTACCAGGCCCAACAGGCCTTTTCCCTTGCTGCTTTTCATCTTTTTTCTCCTTTTCCCGCCCGGCTGCCTTTCGCCGCCCCCAGGCATTTTAATTTTCGTCAGCCAGTGCCGCCTTAATCATGATCGCGCACTCGATTCGTTTCTTCTGCATCGCACAGCCGATGTCATAGGCATCGGTAATGGTTCCGTGGAAGTTGTACGAGTTTGCCGCACAGCCGCCGCTGCAGTAGAAACGTGCAAAACAGTCTCTGCACTTTTCTTTTGCATAAACATTGCACAGCTTAAATTCGTCACGAACTGACGTATTGGTCACACCTGTATCTACATTGCCGAGCAGGAAGCCTTCCTGACCGACAAATTGGTGGCATGGATAAAGGTCGCCCCATGGGGTAACCGCCAGGTACTCCGTGCCGGATCCGCAGCCGGAAAGCCGCTTCGCCACACATGGCCCTGCATTCAGGTCAATCATAAAATGGAAGAAATTAAAGCCTCTTCCTTCCTTCTTTCTCTTAATATATTCCACTGCCAGCTTATCATACTGCTCCAGGATCTGCGGCAGATCTTCCTCCTTAATGGAATACTCCGCCTCAGCCGGCGCCACTACCGGTTCAATGGACATCTGACGAAATCCCAGATCCGCAAAATGAATGGCATCCTCAGCAAAATCCAGATTGTGATGGGTAAAGGTGCCTCTCACATAATAATTCATCTGGTTCCGGCTTTCGGCAAATTTCCGGAATTTCGGCACGATCAGATCGTAGCTGCCCTTTCCGTTTCGGAACGGACGCATCTTGTCATTGACCTCTTTCCGTCCGTCCAGGCTCAGCACCACGTTGCTCATTTCCTTATTGCAAAATTCCATGATTTCATCATTCAGAAGCACGCCGTTGGTGGTCAGCGTAAAACGGAAATGCTTATCATGAAGCTTTTCCTGCTCCCGTCCGTATGCGACCAGCTGCTTGACCACCTCCCAGTTCATCAGCGGCTCGCCGCCAAAGAAATCCACCTCCAGATTCCTCCGGCTTCCGGAATTGGCAATCAGAAAATCCAGTGCCTTTTTTCCTACTTCAAAGCTCATCAGTGCACGGCGTCCATGATACTCGCCCTCCTCTGCAAAGCAATAGCGACAGGCCAGATTGCAGTCATGGGCAATATGAAGGCAAAGTGCCTTTACCACGGTCTTTCTTTCTTTAAAATCAATGACAAAGTCTTTATAAATATCCTTTGCAAACAGCTGCTCCCTGTCGATCAGCTCCTGGATATCCTCCAGGGTTTCTTCCACCGCTTCCTTCGGATATTTCCCCTCCAGTCCGTCCAGAACGGCCTGCTTCATCTCCTGTGGAATCGGCTCCGGTTTTTCAAGATCCGGCATTCTGCCGGCCAAAATCTCAATCGCGTCATACATCACCGGATCTGCCACATGGACCGATCCGCTGTTGACATCCAGCACGATATGATATCCATTGTTTATATACTGATGGATCACAGACATTTCCTCATCTTTCTATACTTAAATTTTCCCCAGACACGGAAAATGCCCCTACAATCCCAACGACCGTAGGGGTTATCCAAACACTATCATTTTCCCTATGTAATGCAGAGATTACCGGTTGCTGTTCTCACAGCTCTGGTTTCCTACAGTACAAGAAGTCTTGCAGGCAGACTGGCAGGAAGTCTGGCACTCGCCGCATCCGCCCTTTTTCATCGTATCCTTTAAAGTATTGGAATTTAAAGTCTTAACGTGCTTCATCTTGCTGCGCCTCCTATTCTCATTAAAGTTCCCTGAGATTATAACATATGTCATGGCGGTTCGCAAGTTTTTTCACCCACATATCTGTCCCTGCGGGCGCATAAACTTGACTAGAATCATTTAAAATAAGGAAAATGCCATGCGAACATTGAAAGTTTTAACCAGGTCCCTTTTCTTTTCCTATCTGGCAAGCGCACGGGCGTTTAACAGTCATACAGCAAGAAAAGTATCTATAGGCCGCATAAAGCC
>JBJELD010000025.1:0-19478 GCA_051878975.1 Candidatus Caccovicinus sp.
AGCCTATTTCAAGGCTTTCAGCAATTTTTCCTTTATGTAACTGTCAAACTCCCGTTTCCAGATAAAATCGTATCCCCATTGTCTCACCTCCTGTTCTGCCCCTCATCTCTGGAAATATTTTACTATATTTTCCATATTTTTACAATACCTGTTTTCAAATCCAATAAAATTTTTTAAAATTTCATCATAGGAATTGCTATTTTGTGATATAGTATAGTATATTAATATTGAAGAAATTTAGCGTTGGCGGAGAGGGGGCGAAATGCCGTCCCCTGTTCCCTGACATTGTCATTCTTCCGCTAGCAACTACATTTTGGAGATTGTCAGGATAGGAAGTGATTCTTAAAATGAAGATAGAACGTATAAGTGAAAATCAGATCCGCTGCACATTAAATCATTTTGATTTAAGTGTACGAAATTTAAATTTAAGCGAACTGGCTTACGGCAGTGAAAAAGCCAAAAATCTGTTTCGTGAAATGATTCAGAAAGCTTCAAATGAGGTTGGTTTTGAAGCTGACGATATCCCGCTGATGGTAGAAGCCATTCCGCTGTCCAATGAAAGTGTAATGCTCGTCATCACAAAAATGGAAGATCCAGAAGAGCTGGATACGCGTTTTGCCAAATTCTCTCCAATGTCGGAGGATGAGGACAACCTGTTAAACAATCTGGCAAGCGAGCTTCTGGAAGGTGCGGATGGGCTGATGCAATATCTGAAGTCCTCCCAGCAACCGGCCGGCCCGCTGCCGGATACCGGTACAGTACCGGCTTTGTCGGAACTCGCCTCCCAGCAAAGTGAAGAGAACGGGGACGCTTCCCTGCAGAACAGCATCCGTGTCTTCGCATTCTCCTCTCTGGATCAGGCCGCCGATGCTGCAAAAGTGATCGAGCCTTCTTTTACAGGAGAAAGCGTTCTCTATAAAAAGCCGAATTCCAGCCAGTATTTCCTGGTAGTCCGCCGCAGCTCAGACTCTCTCGCTTTCAGCCGGATCTGCAATATTCTGGCCGAATACGGCAGCAAGATTCATCACGATTATGCCACTGAAGCCTACTATGAAGAGCATTACGAAATCATAATCCGGCACAATGCCATTTCCGCGCTGGCCCATCTGTAACCGTAAAAACGAAAAAAGACCGCATCGCAACGATCCTTTATCGTCTGTATGCGGTCTTTCGGCTTCTTAATACCCGGCTTTCTTTTATAATGCAGCAAGTACTTCATTCATATTTGCAACCAGAGTATCACAATCAATGCCATGAACCATGCATGCCTCTTCCAGAGTCTCGGCCTGTGCGGACGGGCATCCCAGACAATGCATACCGGCTCTCATCAGCATCGGAGCAATTGCCTCATGCATCTGAACTAACTCGCCAATTAACATATCCTTGCTAATCTGCATTTTCATTTCCTCCTTTAAAATCGTACTATATACAACTATAATACGATTCCGCCAATTTGACAAGGAGGAATTCTTCTAATATTTTGTTCTGATATTTGTACAGCTCCTCCTATAATTTCCACTTGAATAATTCCATGATTTAGTATAAAATATACTCAAATCTATTTAGAAAATATAAAGGAGGTATTTTATTATGGCATATGTAATTACTGATTCTTGTGTTAGCTGTGGTACCTGTGCTGGCGAATGTCCAGTAGGCGCTATTTCCGAGGGAGATGGCAAGTACGTTATCGACGCTGACAGCTGCATCAGCTGTGGTACCTGTGCTGGCGTATGTCCAACCGGTGCTATCGAGGAATAATCAAAACCTACATAAGTGCCTCTTCCTTTCGGGAAGAGGCATTTTTGTTTTTGAACCACCAATCCTCAGGAGGTAATAAACCATGAACAAACCAATCATCGCCCTTACTCCCTCTCACAACACAGATAATGATGACCTCTCTATGCGGCCAACCTACACACGTGCCCTGGAAGCGGCCGGTGCCATTCCGCTGATTCTCCCGCTGGAGATCTCCAGAGAAGATTTAGCCTGCCTGGCCGGTCTGTGCCAGGGCTTTCTCTTTACCGGCGGTCCGGATCCTCATCCATTTCTGTGGGGCGAAGAAATTCACCGGAACTGCGGCTCTGTCTCCGTCAAGCGGGATCAGCTGGAGTTAACGCTGCTGTCCATTGCCATGGAGCAGAAAAAGCCGATTCTGGGCATCTGCCGCGGCGCACAGATCATCAATATCGGACTCGGCGGCGATATTTATCAAGATATTGAGAGTCAGTATCAGGCAGTATTTCCTATCGCGCACAGACAGCCGCTGTATTATACCTCCCCCTCCCATCACGTTGATGTGAAGGAGAACACCCTGCTGGCAGACTTTGCCGGAACCACTTCCTGTATTTCCGTAAACAGCAGCCACCATCAGGCAGTCCGGAAGCTTGGCCGCGGGCTGATTGCCGGCGGTATTGCCCCCGACGGAATTATCGAAGAAATCGAAATGCCCGGCTATCCCTTCCTTGTAGGAGTACAGTGGCACCCGGAATATCTCTGGGAAACGGAACCCTGTGCCAAAAATCTGTTTCAGCGTTTTGTAAACGCATGCAGCGAATATACGGCCATCTGATTGAACTGGCAAACTGCCTGCTGCCGATTACCGCTTCTTCCAACTGCCGGTTCATCGGTTTCCCAGGTGTTTTCCGCTTCTTCCAAATCGCTTTTTCTTAAAAAATGGAATCTTTGCAGCTGCCGCCTCAGCCTTGCTCTGGCTGTCCCGCTGGCAGCTGCGGATGATCTCATCGATCTGCCGGTAACGTTCCTCCTCCTTTTCATCCCGAATCCGCATCAAGTCCTCCAGTTCTTCTGATATCCTCTGATTGACCAGACCGCTGATATCCCGGCTCAGCTTTTCGTTGTTCACGGTCAGAGCCTGTCCGATAATATGATTCATAATACTCTGAAACTGTGCCATTTTTTCATCCCGGCTTCCTGCTGTCAGCCCAGTCTCCATTTCCATGTCCGGCCCCACACTCATTTTCATTTCCATTCGCACCGGTTCTTCTGCTTTCGTCATACCCGCTTGTGCCGGCACAGACGCTTCTCCACCCGATTTTGCATCCAGGTTCGCATTCGACTCTGCATCCGGCTCCATATCCAATTCTGTTCTTACTTCTGCGCCGGTCCCCCTTCCAGACTCCGCTCTGAAATCCGTTTCGATTCCGGACTCTATGTTGTTTTCAGATTTAAATTTAACTTCCGATTCCGCGTCGCATTCTGATCCAAATTCCGATACACATTCTGATTTGCATTCCCTGCTGAGTTCTGCACCAACGCCCGCTGCCATTCTTTTTTCCACAACCTGTTTTATAATTTCAACCTTCTGCCACGCCTCCAGTTCCTGCGGCTCTTCGTTCTCCATACCGCCTTCCTTCTCATACTTCGCTTCTTCCGTTTCATTTCCGATGCCAATTTCCACAATCTTCTTTTTGTCTGCTGCCTGGCTGCTCTGTCTGATTCCATTCCTTCTTTCCCAGGCCGATGCTCTTTTTTGCTCTCTTCCCCTGCTCTTCATATCAATCTGCCCATCCTTTTCCTTTCGATTTTGTTCCGGCAATTTTTGCTGATCTATTGGAAATATTTTTTTATTTTCATTCTCCGTTTTTTTTGCTGAATCAGAATTCTTACACAACATTGCCGTATGCATTTCCGGCACATCTCCATCTTCCAAAAGCTCCGGCTGCCCGGCACTCTCCTCCTTCGTCTGTTTTTCCGGTTCCGAAATATTCAAAAGGAGTCGCTCCTGGTTTTCCAGCAGTGTTCTGGTCATATCCGCCTCCAGAACTTCCGCCGCGTCCGCCAGCCCCCGGTTCTGGTCTATGTTCTGGTTCATGGTCTGCTCCAAGGCTGCTTTGATCGCTTTCAGCTGATACCCCTTTTCCTTCAGCTTTTTTACCTGGCGAAACAAACGAATATGAAATTCCGTGTAATATCGGTGACCCATCTCATTTCTCGGAATCGAAATCCCCAGCTCCCCTTCCCAATACCGCAGGACATGGGTTTCGACATCAACCTGTTTTGAGGCATCTGATATAAAATAACGTATCTCCTCCATTCTCTCTCTCCTTGTCCTTGTATTTCGTGACCTTAGTAACATATATATGTAAAGTTGAGAAAGATTATGAATGGATAAAAAAGCAAAAAGCCATAAGGCATACCTTCTTTCCCGGTATGCCTTATGGCTGATGTGGTTATAGCTCTTTTTAAATTTTGTAAAGTGAATATTCTTTTCTAAGCTGGACCGGCGGTAAGCAAAATGCCATCTGTACGTGTAGAATGCATTTCCATGGAACCCTCAAAAGGCCAAACTGCATGAGTTCCTCTTAAACGATAATAATAGCCTGCTTCACAACCTTCAACATCAAATGCTTCCACAACTGATGTTAAATCATCTCCATCTTCTTCATGCTCATATACCACCTGCTTATATGATATCTGATTCCATGATTGATTCTCTTCATCCCATTGATCCAAATAAATATTCATACGAATTTTTTGAACCGGAACATGTGCAGTTGTAGCGGCATAAACACCTATTATACTATAACCTTTATTGGAAATACTTAACGTTGAACCAGAAATATAAGTTCCTCTCGCTTGATTACCATAATCAACAGATTGATTAACACCCTCCGGCAATAAAATTGACTCATCTTGTGCACTATTCTCAATTTCATAAGACATTTTTATATCGCTATTTGCATATACGGTTGTAGAAAATACAACGCAACCTAATAATGTCCCCAAAACCAATTTTGTTTTATTCTTCATAATATAACCTTTCATTAAAAATTACTATATTGTTAAATTTTCGATAATATTACAAAATTCCTGTTCTTCCATAATACCATAAAAATAATAATGCGCATTCTCAATTTCAATATACGCAACATATTCAAAATCATTTTTTTCAGTCACCATCTTTTTAATTGGTATTTCTCTATTTAACCACTCATTAAATACCGTTATATAATCCTCGCAATCTGACAAAAGCGTATTAGAATTATCCATTGAAAATAGAACTTCAAACATATATAATCGACTATCTTCATAAATAAATTCCAATTTGGCATGTCCTTGTGTAATAATCGTATCGGATAATTTCATACCCGTTGGTACATAATTTAACCGCAAAACATTAATCCCCAGCATATCTTCAATTTCATCATATGCCTTTTCCAAACTGCTTTGCTCCGGAATATATTCTTCCTGATTATTCCACACAATATCGCTCTTTTCCCCGTCTCTCACCTCACTTTTATATTCATACTGCTTTCCTCCAACGACATCAATTCCCGGTCGCAGAACCATAACCACTGCCACAAAGGCAAAGCATGCTGCCACAAAGCCAGCTGCTTTGAGTGGGAACAAAAGAATTTCTAATTTTGAACCTGACTTCTTATTTTGTTTTCCTGCTCCATGTTCATCAAAAATCTCTTTTGCTGTTTCTTCCGGCAATTGGACTGCCGCCATTGCTCCTTTTTCATAAAATGCTTTCTTCTCTTCCTCGTCAAAGTCTGCCAAAACTTTTGGAGTAATGCCGCGCTCTTTCATTTTTGCAAGAATGGTCTGAAACTCATCGTCCGGTGGCGCCGGAATAACCTGTCCGTCTGAAGTCATGGAAGCCTCTGCTTCCTGCTTCGCCCATTCCATTCGTTTCCTCATCTGTTCTTCGCCGAGACCATAGGCATCTTTGATTAACTGATCTATGGAATTGTATTTTTGTGAATGACAACCAGCTTCGTTCTTGTCCACATTACACCTCATCTAACAATTTCCCCCGAAGTTCCCAAAGGTTTCAGGGTTGACATTTTGTTTTCAAGCATTACTATAATACTAAAAGGATACTTTTGGAGGTTAAGGAATTATGAAAAAAATTATCTTAACCGGCGGCGGTACCGCCGGTCATGTTACCCCAAATCTTGCGCTGCTCCCTGCTTTAAAGGAAAAGGGATATGATATCCGCTATATCGGTTCCTATCAGGGAATTGAAAAAAAGTTAATCGAAGGTGCAGGCATCCCTTATGAAGGGATCTCATCCGGGAAGCTGCGCCGTTATTTTGATCTTAAAAATTTTTCAGATCCGTTCCGCGTAATCAAAGGCTACGCAGAAGCGTTAAAAATTATAAAAACCTATAAACCTGACGTAGTTTTTTCTAAAGGTGGTTTTGTTGCAGTTCCTGTTGTATTAGCTGCAAAGCACTATAAAATTCCGACTATCATCCACGAATCGGATATCACACCGGGACTTGCAAATAAAATCTGCATTCCTTCCGCAAAAAAAGTCTGCTGCAATTTTCCGGAAACTCTTTCCTATCTGCCTGCGGAAAAAGCCGTACTGACCGGCTCCCCGATCCGCGAGGAATTATTAAAGGGTGACCGTCTTTCCGGACTTCAGTTTACTCATTTAAGTCCGGACCGCCCCGTCATTCTGGTAATCGGAGGCAGCCTTGGTTCTGTCAAAGTAAATACTGCTGTCCGGAATATTCTATCCCGTCTGCTGGAAACCTTCCAGGTGATACATATCTGCGGGAAAGAGCATTTAGATGACTCTTTAATCGGAACCCCAGGATATGTTCAGTATGAATATGTTGATAAACCACTGAAGCATCTGTTTGCCGCAGCCGATATCGTAATTTCCCGTGCCGGTGCAAATTCCATTTGTGAGCTTCTGGCTCTCCGAAAGCCAAATCTGCTGATTCCTCTGTCTGCCGCAGCCAGCCGCGGAGACCAGATCCTGAACGCAAAATCGTTTCAGAAGCAGGGCTTCAGCTCCGTTCTGGAGGAAGAAGCGCTGACCGATGATTCTCTCTTCCAGGCCATTCAGAATCTGTATGAAAACCGCCAGTCATATATTCATACTATGGAGCAGACCAAGCTGAATAACGCAGTGGAAACGATTCTCTCTCTGATTGAAGAGTGCTCTGAAACACAAGGAAAATAAGGGACGATTCCGGGGCCTGAATGCCGGTTAAACACCGTATTTAGGTCCCAGCTTTTCTCTCAGAATCTTTCGCGCTCTGGAAATCCGCGCCCGACAGGCAACATATGTAATTCCCAGAATTTCCGCCGTTTCTTTCTGTGAAATCTCATCAATCAAATGCAGCCTTGCCGCAGCTCTTAAGTCATCACTTAATTCTGCGATTGCCTTCCGCACATCCCGATACATTTCACTGTTGAATAATTGATCCGCCAGATCCTGTCCCTGATGCGAAAACAGATCTTCGCTTTCATAAAAATCATCCGAATCCAGAATCAGTTTTTCCTTGTGATATTTTCTGAAATAATCGATGCTTTTGTTTCTGGCAATCGTAGCCAGCATACTCTTTTTATACTGGTCACTGCTGTCCAACGGATAATGCTCATAAAACGAAATGAGCGTTTCCTGAACAACATCCTCCACATCCTTGGCCGGAACGCCGAAGTGCAGCGCTAAAACACGGAGAGGCTTCTGATATTCATCATAAATGGCCTGCAACAACCCGTTTACATCTTGTTGCATAATATTCTCCTACTGCGCATGATTACAGGCAGGTACTGATACGCTCTGCCGTCTCCTTCAGTTCCTCCAGTGTTGAGCTGCCCGGTTTCCAGGTCACAATCGGCTCCCCCTCCTCATAGCGGGGAATGACATGCATATGAAAATGAAAAACCGTCTGTCCGGCAGAAATCCCATTATTCTGAACCAGATTAAATCCGGTGCATCCCAGCCCCTTTTTCATAGCCGCTCCGATCCTGCCGCCAAGCTGCAGAACCTTTGACGCATATGCCTCATCCAATTCACATACATCCTTAAAATGCTCCTTCGGCAAAATCAGGGCATGTCCCTTGGATGCCGGTCCCATATCTAAAATCACCCGAAATTTCTCGTCCTCAAACACAGTCGCTGACGGAATCTCTCCATTTGCGATTTTACAAAAAATGCAATTTTCGTCCTTCATGCTACTCTCCTCCTTATCTTCTATATGCCATTTTACGGCCGTCTCGGCTTTCGGTACATCACCATCGCCAATACAAACCCGATAAGCACGCCTGCAATATGTGCCAGATTATCTGTCTCCACGCTTTGGAACCCCAGATACAAAGAAAACAAAATCATCAATCCAATCTGTCTGGTATGAAATTCTTCCAGCCGCCCGCGGTTTATAATTACAATATAAAGCAGTCCGCCGGCAATGCCAAAGATCGCCCCGGATGCTCCCGCAGAAACTGCATTTGCAGAAAATCCCCATCCCGGTTTCATGTAGAGATAAAACACCACGGATACAAGATTGGCTCCAACCCCGCAGATCAGATAGAAAAGCAGATACCTGACCCTCCCCAATGCTCTTTCCAGATAATCACCAAGCATAAAAAGAACCAGCATATTGTTAACAAGATGACTGATTCCAAAATGCATAAAAACAGATGTCAGCAGCCGGTAATATTCCCCTGCCAGAACATAAGGGACATACATCGCCCCATGATCCAGCATATAGGAGGCGCTTTCAGAAGAACCCGTCATATCCAGGAAAAGAAAATAGATAATATTTACAAGCATAATTCCCCAGGTCACGTAAGCTTCTCGTTTTCTATCATCCATTACAGCGATGCTCCTTGCATTATTGGGGATATTTTAGCATAAATAAGTCGATTTGTTAAGTATTCTATGAAAATTTTCAACATTGGTCCCTTTTCGCCAGACTATGTTAGTAAAAAATATAAGAGAGATCTGCAATTTTCAATCGGTCTCCAACAGAGAGAACATGCGATTCATTTGCCTCCAGACTGTCCTCTCCGACCCAGGTCCCATTCGAAGAATTCAGGTCAGTAACCCGCCATTCCCCGTTCTCCTCGTCCAGGCAAAGGTGCAGCCGGCTGACCGTATCCCGCCTCAGAACATAATCTGCAATTCCTTCCTGTTTTCCTATAACAAACGGAAAATACGGCACAGAAATATCCTCGACAGAAGGGTCCAGACTCTTTAAAAAATGCGGCCTGTTTCCTGTCTGTGCCGCCTCTGACAAAAGCACTGTATTGACGGCAGAGCTTGTTGCAGAAGGGATCGATTCCGGCTCTTTCTGCACCGTTCGAGACCTCTCATTTTCTCTTTCCGGCACCTCATTTTTTTCTTCCGGATCCTCTGCAAAGGTCATATACCAGTCTGCTTTCTCTTCCTGCCTTTCACGTTCTTTTTTTCCGGTTCGTCCCCGCTTTCTCTGAATCAAAAAGGCCATAATTCCCACTGCTGCACCGACATCCAGCGCTGCAAGAATCGTTCCATATTGGCGGACTGCAGCCGGTCCGTACAGCCCTCCCAGAACCAGCGGACCGGCTGCAAGAAACAAAACCAGCAGACCGATCTGCTTCCAAACGCCAAAACGGACCGACGTCTGACCTTCCGCCGTCCGTTTGCTTCCCGCTTCTTTCGTCCACCCGAATTTTTCCCGGATACCATCTGACTCCGAAAAACAAGCTTTCTCCCGAATATCCGCTTTCTCCGGAGAAAAAGCGCTCTCCTGAATATCCGTTTTCTCCTCCAAAAAGCTGTCCTGCTCCCGGATCTCTTCCTTCTGCACGATCCCGGATTCCCGTGCTTGTTCAGAATACCCACTGCTTTGCCGGCTTTCCCGGATCGCCCGAAGCAGGTCTTCCATTCCGAAGAAATCCTTCTGTGTTTCCTGATACAGCCGGTAAGCCAGAACCACCGTTTCATTGTCACGATGATCCGCTTTCTTCAGCAGATACTGCAAAAGCTTTTCCATGGCTTCCGGAAAATTTCCATGATAGCCGGGTACATAACAGAGCCAGATCTCATAGGATTCCGGCTGAATATAAATGTACTCCGGTTCCAGCAGAACATTGTCTTCCTCCAGAAGATAATCCTCAATTCGGTTCAGTGCCTTTTCAATACCGATGATCAGACGGCTCAGCTCCTCTTTTCGTATCTCACGAAATTCCAGAAGCCGGCTTAAAGGCTGTCTGGATGTAATTTCATAATAGTAAAATCGGTTCTGCTCTTCCTGCTTAACCCGGAACTTCAGCAGTCCTTCTATAGAATTTCCCGTAAGCATCCGGATTTCAAAGCTTTCTGAATTATTCTCCAGTGCCTCCAGAATCAGATAATTATGGCGCATCTCCCGTCTGTAACTGACTTTCATCCCGTTCCTCCAATTGCTTCAGCGCGGCTATCATCCGCAAAAATTCCTCTGGTTCATAAATCCGTTCGGAAATCTCCAGTTCCCAGCTTCCGCCGTCTCTCTGCCCGGAAGCCGTTCCGTAAATCCGTCCGATTCCCTTTTCCAGACTCAGCTTCGCCCCGCGCATGGAAAACAGCTGCCCAAAACGTCCCTGAATATTCTCTTCCAGTTCCCGGATCCGTTCCTCCTCATCATGCCGTGCCTGCTCCACCGCTTCCTGCAGGGCCATTCCGCTTTTTACTTCATCATGAATTCGATAGGCCTGCTGGATCAATACCACCATAACCAGACAAAAAACAGCCATGACACAGGCCGTCTCCACCGTATAGCTGGCTGCATACAGCTTAAATACATGCTTCTGCTTCTTCTCCATTTTCTGACGCTTAGCCCCTTTCTTTCTATATATGTCCCCTCAAAATATCCGGCGAAGCCAGATTCCGGAGGTCCCCCCACTGCCTCCGGGAACTATCCCAGACACAGCAGCCAGATTCCGGCAGGAACGGTAAAAATCAGAAAAGGCAGACGCCTTTTTCTCCAGTCCCTTCCTCGTATCCGGCCATAAACCAGATAAACCAGCCCGACCGCACTGCAAAGTAAAAGTGCGAAACAGAGCAGCAGCAGATTTCTCCAGAATCCAAGATAAAGACCGGAAATCAAAAAAAACAGTCCGTCCCCCTCTCCTACGGCTCCTTCTGTAATGTGCCCAGCCAGAAGCAGCGCTGCGCCGATCAGGCAGCCGGACCACAAATACAGAACCGTCTGGCTCCTCTCCATCCCACAAAACCAGATTTCTGCAGACCGCTGTTCCCAGTCCGGCACAAAAAAACATCTGCAGAGCTGAGCCGTCAAAAAATGCACAAAGAAAAACAAAAACGTCCAGCCGGACACCGCCTGTCTTCTCATATCCTGCCAGGCCGCCGACATTACATACAGAACAAAACTCATTCCTCTTTTCCTCCCATAAATCGTTTATGGACAGCAGTACGAACATCCGCCCAAATGCTCCACCTCCGAACGTTTCACGGCCCGCACATAAGACGATATAGCCGAACAGCCGGCATCCGTATGATAACGGCTGCCGTTTGCCATGATAAAAACCTTGCTGCCGCTTTCTGCACGGCTTCCGCAGACTGCACAGGGATAATATTTGCCTCCGGACTGATTGCGGCAGTTCGGAATTTCTTCCAGAGAAACCGTCTGAAGGCGGTTCGACAAATAGTGACAGTCCCTGGATCTGTGATACCGGGTCGAATTCTTTCCGACATAGACGATTTCGTCCTCCTGGTCTTTGCCGGCCCCGTTCTCCTCCCGGCTCTGCCCTTCCCTTCCGATCCATGCCCGCCGGATACTTCCCGCAGAAAACGGCAGCGACTTCAGGCCAAGCACAGAAAACGGAAGTCTCATCTCATAATCCACGTGAAAATTGACAGTCTCCCGGTCCAGGAGAAATTCCGATTCGGAAAAAGAGATCGTTTCCATCCCATCCTGACTGAACCGCTTTTTCGCCAGAAGCTGGGCCCCTGCTCCGGCCGCACCATTTGTCAGTCCAAGAAGCATCTCCTCTTTCCAGCTTCCTTCTTCCTTCGGCAGCTCCTCCCCGTTCATCAGCATAGCTTCCAGATATGCATATTGACACAGCTTTTCATTGACAGACTCCAGTGCAGCCTGCACCTGTCTTTGCCGCTCCATCATGCGAAACGGCATCATCATGCAGACGACAGAAAAAATATAAAGAGAAAGTGCCAGTGCAGCCTCCACCGAAACGGAAGCAGCCGGTCCGGAGGCAAAGGCGCACACCCTTTTCCCGGGATGCAGAATGACATGGAAAGGCAGATTCCCCGGCATTCGTACTTGGAGAGTATTTTTTCGCGCAGCATTGGGAAGTTCCTTTTCTGACCGCTTTGCATTTTGAAAAAAGGGCATGCGTCTTCACCTCCAATTCCGTTCAACATGCTTTCAGGATCTCTTTAAACCTGAAGATCAATATTGTCGTGATACCTGTACCGCTGCGGGATATGTCACCTGCCGGTCTGTCCCCATACTTTTCAACAATCCCAGGGCAAAATAAACGTGTTTTCCACAGACCTCCGTCCGGATATCCACCCGGTACGCACAGTCCGCCATCCGAAATCCGTTCTGCTCCCGTTCCAGATTCATCTGGATCATATCCATCATCCGGTAAAGCATCCGGGTTCCAGCGCCAACCATCAAAAGAAGTGTAAGATACTGCGGGTAATCCAGTCCGTTTTCCGTATGAGTCAGATCTCCCAGGCTTCCTTTTGCCGCAAAATCCAGCAGCTGATCCAGACTCAGCTTCCAGTCTTCTTTCCCTTTCAGCAGCGGAACCTTCTCCTTCTCCAAAAGGCAGCGTACATCGGCTGCCGCCTCCCCGAATGCCCATACTCCCATGATCAGAAATGCGGTGATCGCCACCAGCGGCAGAAGGCCGGAAGCCCCTATAATAGAAGAAGCCAGCGCCCTGGCCTGGGCTCTTTTCTCCGAATCTCCCAGTATATGAATCAGATTCAGACCTTCACGAACTGCCAGAAGCTGATGAACCGTTTTCACCAGATTCGTCTCATCAATGTCCTCCCCGATCAGAAGATATTCCAGCTCGTATGCCGGCTCCTCATCTCCGGTGTCACAAAAATGATGAAAAAATATCTGACTGTACTCCGCTGCCATCGCTTTTTTCAGCATTCCGGAATCCCTCTCCTCAAAATCAATCTGCCGGGAAGGGAATTCCTCCGTATCCAGCAGCCCGGCAGACACCCTGGTTCCCTCCGGAAGCACCAGCGAAAGAATCCCCCGATCTGCCATCTCTCTTAATTTTTTCAGCAGACCTTCCTTCTCCTTATCCGCAATTCCTGCCTGAAAAGGCAAAGACAGCGGGTCATATTCCGCAAAATGTGCCTGCACCGGCCTCCACAAAGCAGCCGTGTCCAGCTCATCCTCTTCATCCTCCGGTTCCCAGTCCGCGATATACTCCTCCACCTCTTCCGCCTCCCGGGAAACCGCCTCAACCAGTGCAATCCGTTTTTCGGCCTCTTCCGGCAGGCCGGCAATCTGTCTGCGCCGTTCTCCGTCTCTGCTGGTATATGCCTCATATTCAAGCAGCTCCGCTTCGAACAAACTCTGCACCGAGCTGCTGAGATCCGACACCTTTTCCGCATAGCTCTCCCGCAGCTTCTGCAGCTGCCCGTCCAGCATATCCGCCTGCTTTTCATATTTCTCCACAAGTGAGGGTATTTGCTTCAGCTTCCGGATCAGCTGACCGCTTTCCCGACAGAACCCACTTCCGTCCTCCATCTGCAGAAGTCCTGCCGCTGTGTCCCTGGAACATTTCTGTTCATTGAGACATTTTCCCAGATCCTCCAGGGCCTTTTCCAGCTTCCAGGCATCTTTCGTCTGCATATCCATGGAACGGGTCAGCTCCGAGACCTGCCGCGCTTCTGTCAATTCCTTCTGAACCTCTGTTGCACTCTCCTCGCTCCATTCCTTTGTCCAGATTCCGTATTTCATATAATCCAGAATCTCCTGCTCAAAGTATTTTCCGGAATCATCCGTCAGCACCTTCCGCTCCTGCACCTGACAGTTTTCTGTCCGGAACGGATACCAGTTTTTCTGTTTCAGATACGGCTCCAGAAACTGTCTGTATTCCTCAGAAAGCTGTTCCTCCTCCAGATGCTCCAACCCGAAAATCCGATACTCCTCCCACAGCGCTCTGTGGTACTGACTGAACAAGGAGTCCATCGCCGAGTACGCTGCCGTCTGAAGGTAACAGCCGGCTCCGGCCGTCCGTGCCGATTCCAGCAGACCGCAGATCAACGCACACACAAAAATCAGAATCAGACTCAGAAATACCGTAATCTGTCCGCTTTTCTCCCGTTTCATCGTTCCGCACACACCTCCTGTTTCTCCGGGCGGGCGTCCTCGAAAAGAACGCCCGCCCTGCCGCGCAGCCTGCCCGGTCTCCTAGTAGACCTCCTTGGACTGACTGTCAATCTGCTTGAAAATATCATTCAGCAGGTTGGTGATCTGTGTTTTAAAAATAATAACCAGGCCGATCAGCACCACCAGAATCAGCACCACTTCAATTACCCCGACTCCGTCTTCCTCCCGCAAAAAACGCAAAACTGCCTTCATTACCTTCTTCATAAATAACCTCCTTTTTTGTGTGTATCTGCTCCCGCAATCTTTTTGCGCCTGCATTTTTGTACATGTGTATTACAGGCTTTCCAATATTTTGATCCCGACATCAATAAAAAGTGAGAAATGCCGGCACCGCCACAATCACCATGACAACACCCAGCATCAGAAACAGCGGAAGCAAAAGCTTGGTTGCCGCCTCCTCCCCCTGACGTCTGGCCAGATTTTTCCTCTGCTCAAACGCGTCTGTCACTTCCAGCTGCAGCAGCTGGCGCAGATTCCTGGTTCCGGTTTTCCGGTTCTGTTCCAAAAGCCCGGCCAGCTTCAGATAAGGCGGAAGCATACAGCGCCTTCCGAATTCCTCATAGGCCTTTCCCTCCGGAGCCCCGCTTTTCAGCTGATGATACGTCTTCATCATCTCCTCATAGGCAGGCCGCTCCTCGGCTCCCCGCCTGCGAAGCTCCTGATAATCCAGCACGATCCGCTCCCAGGCAGACCGCACGGTCATTCCGGCTCCAAGAAAAATCTGAAGCTTGGAAACCACCTCCGAATAATCGAGCAGCAGCTGTTTTTCCCTCGTTTTCTGCTTTTCGCGGGCCTGGCTTTTTTCCCTTGCTCTCAGCAGCACAGCCAAAAGCGGGCCCGCTGCCAGAAGCCAGACCGATTCCCCGCTGCCATACCTCCGGTAGCGAAGCGTTTTTCCTTCATACTCATTCGGAAGCCTAAATCCTGCCTCCTCCCGGGTCCTGGCCTCCTGCTCCCGGATCTGATCCGCAAGACCCTTACGGCTTTGTTCTGCCTCAGACAACACCGGCGGAAAAACCGTAACCAAAAAGGAGAAGGAATGAGCGCTTCCCGTTCCATCCGACACCTCCGCAGTCAGCAGCACCTCGCTCCCGGACACCGGATCGGCTCCTTCCCCGTGAACCGCTCCGGACACCTCTACCAGATCCGGGTCCCCGGAAGACCAGCGGATGCGAAACCCCGTCTGACTGTCCCGGGTAATCAGCGCCAGATCCGTCCATACCTTCGACAGACTTTCATTTTCTCCCAGAATCAGATCTTCCAGACGTTTTCCTAACTCCTTTGCCGCTGCTCTGGCCTCGTCGCCGGAATACTGCCGTTCCTCTACCGGAAACGAAATTTCCACCGCCTTATCCTCCAGTCCTTCCACCAACAGCCGAACGGTCTCCTCCCCCTGTCCGTACTCTTTTCTGGTTACATATCCATCCGTCACCGGATCTTGTCTTCTCTCAAAATCTGCCAGAAGAAACATCCCGATTCCCAGCAGCATGCACACAAGCTCCAAACGCTTTACCGAAATGCTTCGTTTCTTAAATTGGAATATCAAGGATTCGTTTTGACAGCCAAAACGCAAAACCATACACCCCCAGACAGACCGTCATCAGGATTCTTCCCATCCCGGTTTGATACATCATTCCGAAAAATCCAGGCGATGCACGGTCAATATAAAAAATCAGAAAAAACGGAATCAGATTCATAATCTTCTGCTCCAGCTTTTTTGATGTGGTCATATTGACAATCTCCTCCCGCACCTGCCCTTTATCCCGGATCACACCGGCCGTGTGATGGATAACGGCAACCAGATCTCCGCCGCTCCGCTTGGCGGCTTTCAGCACCTGTGCAAAATTCTTCACATCCTCCAGACCGCTTCGGTCCGCAAATTCAAAAAATACCTGCTCCACCGTCCGGTTCATCTGAAGCTGCCTGGCCATCGCGGCAAACTCATGAGAAATCATTCCGCCGGCGTCACAAAGCAGGCCCAGCTCCTGGCTGCTGACAGCCAGTGCATTCTCAATAGAATATCCCGCACTCAGATTGGAGGCCAGCATCAGAATTCCCTCCTTAAATTCCTGATTCAACCGGAACAAACGCTCCTCCTTCAGCGTCTTTCTGCGAAAAAGCGGATACAGACATCCGGCAGGAAGAGACAGAATAAAAACCGGAAGACTCCTGTAAAACGTATAGGAAATCAGCGCACAGATCCCGATCCCCTCTGCCCCATAGCGCAGCCACTCCGCTGCAGAAAGAGAATATTCCTCATAATTCGTAGCCGGCTGCCCACAGCTTTTCCCGCCGGACCAGCCGCCCCACCGCTTCCAGCTGTCCTTCCACCCGACTGTCCCTCCTGTCTGTTTTTTTATCATGGCCTTCCTCCCCTCTTACCTCCCGGAAAGAAAACAGAGGATTCAGAAGGATCTCCCCCTGTTCCATTCCTGTCAGCTCTACAATATCCAGCACACGCCGGCTCCGGTCCCGCAGACGCCCCAGCTGCACGATCACATCCACCGCCGCGCTGATCTGGCTCCGTATCGCCGGAAGCGGCAGCTCCGCCGCCATCAGCACCATGGATTCCAGCCGGGACAGCATGTCACGCGGACTGTTGGCATGACCGGTTCCCATGCCGCTGTGGCCGGTATTGAACGCAGTCAGCAGGTCAAAGGCCTCGCCCGAACGCACCTCGCCCACAATAATCCGTGACGGATTCATACGGAGTGCAGCGCGGATCAGATCCCGGATCGTAACTGCTCCTTCCCCTTCCCCGTTGGCATTCCGCGCTTCCAGGCGGATCAGATTCGGCACCTGCTGAATCTGCAGCTCTGCAGAATCCTCAATGGTAATCACACGCTCCTCCTTCGGGATAAAGGCCGACAGCGCATTTAAGAACGTAGTCTTCCCGGAATTGGTCCCGCCGCTGATCAAAATATTGTACCCGGACACAACCAGAATCTTCAAATACTCCGCCGCTTCCTCCGTGATCGACCGGCCGAGGATCAGCTTTTCCATGGTAATCGGCTCCGGAAATTTCCGAATTGTAACAGCCGGCCCGTCCAGCGCAATGGGCGGAAGCACCACATGTACCCGGGAGCCATCCTCCAGCCGTGCATCTACAATCGGATTGGATACATTCACCATCCGGTTCACCCGGCTTACGATCTGCTGGATCAGATCTTCCAGCTGCTCGTCGCTGTCAAAGCACCGGTCCCACAAAAGCATCTGTCCGTTTCTTTCGATAAAGATCTGCTTCCTGCCGTTTACCATGATTTCGGTCACCTGCTGATCATCCACCAGTTCCTGCAGAATCCCCAGGCGCCGAAAGGAGTCAAACAGCTGCGTTCGCAGATTCATCTTCTCCTTAAGCGATATCCATTCCGTTTTTCCCAGCTCCAGAATGTTCCAGTCAATGATTTCCCACAGCTCCTCATCCGTTATACTTCTCCTGCTTTCAATCTCCTCCATGATCTGCTTCTGCACATGCCTGCAGAGAGAGGCGGCCCCCCGATGTCCCCGGCCCTTTTCCGTTCCTTCTCGATTCAGTTTCATCTTCTCATCCTCTCTCCTCCGTTCCAGATCGGTCTTCCCTTCAGCAGCTGTCTGACATAATCCCCCAGCTCCCCCCAAAGAAGCTGCTCCAGATAATTCTTCTGCCCGCCGAAGCTGTTATGATAAGGAAGCTTCAGCTTCTGGATCTTATCCAGCACGCCTTCATGGCCGGAAACCCGGAGATAGTCCTCAAATTCTTCCACCTTGGCTGCAGAAAGCCAGTCCGGCTTGGTCGGCATATAAACGCCGTCGCAAATTTCCAGAATCGAAACCGCTTTCTTCCCAAACTGCCCCAGATCGATCACGATCACCTCGTAAATTCCTTCCCCGGCAATCCGGCCAAACAGCTCTGCCATCTCCTCTGCACTGATCTGGCACAGATCCTCCGGGCACCGGACGGGAAGAATGTAATCCAGATTTTCCCAGCTGTATACCATGGATTTCAATCTGGCCCAGCTGCAGCTTCCCTGACTGTAAGAATAGAGAACATCCGAAAAGTCTCCCGGTCCCTGCTGATTCATCAGTCTACGAAAGCCGGAGCAGTCCTCCAGGCTGAGATACAGCACCTTCCCGTCCCGGGCCAGAATCTGCCCCAGCGTCAGGGCAAACGAAGTTTTCAGACAGCGGTTGACCGGAGAATACACGCCGATCAAGGTACTTTTACTGCCCATTGCCGCCGGAGGAACCGCGGTCGAACCCACGCTGTAGCAGGCCATTACCTCCCGGATGATGCTGTCCGTTGACTGATACTTATAGATACTGGGAACCGTCTCCACAGGAACCTCCTCCCCGTCTGACAAAAGCACGACCTGCCCCGCCCGGATCCCGGCCGCCTCGTCCCGCATCCCGGCATCAATCAGCAGAATCTCAACCGAATTCTCTTCCGAAAACCGCCGGAGCCGCTCCATGCTCGTAAACGCCATCACCGTAAACGGCACCTTTTCCCTCTGATTTGCTGCTTCTGCAAACCGATCCGCATAAAAAGGATCCACATCATAAACTGCCATAATTCGTTTCTTCATCCAGCAACCTGCCTTTCTTATTTTCAATTTTTACCGTTACTCCTCGGGATCCACAAATGCCGGCTTTTCCCCGAACTCAAAACAGCGCCAGGAAGGTACTTCCCCTCATCCACAGCTCTGCAGCCAGACCGCAGAATAAACAGAACGCCAGCGGCAGCGTCACTTCTTTTCCATCCCGCACCGGGTCATAATATTCGATTCTTCGTTTTTCATGAAACAGCTGCCGAACATATGCAGCCAGACAGCTCATCCGCTCCCAAAACCGTTTTTCGCGAATCAGTTTTTCAAGAGACCAGACAGCGCCAATTACCATCCCGATTCCGATTACCCGGAAGCCGGATGCAAATCCAAGATATCCACAGATCAGCGCCATGCACTTGATATCGGCGGCCCCGATCATGCGACAGAGAAAAAACAGAAACAGGATGCTGACTGCTGCAGCGCTCCGGACCAGATATCCGGCCGCCGCCAGCCAGCCGCTGCAGACCGAATAACCGAAACCGGCAGCATACCAGAAAAACAACCATCGATTCGGAATCCGCCCGGCCCATAAATCCCACAGGCCTGACGCAGCAAGACAAACAACCAGGCTGCACACACGCAGCATCTCCAAGAATACAGTTCTTTCAAACCATTCCATCATGCACCTTTTCCTTTCCGGTGCTGGATGTAACCTTATTATGCCACCTATAGGGCATTTTGTCAACCTATAATTTACAATTTATTCCATTTTTGTTTTCGGTATTTTCTTCCCGTTTCGTTTTTTCACCTTTATTTTGCAAGA
>JBJELD010000026.1:0-19281 GCA_051878975.1 Candidatus Caccovicinus sp.
TCCATCTTCTTGTCTGGTGACCGAAGTGTACACCAGCTTCCAGTAACTGCTTCATAGAAATTACGCTCATGTTTCTACCTCCATTTGGTTTTGGCTCCCTTCCGGATTTGGTTTTGTTGGTTTGGAAGGGGCTTTCTTCCGTCTGCATCTCATGCTTCCAGGACGACCCGCTGGCGGTGCTCCGGCACTGCCGAATCAAACAGTTCCAGCATTCAGGCACCTGTCCAAAGAATCCGCAAACGTGCATAATTTTGTCAACTTTAGCAGTATAGCATAAAATAAGCCGCTTGACAAGCGGCTTATTAAAATTACAGTTAAATATATTTTGAATCACTTTGCAGTTGTCTTAATATTTTTAAGTTCATCAAACACTACATCATTTAAAACCTTGATATAAGTGCCCTTCATGCCGGAGGAACGGGATTCGATCACGCCTGCACTTTCAAATTTCCGCAGCGCATTCACAATGACGGAACGTGTAATTCCCACCCGGTCTGCAATCTTGCTGGCTACCAGAATCCCTTCATTTCCATCCAGTTCTTCAAAAATATGAGTAATGGCTTCCAGCTCCGAGAAGGACAGGGTGCTGATCGCAGATTTTACAATCTGAATTTTTCTTGTCTCTTCTGCATTCTCTTCATTCACCGAACGCATCATTTCCAGACCCACAACCGTAGTCCCGTACTCGCTGAGAATAATGTCATCAATATCATACTGAGAATCACATTTATAAATAAACAGTGTTCCCAGTCTCTCTCCAGCAATGTCAATCGGCGTAATAATCGCCTGGTATTTCTTTACATTCTCTTCTGCAAAACCAAGCGTTGCCAGATTTACATTTTCTTTCGTAGACAGAACGCTCAGCAGACGCTCATTCAGCATCTTATCAACAAATCCGCCTACCTTGTCATCAATCAGCTCCTCAATTTCATCCACGCCCGGCCAGATGCTTACCCCCAGCACTTTGCCTTTCTTACTGATCACCAGGATGTTGGACAGTAATATCTCGCTTAAAACCTTGCAGATATCATTGAACACAACTTTGTGAGAATTATTATTGTGTAACAATTTATTTATTTTTCGGGTTTTGTCAAGTAATTGTACGCTCATGTTCAACTCCTCCTCAATACTTTCCGACGCGATTCGAGAAAACTATTCTACACTGGGTAAATTGTATCACAAATTCTCAACATCTACAATAGTTTTGGGAAGATTTTTGAATATTTTAATTAATCAATCTATTTATCTTTCACATTCTCTTCGGTTTTTTCTTTCCGATTCATACTGTAGCCACACTGCTCGTCAGAACAGAGCAGCTTGCTGCCCTTTTCCACCATAAAACTGCCGCACTGCGGGCATTTCTGGGTAGACGGCTTCTGCCAGGACATAAAATCACATTCCGGATTATTTTCACAGCCGTAATATCTTCTGCCCTTCTTCGTCTTCTTGATCACCACCTCTTTGCCGCATTTCGGGCAGGGCACGCCGATCTTCTCCAGATAAGGCTTGGTATTCTTGCAGTCCGGAAATCCCGGGCAGGCCAGGAATTTTCCGTGAGGGCCGTATTTGATAACCATGTTGCGGCCGCAGACCTCACAGACCTCATCCGTCACCTCATCGGCAATCGTCACAGATTCCAATTCTTCCTTCGCCTTGGCAACTGCTTCTTCCAGATCCGGATAGAAATTGCTGACAACGGTTTTCCAGTCTACCGTGCCGTCCCCCACTTTATCCAGCAGATACTCCAGATTCGCGGTAAAATCTTTATCCACAATACTTGGAAAACACTGCTTCATCATCCGGTTGACCACCTCGCCCAGTTCTGTCACATAAAGATTTTTGTTTTCCTTCGTCACATAACGTCTGGCCAGGATCGTGGTAATAGTAGGAGCATAAGTACTCGGACGGCCAATGCCCTGCTCTTCCAGTGCCTTTACCAGAGAGGCTTCTGTATAATGAGCCGGCGGCTGCGTAAAATGCTGTGCTTCCTTCAGCTCTTCCAGCTGAAGTGTCATGCCCTTTTCCAGCTTACCCAGAAGACGATTGCTCTCTTCCCTCTCATCCTCCTCCACGTAAACGGACATAAAACCGTCAAATGCAAGCTTAGAAGCCGTCAGAGAAAAATAATATTCCCCGGCTTTTATTTTCACAGAAGTTGTCTCATACACGGCGTTCTCCATCCGGCTTGCGGTAAAACGCTTCCAGATCAGCTGGTACAGACGGAACAGGTCTCTGCTCAGAGAATCCTTGACTGAAGCCGGTGTCAGGCTGATATTGGTCGGACGGATCGCCTCATGCGCATCCTGAATCTTCCCGTTCGCCTTCTTGGTATGCTCCTCTTTCGCCACATACTGCTGGCCAAAATGCTCACCAATGTAAGCTCTTGCCGCCGTGTCGGCCTCCTCCGCCACACGGGTGGAATCCGTTCGCAGATACGTAATCAGACCGACTGTACCATGTCCTTTTACATCCACACCCTCATAAAGCTGCTGCGCCAGACGCATGGTTTTCTGGGTTGAAAAATTCAGAACCTTGGAGGCTTCCTGCTGCAGCGTACTGGTGGTAAAGGGGATCGGGGCCTTCTTCGTCCGTTCTCCTGTTTTCACATCATCAACCACATACTGCTGATTTTCCAGACCCTTTTTCATGTTTTCCAGCGCTTCCCTGTTCGGAATCGCCAGTCTTCCGTCTGCAGTACCGTAAAATTTTGCATTCAGCGGCTTTTTGGAGCCTTCTGCCTTCAGATCAGCCTCCAGACTCCAGTACTCCTCCGGAATAAATGCATTGATCTCATCCTCCCGGTCGCAGATCATACGCAGCGCCACGGACTGAACACGTCCGGCACTTAAGCCGCGCTTTACCTTTTCCCAGAGAAGCGGGCTGATCTTGTATCCTACCATGCGGTCCAGCATTCTCCTGGCCTGCTGTGCATTAACCAGATCCATATCAATCGCACGTGGGTTTTTGATAGATGCCTTTACGGCATTCTTCGTGATTTCATTAAAGGAAATCCGGTAGACCTGTTTATCCTTAACCTCATCCAGCTTCAGTGCCTTCATCAGATGCCAGGAAATCGCCTCTCCCTCACGGTCCGGGTCCGTTGCCAGATAAATCTTGTCTGCCTTCTTTACTTCCTTCCGCAGCTTTGCCAGGATATCGCCTTTTCCTCGTATTGTAATGTATTTCGGCTCAAAATCATGCTCTGCATCAAAGCCAAGCTGACTCTTTGGTAAATCACGGACATGTCCGTTTGACGCGTCCACCTCGTAATTGGATCCTAAAAATTTCTTGATTGTCTTCACCTTCGCCGGTGACTCAACGATAACTAAACAATTTGCCATGAGCACTCCTTATTTACAGCTTCCTGCCATAGTAGCTTCCTCCCGCATGCACTGCAAATCCTTTTAATTCCAGATCCAGCAGAATCATCATACACTCGCCAAGAGGCAGTCCGCTTTTGCTTACAATATCTTCCAGATGTTTCGGTTGTAAATCGAGGCAACTATACAACATTTTTTCCTTCTTGGCAAGACCCTTCACGCTTTTTTCATGAAGAGTTAATTTTTTCCGAAATTTAATTCCAAAATATTCCAGAATATCTCCTGGAGAACTAACCAGAAACGCGCCGTTCTGAATCAGCTGGTTACAGCCTGCGCTGCCCGGGTCCGTAATCCGGCCCGGAACGGCAAACACCTCCCTCCCCTGCTCCAGAGCAAGGCCCACGGTAATCAGAGAACCACTTTTTTCCCTGGCTTCCACCACCAGCACACCATCTGAAAGTCCGCTGATAATCCGGTTCCGAATCGGAAAATTTCTCGCATTCGGCCGTTCGCCCAAGGGGAACTCCGACAGGATCCCACCCTGTTTCACCACCTGCTCATACAGCGGATAATTTTCCCTGGGATAGCAGATGTTAACTCCGCATCCCAGCACACCGAAGGTCCGTCCGCCGCCCTCCAACGCTCCCTGATGACCGGCTCCGTCAATCCCATATGCCAGGCCGCTGACAATCTGAATCCCTTCTCCGGCCAGTTCTCTTCCGAAACACTTCGCCGTTTCCATCCCGTACATAGTAGCAGCTCTGGAGCCAATGATTGCCAGCGCCGGCTGATCCTCATCCGGCAGCGCTCCCTTTACATAGAGTCCGATCGGACAATCCGGCAGATTTCGCAAACGTTTCGGAAAAGCCGCTTCCAGCATCGTGACAAAGCGAATCCCCTGTCTTTCCAGGTCTGCATATTCTTCCATCATGCGATTCCAGTTCTGTTTTTCCGCAGTCAGCCTTTCTGCCGTTTTCTCCTTTAAAATCCCCCGTGCTGTCCATTCTCTTCCTTCTATATTATATAGCTCTGAAAAGCTGCCGGCTTCCTCCAGCATTTTCCCGATTGTCACCGGGCCAAGAAAAGACAGATGACTGAGCCAGTAGATGACCTTCTTTTCTCTTTCGATCTCCCGGCCTTCCAGATATTCGATCATGCTCTCCTCCCCTCACAGACGCCAGAACTTCTCTTCCAGCGAACGATAGCTGACTGCTTCCGATATATGAATCTTTTCAATGTTCTCACTGCCGTCCAGATCTGCAATCGTCCTTGCTACCTTTAACAGTTTATGACATCCCCTGACGCTCAGATTCATCTCCTGATAAATCTGCTTCAGATAAGCTTCCTCTTTTCCGCCCAGCCGACAATACTGCTCCAGCTCTTTCGCACCCATCTCCCCGTTGAACCGGACCTTCCACAAGACATTCCCTCTGCTTTCCTCTTTCCAGCAATCTTCGTTCCCGTTTTTCGTTTTCCCGGATTCGCATTCCTCTTTGTTTTCCCGGAAACGGCGCCGCTGGATTTCCTGGGCGCGGATAACCCGCTTCCGGATATCCGCAGAGCTTTCATTTTCCTTCTTCTGCCGGAATTCTTCATAGGAAACCGGGGCTGCCTCCACCGTAATGTCAATCCGGTCCAAAATTGGCTTGGAAATCCTTCCAAGATATCGCTTTACCTGCCAGGGACTGCAGCGGCATCTGGTACGATCCGGATAAAACCCACAAGGGCACGGATTGCAGGCTGCTGCCAGCATCACATTGGCTGGAAATGTGCAGGAACCGTGCAGCCGTGAGACCGTCACGACCCGATCCTCCAGAGGCTGACGGAGAATTTCTATCGCCTTCCCGGAAAGCTCCGGAAGCTCATCCAGAAACAGCACTCCGCCGGATGCCAGTGAAATCTCACCCGGTCTTGGCACGACACCGCCTCCTGCCAGTGCCGTCGGTGTAATGGTGTGGTGAGGACTGCGGAACGGACGCCTTGTCACAAGCGGCCGGTCATGGGAAAGCAGACCGGAAATGCTGTAAATTTTCGATATTTCAATGCTTTCCTCTCTTGTAAGCGGCGGCATGATAGTCGGAATCCGTCTGGCCGTCATGGTTTTTCCGGTACCGGCTGCACCGATATACAGAATGTTATGCCGCCCGGCCACCGCTACCTCCGTCGCCCGACGAAGCAGCGGCTGCCCGTTCAGCTCAGAAAAATCTACTTCGTAGGCTTCCGCCTCTGCCGCGATCTTTGTCTCCCCTTCTGTCTCTGCCCCTGCCGCGTTCCGGACGTTTCCGGCAAAATCCATCCGGGCATCCGGCACCACATCCGCACCATTCTCAGCCATCAGATGCTTTACCAGCTGCCGGATGCTTTCTACCGGAATAATTCGAATCCCCTCTACCATGCTTCCTTCCCGCGCATTCATTTTGGGAAGAAAACAGCGCTTCAGACCGTTTTCTCTGGCCGCCGATACAAGAGACAAAACTCCCCTCACCGGCTTGACCTCACCATCCAGTCCCAGTTCTCCGACGATCATGGAATCCTCCAAAAAAGCCGGCTCCAGCAGACCGGACGCCCCCAACACCGCTGCTGAAACTGCCAGATCATAGGCAGCCCCTTCCTTCCGGATATCGACCGGTGAAAGATTTACTGTAATTTTCTTAACCGGGAGCCGAAAGCCGGAATTTTTCAGCGCAGTTCTCACCCTCTCCTGCGCTTCTCTTGTTTCCGGAGAAAGATTCCCGGTCATAACAAATCCCGGCAGGCCGTCCCGAATATCTGCCTCCACGGAAACAAGGAATCCGTCAATTCCCCAGATTCCTCCGCTATATACCTTTTGAAACATACCGTTCACCTGTACGTGTCATATTTCAAATTCTGTATTCCCCTGTATTATTTTCTGCGATCTGAATGCTTTCTTTGCTTTTTCCATTTTTTACCATTTATGATTATACAACAAAACTTCACTCTGCGCAAGAGTTGATTCGAAAAGCCTCCAGATTTTCTCCACGTAAGGAACGTTTCAGCAGCTCCGGGAGGCTCTGAGGATTACAGGCAAAACAGGGAATTCCCAGTGCAGCCAGCTTTCCTGCCATCTGCGCATCATAATATGGCTTTCCTCCGTCTGCGATTGCCAGCAGACTGACTACCTGCACTCCGGAAGCCTTCCTGGGCTCTCCGGACTCCTTTCCCCCGTTCTCCCACCGGATCCTCCTCGCCGGAAATCAACAGAACGGGAAGATTTCCGGGGATCCTCTAAGTCCCAGAAGAACCAGCCCCTTCGGATGATTTCCCGTTCCCATCAGCACAGCGCCGGAAAGGCCTCTCCCGAATACCGTCAGATACCGCCTCACCATAAACGAGCCCATACTGTGCCCCATAAGAAAAACAGGAAGATTCTGAAAACGCTGCTTTAGACAGCGTCTGACCCGGTTGACATCCTTAATCAGGCAGGAGACCCCGTCCCGTTCCGCAAAAAATCCAAACTGCTCCGGTCCGGAAGCCGTTCTTCCGTGCCCAAGATGATCATGACCTGCAACCACGATCCCCCGGTCCGCCAGAAAAACGGCCAGTTCCTCATAATATTCCATATGCTCAATCATACCATGAACGATCTGCAGAACCATCTGAGCCTCTCCCTCCGGTCTCCAGAGTGTTCCATAAAGAACCGACTGTCCATTACTGGATGGAAGCCGGAACGTTTCCTTTACTGCCATTGTTTTGCCTCAATTGTGTATTTTGTTTAATTCTATTTAAACACAATCTTTCTTTTCCTGCAATCCTTTCTGATCCGGCCTTTCTGTTTGAAATTCCGTCATATAGGGCCGATAACGCAAGGGAAGATGATTTCTCTGGCAGACATAATTTTTCCGTTCTGGAATCGCAGCTGTACTGCAGAAGGTTCTCCAAAGAGACTGATATTCTTCTTCATCCGTTTTCCAGTTCAAATGCTTCTGCCAGCGGCTTTCCTCATCCCGCAGAATAAACCATTCCTCATCTGCCGGATGCACGGCAGCCCGCTGCCGTTTTTCATCATAGATCAGCCAGTTCTCCGAAGGCATCCGGTCTGAAAAATGCGCAGCCAGAAACGGAAGCACATCATTCTTCGGGCCGATCCTGCAGATCAAAGCCCCATCCGCGGTTCTGGAAAACCGTGCAAATTCCTTCAGGTAACGGCTTTCATTTTCCACAAAACGGCACAGCTGAAATAAACCATAAACAGAAGGAAGCGCAAGCATCTCCAGCACCCGCCTTCCATAGCGGAAGCCATCAATCAGGAATCGGTAAATCACCTCTGCACGACGTGTTTCCTGACTCAGGGAAGCCATATAAATCTGCTCATAAGCCTGCTCCGAAATCTTCTTTCGAACCGCCGAAGAAACCTTTTCTGTCTTTTCCGCTGCAATAACCACCGGCTCATATTCGCAGAATAGTTCCATATCCCCGGTTCCTTCCAACTCCAGCCGAACATTCGGATGCCCTTTTCGGCTCATCCAGGCATCATAGACTCCGCACAAAATTCCCTCAAAAGAATCTTCACATAAATAAACGGTCATCCTGTATTCTCCCTTCCGCGGTCATAATATTCCCGCCGGCAGTTCAGATGCAAAATCCTTTGCTGCCGGGACTGCTTCCAAATGCATATCATCAAACAACGAGAGCTGATGGTAGCTTCCGGTATATTCAATTTCCCAGGCACGCCGGCGCTCCTCTCCCAGCAGATGACGGGTAATCGAATCCTGGTCCAGTTTCACCGGACTGAAAAACTTCCCGGAGCAAGTAATAAAATACTGGGCCCGTTTCAAAACGACTCCCATTTTTTTCAGGTCCTCAAAGGTCAGCGCAGTACTTCTTCTGGCCGCTGTGATTCTTTGAACCGACTTCACTCCCATACCCGGTACCCGAAGGAGCATCTCATAATCAGCCAGATTCACTTCAACCGGAAATCGTTCCAAATGCCGTAACGCCCAGTCACATTTCGGATCCAGAAAGATATTGAAATTCGGCTGACTCTCCGATAAAAGCTCACCGGCATCAAAGCCGTAATAACGCATCAGCCAGTCCGCCTGATACAGCCGATGCTCCCGCAGGAGAGGCGGCCCGCCCGGCAGAACCGGAAGAGCGCTGTCATCATTGACCGATACATAAGCAGAATAAAAAACACGCTTCAAGCCGAAATTCCGGTAAAGAGCCTCCGCTACAGTCAGCATTTGAAAATCATTCTCCGGAGTCGCCCCTACAATCATCTGTGTAGATTGTCCGGCAGGAACGAAAGAAGCCTTTTCCCCGGATACCTGGCGGATCCCGTAATTTCCGTACCGGGAACGTCCCAGGCGCTGTTTCGGAGCCGGTTTCATCCTCTCTCCGCCACACTGGTCGGTTTCCGGCAGCTTCGCACCCGGCAGAAGAATCCGGTCATCCGGAACAGGCAGCCCGTCCCGCTCTATCTGACGAACAATCCCTTTCTGAATCTGACGCATCGGCTTTAAAATCTTATCCCTGGTCTTCCCCGGAGCCAGCTTTCGAAGTCCCTCCGCAGTCGGCAGTTCCAGATTCACACTCATCCGGTCTGCCAGAAAGCCCACCTGCTCAATCAATGCCGGATCGGCTCCCGGAATCGCTTTCACATGAATATAGCCGTTAAATTTCAGTTCTCTGCGAAGCTTCCACAGGGTCTGATAGATCAGTTCCATAGTATAATCTGCACTGTAAAGGATCCCGGAACTTAAAAACAGCCCTTCGATATAGTTCCGGCAGTAAAATTCTATCGTAAGCCTGCAGATCTCATCCGGTGTAAAAGCAGTGCGTACCGTATCGTTGGAGCAACGATTGATACAGTACCTGCAGTCATAAATACACTGGTTGGTAAGCAGAATTTTTAAAAGAGAAATGCATCTGCCGTCCGCCGCAAAGCTGTGACAGATTCCGAATTCACATGCGTTTCCCAGATTTCCGGACTTGCCCTTCCTCTTCACACCACTGGATGTGCAGGAAACATCATATTTCGCCGCGTCTGTCAGTATTTTCAGTTTTTCTTCTATACTCAAATTTTCCTGAATCAGCATTTGTACCATTCCTTTCGCAAAAATAGGAAGAATCAGAACGTGTGTTCTTTTTCTTCCTATTCTACCATACTCGATTCTGTTTTTCAACCGTTTTTTTCGAACATTTGTTCTTTTTCGTTCCGCAAACGCCCTTTTCACATTTCACGCAAAAAAGGACATCCCTCCGCCAGTTTCTGACTTCAGGATATCCCCTGCCTGATTGATTCGTATGAAATCCTTTCCTGCTGCGCTTTAAGCATTCCGATAGCCGTCCGGGTTCATGGACTGCCATCTCCAGGAATCTGCACACATTTCATCGATTCCCTTTTCTGCCGTCCAGTCAAGCTCCTCCTTTGCCCTGGAAGCATCACAGTAGCAGGTCGCAATGTCGCCGGCTCTTCTCGGCTTGATCTCGTAAGGCAGCGTCTTGCCGCATGCCTTTTCATATGCATGAAGCACATCCAGCACGCTGTAGCCATTTCCGGTTCCCAGATTGTAAATATTTACGCCGGAACCAGGAGCCAGCTTCTTTAATGCCTTCACATGTCCTTTCGCCAGATCCACTACATGAATATAATCCCGGACACCGGTACCGTCATGAGTCGGATAATCGTTGCCAAATACACCGAGGCACTGCAGCTTTCCGACTGCCACCTGCGCGATATATGGAACCAGATTATTCGGAATTCCCTTCGGATCCTCGCCGATCAGGCCGCTCTCATGTGCGCCGATCGGGTTAAAATAGCGCAGCAGCACCACATTCCACTCCGGATCTGCCACATGCAGATCCGTTAAGATCTGCTCCAGCATTCCCTTGGTCTGTCCGTAAGGATTGGTAATGTTCCCCTTCGGGCACTCCTCTGTAATCGGCACAAATGCCGGGTCCCCGTAAACCGTTGCAGAAGAACTGAAGATAATATTCTTAACCCCGTGATTTCTCATCACATCACAGAGAATCAGGGTTCCGGTAATATTGTTGTGATAATACTCCAGAGGCTTTCTCACAGACTCTCCAACAGCCTTTAAACCAGCAAAATTGATTACCGAGTCGATCGATTCCTCCTCAAAAACCTTTTCCAGAGCCGGCCGGTCCAGCAGATCCACCTGATAAAATTTTACGAATTTCCCGGTGATCTTCTCAACCCGCTTTACTGCCTCCTCGCTGGAATTGTAAAGATTATCTACTACAACCACATCGTAGCCTGCATTTAACAGCTCGACACAGGTATGACTTCCAATATAACCGGCGCCGCCGGCAACTAAGATCGACATATTACAAATCCTCCTTCATTTAAGTTATTCAAAATCCCCACTGCCCCTTTATCATACTAAAAGGGGGCGAAGAATTCAATGTACTTTTGTTGAAAAAATTTATACTATTTGTTGATTCGCAGCGTCGGTGAAAGGATCAAACTACGCGGTTCGTTACAGCTTCCCTGTCACAAGGAAAAACAAAACCGGCACCAGCAGAGACGGCAGCATATTCAGAGTTTTACAGTCCTTGATCTCCAGAATCGACAGACCGGAGGTGGCAATCAGGAACCCGCCTACAATCGAAATTTCACTCATCAGCGCCTCGCTCAGAAAGCCCTGCAGAAAGGTCGCCCCCAGATAAATGGACCCCTGCCAGCAGAACAGCACCGGAGCGGCCAGCGCCATACCGATCCCGTATGTAGAAGCCAGCACAGTGGAGGTCACAAGATCCAGCGTCGCATTCGTAAATAAAAACGTATTATCGCCGTACAGCGCGCTCTGAATCGGGCCTAAAATAGACAGCGAGCCGATACAATACAAAAGAATTCCTGTGGACAGGCCTTTTCCCAGCTCCGATTTTCCCAGCTTTCCGGTCAGCCCTTTAAATTTTCCGTCAAGATCCAGCATCGTTCCCACCAGACTTCCCAGCGCAAGGCTTACGATAAACAATACCGGATACTGGCTTTTCGGCATATTGCTGACTACAGAATTCATTCCCAGACCGGCCGCCGCCAGACCCATGGCATTGTAAAGCGCCCCCTGATATTCCGGCTTGATTCCCCGCTTCAAAATGCTGCCCAGTATACTTCCGGTCAGTATGGTTCCCGTGTTCGCTATGGTTCCCAACATAATTTTTCACTCTTTTCTCTTACTTTTTCTGTGAATGCTCCACCGTCGTATCGACAGCACCATTCCATACGATTATACACAGATACTTTTCGTTCGTAAAGAAAAACCGGGGAAAAATGTCAAAAAGACATTTTATGTCAGTCTGAACGCCCTATAAACGGCTTTTAAAATCCTCGTAGCCAAACTGCTTCCAGATCCTGCAGTCTCCGTCTCTCATAAATGCAATGGCAGGAAGCGGCATCCCATTGAAGGTATTATTTTTTACCATAGAATAGATTGCCATGTCCTCAAACACCAGTTCCTCTCCGCGCCGGAGAGGATGATCGAAGGAGTAATCCCCGATCACATCCCCTGCCAGGCAGGTAGGACCGGCAAGGCGGTATGTAAATGCGGTTTTACCGGCAGGACCGCTGTTTTTCAGCGGCGGGCGATACGGCATCTCCAGCACATCCGGCATGTGGCAGGCGGCCGAGGTGTCCAGAACAGCAATGGAACTTCCTCCGTTTTCCACCACATCCAGCACCCTGGTCAGCAGATATCCGGCATTCAGCGCCACCGCTTCTCCCGGCTCCAGATACACCTCCAGTCCGTATCGTTCCTGAATCCGCCGGATACAGCGGATCAGTCTCGGAATATCATAGTCTTCCCGGGTGATGTGGTGCCCTCCCCCAAAATTCAGCCACTTCATCTGCGGCAGTGAAAGATACCTGCCGAATTTTTCTTCTACTGCATCCAGCGTCCGTTCCAAGTCATCCGAATTCTGCTCACAGAGGGTATGAAAATGAAGTCCCTCCACCCCGTCCAGCTTCTCCTTTGAGAACTGAGCAGCGCAGATTCCCAGCCGGGAGCCGGGCGCGCAGGGATCGTAAATCGCATGACCTTCCTGGGTAGAGCATTCCGGATTAATCCGAAGCCCGATACCGGCGCCGCAGCGTTTCGCCGTTTCCCGAAATTTTTCCAGCTGATAAAAGGAATTAAACACCACATGGTCACAGAGCTGTGCAATTTCTTCAAATTCCTCTTCCCGGTAAGCCGCACAGAATACATGGGTCTCCAGTTTCTTCTCTTCATATCCCGGCAAAAGCGCCATTTCCTGCCGTCCAAGACGCGCCTCGTACAATCCGCTGGCCGTGGTTCCCTTCAGATAATTCCCGATCATCGGATAGGCTCCATAAGCGGAAAATGCCTTCTGCGCCAACAGGATCCTGCAGCCGCTTTCCTCCATCACCCGGTTTAAAATCTTCAGGTTTTTCTCCAGCCGGTCCTCATCAATCACATAGCAGGGAACAGGAAGCTGTTCCATCCTCATTCTCATATTCCTCCGTTTTGACTCGTTTGTCTTTCTAATCCACCAGGTCCGGATTCTCGGAAATCTTCCACGGAAGTCCCCATTTATTCAATGCATCCATAAAAGGATCCGGATCAAATTCCTCGATATTAAATACACCCGGTCCCTTCCAGGTTCCGGTTACCAACATCATGGCACCGATCATGGCCGGAACGCCGGTGGTGTAAGCTACAGCCTGAGAACCGACCTCCTTATAGCATTCCTGATGGTCGCAGGTGTTGTAAATATACAGCTTTTTTTCCACACCATCCTTCTTGCCGATGAAAATGCAGCCAATGTTGGTCTTCCCCCTGGTTCTCGGTCCCAGAGAAGATGGGTCAGGCAGAACCGCCTTTAAAAACTGCAGCGGAACGATTTCTTTCCCCTCAAACACGATCGGCTCAATAGAGGTCATACCTACGTTTTCCAGGCATTTTAAATGCGTCAGATAGCTTTGTCCAAAGGTCATGAAAAAACGGATCCGTTTGATTCCCGGAATATTTAATGCCAGGGATTCAATCTCCTCATGGTGCAGCAGATACATATCCTTCTCGCCGATTTCCGGGAAATGATATACCCGCTTGATCTCCATCGGCTCCGTCTCAACCCAGCGTCCGTTCTCCCAGTAAGAGCCCTTTGCCGACACCTCGCGAATGTTGATTTCCGGATTAAAATTGGTTGCAAACGGATATCCGTGGTCTCCCGCATTGCAGTCCAGAATGTCAATATAATGGATCTCATCAAAATAATGCTTCAGCGCATAAGCAGAAAATACGCTGGTCACGCCAGGATCAAAGCCGCTTCCCAAAAGCGCCGTAATGCCTGCCTCCTTGAATTTTTCCCGGTATGCCCACTGCCATTTGTATTCAAATTTAGCCGTATCCTCCGGCTCATAATTAGCCGTGTCGATGTAATCCACCTTACATGCCAGACAGGCATCCATGATGTGCAGATCCTGATACGGAAGCGCCAGATTAAGCACTGCATCCGGCTGAACCTCCTTGATCAGAGCTACCAGTTCCGGCACGTTGTCCGCATCCACCTTGGCGGTGGTGATCTTTGTTTTCGTGGTGCCCTCCAGCTTCTCCTTCAGTGCATCACATTTAGACCTGGTGCGGCTTGCAATACAGATCTCCTCAAACACTTCACTGTTCTGGCAGCATTTGTGAATGGCTACACTGGCCACGCCGCCGCATCCGATAATTAAAAGTCTCGCCATTTCTTTTTCCTCCTGGTAAGCGGCTCTCCGTCCGTTTCCAAACGGTCCTCCCGCTTTTCTTTTTTGTGCTGTATTTGCTTCTTATTTCTGTGCAGCGATCCGGCTGCAGATTCCGATCAGGAACTCCCGCACAAGCTTTCCGGCCACCGCCGTGGACACCCCGGTCGGATCACAGGCGGGGCAAAGCTCATTCACATCACAGCCCACAATCCGCAAGGCGCGGCTGGTTTTCAACAGTGCCTCCAGAAGCGCCTCAAAGGATACGCCTCCTGCCTCCGGCGTTCCGGTTCCGGGGAACACGGAAGGGTCCAGAACATCCAGATCTACCGTCACATAAACCGGCTTTCCAGCCAGAGCTTCCAGGCAGTCCTCCAGCCCTTCCAGGTCAAATTTATGTGTAAAAACATGTCCTTCCCGGCTCCAGGCAAATTCTTCCCGGTCTCCGGAACGGATTCCGAACTGGAAAATCTTGTTATCTCCAACCAGCTCCCAGCACCTTCTCAGCACACAGGCATGGGAAAGTCCGGTTCCCAGATAATCCTCCCGCAGATCCGCATGGGCATCAAAATGCAGGATGTGAAGATCCGGATAGATTCTGACAGCCGCACGCACCGCCGCCAGGGTTACCAGATGCTCGCCGCCCAGCATAAACGGGATCTTTCCGTCCCGGAGAATCCTGTCCGACCGCTCCTCCAGCTGCTCCAGAGCCAGCCTCGCATCCCCGATGCAAAGCTCCACATCACCGCTGTCAAATACTTCATAATCCGTCAAATCCTGATCCTGATATGGACTGTAGGTCTCCAGACCGAAGGATTCCGACCGGATTGCCCGGCTCCCGAACCGGGTCCCCGGCCGAAAAGAGGTGGTGGAATCAAAAGGCGCTCCGTAGAGAACAACCTTTGCTTCCTCGTAGGCTGCATCGCAGCCGATAAAGGTTTCAACATTCTGATTCAACATTTTCTGACTTCTCCTTTTTCTGCCTGCAGCGGCAGATGCTTATCTTCCATTCTGCTCCACATCCCGCAGAAGCTCTTCCACATAGGCCGGCAGCATAAATGCGCCGGTGTGCAGCCGGGTGGTGTAATATTTCGTTCTCAGACCCAGCAGATTCCACTGAACTTCCTGAAGATCGTGAACCGGATGGTACCGTTTTGAGGCAAAACCGAACAGCCAGTGTCCCGACGGGTAGGTAGGAATATGTGCCTGATAGACCCGGCTGATCGGGAAGCTTTCCACGATCCGTTTATGCGCCCGCTGACAGGCCACGGCATCATCCGGATAGAAGGGACTTTCATGCTGATTCACCATGATTCCGTCTTCCTTTAACGCCTTATAGCAGTTTCCGTAAAATTCTTTCGTAAAAAGTCCTTCTCCCGGTCCAAATGGATCGGTAGAATCCACAATAATCAGATCATAAGCATCCTCCCTGGAACGGACAAACCGGAGGCCGTCCTCATAAACGATCTTGACTCTCGGATCATCCAGTCGGCAGGCTGTCTGCGGAAGATACTTTCTGCTGACCTCCACCACAAGCGGATCAATCTCCACCATATCGATCTGTCGGATCGTGCCGTACCGGGTCAGCTCCCGGATCACTCCGCCGTCACCGGCTCCGATCACCAGCACCTGCTCCACCGACGGATGCACGGCCATCGGCACATGGGTAATCATCTCATGATAAATAAATTCATCCCGCTCCGTCAGCATCATATAGCCGTCCAGCGTCAGGAACCGCCCGAATTCTTTGGATTCAAACACATCGATCCGCTGAAAATCACTTTGTCCCGTATAAAGCTGACGGTCCACCCGGATCGAAAATTTCACATCCGGCGTGTGATTCTCCGTAAACCACATTTCCATCTCTAGTCCACTCCTTTCAGCACATTCAGATTTCGGATGTCCGGGTCCTCCGTACCGGTCATGGAACACCCCTTTTCCTTTGCATACCGGATATATTCCAGAATATCCATAGTGATCCGTTCTCCCGGAGCCAGGATCGGGATTCCAGGCGGATAACACATGACAAATTCCGAGCAGATCCGTCCTTCCGTTTCCATAAGCGGAAGAGATTCTTTTTCTGCATAAAACGCTTCCTGGGGCGAAACCGCCACCCTGGGCGGCAGATATTCCTGAGTCAGAAGACCGCTTTTATCCCGCTTAAACCGCCGCCGGATCTCCGCCAGCGCGCTGACCAGCCGCTCGATGTTTTTCACCCGATCCCCGATGGAAATGTAGGCCAGGATATTCCCCAGATCACCGAACTCAATCTGAATATCGTATTCATCCCGCAGAAGATCATAAACTTCAATCCCGGCCAGACCGATATCCAGCGTGTACACCGACAGCTTGGTGATATCAAAATCGTAAACGCTGTCATTGTTCACCAGTTCCCGGGAGTAGGCATAATAGCCGCCGATGGCATTGATTTCCTCTCTGGCATACTGTGCCAGACGAATCACGTTCTGGAATTCCTCCCGGCCCCGGACTGCCAGATTCCGACGGGAAATATCCAGACTGGTTAAAAGCAGGTAAGAACCGCTGGTGGTCTGCGTCAGATTGATGATCTGGCGCACATACCCGGCATTGACCCCCGGTCCGGCAAGCAGAAAGGAGCTCTGCGTCAGACTTCCGCCGGATTTATGCATGCTGACCGCCGCCAGATCCGCCCCCGCATCCATGGCCGATATGGGAAGATACTCCCCGAAGTAAAAATGCGTTCCGTGAGCCTCATCCGCCAGCACCTTCATGCCTCTCTTATGTGCCATTTTCACAATGTAACGGATATCCGAACAGATGCCATAATAGGTCGGATTATTTACCAGCACCGCTTTGGCATCCGGATTCTGATCCATCACCTCCTCCAGCTGGGAAATCTTCATTCCCAGAGGAATTCCCAGCCTCGGCTCCATGTCCGGATTTACATAGACCGGAACTGCGCCGCAGAGAATCATGGCATTGATTACGCTTCGGTGTACATTTCTCGGAAGAATGATCTTATCCCCCCGCTTCACCACACTTAAAATCATAGCCTGCACGGCTGACGTCGTGCCTCCTACCATAAAAAAGGCATGCGCCGCATGAAACGCCTCTGCCGCCAGCTCCTCTGCATCCCGGATCACCGAAACCGGATGGCATAGATTGTCCAGCGGCTTCATGGAATTCACATCGTTGCTGACACAGGCCTCTCCCAAAAGCGCTTTCAGTTCCGGATTCCCCTGTCCCCGCTTATGTCCCGGTACATCAAAAGGCACCACCCGGCTTTTGTGAAACCGTTCCAGTGCTTCATAGATCGGCGCATCGGTCTGTAAAAGTTTCTTTCGTTCCATCTTCTCTTGTTCTCACCTTCCCGTCCTTTTCCTGCAGCATGACAGCCGCCACGAACAACTGCTTTCAATCAAAAAATATTCCGCCCGCTGAAGATCTCGATCATCTCCTTCCGGAGACTGGAATGGATCTCCAGCCGGGTCTTCGGCGGAAGCTCATACACATCGGTGTTAAACAGATAATTCTGCAGATCCCGTTCCTTGATCAGCATCTTGGTATGGAACAGATTGGCCTCATACACATTGATATCCACCGCATCGTAATTCCGCTTGACCTCCTCGCTGATAAAATCCTGAATGGAGGTAATGTCATGATCCATGAACAGCTTGCTTCCATCCTCTTTCCTGGTAAAGCCGCGGACCCGGTAATCCATGGTAATGATGTCGGAATCAAAGGAACCGATCAGATAATCCAGCGTGGAAAGCGGCGTGATCTCCCCACAGGTCGCTACATCAATGTCCACCCGAAAGGTTGCCAGACAGGTATCCGGATGATATTCCGGATAGGTGTGGACCGTCACATGACTTTTATCCAGGTGGGAAACAATGGTATCGCCCATGGGAACCATGGAATTTTCCGCCATCAGAATGGTGACGGAGGCTCCCTGCGGCTCGTAATCCTGCTTCGACACGTTCAGGACCCTTGCACCGATCATGTCCGTCAGCGTCAGCAGAATATTGGTCAGCCGTTCCGAATTGTACTGTTTGTCAATATACGCAATGTAATCCTTCTGTTCCCTTGCTGTTTTGGCATAGCACACATCATAAATGTTGAAGCTCAGCGACTTCGTCAAATTGTTGAACCCATACAGTTTCAGTTTTCCATCCATTTTCTCTCCCGTTTCCGACTTTCCTTCCCGGAGGCGCTTTTTCATCCAGACAGACGGTCTTTCCTGACACGAAAAAAGCGCAGGTGACTTCACATCACTTGCGCTGAAATATCAGAATACCGGTACTTTGCAAAATAGAGAACTGCCCCATTTCTGCAGCATAGCCGTCTTTTTCTTAATTCTTATTCTTCTTTTTCAACAGAATCAGGTTTTTTGAGTCTATATAGCAAATACTTCACTTTTACTACTCTTATTGACCGTTTCACAAGTTGATGTGTTTTTAACACCGGTTGAAAGTAACCAACTTATAAAATTTGAGCTTTTAACTCAATCAATAAGGCAACGAAAGTTGCCAATTAATCGCTATATGAAAACAAACCCAATCCTGTTTTCATAACTGAATAAAAAGTAACACAAGAGGGAGAAAATGTCAATCACTTTTTATCCCGCCATGCACTTTAGCTATTCCTTCATATCTTTCCGAAGCTTCTCCAAAGCCTTCTTTTCAATGCGGGATACATAGGACCGCGAAATTCCCAGCGACTGTGCAATCTCCCGCTGTGTATGCTCCTTCTTTCCGTACAGACCATACCGCATGCCGATCACGGTCTTTTCCGTCCCTTTCAGGCAGCGCTCATAGGAATGATACAAATTTTTTACATCCTGCTCAAAAATCAGATCATCGATGGCCTCTTTGTTTTCCATCTCAATCACATCCACCAGACTGACCGTCTCTCCGTCCTTGTCTACCCCGATGGGTTCAAACAGAGACACCTCTCGGCTATATTTTTTTCCGGTGCGCAGAAGCATAAGAATCTCATTTGCTATCCTCTCCCAAACGCTCCTCTGACGCACCGAACAGAACTACATGTGCATGAACACCATCCCATACCACCTTTCGGATAAGGGTACGAAAGGCGGCACGCTTCTGCTCAATGGTCATTTCCAGCGTATTTCCATTCACATTTTTCCCACTGCAGATACTGCCCTTGCTGCGTTCTTTCATTTTACGCACATAGGTATAGACCGGTTTCCCATCGGCAGCCTTTCGTTTGCTTACTTTGGATGTGCGAGCAGCATCTGCGCAACCGGAATTACGCATGAATGCTACTCGCTGTACTTTC
>JBJELD010000027.1:0-19125 GCA_051878975.1 Candidatus Caccovicinus sp.
AGCATTCATGGAGAGATCCGGGATAAGGACGGTCAGATCCGGGAATATCAGGAAGCCAGAACGGATCTTTCCGCCAAGGTAGAGGAGGTTCTGGAGCGGCAGAAGGATGCGGAGATCACCCTGATGGGCGCGGATGTTTCCATTCAGGAGCTGGAACAGCAGATCGAGGAATCCAAGACGGCCATTATTGACACTCTGAATGAACGGGCTGCTGTAACGGCGAAGCAGCAGCGTTATGAAGCGATGCTGGAGCAGGTTCAGGTGCGGCGCAGCGAGGTGAGCCAGAAGCTCTTAAAGATCAAGAGCGACGCGGCTGTGCAGGACGAGCAGCTGAAAACGGAGGAGGCCCGTCTTGCCGAACTGGAGGAGCAGATCCGGGAGCTTTTCGTCCGTCAGGAGGAGCTGGAGGAGCAGGTTCTTCACTTTGACAGCGAGATCCGCCGACTGAACCGAAATTTAAGCGAAAAACAGCAGGATTACCAGAGAAGCTACAGCAAGCTGGATTCCCTGCGGAATCTTGCGGAGCGGTACGAGGGCTACGGAAACAGCATCCGGCGGGTCATGGACGTAAAGGACCGGATCCGCGGCATTCACGGCGTAGTAGCCGATCTGATTTCTACAGAGAAACGATACGAGACAGCGATTGAGACGGCGCTGGGAGGGAGCATTCAGAACATTGTCACGGATTCCGAACAGACTGCCAAGCAGCTGATTGAATATCTGAAGAAAAATAAATACGGACGCGCGACCTTTCTGCCGCTGACCAGCATTGGAAACAAAAACAGCTTTACCCAGGAAAAGGCGCTGCATGAGCCCGGCGTGCTTGGGCTGGCCAATCAGCTGATCCGCACGGATCCGCAGTATGAGGGCTTGATGAAATATCTGCTCGGCCGGGTGGTCGTGGTGGATGAGATTGACCATGCCATTGCACTGGCCAGAAAATTTCAGTACAGTCTGCGGATCGTGACGCTGGACGGTGAACTTCTGAGCGCCGGGGGGTCCATGACCGGAGGTGCTTTTAAAAACAGCAGCAATCTTCTGGGAAGAAAACGGGAGATCGAGGAGCTGGAGGCTGCCTGTGAAAAGCTGATGAAGGCAGCGGAGCATGTTCAGCAGGAACTGGAGGAGACGGAGCAGTCTTCGAAAACCGCCAGGGAAGAACTGGAGCAGCTGCGGACTGAAATGCAGGCGGCCTATCTGAAACAGAATACCATTCAGCTGAACATCAGCCAGATCGAGCAGCGAAAGTCAGAAATCGAGGAATCTTCCGTTGATTTCATGCGGGAGCACGGGCAGCTGGAAGAGCAGCTGAAGGAACTGAAAAGCAATCAGGCGGCATTGAGTACGGATGTGAAAGAACTGGAGAACCGGAATCAGCAGGTGAACCAGGAGATTGAGGGCATGCAGGCGCAGCTGGAGGAAAAAAAGCAGGGCCGGGAACAGTATGCCAGAGAACTGTCTGCGATTCAGCTGGAGACAGCCAGCCATCAGCAGAAATTTGACTTTATTCAGGAAAATATACGGCGTGTCCATGAGGAAATCCGGAAGCTGAAGGAGGAACTGGAAGGTCTTAGCCGCGGAAGCGGAGATTCCGACCGGGTGATTCAGGGAAAGCTTGCGGAAATTCAGAAGATGCGGGAGGCCATCGCCCTGGCAAAGGAGGAGATGAGCCGGCTTTCCGTCCGGATTGAGGAGGAGAACAGCCGGAAGGAAGAGATGAGTCGGAAGCAGAAAGCGTTCTTTAACCGGCGGGAAGAGGTGTCCGAGCGGATCAGTGCGCTGGATAAGGATCTGTTCCGCCTGCAGAATCAGAAAGAAAAGCTGGACGAAAAGCTGGAACATCAGGTAAACTATATGTGGACGGAATATGAACTGACCTACAGCAGTGCTGAAAAGCTGCGGAATCCGGACTGTCCGTCCCTTCCGGAGGTCAAAAAGCAGATTGACGGCCTGAAGGCTTCCATCAAGGCACTGGGAAATGTCAATGTCAATGCGATTGAAGATTACAGGGAGATTTCCGAGCGGTACGAATTCCTGAAGACACAGCACGACGATCTGGTGCAGGCCGAGAAGGCGCTGCTTCAGATTATTGAGGAGCTGGACACCGGCATGCGCCGGCAGTTTGAGGAACAGTTTGCGCGGATTCGCGCAGAATTTGACAAGGTGTTCAAGGAGCTGTTCGGAGGCGGACGCGGAACGCTGGAGCTGATGGAAGGGGAGGATATCCTGGAGGCCGGAATTCAGATCATCTCCCAGCCTCCGGGAAAAAAGCTTCAGAATATGATGCAGCTTTCCGGCGGAGAAAAGGCGCTGACGGCCATCGCCCTGCTGTTTGCCATTCAGAACCTGAAGCCGTCGCCGTTCTGTCTTCTGGATGAGATTGAAGCGGCGCTGGATGATTCCAATGTGGACCGTTTTGCAGGGTATCTCCATAAGCTGACAGCCAATACTCAGTTCATTGTCATTACACACAGAAGAGGCACGATGGTGGCGTCCGACCGCCTGTATGGAATCACCATGCAGGAAAAAGGCGTTTCTACACTGGTATCGGTCAACCTGATCGAAGCCGATCTGGATAAGTAGAAGAGGCACGGCCTCAATCGTTACAATTGAAGAATAAAGGAGCGGCAGAGTATGAGTGAAGGAAAAAAAGGATTTTTCAGCCGACTGGTAGAAGGACTGACCAAGACCAGAGACAATATTGTTTCTGGGATTGATTCCATTTTCAGTGGTTTTTCGGCCATTGACGATGACTTCTACGAGGAAATCGAGGAGACGCTGATCATGGGAGATCTGGGGATTCAGACCACCATGGCGATTGTGGAGGATCTTCGGAAAAAAGTGAAGGAGCAGCACATCAAGGAACCGGCACAGTGCAAAGAAGTGCTGATCGAGAGTATTAAAAATCAGATGAATCTGGGCGAAAATGCTTATGAATTTGAAAACCGTACCTCCGTGGTGCTGGTGATCGGCGTAAACGGCGTAGGCAAAACGACGTCCGTAGGAAAGCTGGCCGGACAGCTGAAGGACCAGGGCAAAAAGGTCATGCTGGCAGCCGCGGATACCTTCCGCGCAGCGGCGATCGAGCAGCTGACGGAGTGGGCAAACCGGGCCGGCGTGGAGATCATTGCTCAGCAGGAAGGTTCGGACCCGGCGGCTGTCATCTATGATGCGGTAGCGGCAGCAAAATCCCGCCGTGCGGATGTTCTGATCTGCGATACGGCCGGAAGACTGCACAATAAGAAGAATCTGATGGAAGAATTAAAGAAGATCAACCGGATCATTGACAAGGAATATCCGGAGGCATACCGCGAAACGCTGGTGGTTCTGGACGGCACCACAGGCCAGAACGCCATGGCTCAGGCAAAGCAGTTTATGGAAGTGGCGGATATCACGGGCATCATTCTGACCAAGCTGGACGGTACAGCCAAGGGCGGCATTGCCGTTGCCATTCAGTCCGAGCTGGGAATTCCGGTCAAATATGTGGGCATCGGTGAAAAGATTGATGATCTGCAGAAATTTAATGCAAATGACTTTGTAAATGCATTGTTCCAGGTAAAGCAGGAAGACTGACAAACGATACAGACGAAGACAGAGAGACGGAGGAGAAAGCAATGGAAGAATTATCACTGGAGAGGTTTGAGGAGGCGACCGAAACGGTCAGCAAGGTGATCTCGGAGACGAAGCTGGTATACAGCGAGTACTATTCTGCACAGACCGGCAATAAAGTGTACTTTAAGCCGGAAAACATGCAGTACACCGGTGCATACAAGGTAAGAGGTGCATACTATAAGATCAGTACGTTGTCTGAAGAAGAGAAAAAGAGAGGACTGATCACCGCATCGGCCGGAAATCATGCGCAGGGCGTGGCGTATGCAGCCAAGCTTGCCGGCGTGAAGGCGACGGTAGTTATGCCGACTACCACGCCGTTAATTAAGGTGAACCGGACCAAGAGCTATGGCGCAGAGGTGCTTCTGGAGGGTGACGTATTTGACGAGTCCTGTGCATATGCGTTAAAGCTGGCAGAAGAGCAGGGCCACACCTTCATTCATCCGTTCGACGATCTGGATGTGGCAACCGGACAGGGAACCATTGCCATGGAGATCATCAAGGAGCTTCCGACGGTGGATTATATTCTGGTTCCGATCGGCGGCGGCGGTCTCTGCACAGGAGTTTCCACCCTGGCCAAGCTTCTGAATCCGAAGATCAAGGTGATCGGCGTGGAGCCGGCCGGTGCGGCCTGCATGAAGGCTTCCTTAAAGGCCGGACAGGTGGTAACCCTTCCGGAGGTCAGCACGATTGCAGACGGTACTGCGGTAAAGCGTCCGGGAGAAAAGCTGTTTCCGTATATCCAGCAGAATGTGGACGACATCATCACCGTGGAGGATTCCGAGCTGATTGTGGCATTCCTGGATATGGTAGAAAATCATAAGATGATCGTGGAAAATTCCGGTCTTCTGACCGTTGCTGCTTTAAAGCACATGAAGGTTGAAAAGAAAAAGATCGTTTCCATCCTGAGCGGCGGCAACATGGATGTGATCACCATGGCGTCGGTGATCCAGCACGGTCTGATCCAGAGAGACCGTATCTTTACCGTGTCCGTTCTTCTGCCGGATAAGCCAGGTGAGCTTGCAGCCGTATCCACGCTGCTGGCAAAGGAACAGGCAAATGTGATCAAGCTGGAGCACAACCAGTTCATCAGCATCAACCGAAATGCGGCTGTAGAGCTGCGGATTACCATGGAGGCATTCGGAACCGAGCATAAAAACTCTATTTTTGCGGCTTTAAGTGACGGCGGATATCGTCCGAAGCTGGTGAAGTCCAAAGGAATTTACAGTGAATAATGCAGTGAATAATGCAAACAAAGTTGCGAAACAAAAGAATAAGGATTCCGGGGTGGTGCCAATATGACTTTGTATGAGATGAGAAAGCCATTTCAACATAACATTCATTATTTCTTAAAATGGGCGGCTCTGTCCCTTTGCATCGGAGGCATCGGCGGACTGGCCGGTGCCTGCTTTGCGAAGTGCGTGGCATGGGCGACGTCCTTCCGACAGGGACATGACTGGACCCTGTACCTGATGCCGTTTGCCGGCCTTCTGATCGTGTTTTTGTATCGGGTTTGCCATGAAGAAAAAAACCGGGGAACCAACATGGTCATTGATGCCATTTCTTCGAATGAAGAGGTGACGGCTGCCACAGGACCGCTGATCTTTATCTCGACCGTTCTGACCCATTTTGTAGGCGGCTCCTCCGGACGGGAGGGTGCAGCCCTGCAGCTTGGCGGAAGCATCGGAAACCTGGTGGGAAAAACGATCCGCCTGGATGAGAAGGACCGAAAAATTGCGGTTATGTGCGGTATGAGCGCCGTGTTTGCGGCTCTGTTCGGGACGCCGGTTGCGGCCGCTATCTTTTCCATGGAAGTGGTCAGTGTCGGTGTGATGTATTACGCAGCGCTGATTCCCTGCATGTTCTCTTCCTTTTTAGGCGCCGGCATTTCCAAAATGCTGGGTGTGGCGGCAGAGCAGTACCGGATCCTGGAGATCCCCCAGTTTCATATCACGAGTGTGTGCTATGTTGTGATTCTCGGTATTCTCTGCGCCTTGGTCAGCATGGGCTTCTGCATGCTGCTGCATCAGTCGGAGAAGCTTTACCGGAAATGGTTTGAGAATCCTTATATCCGGATTCTGGCAGCCAGTGTGATCTTCATTGCGCTGACGCTGCTGTCCGGAACCAGGGATTATAACGGCGGAAGCATGCAGCTGATCGAGCATGCCATGGACGGCGAGGTGCGGTACGAGGCGTTTCTTCTGAAGGCGCTGTTTACGGCGGTGGCGCTGGGCGCCGGATTCCGGGGCGGTGAGATCGTCCCGACGCTGTGTGTCGGCGCGACCTTTGGCTGTACCATCGGCCATCTGATGGGATTTTTCCCGTCCTTTTCTGCAGCCTGCGGCATGACGGCGCTGTTCGTGGGTGTAACCAACTGTCCGATCACCACGATCCTGATTTCCATGGAGCTGTTCGGAGGGGAGGGACTCCCCTTCTTTGCGCTGATCACAGGCGTAGCATTTACTTTGTCCGGCTATTACGGACTTTACAGCAGTCAGAAATTTGTCTATTCCAAGACAAAAACGGAATTTATCAACCGGAGACCGAATAAGTAAGGGGAGGCGGTATCAATGGCTTTGTATGATTACAACCGGGCGGTGAAGCAGGGAAGAAAACAGTATCAGGCATCCTTATCCAAAGGAGAGTATCCGTATCTGCCGGTGCTGGACGATATCCTTGCCTACTCCCAGATCGTGTCCGAGGTCAATCTGGGCCTTGTGGATATTCCGCTGGAGCGGATTGTAGGAACCAAGACGAAGGGCAGAACCAGTGCATTTGCCAGCAATTTTATGCCGCTTCTGCCGGAAAAGACGGAATTCGGAGCCAAATGGTCGTCTCTCTACGATTATCAGACAAGAGAAGGCATCCACGACCCGATCATTGCCTATGAATTTATGAACCAGTATTATGTGCTGGAGGGAAACAAGCGGGTAAGCGTACTGAAATACCTGAAAGCCTTCAGCATTCCGGGTATGGTGACGCGTCTGATCCCGAAACGGAGCGAGGAGAAGGAAAACAAGCTTTACTACGAATTCCTGGATTTCTATCAGGTATCCTTCAACAGCGACGTGTGGTTCAGTCAGGAAGGCAGCTATCATCGTCTTCTGGAGGCCATGGGAAAGAAGCCGGAGGAGGTCTGGGATGACGAGGACCGCTCTTATTTTAAGGCGATCTACGACCGTTTTTCCAAGATGTTTCATGAGCGCAGCGGAAGCCAGATCGGACTGACCTGCTCGGACGCATTCCTGATCTATGTGGAAATTTACGGCTACGAGGCCGTGAAGGACCGGACGGAGGGCGAGATCCGGAAGGATCTGACCAGCATCTGGGAGGAGCTGGTGCTGAAGGGACAGGGCGGAAAGGTGGCGCTGATGGAGCAGCCGGAGGAGGTTCCGCAGAATGGAAAGGGGCTGATGCGGCTGTTTGCCGGAAATGAAGCGGAGCATTTAAAGATTGCTTTTATCTACGAAAAGACGGCAGAAACTTCCAGCTGGACCTACGGTCATGAGCTGGGACGGCTTTATCTGGAGCAGGAGTTTCCGGGAGAGGTGGAGACGACCTTTTTTGAAGGTGCGGACAATGACGCTCTGGCCGAAAATGCAATCAACATGGCCATTGCATCCGGCTGCGGAATTATTTTCACTACAACACCGAGAATGATTCAGGCCAGCGTCAAGGCTGCAGTTCAGCATCCGGAGATCAAGATTCTGAACTGTAATGTGAACACCTCCTATTCTTCTGTGAGAACGTATTACGGAAGGATGTATGAGGCAAAGTTTCTGATGGGGTCGATTGCGGCTGCGGTCTGCACCACAGATGATCTGGGCTACCTTGCGGACTATCCGATATACGGTTCGATGGCAAACATCAATGCCTTTGCTGTCGGAGCGCGGATGATCAATCCGCGGGTGCGCATCCACCTGAAATGGAAGTCCATGAAGGACCGGAACGGTCTGGAAGAACTGAAGCAGGAGGGGATCACCTACATTTCGGCAGACGATATGATTACTCCCAAGTCCCCGTCCAGAGAATTCGGCCTGTTCCATAAAGAAGAGAACGGAACGCTGACCGCATTGGCGACGCCGATCTGGCACTGGGGGAAATTTTATGAACGGATTGTCAAGATCATCCGTCAGGGAGCCTGGGGAAGTCTGGACATGAAAGGAAAAGAGGCCGTCAACTACTGGTGGGGGATGTCGGCAGATGTGATTGATGTCATCTGCTCCCAGAACCTGCCGCGCGGAACCAACCGGCTGATCACATTCTTGAAAAATTCCATCCGGGCGGGCAGCTTCCAGCCCTTTGACTGCGACACCTATTCCCAGGGCGGAATTCTGCGCTGCAGCGAGACCAACAAGCTGACGCCGAAGGAAATCGTGACGATGGACTGGCTGGCGGAAAATGTAATTGGCTCCGTTCCGGAACTGGATACACTGACAGAGGAAGGAAAGGATCTGGTGCGGCTTCAGGGAATCAGACTGGAGGAAAGCACGGAGGCAGAGGCAGACAGAGGATGAAGATTCTGGTGATAGCGGACGAAGAGTCCAAGATTCTTTATGATTATTATAAACCGGGGATGCTGGATGATATTGATCTGATCCTTTCCTGCGGAGATCTGAAGGCGGGGTATCTTTCTTTTCTGGTTACCATGTCTCACGCTCCGGTCGTGTATATCAAGGGAAATCATGATCATTATGATTCCGGCTCCATGGTAGGCTGCATCTGTGCAGAAGATGACATTTTTGTGTACAAGGGAATCCGTATTCTGGGACTGGGCGGATCCATGCGTTACAATCCCGGGGCAGAAAACCAGTATACGGAGCGGGAAATGAACCGGCGGATCCGCAGGCTTGGATGGAAGCTGTTCCGGCACAAGGGCTTTGATATCCTGCTGACCCATGCGCCGGCCTACCATCTGAATGATATGGAGGACCTCCCGCACCGCGGGTTTGAAGGCTTCCTCCGTCTGCTGGACAAGTACCGTCCGAAATATTTTGTGCATGGCCACGTGCACGCCAATTACGGCAGTCAGTTCAAGCGGCTGGATCATTACCACGATACGACGGTGGTCAATGCATATGAAAAATATATCATTGAATATCCGGACTGATCCAGAGCCTTTGATACTCCTCGTCTTTCAGAGAAGCGCCTTTGGTGGAGACCACGGAAGCAGCAACCAGATTTGCCAGAAAGATGGCTTCCCGAAGCGGCTTTCCCTGAGAAAGACCGGCCAGGATCTGTCCGATGTGGGAATCGCCGGCGCCGATGGTGTCGGCGATTTTTGCCGGGTATCCAGGCACGTAATACCGGAGCCCGTCCTTCTCCCGGCAGTAGGCCCCCTCTTCTCCAAGCGTGACAATCACCGTGTTCTGTGTGAGACGATGCAGCACCTCGGCGGCCGGCTCCAGCTCTTTGCAGCCGCTTAAGTCCAGCGCCTCCTGTTCATTGATATGGAGAACCGGATGCCGCATATACATCCGCTCCAGACGTCCGTCCGGGATATGAATGCCTCTCGGACCTGGCGCAAAAAAAAGCTCCGGCTGCGGATGTTCTTCCAGAAACTCCACCAGTTCCCCGCCGGTAGGGGCCTCCACTTCCAGTCCGCAGACATAGATCATCCATTCGGGGTCGAAGGGGATGGTCTTCATCCAGTTCTTTTGAAAAGAATATTCTGCGCCATGGCAGGAGAGAAAGGTGCGTTCTCCGCTTTCTTCTACCAGGCAGTAACAGCAACCGTTTTCTTCCGGAAGGCGGGGTACCGGGACAGAAAAGCCCTGAGCTTTCAGATGGCTGTCCACATAATCTCCGTAGATTCCGCTTCCCACCGGGGTGACAAAAGTAAAGGGGATGCCGGCCTGGCGCAGAATGTTTGCCGCATTGTAGGCGCAGCCGCCCATGGAAAGTGTCTGGCTTCTGGGATGAAGATCCTCGCCGGTTTTCGGGAGACGCTCCAGATTGATAACGATGTCCACACAGGTGGAACCGATGACTAAGACTGGCTTCATAGAATTCCTCTTTTCTGATTATTTTGAAATAAATCTATTATATCTGCCGTGAATTCAGATTGCAATTCTTTTATGCATTTCATCCTGGAGTACATTGCAAAGTTTCGGTTGAAAAATGCATACCGGACGTTATATAATATAGAGAATAGAGTTTGGGAGGTGGCACATGAAGGATTGGATGAAAACCGTGTTTACGGACGGAACCAGATATTTTGTCAGCAATCCCCTGCCGGGTAAGGGAGAAACCATTACGCTGCATCTGCGGATCTGCGAGTGGTCGCCGGTGAAGCAGGTCATACTTCGGACAAAGCAGAACGGAGTGGAAGTGCTGAAGCCGATGGAATGGGACTACTCGCGGGACGGCCTGGCTTATTATCGGGTTTCCGTAACCTTGTGGGAGGATGTGTTCCATTACCATTTTTATCTTGTGACCGATGAAGGAATTTATTATTATACGCAGAACGGATTTACCGAGTTCGTTCCGGATGAAACGTATGATTTTCAGATCCTGACCGGATATCAGCAGCCGGAATGGGTAAAGGAGGCCGTATTCTATCAGATTTTTCCGGATCGTTTCTGCAACGGGAATCCGTTTAATGATGTGCGGGACGGAGAGTATTTTTTTGACGGATATCCGGCAATCCGGGTAAAGGATTGGAACCGGCTTCCTTCCGGATACTGGGACAGCCACTGCCTGGATTTTTACGGCGGTGATCTGGAAGGTGTCATTCGGAAAATCCCGTATCTGAAAAAGCTGGGAATCAATGCACTGTATTTAAACCCGATCTTCCATGCGGCAACCGTACATAAATATGACTGTCTGGATTATTTTAAGGTAGATCCGCATTTCGGCGGAGACAGTGCGCTGGAACGGCTGTGCCATGCACTGCACATGAATGATATGAAGCTGATTCTGGATGTATCCATCAATCATACCGGTTCGGCACACCGCTGGTTTAACAAGGACGGACAGTTTTTCCCGAAGACGGAGGGAGCTTATTTGAATCCGGAGGCAAAAGAGCGGGAATATTATTTCTTTGAGGGAGAGACGGACTATAAGGCCTGGTATGATGTGCCGACGCTGCCGACCTTAAATTATACCTCCGAAAGCCTGCGGGAAGAGATCTACCGCGGGGAAAAATCCGTGATAAAGAAATGGCTGAAAGCGCCTTACTGCATCGATGGATGGCGGTTTGACGTGGCTGACACCATGGCGCGGAATGACCGTATTCAGCTTCACCATGAAATCTGGCCGGAAATCCGCAAAAGCATTAAGGAGGAAAATCCGCAGGCCTATATTCTTGCGGAGGACTGGTGCGACTGTGCTGAGTTTTTGAAGGGCAATGAATGGGATTCTCCTATGAATTATTACGGCTGTGCACGGCCGGTCCGGGAGTTCGCAGGAGAGCAGGATCTGCTGGAACAGAGATATGAATGCCTGAAGGAGGTTCCGCATCGTCAGGATGCGTCGGTGCTGGCATCCCGGATTCGTGAGCATCTGAATAAGCTGCCTACGGTGATCCAGCAGAACCAGTTTAATCTTCTGGACAGCCATGATGTGCCGCGGCTGCATAATAATCCGGCGGTATCGTTCGGCGCGTGGAAGAATGCGGTGCTGATCCAGTTTGCGCTGCCGGGCTGTGTCAGCATTTATTACGGCGATGAAGCCGGGATTGACGGCCGTCTTTTCGATACGGAGGGCTGCCGGTATCCGATGCCATGGGACCGGAATTTCCAGAGTGAGCCGTATTATCAGTTTTACTCCCGGCTGATTGCGGTGAGAAAGGAGTCGCCTGCCTTTTCGGAGGGGTCCTTCCAGATCCTTTATGCATCAGGCAAACAGATCGTCCTTGCAAGATTTACGGATGAAGAACGGTTCCTGATCTGCTGCTCCATGGAGAAAGAAGCTGCGATGATTGAATGTTCCGTCCGGGGTCTGGGTTTTTGTTCCTTTACCCAGAAGCAGGATCTTCTTGGCCAGCCGGTTTCCTGCGAGCTGCTGCATCATGAATGGATGCGGCTTCGGATGCCGCCGGAATCCGGTTATGTGATTGCACTGGAGCCTGCGGCGGATTAAGGAAAAAATGACAGGTATTGCATCAGAAAGTGCATGTTCCCTCTTTCTTCCCGGCAGTATAATGAAGCTATCATACGAGGAAGAAAGGGAGAATCAGTTATGCTTTATCCAAAAATGAATGAAGTGCGTGCCGTAATGGACTTATCCGGTGTGTGGAATTTCCGCCTGGGAGATGAAACCGATCCGGACAGCCAGCTGGAAAGCCTGGCTATGGAAGACGGTACGTTAAAAGAGCCGGAATCCATGGCGGTTCCGGCTTCTTATAATGATCAGAAAGATGATCCGGCGTACCGGAGACATTTCGGCTGGGCGTTTTATGAAAGAGAAATTTCCGTTCCGGCCTGTTGGAAGGGACAGAGAAGGGTGCTTCGGTTTGACGCAGTTACCCACAGCGCCAGGGTTTACCTGAACGGGAAGCAGATCGGCAGCCATAAAGGAGGCTTCCTTCCGTTTGAGGTGGATGTTACAGACCTTCTGGAGCCGGGAAAACGAGCCGTTCTTACGGTGGCTTCCGATAATCGGGTCAACCATTCTACACTTCCGGTAGGAAATGAAGGCGGAATCGCATTCTTTGGTTCGGATAATGCCGGAATTCCAAGTGTGGAAGCAGCGAAGAAATGGTGCCGGCCGCAGAACCTTCCGAATTTCGATTTCTTTAACTATGCGGGAATCAATCGTCCGGTCCGCATGTACACGACGCCGGAGGATTACATCTGCGATATTACCCTGGTTCCGGATTATCAGGGAACGAGAGGAAGCGTAGAGGTGACTGTGGAAGCTGTGGGCAGACGGAAGGGAACGGTTCAGATTCTGGATGCAGAGGGGAAGCTTGCAGCAGAGGGAGAATTTGTCCCGGGCGAGACGATCCGTCTGGAGATCCCGGATGTGCGGCTGTGGGAGCCCTGGCCGGGAACCCCGTATCTGTATCGTGCACAGTTTGCCTTTGGAGAAGACCGGTATGAGCAGACCTTCGGCGTGCGGACGATTGAAGTAAAGGGAAAGCAGTTTTTGATCAACGGGAAGCCGTTTTATTTTAAGGGCTTCGGCAAACACGAGGATGCCGCGTTCCGCGGCCGCGGCCTGGATCTCTGTCTGGATGTGAGAGATGTGAGCATGATTCACTGGCTGCATGCTAATTCCTTCCGGACCAGCCATTACCCTTACGCAGAGGAAATGTATGATCTGTGCGATCGGGAAGGCATTGTCCTTATTGATGAAACTCCGGCGGTAGGAATCGGAGCCGGCGAGAAGCAGGATCCCTACAGAACCTTCCCTATCAAGGAGCATCATGAGCAGGTGATTCGGGATATGGTCGCCAGAGACAAAAACCATCCGTGTGTCGTGATGTGGTCCATGGGCAATGAGCCGGACACGGAGCATTTTCCGGAGTCTGCCTATACCTACTGGCGTCATCTCTATGATCTGACCCACAGCCTGGATCCGCAGAACCGCCCGGTTACTATGGTATGCTGCCAGAACGATTACACAAAGGATATCGTGACCAGGACCATGGATGTGGTATGCATCAACCGGTATTACGGCTGGTATAATCTGTCCGGCGACCTGGATGCTGCCTGCTACGGCCTGAATCAGGAGCTGGATTTCTGGGAAAGGATCGGAAAACCGCTGATGATTACCGAGTATGGCGCAGATACAGTAGAAGGAATCCATGCGTCAGTGCCGGAGATGTTTACGGAGGAATTTCAGGTAGAATATTACCGCCGTCAGAATGCGGAATTTGACCGACGCGACTTCTTTATCGGCGAGCATGTATGGAATTTTGCGGATTTTGGCACGATTCAGGGCTGTATGCGTGTAGGCGGGAACCGGAAAGGACTGCTTACCAGAGACCGCCGGCCGAAGATGGCGGCGCATTATTTTAAGGGCCGCTGGGAGCGGATTCCGAATTTCGATTATAAAGGATAACGTAAAAATTTTCGTATAAAATGTTTAAAAATTATGCAAAATGCACAGGGTTACCTGTGCATTTTGTTGTTTCTGGGAATGGTGAATCCGTAATTGTTTCAAATCGCGACAGGAGAGAAGGATATGAAACAGGTTACAATCAAGGATATTGCCAAAGAGGCGGGCGTATCCATTGCTTCCGTTTCCAGAGCGCTGAATGGAGCGGAGGGAATCAGCGAAAAAAGCCGAAACAGGATATTGGAGGTATGTGAGCGATGCTCCTATACGCCCAATGGTCTTGCAAGAAGTTTGGTAAAGAAGAAGACGCAGACGTTAGGAATCATCTTTCGTGATTTAAATGCGGAAGAGCAGTATATCAAACTGCTGGTGGAAAATCAGGTAGAAGGGATCCTGGTATTTCCCATTGGTTCTGCCAGTATGAAATCTCTTGCGAAGTATCAGAAAAATGTTCCGATGGTATCCCTGAATGAACTGCCGGAAGGCTGCGGGATTCCGTATGTCTGCGCCGATGAAATGCTTGCCGGAAAGCTGGCAACCGAGTATCTGATTTCGAAAGGATGCAAGAATCTGCTCTTTGTGGGCTTCAAGGCAGAGCGTCTGGCTCACCGGAAGCGGGCAGAAAGCTTTCTTGCGACAGCAAAGAAAAACCGAATACCGGCTCAGCTTTACGAATGCAATACCGTTTTTCGTTCCAGTTTTGAAAGAGGATACGATCACTTTAAACGTTTTCTAACGAGCGGTCTTACGATGCCTGACGGGATCGTAGCTGCCAGCGATGCGACAGCTAATGGAATTATCAAAGCCTGCAGAGAAAACGGGATCCGGATTCCGGAAGATTTTTCTTTGATCGGTTTTGATAATATTACCTTTGAGCTGCCTTATATTGAGCTGACGACGGTGGCGATCTCTCATGAAAAACAGGCGGAGACAGCGGTGGAAACACTCATTGATATGGCAGAGGGAAGACAGCTTTCCAAAGCGCAGATGGCCGTAAAACTGGAACCGAAACTTGTAGAGCGTAAATCCTGCAAAGGATAGAAAAAGAAAGGAGCTGTATATGCAGACAGAAAAGAGCGCTGGAAAAGGATCCGGCTCTCCGGCATTTTCCCGGAGACGCCGCCTGCAGAACCAGATAAAAAGCGTTGTAAAAAATCCGTACAATATTATGGTTGTGATTTCTGTGGTGTTCATGGTATATCTGATTTTGATTCCGCTGGGACAGATGATCATACAGACCCTGACCCTGGCTGAGGCAGATGTGGCAAGGATAGAAGGAGGAAGAGAGGGGATGTTTACCCTCTACTATTGGAAGAGAGTACTCACCAGCAGCATTTCAAAGAAAATGCTGTGGACGCCGCTTTCTAATTCTCTTTTGATTGCCGTGTCAACCGCAGTTTTGGGAGTAACTCTTGGATCGCTTTTGGCCTGGCTGATGGTAAGAAGTGATCTGCCCTACAAAAAGTTCTTTTCATTAGCCTTAATTATTCCTTATATGATTCCGTCCTGGTGTAAATCCATGGCATGGCTGACCATTTTTAAGAATGAGCGCGTAGGCGGTGCGCAGGGCCTGTTGGGCTTCCTGGGAATCCATACACCGGACTGGCTGGCTTATGGTCCGTTTGCCATCGTGGTGGTACTGGTGATCCATTATTATGCCTATGCGTATCTTCTGGTATCCGCCGCTTTAGGTTCGATCAATTCGGAACTGGAGGAAATGGGTGAAATACTGGGAGCCAGCAAGGTCCGGATTCTGACCAAGATCACCTTTCCGCTGGTTATGCCTGCCGTGTTGTCTGCAGTTATCATGACATTTTCAAAGGCAATGGGAACCTTCGGCGTGCCTTCCATGCTGGGGCTGAAGATCGGTTACTATACTGTATCGACCACGATGTACAATTCTATACAAAACGGGCAGAATCGAGTAGCCTTTGCGATTTCTCTGATTCTGATTGCGATTGCCTCGCTCAGCGTATTTTTAAACCAGAAGGCCATTGGTTCCCGTAAATCCTACAGCACAATTGGCGGAAAAGGAAGCCGAAGTAATCCGATTCGTCTGGGAAAATGGAGACCGGTAATCACGGGAATTCTGTTTGTGTTCATTGCAGCGGCAGTTGTGATCCCGGTTGTGATTCCGCTTTATCAGTCTTTTATGCTGGAAGCAGGAAATTACAGCCTGAATAATTTTACTCTCCATTACTGGATCGGCGGGTCCGTACCGACCATCGATCAGGGGGAACCGGGAATCTTTAAGAATCCGCAGTTTACCAAATATGTGATCAATACGCTGAAACTGGTGGTACTGACCTCTTTGTTTGCTACAATATTGGGACAGCTGATCGGTTATATTAATTCCAGAGGCCGCAAGCTGTTTTCTGGAAAACTGGTAGAGCAGCTGGTATTCATTCCCTATCTGATTCCGTCCATTGCATTTGGTGCCATGTATCTGGCGCTGTTTGCAACCGCCAAGAAAATAGAACTGCTGGGTTACCGCATTACATTAGTGCCTTCTTTATATGGTGATGACGCCGTCTCAGCAGACACTGCCGTACATGGCATACTCCTACTCGACGGAGAATCTGATACAGCTTTCAAGTGCCGTGACCATTGTCATGTTTGTCCTTGTGTTCTTTGTCTACTGGTTTGCAAATACCTTTACGGATGCAGATATCACAAAGGGCTTCTAACGGGTACAGGAGGAAATATCAAATGAGCAGAATTGAATTAAAAGAGATCAATAAATACTATGGCAAAAACCATGTGCTGAAGAACATTAATCTGATCATCGAAGATGGAGAGTTCATGACGCTTTTAGGTCCTTCCGGATGCGGAAAGACTACTGGCTAAGGTTCCAAAGGAGGAGATCCGCAAAAAGGTTGAAAATGCGTTGAAGAGGATGCGAATCGATCAGTTCATTGACCGTTATCCATCCGAACTTTCCGGAGGTCAGCAGCAGCGTGTTGCGATTGCAAGGGCTATTGTGTCGGAACCGGAAGTACTTCTTCTGGATGAGCCGCTTTCCAACCTGGATGCCAAGCTGCGTATTGAAATGAGAAGCGAGATCAAGCGCCTGCATAAGGAACTGGGAACTACCATTATCTATGTAACCCATGATCAGACGGAGGCTCTTACCATGTCCAGTAAAATTGCCATTTTCTTTGAAGGCGTGCTGGAACAGGTTGCACCTCCGCTGGAGCTTTACCAGAATCCGGTCTCACTTCGGGTTGCAGATTTTATCGGAAATCCAAAAGTGAATTTTATTCCGGCCAGAGCATTTGCGGAGAATGGGATTTTGAAGGTGGACAGTGTATTGGGGAGCCTGAAATTTAAAGAGGATTCCTGGACCGATGAGTGCCGGGAATTTCAAAGCGGCGATGCGGTAGTAGGAGTCAGACCTGAACTGGTTGATATACGGAAAACTCCGGAACCGGGAGCAATTGAGGCGGTTGTGTACTCGGTTATGCCGGCCGGCTCTGAAACAACCGTATATCTGCAGGTGGGAGAAGAGAAAATACTGGCTAAGCAGAACGGGCTTGCCCAGTACAGCAAGGATCAAAAGGTATGGATTCGGGTGAATCCTGAAAAGATCAATGTATTTTCTAAGGAGAGCGGAAGGTTGATTAAGAAAGCGGCTGTATTATAACCCACCATGTGCCGCAGCCGACATATGATCGGGAGAGACTGTTTTTGGGGCGCACCAGGCATCCCTGAATTTATGCCGCCGATTCAGCGGCAAATTTTCAAAGAAAAAAGGAGAAAAATGCTATGAGAAAAACAGGAAGACGAATTTTGGCAATGACACTGGCTGGTATGATGGCGGCAATGTCTTTAACTGGCTGCGAAAAAATTGAAGAAACAAAACCGGCTGCGGAAACTACTGCAAAAGCAGAGGAAAAAGCATCTGAGGAGACCGGTGCAGGTGAAGCGGTACAGGCAGAAGCGGAGAAAACGGCAGTGACACCGGAAGAGCAGTGGGCGATCGATGCCGGCCTTTATGAGGATGAAACCTCAGATGAACTGTATAAGAAAGCGTTGGAGGAAGAAGGCGGAACTGTCGTGATCTATTCTATCTCCAGCCGCATGGCGAAGGTAAAGGCGAGTTTTGAGGAAGATTATCCCGGCATGACCGTAGAGGTTTATGATATTAATGCCAATGATATGTCCACCAAGCTGAAAACCGAGTATGATTCCGGAATCCGTACTGCTGATGTTATTCACAGTAAAGAGCAGACCGGTGACTATATGATCAATTTCTTCAACAAGGGGATTCTTCACAATTATCAGCCCGAATCAATTTTCGGAGGTGTGAAGGAGGAGTACAAGGAAAATATGACTCCTTTGTATTTTGAGACTGACTGGTGGTTCTTTAATACAGGCGTATATTCTGAAACGCCGATTACCAACTGGTGGGATGTCACCAAGCCGGAGTGGAAAGGCAATTTTGTACTGCAGAATCCGATCGGTACCGTAAGCTATATGGCTTTGTTTACCACTATGGTGGAACATGCAGATGAAATGGCGGCAGCATATAAGGAATGCTACGGTGAGGATATTGTTCTGGAAGATGATGAGCCGACGGCTGCGCATGCATGGATTAAGAGGGTGCTTGCAAACGATCCGGTTATCTTTGATTCCAACAATGAAGTAATTCAGTCGGTAGGAGAAGGAAAAGAATCCAGACTGATTGGTTATACCCCTTCTTCCAAGTATCGTGAGCGTGCGGACAAGGGGTGGAATATAGAAGCGGAACCTCTTAAAATGTCTCCGGTATCCGGTGTAGCATTTATGAACTTTTTAGCTGTTGTCAATGAAGCACCTCATCCGAACGGGGCAAAGCTGTTAATCCGTTACCTCATGGGCGGTGAAGATGGAAATGGAAACGGCATAAAGCCTTTTAATACCATAGGCGGATGGCCGGTACGGCCAGAGACCACTCCGGCAGAGGGCAATGTACCATTGGAGGACATGAAACTTTGGATGATTAATTATGACTTTGTTTATAAGAATCTGCAGGATGTGCAGGATTATTGGTATCAGTTCCGTTAAGCCTGCTTCCAGCGGCATGAGAGGAGAAAGCAGATGCCGGATTGTTTAAAGAATTTTATGAAGAAAAAAGAGTATCTGATCTGCGTTGATTCTGATGGCTGCGCTATGGATACGATGGACTTGAAGCATATTGCCTGTTTTGGGCCGTGTCTGATTCCAATATGGGGACTGGAAGACTGGCGTGAACCGATTTTAAAACGCTGGAATGAAATCAATCTCTATACAATGACCAGAGGAATCAATCGTTTTAAAGGACTGGCTCAGATTCTTTTGGAGATTCACCACCATTTAAAGAAGATCGAAGGCATTGAAACGTTTGCAGAATGGACACAACAGGCCAATGAATTGTCAAATTTAGCTGTTAAGAGAATGTGGGAAGAAAGCGGTCTTAGTATTTTCAGGCAGGCCCTGGTAAAGTGACCCACTTTGTCAAGACAGTTTTTTGATAAATTTATCGTTAGGTGC
>JBJELD010000028.1:0-68475 GCA_051878975.1 Candidatus Caccovicinus sp.
GAATGGTGATAAAAACTGCGGCAGAACGCTGGCAGTTGTATAAACAGATGGAAGGAATGCAGATAGAACTGCATCATCCAAAACCGTCTTATCGCACTTATATAAAGAAGAAAAATGGTAAGCTCCGCCCATTGTCAATCCCGACAATCCGGGATAGAGTTTACCAATTCATTATAAAAAGTGTATTGGAACCCCAGTGGGAAGCACGGTTTGAACCCGGTTCCTATGGATTCCGACCAAAAAGGGGCTGTCATGATGCTGTACAAAGAATCGTGATGAGCACGCAGAAAGGCGGAAAACGATGGATATTTGAAGGGGATTTTAAAGGCTGCTTCGATAACTTGAACCATGATTACATACTAAACAAAATCGGAGACTTTCCGTATAAAGAACTGGTCAAAAAGTGGCTGAAAGCAGGATATGTAGATAATGGCGTATTCAACGATACGGAATCCGGTTCTGGTCAGGGAAATATTGTTTCACCGCTGTTGGCAAACATTGCCCTGATGGGAATGGAAGAGACGCTTGGCATTCGATACAGAGCGCAGAATAGAAACGGAAAATATGCAGGACACACCAACGAAACCGCATACTCGCTAAGTTTTTATGCTGATGATTTTGCAGTCGCATGTAAGACCAGGGAAGATGCAGAAAAGATATACGATAAGCTGAAACCGTATCTGGAAGCCAGAGGATTGGAACTATCTGAAGAGAAGACACGGATTGTGAATATCTCGGAAGGATTCAATTTCCTTGGATTCAATATCAGGATGTTTCCGACATGGTATGGTGAGATACTACTTACCCGACCATCGAAGGAAACCATGAAGAAGAGTAAGGACAAAATACGTGAAATATTTCGAAAATGCAACGGAAGAAAAACCGATGAACTAATCCGCCAGTTGAATCCAGTGATTATCGGCCTGGCAGGTTACTGGTCACCTTTTAATTCCAAGCAGGCATTTAAGGAAATAGACGATTATATCTGGAAGAAGACAGTTAAATATCTGAAAAGATGCCATCATAACAAGGGTATCAAATGGATATGGAAAAAATATTTTGCACCTGACAAAACAGGGCAGAGTAAGAGCCAGTGGATACTAACTGCTCCGGATACGAAGAACCAGCTGAAGAGAATGGCATAGATTCCTATAGTCAGGCATCCGCTGATAAAACATTGTGCACTCTGTACAATTCTGAATTCCAGAACTATTTTGAAGAAAGACATCAAAGGGAGTTCGGACGATTGCTAATAGCAGAAGAAACTGTGAAAGAGAGAATCGACAACTCCGGTTCGCAGGAATTGTGTAAGTTTATGAAAGGATCTCGGGTGAAAGAGCGCCTGGGCTGTATGTCTTAAAGGGGCCTTGTACAGCTCTGGGGAAAAGAGGGAGTAATCCATCTGCTTTAACTGGATGAACCAGAACAGATGATAAGACGATGAGAAAAAAGATAAAAATATGCTTTGCGGCATCTTCGGGTGGTCATTATGAGCAGTTGTTGATGTTGCAGCCTTTAATGGAAAGATATGACAGCATTGTTGTAACGGAAAAAACGACGTATGAAGCAGAAATAAAAAAACATACTGTCTTAGTCAAGTAAATCGTAAGGAGAAATCCTTTCTTATTCATATGGCAAAAAATACAATGAAATCCTTTCAAATATTGTAATGGCTGCCTACTGGATTGCGGAATATGTAGAGAACGATTGCCTCATTGTTGTGAAATCTACGGTGCCGGTAGGAACAAACGACAAAGTGGAAGAATGCATATATGATCTGATGGTTAAAAATGTAAAAGTAGAGGTTGGAAGCAATCTGGAATTTTTGTCTCAGGGAACTGCAGTGTGCGATATGTTCCATGTAAAACGAATCGTAATCGGAACTAACTGCAGAAAAGCGGAAAGAATCCTGAGGGAAATTTACGAGCCTTCCTACATTCCTATTGTGTCAATCGGCTGCCGTTCTGCCGAAATCATCAAATATGTTTGCAGTGATTTCCTGGTTCCTAAGATATTCTATATGAATGAGATTGCGAATCTGTGTGAACTGGTTGGAGCTGATATTTACGATGTGACTGAAGGAATGAAATATGATCCGAGAATTGGAAAGAATTTTCTGAAAGTGGGAATTGGCTATGGTGGTTTCTGTTTTCCCAAGGATGCGAAAACCCGAAAGTTTCTCGCTAAACAAAATGGTTATGTTTTAAAAACAGTGGAAGCAACTGTTGTTGTAAACGAGATACAGAAAGTGCGGCTTTTGAAAAGGTTGTGTTCAGGCTTCTTACGTTCTTTGACTGAAAATAGCTGTTTTGGGTCTAACCTTTAAGGTAGAAATTGACGATTTAAGGGAATCACCTGCTCTAAAAATTAATGAACTGCTGTTTGAGGCAGGAGTTGAACCTTATATCTAGGATCCTGTGGGTATGGATCTCTTCAAAGAGCAGTATCCAATTGCAAAGACATATAAAGGAATGAGTATGTATACGGATGTGTCCCAAGAGGCATTAGCTAGTGTAAATGTGTGCTTTATATTTACAAAGTGGAAGGAGATCCAGGAGATGGAACCGTCCCAATACAGAGCACTGATGAAAAATCCACTGGGATATGACGGACGGAATATATATGCACCGAAGGCAATGAGAAATGTAGGCGTTGAATAGTACAGTATTGGAAGAATATGAGAGGGAAAAAGAATGGAGACAAAAGAACTGGCAGTTGTTTATATATGTGACGATCGCTATATTTGGTTGTTGGGAATATCTATGATTTCACTGATGGAATGCAATAAAGATGTCAATATCTATATCTTGGGACAGGATATCCAGGAGGATAACAAAAAGAAGATTTTTGAGATAGCAGAGGAACATGGCGTTTCTTGCTGTTTGTTGAATGTGCCCAGGAGATTGCAAAAAGAGCAGTTAGAAGGTAAAAGATGGCCTTCAGTCGCATTTGTCAGGCTTTTTATGGCTGAAATTTTGCCAGATACTGTAAAACGGGCCTTATATCTCGATTGTGACACATTAATCAAAGGAGAGATATGCTTGCTGAAAGATTGGAACATGGGGGGGAATTTGTTTTGCGGAGTAAAAGACTGTGTCAGCAGGCAATACAAGAAGAACATTGGTCTGGCGGAAGATGATAACTATATAAATGGCGGTGTATTGCTGGCGGATATAGATGCATTGCGGAAAATAAATGTGGCTCGCAGGATTAATCATTTTTTCAGGAAGTATTTCTATGCCATGAGTTATCCGGATCAGGATGTATTGAACGCAGTTTTTAAGGGCAGGATCGGGATTCTTCCTCCAGAATATAATGTGATGACCATTGTTTTTAAGTGGTCATATAACGAACTAAAGTTGCTCAGGTATCCTGTGGATTACTATTCTGAGAAAGAAATGAAAAGAGCAAGGGAATATCCGGTAGTTGTCCATTTTACTCAGAACTTGCTTACTGTCAGGCCATGGTTCCAAAGCTCGAACCATCCTCTGAGGGAGGAGTTTAAATGGTATATGGACAGGAGCCCGTGGAAGAATAAGGTAAAGGACAGGGTTCCTGTCTGTGGAGTTAGAACTTTGGGAATGCAAGTGTGCATGATATTGCCTAAAGCGTTCGCTCTGCGGGCTGCAGGATTTTTTCACGGAATGTGGTATCCGTATCTGGTATATTTGAAAAATAAATTTTTACGGAGGAAAATTTCATATGATATTTATTAAAGCCTATTATCATATCACCGCCGTTATCAAGCTGCTTTTATTTCGGATTCTCTATGGCAGAAGGCTGTCTGTAGGAAATAAGACTACATTCCGGCGTGATTTTTCTATTTCGATCCAAGCAGAGGGGAAGATTGCGATTGGTTCCGGATGTTTTTTCAATCATGGCTGCTCCCTGAGCAGCAGGGGAACCATTAAAATAGGAAATGGTGATATATTCGGTGAAAACGTAAAATTTTATGACCACAATCATAGATTTTATGGTCCAGAACCCATCAAGGAACAGGGATATTCTGTGGGAGAGATCCATATTGGCGATCATTGTTGGGTTGGAAGTAATGTGACTTTTTTGAAGGGGAGTGTAGTGGGAGATGGATGCGTGATCGGAACTGGCTGTGTTATAAGCGGAAACATTCCGGAATGGACAGTAGTTACCTGTAGCCAGAGCCTGGATTTGAATAAAATTAAAAGAAGTACACCGGGACACGAAACTTATGGAAGAAAGGAGAAAAGGTGTTTGTAGTTCTGTAAACATCATGTGAGTGTAATTATGGAAGATTACAAATTGGGCAATTTGTTACTTGAGATGGCGAAAAAATATGATGATCAGCCTGCATTTTTGTTTTTGGGAAAGAAGGAACAACTGATTCCGGTTATGTATAAGGATTTTCTAAACGATCTGAGCGGAGGTGTTTCATCTATCAGAGAGATGAAAGAAAGTCGGATCGCTATATTGGGATACAATTCCTATCAATGGATACTGACTGCACTTTCAATATTACTGGAAGGAAAAAATTTGATACTTATGGACCCGAATCTGAATAATGACGACTTGGAGTACCTTCTGGAATATACAGATGCGGAATGCCTTATGACCTCTGCGGAGTTGAAAGAAGAAATGACATTTCTACAGGATAAGATAGCCATTGAGCTTTTTGTGGATAGAAGAAAATGGTCTCAGGAGGGTGAAAGTCTACAAGGACTTCCGCAGGAAAATAGTGATTTCATTTGTTTTACTTCAGGAACATCAAAAAGTACCAAAGGCGTTGTTATCACAACAGAAGTTTTAGTAAAACATATTCTTTTGGCAGAAAGTATTTTCCCCGGCAGGCAGGCGGAACGCTTCTTTTTGCCGCTGCCTTTCCATCATATTTATGGACTGACCATGCTTTTCCATATTTTGAAAAAGGGTGGAGTGGTGTGTATGGGCGCATCTTCCAGATACTTAAAAAAAGAGGCACAACTTTTTGATCCACATATTGCTATGCTCGTTCCCAGTATGATTGAGTTCCTGTTTAAAAATGAAAAGATAATGCCAAGTCTGCACAAAGTGATTCTGGGAGGTAGCCGCTGCCGTCCGGAGCTTGCAGAGCTGATAAGACGGCAGGGGACTACTGTTATCAATATGTATGGTTCTTCTGAAACAGTAGGTTTGGTAGCGTACAGCCAGCCGGATGGCGATGAACAATGGCTGATGCCTTATGGGCCTATTCGTTTTCAGTTAAGCGAAGAGGGAGAACTGGGAGTGATCCTGCCCTTCTGTATGAAAGGATATTATAAAAAAGAAGAAGATACCCGGAAGGTGCTCGGCGGAAATTGTGTTTGGACGGGAGATGCAGCAGTGATCAATGAGGATGGCCAGGTAATGATCTTAGGGAGGCTACGGGATACGCTTGTTCTTGAAAACGGAGAAAAGATTTTCGTGGAAGATATAGACAGTGCTTTGACAAATATGAATGGAGTGGACGAAGGAGCAGCGTTCTATCTTCCAGAATACGGAATCATAGCGGTTGTGATGGAGAAGCCTTTGGCAAGTCGGTGTGAAATACAGGAGCAGATCGAATCCTATAACAGAAACTACAGTCCCAGGCAGAGGATCAAGCATGTATGGTATAAAAAAGAGAAACTTCCGCGTACCTCTACTGGGAAGTTGAAACGATATCTTTTGGAAAGAGAGTATAGGAATTTGAGAAAGAATGGCGGTCTGAAAGAGGAATAGGTCATGGGAATTGAGATATACAGAAATGAAAATCGAGAGGTCAGAGCTGCTTTTGAGCATGTGATGACAAATATGTATCTGGAAAAGATAAAGCAAGGCTATAAAACGTATGCCATATGTGGATGCAGTCCGGGGACCGGGGCAACGGCTGCCTGTCTGGAATTAGCTGTTTTATTTGCGGAAGCAGGCTGGAAAACCGTTCTTGTTGATATGGATTTCCGTAAGGAAAAGTTCTGCCAGAATTTAGATGAGATGACAGGAGCAGACGGGGTGTCAAATTATGCTTTAAGTACGATCTCCTGGAGGGATACTATATCTGAAACAAATGTAAAAAATTTAAGCTATATCGGAAGTGGGACAGCGTTGGGGGATGGTGCGGTAAAGGTTTTATGTTCCGGCAGATTGGAAGAAATGATGCAGGAACTTCGCAGGGAATATGATTTTATTATTATTGACATGCCTTCCTTGGCAACTTCTCTGGACGGGAAAGTTTTGTGTTCAATGGCGGATGCGGTGGTTCTGGTGGTGGCCGCTGGAGAAACGAGGAAGAAACAACTGGAAAAGGCTAAGCGTCAAATGGACGAATTGGAATTACCAATTGCTGGGGTAGTGGTTTCGAAAGCACAGCCACAACTTTACCGCCAGTATATGGATCATTTTGACTATTTTGAGAAGAAGGAATATTTGAGAAAAGATGTACCAAAAACAGAACAGAGTGTTTTTTGGAAAAAAAGTTGGAAGTTACTAAAAAAAATTGTTGGCCTGTTCTGTGCGGTGTGTATAATCTTTTTACCCTGTATGGTTGCATATGCTGAACCGGAAGCAACTGCGTCCTCGATTCAGAATCAGAGATCACCCGTTGTCTTAGCGCAGAGATATTTGGTAGAAGGTGAGGCGGCACCTGGAAATGAATTTAATGTAGTCATCCAAGTGAAGAATATGGATGCTGTTTTGGCAGTTTCACAGGTGAAGACCAGCCTTCAGATTAAGACAGAGGGAGTATATCTGACAAAAGGAGACGTAAATCAACGATATCAGGAAATTCTAAGGGCAGGTGAGACGGTAGACTATACGTTTTGTTTTGTGGCGTCAGAAAATCTGGAAAAGGGATGGCAGACCAGTATGATCCTAGAATGCTGTTTTACTTATATGTCGGAGACAGGAACCATGGGTTCTAATACCACAGCATTTTCAATTGATCTTTCAAAACGTTCGGAACTGGAAATTTTGGATGTTAATGTTCCAGACAAGGTGTACCGCTACATTCCAACACTTCTGGATATCAAATATGAAAATGCAGGACAAACACCGCTAAAGAATATTTTCATGAAAATCAAAGGGAATATTGTGCCATCCGAACAGTCCATTCCTCTGGAAGCTGTGGCTGTAGGGCAGCGTATAAATACGGAAAAATACATAACGTTCACAGGAAGTGGAGATCAGGAGATAGAGATCGAAGTTTGTTATGAGGATGAGGACGGATGCATCCATGAGATTGCGCCGCTTCGTTTGAGCGTGCAGGTAGCACAGGAGGAAGAAAGTCCATATGCTGCTGGCAGTGAAAGCAAAAATAGATTTTTGGATGGAAAAGCGATGTCAACTGCGTTCACATTGCTGACAGCTTTTGTCCTGCTTGTTCTGTTGAGACTGGGGATTATTTTGGACAGGAAACGAGCCGCATCGAGAGAAAGGGAATAAGGTATGGATTTTAATAGGATTATATGTATTGATTTTGAATATTGTGCATCAGAAATAAAAAAACGGCTTTCACAGATACTTGCGGCGGCAATGGCCGGTGTTGTACTCGGTGTATTTGTATCTTTTTTTGTGATTGGACAGGATGATTCTTATCGCGCTACAGCTACTGTATATAGTTTTGCTGATGGCTCTTATGATGAGTCGGCCCAAGGACTTAATGCTCTGAGAGCTTATTCAGAAATTGTAAAATCTAGAAAGATCGCGGAGCGGGCCAAGGTTCTTTTGGGACCAACGAGCCTTACTGTAAGTGAGATTTACAATATGATATCCATCGATGCCCGCTTTATACAAGGAAGTACATATATCTATGAAGATAAAACGGCAGTTTTGAAGATTTACGCGGATTCTTCTAGCCAAACGGACAGTACAGCGGTGGTAAATGCGGTGGCAGATGCTTTTGTACAGGAAATCAACCATCTCTCCGATTCAAATGCAATGCGAGTGTTGGATTATTCTGCTGGAGCAGGCAAAATATATGACGCTGCGAAGCAGAGGACCTTGGCAATCTATGGATGTGCTGCAGGTGCTGCATTCCTCTATATACTGTATGTTTTTTTGCGGGTGATTCTTTCTCCGAATGTTGAAACGGTAAAGGATATGGAACTGTACGGACAGCTTACGATTCTTGGAATGATTCCGGATTTTAAAGAGTAGGTGGCTGTGATGTATGTTTATCTTATTGTGTTAGGTATATCCCTGTTTTTTTCAAAATTGGCTGTGAATGCAAAATCATACCCGGCGCTTGCGGGTACCTATCGTTTGTTCGCGATATTTTCATTTTTGCCATTTGCAGTTAATTCGATGTTCCGGGGACAGGTAGGGACAGACTGGCCGATCTATGATTCCTATTACTACTATATCAACCATGGGATCAAGACTTTCTCAGAACCGCTTTTTAATTTTTTGAATCGGGTGCTTTATAAGATCTCTCCAAATTCGGAATTGTTGTTCGCGAATGTAAGCTTTATTACACTGTTGTTTTTTTTTCTTGGGATTTATCAGCAGTCAGAGATGATTCCATTCAGTATCCTGCTGTTTTTTCTGTCGAATAAGTATTTTATGTCTTTAAATCAGATACGGCAGATGATGGCAATGAGCATATTTGTTTTTGCGTTTAAGTTTATAGAGCAGCGTCGTATGGGAGCGTATATGTTCAGTATCCTGATAGCTTGTCTTATCCATACTTCTACCATTATCTACATACCTATTTATTTTTTATATGGAAAAGATTACAGTGCAAAAAAACTGATAGATATCTTTTTTCTATATTGTATATGTTTGCCTGCTGTCAAGGTACTTTTTCCTGCCGTGGTGAAATTTACGCGCTTTGCATGGTATTTTGACAGTCAGTATAATTTGAATAATTTTTATGTTGTTGGATTTGCGGTTTCGATAGTGGTTTTTGTCCTGCACATTGTCCTGTTGTATAGGCAGGAAAAGCAGATAAAGAAAGAATGCAGATACATAGAAGATGGTGATGTGGGAGAGGACAGAAAGAAGATGGGCTTTATGGCGTTGATATCCATGTTGCCCTGCATGCTACTTCTTATGTCTTCGGTTCTCCCTCAGGTTTCAAGGATTGCGGAAGGATTTGCCGTGATCCAGATATTCAGTTTTCCTGCTTTTTTTAAACGGGAGAAAAACAGATATGTGCGGATGGTTGCTGCATTGCTGCTTGTGGCTTTATATGGAAGTAAGCTCATATACGACGTATATAAAAATCACTGGTATGGGGTACTCCCATATCACACGATATTTTTCAGTGGTTAGTAATTACAAGGGGGAAAAGATGTATAGAGCAAAGGTGATGCATATAGTTGAGGCTTTTGGCGGAGGAGTTTACACAATGGTGACATCTCTCATTAACAGGATCTGCGATGAGTTTGATGTGTATCTTGTCTGCGCGATTCGCCCGCAGACTCCAAAGGATTATAGAGAAAGGCTGGATGATCGCATAAAAGTTATTGAAATGCGCCATGCAAAACGCAGTATTGGGTTAGAGGACATCCTGAATCTAGGAGAGATCCGAAAGCTTGTGAGAGATATCAAGCCAGACCTTATTCATCTTCATTCTTCAAAGGCTGGGTTTGTTGGAAGATGGGCTATCAATATGCGGAAATATAAGGTTTTGTATACGCCGCACAGCTACTCTTTTCTCAAGGAAGACGATCCGTTTCTCAAACGCAGGCTGTATTATTGTTTGGAACGGATGGCTGCGACAAAAGGAGGACTGACGGTGTGTTGTTCAGAAGGTGAATGGAAGCTGTCTAAAAAGGTTACGGGCCATTCTGTTTATATCAATAATGGCATTGATATGGATGAAGGTAATTTTCCAGTCCCCAGACTTCCAAGGATATCCGAAAGAAAAATGCTAATCGCCACAGTGGGACGGATCTGTCCGCAGAAGCGACCGTGGATGTTTGAACAAATTGCATGTGGTATCCAACAGCATGATTTTCTTTGGATTGGGGATGGAGAAGAACGGGCGGAGCTAAAGTCTTCTAATATTCATGTCACAGGCTGGCTTGAACGGAAGGATGCGTTAGAAATGCTGAATCAGGCGGATATCTTTGTTTTATTTTCAGCTTGGGAGGGGTTATCGATTGCGCTTTTAGAAGCGATGTATATGAAAAAGATATGTATTGTTGCTCCGATTTCCGGATTGAAAGAAGTGGTACAGGATGGAAAAAATGGATTCTGGTGTGAAACGCCGGAACACTTCTTTCAGATAATTCGAGAGATTGAAAATGGAAAATGGGACTGGAGAGCTATCGTACAGGATGCCCGTTATACGGTAGAGCAGCATTTTACTGCTCAGCTTATGTGCGATGAATATAAAAGATTATATTGTGGACTATTAGACGGCAGATAAGCTTAGGAGAAGAAAATATTGTTTTTGGTTTTATATTATAAAGCAGAAAAGGAGGACTATATGGAAGCGTTTCTCAGCATTATCATTCCGGTATATCAGATTGAAGAAGATTATCTGCGCAAATGCTTGGATAGCTTGAAAGAACAGACCTCATGCGCTTTTAAAGCGATTTTGATTGATGATGGTTCGCCGGATCGGTGCGGTCGCATATGTGATGAATATGCACAGGGAGATGAGCGTTTTTTAGTAATCCATCAGGAAAATCAGGGAGTATCAGAAGCCAGAAATATGGGAATAAAAGCGGCGGACACAGAGTGGATCATTTTTGTTGACCCGGATGATTGGGTCGAGCCAGATCTTGTGGAGACTTTGAATGTGGTGATGCAGACATCATATGCCGATATTCTGTTCTATGATTATTATTATGAATTTCCTCAAAAACAGGTTAAGAAAACTTTGAAGGAGAACGGGGGAGAGCTGGACGATAAATGGAAGAAGCAGCTTCGGCTGGCACCGTTTAATTTCTTTGCCATTGATGGAAGAAAGAAGGAATATGCTACTAATACAGTTTGGAATAAAATGTTCCGTATATCGTTGATCAGGGAACGGGGAATATGGTTTGACGCAGAAGCAAGAAAAGGGCAGGATACGATTTTTGTAAGTGAAATTTTACAGTGTACTGATGCGATGTATTATGTTGATAAAGCACTTTATCACTACAGATTTTCAGAAGGATCGGTTACAAACAGGTATAATCCTAAGGTACTTTATTACAATGAGATATCCTTTAAGCGGCAGAAAGAGATTATTGAGAAATATAGGCTGCCAGTTGAGTACAGACGAGCTTTGTATGCGTATATTTGTACCAGAATGTATTCAGCCATGAGGCTTTATTTTTTTAACGAGAATAATCAGGAACCACGACCAAAGATGAAGACGGAATTACTGTATACTCTTGAAAGAGAACCATATAAAACGGCATTGGCGCAGGTCAGGTATGCGGACCTTTCATGGGAACAGAAAGTCTTTATTTTTCTATTAAAACATAGAATGCTGGGATTCATACGGCCGCTTGTAAAAGTTAGGCGGATATGGAAGGGAACAAACTGATGAGACCAGATAGCAGAGGAAAAACAAATGGAGCAGAAGAAGATAAGGATTGCCCATGTAGCGGGCGCTCTTACAGCGGGTGGAGTTGAAGCTGTGATCTATAATTATTTTTCACATATGGACAGAGAACGTTATGAATTGTATTACATTACCTATAATCCGGCGGATGAAGATATGAAACAGAAATTTGAAAACATAGGTTTTCATATATTCCAGGTTCCACAAAAAAGGAAGCATCCGTTCAGAAGCTGTGTGGAAGTGTACCGCATTCTTAGGAAAAACCGTATCCAGATCGTCCATTCCCATATGACATTGATGTGTTTTGTGACAAATGTTCTGGGAAGAATGGCAGGGGCAAAAGTTCTTATCGCCCATTCTCATTTGGCGCTGGTCGATCAGGGAATCAGTGGGGTATTTCACTGGCTGTGTAAAATATTGACAAGGGTTACGGCCACTCATTATTTTGCTTGTGGGGAATCCGCGTCCCAATATCTGTTCGGAAAGGCGGCAAAAGATCGGGTAGTACTTTTACATAATGCCATTGATTTGGAATCATTTTATGAAGGGAAGAAGGAATCAGAGAGAGTCAGGCATGAATTGCTATTGGGTAAAGGTCCAGTCATCGGACATGTGGGGAGGTTCACAGAGCAAAAAAATCACGGATTTATTTTGAAGATATTCAAAGAGCTTCGGAAGGTCAATAACGAAGCAAAGTTGCTGTTAGTAGGGGACGGCCCTCTTATGAGTGAGATTCGTTGCAGTGCCTGTCAGGAGCTACCGGAGGATAGTGTATGCTTTACTGGAAGCAGACAGGATGTGCCGAGGCTTATGGGGGCGATGGATGTTTTTCTGTTCCCTTCTGTTTATGAAGGATTTCCAGTAGTCCTCCTAGAAGCTCAGGCTGCGGGGCTGCCTGTTTTGGGTTCTGATACTATTGATCAAAAAGTGGATGTGACAGGAGGATGTTATTTTATGAGTCTGAAGGAACCAGCATCCCGTTGGGCAGAACGATTGTGCCAGATATTAGAGCAGGAATTCAAAGCGGATGTGAGAAATCTGGAAAATGGCCCTTACAACATAAAAAAGGAGGCGCAGAAGCTGGATGTTTTTTACTGCAGCACAGCAGAAAGATTATGAATAGAAAAGCCCGTTTATTTGTAAGAAATGTAGTATATGCTGTGGGCGCTAACATGAGTCAGATATTGACTACGTTGGTGCTTACTTTGCTCCTGCCGAAGGTCATGACCGTGGAATCCTATGGTTACTGGCAGCTTTACCATTTCTATGCTACGTATCTGATGTACTCATCTCTCGGATGGTGTGAGGGACTTTATATCAAATACGGGGGAACGGATTACGAAAAGTTGGACCGAAGGCTTATGTCATCTCAGGTTATAGGAATTGCGTTACACGAACTGATCTTTGGCATTTTGGTTTTAGCTGCATGGATATTGGGAAAAGGAACGGGGAGTATAAAGGGATTTCTCCTAGCAGGGTCTGTTTTATATATGATCCTGCGTGTGATCCGTTTTCAACTCCAAACGATCCTTCAGGCGGTCAGCCGGATATCGGAATACGCAAAAGTCTATTCAGGAGAACGTATTCTTTTTCTAGCCACCGCTTTTGGCTGTATTCTCTGGGGAAAGTATCATTTCTCTGTATTTATTTGCGCGGAGCTGTTCAGTAATGCTGTACTGCTTCTATATGCGATATATCTGTGCAGAGAGATTATATTTACGCTCCCTTGTTCTGCACGGGAAATGTTCAGGGAAGAGAAGGAATTGATCAGGGGCGGCTGGAGCATATCTATGGCCAGTTTTCTGGGCCAGATGATGATAGGAGTGGTAAGGTTCGCTATTGAACAGAGATACGGAACAGTTGTATTTGGAAAGATCTCTCTTTCATTTAGCATGGCAAATATGTTGGTTACCTGTATCACAGCAGTCAGTATTGTTATATTTCCTGCTTTGAAGCGTCTCAATCGTGAAAAAGCAAACCAGTTATATATTCCATTGCGAGAGCTGATGACGATTCCCATGTTTGGCGTGCTTTTGATATATGTCCCCATGAGTTGTGCGCTATGTCTGTGGCTTCCGCAATACGGGGAGAGTATAAAATATCTGGCAGTTTTGCTTCCTATGTGCATTTACGAAGTGAGGAACAGCGTGTTAGCCTGTACATATTTGAAGGTATGGGATGGACAGAAGTACATCCTGTACACCAATCTCTGTGCGTTGGCAGTCAGCGTGATTGTAACGTTCCTGACGATATACGTAATAGGAAGCGTTGATCTGGCAGTCGCTTCTATCATGGGATTGTACGCGTTTAAAACGATCTTAACGGAACATATGGTCAAGAAATATATTTCGATAAAAACAGGAATATTTACTGTACAGGAACTGCTGCTGACTGCTGTGTTTATGGTGCTTTGCTGGAGCTGTACTCCATTTGTAGCTTTTGCAGGTTATCTGGCGTGTTACTGTCTGTATCTGCTAATAGAAAAGGAAAGATTGGTAAATGCCTGGAGGATTATGAAAGGGATGGTAAAAAATTAGTTATGGAAATAAAAAAAAGAGTGGTAAGCCTTACCATGTTTGATTTTTTGAAAGGATTCGGTATTCTTTTGGTTTTGTTTAAGCACAGCCTGCACATATCAGAAATGCAGTTAGAGCAGAATGTATTGTGCAGGCTGACGTATTCCGTTTTGATGCCGCTGTTTTTTGTAACCAGCGGATACTGGCTAAAAAAGAGAACTTTCGAGGAGGGAGTGGCTGCCAGCTTAAAATCCCTTATAAAGCCATACCTGATTGTGATTGTTTCGATTGACGCCGTGGGCTTTGTTCATCGCTTGATCCACAATAGTCTGGATGAGTGGCTGTTTTTGTTTCTCAGGCAATCGCTGTTTGTCTATTCAGGAAGCTATTCGCGCATAGGAGCAATGTGGTTTGTGTTTGCGTTGATGATAAGCTGGATTATTTTTTATGGGATGATCCAGATAAAGAATGAAAAGGCAAGAGGCCTGCTGTCAATCGTAGTTTGCTGGATAGGAACTTTGCTGCTTCCATATATGCCACCCTTTCAGTTGGCACAAGGGATGATTGGTCAATTGTTTGTGTATTTCGGATATTTGATGAAGAAAAGAAAGCTATTGGAAAAAAAAATCTCCGCTGTAGCGTTGACAGGGCTGACAGCGATATGGCTGGTAGGAAGTTTCTATACAAGTCGCTATAGTATTTGCGATCTAGCGACATATCGATTTGGAAATGGAATGCCGTCTGTATTTTTTAGTATCTGTGGGACATTTCTTCTCATATTTGTAGGAATTCGACTGAACAGTCTTGAAAATGTGATAGTTGAAAAAATAGGATTGTTGGGAAGATATACCATGTGGATTCTTTGCATCCATTCTTTTGAAAGTGCGGTTGTTCCATGGAAATATCTGTTCTGGTATATACCAGAAGATACGATTGCCGGAAGTATGACGCAGCTGGCAGTACGGAGCATTTTTATTTTCCTTGGATGTACAATATTGCAAAAAATAACAAGGATGAGGAGAAATTAGTTATGTTAGAAAGGATTATTGAGATTGCCAAAGGAATTTGTGAGGAGGATGTAGATCTGGGTGAAGATACTTCGATTATGATGGATATGGAATTAAGTTCGTTGGAATTCTTTCAGTTTATCTGTTCTATTGAGGATGCTTTCGGAGTGAAAATATCAGAGAGGGATCTTAGCAGAGTGGACACGCTGGGAGATATAGCGGAACTTGTGAGGAAAAAATGAGAAAAAAAAGTTATTTGAGCTTTGGATTATTGGCGTTATTCCTGTGTGGGATGGTGGTGGTGATCTTGGCGTCTGTCAGACAAAACAGGAGGGAATTCCGCTTAAAGGAAAAAAAGGATGGCAGGCTGACCTATTATTATGCTGAACATACAGAGCAGAAATACGAACCGGTGATGATTTTATGTCATGGACTTGGCGGAAACCATGCGGATATGCGTCAGGCAGCGGAAACTTTTTACAACATGGGATATGCAGTGGTCACATTTGATCTATATGGACATGAAGGAAACGTATATGATTCCGATATTTATCTGAATGAGATGATCGAGGGAAGTAAAAATAAGCTGGAATGGGTTCTTGGAGCCCTGCAGAAAGAGAAGGTCTGTAACGTTGAAGATTTTGGCGTGTATGGAACTTCGCTTGGAGGAGTAGTTGCATTTTATTTGGGGGCATATGGTGAAGCCGTTCCCAAAGTGATCATTTCGGTCGCGTCGTCGCCTGATATTGAGGATGTATTTAAAAATTCTCTTTATTATATCCGCACAAAATGGTCATTCAGCGAGGAACGTTTTGTCTATTCGACCCCGGAAGAACAGTCTGCTCTGGTGGATTGGGCATCCGCTCACAATCCGATGGATAAATTAGAAAATTTTATAAAAATTCCAATCATAATGGTGAATGGAACAGAGGACCAGTACATGTCGATCGAGCAGGTACGCTCATTTAAAAAGAATATTGAAGAAAAGGGCGGTAATATAAAGGTATATGAAAATGAGAACGGAAAGCATGACGATCTGGGAGATTATCATTTTAAAGAAATCTTATTAGATTTGGAGTCGTCATTTTGGTCTTTTGCCAAATAAAAAATAAGCGATGGATGAGGTCTTTCCAGATTTAGTTGAAAAGATAAACCCAAGTGAGATTTATATATCCAAAACTTTCCTTTTCACTACCCGATAATTTACAAATCAATAAACATTGGAAAGAACCGATGGATGTGCGCCCAGCTAAGGGAAGGATGTTTCATGGGTGGAAATCCCATTCTTAGATACTAACCACATCAGCGATAGCGAGTCTGGGATTGTAATTGGTAATAACTCAAACTTCGCACATATTTTTGCCTTATGCACCTTGAAAATTCAATACCTGACAGTTATTCAGTTGTCAAAGTTCCGCTGCTATGCTACTTGAAACTGTGATTTCAATAATGCAGGTAATGTGTTCATAAATGTATCAACCAGGTCATTGATTTTGTCTTCAGACAGTTCAGTGTTGTTGCTAAGCATGGTTCGGAACATTTGAAGCATACCAAACCAGACGGTTTCATGCTATTTTATTGCCAGCATTTATTGAATTTTCCAGGCGCATCGGCACTTATTCAAGTGCGAAGTTTGAGTAAAGATAAAATACGAGATATATTCCACAAATGCAATGGGAGAAAAACCGATGAACTTATCCACCAGCTGAATCCGGTAATTATCGGGCTGGCAGGTTACTGGTCACCATTTAATTCAAAGCAGGCATTTAAGGAAATCGACAATTATATCTGGAAAAAGACTATTAAATACCTGAAAAGATGCCACCACAATAAGGGTATCAAATGGATATGGCGGAATTACTTTTCCCCTGACAAAACAGGACAGAGCAACAGCCAGTGGGTTCTAACTGCCCCGGATACAAAGAACCAGCTGAAGCGTATGGCATGGATACCTATGGTCAGGCATCCGCTGATAAAGCATTGCGCAACACCGTACAACTCTGAACTCAAGAACTATTTTGAAGAAAGGCACCAGAGGGCGTTCAGACGAAACACGATAGGTAGCCGACAAAAACTTGCGTATATCCAGAGATACCGGTGTCCGCTATGTAAGCAGAGTATTACCGACTTCACAGAAAAACTTGTAACTTAGCTAAAGGTTCCGGAAAAGTACGGAGGACACTACTCATATAAAAATATGGAACTGGTTCATTACAGGTGTGGTCAATTCTGAGAGAAATGGAAGAAGCAATTTGGTGATGTGCTAGATAATCACATTGTCTTAGGAAGTCCAGCGATAATAAAACCCAGGAATGCACATACGGATCATAATAATCACGAATGATTTAGAGGAATTAGGAATATGAATAAAAACGTGCGGATAATAGTTGCGACGCATAAAAAGTACAAGATGCCGAGCGATGAAATGTATCTCCCTCTGCACGTTGGAGCTGAGGGAAAGAAAGATACGAATGGAAATGAAATGAATCTTGGGTATGTGAAGGATAATACAGGAGATAATATATCAAATCTCAATGCAAGTTTCTGTGAGCTCACTGGATTGTATTGGGCATGGAAGAATCTTGAGGCAGACTATATCGGTCTTGTACACTACCGAAGGCACTTTGGAAAGAGAATTCATAAAGATCCATGGAGATGTGTCCTTACATATGGTGAAATAGAGAAATACCTTGGAAAGATAAAAATATATGTTCCCAAAAAACGTTGGTACTACATTGAAACCCTATACACCCATTATGCCCATACTCATTACGCAAACCAATTAGATGAAACTAGATGCATTATTGAAAAGAAGTACCCGATGTATCTTGATAGCTATGATAGAGTGGTTAATCATAGGTATGGACACATGTTTAATATGATGATTATGAAAAGGGAATTACTAGATGATTATTGTAGCTGGCTCTTCGGCGTCTTATTTGAACTAAAAAAAAGATATAATATGCCTGAGCTAAATGCGTTTCAAGGTAGATTCTATGGTAGAGTATCGGAAATAATTTTTAATGTATGGATTGACTATCAAGTGAAGACGGGTCGTATAAAAAAACATGAGATTAAAGAGATGCCATACATTCATATGGAAAAGGTGAATTGGTGGAAAAAAGGCATCGCTTTTTTAAAGGCAAAATATAAAGGTGATAAATACGAGGGGAGCTTTTAGGACTCAAATGAAAAAAGTATGTCTTATTTGTAGCGCAGGTGGGCATTTGGAACAAATCAAACAGCTAAGACAAGTAATTAGTAAATATGATTGCTTCTTTGTCACATCTAAAACAAAGGCAACGGAAAAAATGAAAGAAAAGAAATACTTTGTGGATGATCTTAATAGAAGAACAACGATATTAAAACTGATAAGCATGTGTGGAATGCTAATACAGCAGTTAATAATTTTTGTTAAAGAAAAACCGGATGTAATCATTACTACAGGAGCGGCAATTGCAATCCCCATGTGCTTGTTTGGACACCTGTTCCAGAAGAAGGTTATATACATTGAAAGCTACGCTCGGATGAAGACTGTTAATAAGTCGGGACGAGTTATATACAAATTTGCCGATTTATTTATTGTTCAATGGGAAGAACTGCTTAAGCACTATCCAAACGCTGTATATGGGGGGTGTATATATTGATTCTAGTCACTGTAGGTGGTGTTGAAGAGTTTAAGTTTGAACGTCTTCTAAAATTTATTGATGAATTGTGTGATGAAAAAGTCCTAAATGGTGAAGATATTGTGGCGCAGATAGGGTTTAATGATTACCACGCTAGGAATTACAGAACATTCGACTTTATTGGTCCAGATGAATTCAAGGAATTAGAGGACAAAGCAGAATATATTATTTCTCATGCTGGGACAGGCACGGTTGTATCAAGTGTAAAAAAAAGGAAGAAAGTAATAGTTTTTCCAAGGCTTGCAGAATATAACGAGCATCTGGATGATCACCAACTTGAACTGTGCGATTTGTTTCAAGAAAAGAACTACGCACTAATAGCAAAAAATAAGGTCGAGTTGAAAGAATGTATAAATAGAATTCCAAATTTTGAACCGAGTGAATTCGTTTCAAATAATGGGAGAATCAACCAAATGATTTGTGACTTTATAGATGAATTGTAAGCAATGAATGTGCGCCCAACTAAGGATAGAATGTTTCATGGATGGAAATCCCATTCGCTAAGATGCTAACCACATTAGCGATAGCAAGTCTTGGGTTGTAATTGGTAACAACTACAATTAAGCGTAGACAGTCAGGCGGTAGGGTCATAAGGCATTTCAGCTTCGAAATCTTACGCAGTCAATGCGCCGACAGTTTATTCATTCTGGAAGGCAAAATGATAAGGCTACGATTTGGTGAGTACTATATCAGCATTGCGGAGTCTAAGGTCAGCCATGCCGTACAATGACATTCTATCAACTGGGGAGAGCCTATAATCTTCATATCAGCCATAGAGCAATAATGTATAAGTGATATGTCGAACAATCCTGAAAAGAAAGAACGGCAAATGGATTCTAGGCAGTCGGATGACTGCATAGTACCAATGAAGAAGAGTAATGTCTTTAGAGGAAAGGCGGTCAAGTAAAACTATGACAACGAAACTAGAGAGAATATCGGAGTTATCAGCAAAGAATCCGGATATGATTTTTACATCTGTAAAGCCTGCCAAAAGAATCGAAATACCGAAAGACAACGGCAAGATGCGACCATTGAGCATCTACTGTTACGAAGATAAACTCGTACAGGAAGCTGTTCGCAGAATACTGGAGGCAGTATATGAACCGCATTTCTACAATGAAATGTTTGAGTTCAGAAACAGTCGTGGGTGCCATGATGCTTTAAAGTATTTGAACACAATGCTCGAAAAGCAGAATACAAACTGGGTGCTGGATGCAGATATAAAAGGATTCTTCGACTATCTTGATCATGAATGGATTATCAAGTTTGTAGAATCCAGAATTAAGGATCCTAATGTCACGAGACTTATCAGAAGAATGCTTAAAAGTGGAATTATGAGAGATTTTACATTTGAGGAAACGGCAGAATTGCTAAAACGCTATACGGATTTGTTCATTGTGCAGTGGGAAGATTTGCTTAAAATCGTTTCAGATGCTGTGTATGGGGGAGTTGTATTGATTTTGGTATGTGTTGGGGTGTCAGAGTATAAAATGGATCGGCTGTCGATTGCTGTTGATGAGTTGTGCGATGAAGGCGTCATTAACGGAGATGAAATTGTCGCCCAAATTGGGTATACAGACTATCATCCACGAAACTATAGATTTTTTAATTTAATTGGTAGAGACGAGTTCCAAAATTATATGAACCGAGTGGATCTAATTATTACACACGCAGGTACAGGTAGTGTGATCCCTCCGTTGAAGCTTGGAAAAAAGGTTACTGTTTTTCCACGCAGAGAAATGTATCATGAGCATCTTGATGATCGTCAGCTTGAACTTCGTGACGTGTTTATAAATGCTGGATATGCAATAGGCGCGGAGAATAAGGAGGAATTAAGAGACAGAATACTGCACGCAAAAGACTTTGAGCTGAAGCAGTTTGTATCCAACAATACTAGGATTAACCAGATAATTTGTATTTCATCGATAGACTGTGAGGTGGTACGGATGAAAATCTTAATGATAGGTAATCATGAATCGGTTCATGGAGGAATCACGAGCGTAATAAGGCAAATATTACAGTATGATTGGGATAAAGAGAATGTGAAGATTCAGTTCCTTCCGTCCTATAAGGGCGGGAACAGTTTTCAGAAAGTGATTTGCTTTTTTAGCGCCCTTGCGGAGTACACAAAGATTATTCGGACAGATACTCCTGAGCTAATTTATATGCATATGTCTCATCACGGTAGCTTTGACAGAGCATCAATCCTGCAAAATATTGCAAAAAAACATAATATTCCAACTGTTATTCATCTGCATGGCTCGGAGTTTGCGGATTTTTATGAGGAATGTTCTCAAAAGAAGAAGGTGAGAATCCGACACTTTTTCCAGGAAAGTGGTGCGGTTATCACATTGGGAGAGAGATGGGGCAAATTTGTTAATTCAATTTCTCCCGCCGCAAATGTGCATATTCTGAGAAATTCAGTTCATATTCCAGACCACATTGTTGAACAAAAGAAGTCAGAGGTTAACGTGCTGTTCCTCGGAGTACTGATTAAAAGAAAAGGTGTGTCGGATCTGCTGCAAGCAGTAAATATACTGGTCCATGATAAAAACATTGATGACTTCAATCTTAAGATAAATATTGGAGGAACAGGCCCGGAAGAGGAATTGCTTAAGAGCTATGTCAGCGAGAACCACCTTGAGGAATATGTGAATTTCCTCGGATGGGTCGATGGTGACGCAAAAGAAAAGACCTTGTCCATGAATCAAGTGTTTGCTTTGCCATCATATAATGAAGGACTTCCGATTTCTATTCTTGAAGCAGTCAGTTATGGAATGCCTGTGATTGCTACGAATGTTGGCAGTGTCGCCGAAGCGGTAGAAAATGAAAGGAACGGCTTTACATTTGAGCCTGGGAATATTCAGGGATATGCAGATGCATTGTACCAACTGATAACTGATTATCAACTGCGTCTGTCCATGGCGAATGCTTCAAGAAAACTCGCGGAAACATATTACGATGAAAAGAATTATTTTGTACAATTAAGCGAGGTATTTCGCAGTGTGACTTTATTAGGAAAGATATAGGGTGTGAGTATGGATAAAAGCAATAGTTTGATCCATACTGAATTGGATAAGCAAAATTATTGGAGCGGAACGGATGTTGCAGTTCAAAGCGGCGCTGCGTTTTCGGAAAATTATTAATCTGGATTCTTCGGTCACACTAACGGACAAAGTAGATTATCTGGAGTTTCGGAATCGGAATCATCTGACTGTAATCTGCTCCGATAAATTAGCAATGCGGGATTATGTGACAGAAAAGCGTTAAAAGATATTTTAGTGCCTTTAATCGGGAATTGCTGGAACAGCGCGGACGAGATTAATTTTTCCCAGCTGCCAGAACAATTTGTTCTGAAAGCAACTTATGGTTGTCACATGAATTTGATTTGTTCTGATAAAACGCAATGAGATGAAAGAGTAGCGTATTGCAGTTTATTATGGTCTGTAGCAAACGAAATCGAGGACTGAAATTAAATCTGTATGATTTGCAGTGGAATCCTCTTCCGAAAACAGATAGAAAGCGTAAAAATAATGTGGATGAAAGGCCATCAAAACTGGAGTGTATGATTGAAATCAGCAGAATATTGTCTGCTGATTTTAAATTTGTTCGGGAGGATTTGTATCAAATTAAAGAATAGAATTATTTTGATTTGAATGTTAAAGGGGAAACGATATGAAAGTGTTGGTGATAGGACCGAGCCCGGAGAGATCAACGGGCGGAATGGCTATGGTAATCCGCGAAATACGGGATGACGAAAGTCTGAGACAGCAATCAGAAATAGACATATATGATTCTTATATAGATGGAAACCGGTTTCAGACGATCGGATATTCAGTTTGGGCATTTTTTCAATTTATGACGTTCACGCGAAATTTTACCGGAATCTGTCAGAACGAAATAAAGGGCGGTTAAATTGCTTTTTAAAATCGGTAGATATAGTGATTGCCCTTTCTAAGGAATGGAAGCATAGATTTGATGAGAATTTTGGCTTTACCAATTGTGTAGTTCTGGAAAATGACGTGAAAGTGAAAAAGTTTGCTCTTGCTGTTTCAGAGCCAGAAGGATATCAGAAATCGTTTTTTGACGTATGGGGATGCGAAAGGGAACTTATAATCTGATTCACGCAGTCAAAAGAGTAGCCATGGAGATTCCGGATATCCAATGCTATCTGGCTGGTGTTGGCGAAATCGAGCGTTGCAGAGAACAGATCAGGATGGATGAGATGCAAAATAATATAAAACTGATCGGCTGGGCGGATTTCCAGAAAAAGCTGCAGCTGCTTGGAAAGGTCAGCACGGTGGTGCTTCCGTCTTATAACGAAGACCTTCCTATGGCAATTCTGGAGGGAATGGCCTGAGGAAAGGCTATAATCAGTACGACGGTAGGAGCGATTCCAGAAGTAATCGGAGAGGAAAATGGAATTTTGGTTCAGCCGGGAGATGTAACAATACTTGCAGAAACGATGATTGTTTGTTACAGGGATACGAAACGGATGGAACAGATATCACAAGCAAATAAAACGAAGGCAGAGCAGCTGTAAAGCAACAGGAGGCTTGGAACATAAAATGAATATTGTGCATATGGTGTTTTCTTTTAATACGGGCGGAATTGAGAATTTGCTGGTGGATATGATTAACAATTGGGCGGAGAAAGACCGCATCATGCTCTGCATTGTGAATGATTCCAAAAACGATTGTCTGATTTCAAAAATTCACAGGCGGAGTAATGTAGAAATTGTGTGTATCGGAAGGCCGGAAGGCGGTGAGAAGCTGGCTTATTGCAGAAGGCTTTACCGAATTCTACGAGATTTTCACGCGGAAATTATACATTGCCACAGCAATTCGGTATTTAAGTTTTGCCTTCCGATTAAATTACTTTGTCCGGATATTTCCTTTATTTTAACTGTCCATGATACCATTATTTATCGCAGACTTGGTATCATGGACCGTTTCCTTCATAAATGCTTTTTGAACCGAATCTGTGCCATATCGGAGGTTGTGAAAAAGGAAATTGTTGAGAAAGGATTTTCGGAAAAACGAGTTGAGATCATTTATAACGGAGTTGATGAAAAGAAATTCGAGGGCATTCCAAAAAAGAAACACGAAAAAAAGTGTATCATTTGCATTGCACGAATTTATCCATTTATAAAGGGGCAGGATATTTTGATTCGTGCAGTTGGAAGATTATCTGAAAAACGATCAGATTTTCAGTGTTGTCTGGTAGGTGGAGCGCTTCCGGGGCAGAATGAGTTGCTCCGTGAACTGGAAATATTGATTCAAAATGAGAAGGTGGAAAACTATGTTAAATTGCTCGGAGATAGGAATGATGTGCCGGCGCTGTTGGCAGATTCTGATATTTTTGTGCTTCCTTCTCGGTATGAAGGATTTGGAATCTCGATTATTGAAGCAATGTTGTCACATGTGGTTGTTGTGGCATCTGACATTGATGGACCAAAGGAAATTATAAAAAATAACCAGTATGGATATCTGTTTGAAAAGGAAAATGACGAGCAGTTGGCAGATATTTTAAATATTTTGCTGGATCAGGATCATTCGGAAATGGAAGAGAAGGCATTCCAGTATGCATCAGAGGTATTCAGCATGGATACAATGCTTCGCAAGCAGAGAGCAGTTTATATAAAAGTAAGGGAACAGAATGAGAGGAGATAATAAGATGGACACAAGTAGAAAGGAACGATGGTATCACCCGGAAGTATTTCAGGATTTGGTGACAGAAGATACAAGATTAATGGATTTGTTTCAGCGCGCTGTGGAACTCAACGGGAATACGGTTTTTATGAAAGAATATGAAACCAGTGAGTGCATCACCTGGAAAGAAATGGCGGAAAAAGTGGAGCGGATTTCAAAAGGTATGATGGCATTTGGCATTGACAAGGGAGATCATGTCCTTTTATGGGGGTCAAATTCGATCGAATGGGTGGCCTGTTTTCTGGCCTGTCTGCGGATCGGAGCGGTTTCAATTCTGGGAAATACAGCAAATAAAGAAGTAGAGACCGCTTATCTTCTAAAAGACAGTAATATAAAAATGATTTTGATGGATCAGGGAACCCGGCATGCAGATTACAAAGAAATTGTACAGGCACTGGTGCCGGGAGCAATTAAAAAAGAAGAAATTTGTTCTGTGGAATTTCCGGATCTGAAGTATATAATTATTTATGATTCTACGGAAAAAGAGGCTGGCTATACACGTTTTGATTTGTATGAAAAGGGCGGCAGCGTGGATATAAATGAGCTGGAAAAGCGGGAACAGAGTATTTTGCCAACGGATATTATTAATATTCAATATACATCAGGCACCACGGGGGATCCGAAAGGAGTTATGTGGGATCAGCATTGCCTAATGTATAATCTGGAAGGTGTATATCGTGATGTGCATATGCGGGTTGGGGAGAAAATGTATTCGCCTCTTCCGTTTTTCCATAATTTTGGTTTGCTGGGATGTATAGTTTATCCGATTATCGTAGGATGTGTAGTTGTTTTTTCAAAAAAATTTCAGGCCCAAAATTATCTGAGAGCAATAGAAACGGAACGTCCGGACGTGGTGCTTGGCGTAACGACTATGTTTCTCGTCATGCTGGCAGATCCAGAGTTTGATTCATATCAGGTTGGAAACTATCCAATGAAAATGATTCTGGCAGGATCGCTGTGTCCGCAGCATCTGCTGGAAGGTTTAAGAGATAAGTTTCGCACGGAAAATGTTGTGGTGATTTATGGACTGACAGAGGCTGCTGCATCTGCCAATACGAAAATGTCGGATCCGATGGAACAGCAGCTTACCTCAATCGGAAGAGCCAGTGGACAATATAAAATTCGTATCTGTGATCCGGTGACTCGAAAAACGCTTCCGTTTGGCGAAGAGGGAGAGATTGCGATTAAAGGGATTGCTGTGATGCGGGGGTATTACAATAAGCCGGAAGAGACGAAAGAAGTTATGGATTCGGATGGATGGTTTTATACTGGAGATATTGCATGTATGGATGCAAATGGTTTTATCTATATCAAGGGCCGTTTGAAAGATATGATTAACCGTGGCGGAGAAAAAATTTTCCCCAAGGAACTGGAAAATTTTTTGATTCAGCATCCGGCTGTTGCAGATGCTCAGATTGTAGGGATTCCAAGCAAAAAGTATGGGGAAGAAGCGGCTGCTTTTATTGTCTGCAACCATGATATGGAAATTACTGCGGAGGAAGTCAAGCAGTTTATAGGTGAAAAAATGGCAGTTTACAAAATCCCCCGATATGTTTTCTTTGTGGACAAATTTCCTTGTACGTTAAGCGGTAAGGTGCAGAAATATAAATTGATTGAAAAGGCAATGAAAGAGTTGGGATTATGAAAAAAACACGAATTCTTCAATTTGATTTCATGAAAACATTAGCGGTGATTGGCGTGATATTGGGTCATAGCCTGGCTTTGGCTGCAGATGTAACAGGAACGATGTCTCTTATGGCAGAATATCTGACTGTAGTGATGCGTCCGGTGGTTCCGATTTTTTTATTTCTGGCTGGAATGTTTTATAAGCCTGAACAAAAAATGAAAGAAGTAGGAACTCGTGTCTGCAGAATTTTTGTTCCGTATCTCTTTTTTGCAGGAGTTTTTACTATTCTTTATCTAGCTGGCGGATTTCAATATTCCTTTGGAAATTATTTACTGCGTATTTTTACTTGTGAAATTCATCCGATTTATTATTATGTATTTGTGATGATGGAATTTATGGTGATAATGTTTTTTTTAGAAAAAATGTTTTGCTATAGCAGGCTGGAGATTCCGCTTTTTGTGATTTCTTTGGCAGTAAGCTTGATTCACGGATGCTTTGCAAAGGAAATTCTTGCACATATGAATGTGGAAAATCACAGGGTTTTGTTTTATACCTATCGGACGCCCCTTTTATGGTTTTCCTTTTATGCGTTTGGAATTGTGTTTCAGAAGAACCCGGGACTCTGGACGATGATTAAAAAGTCGAAATATTGGTTTAGAGGACTCTGGATAGGTCTGATCCTTTTTTATTGGATCATGACCTGGATGCATATAGGAGATCGGGATAATTTGAATTCTGTGATTACAACGTTGGTTTGCTTTAGTGCAATTCTGGCTTTGCTCACGGTGCCGGTGAAGTCAAAAAAGTGGATTTTTCTGAGTCAGAGAAGCTATACGGTGTATCTGGCACATGTCCCTTTTTATTATTTGATGACACTTGTGTGGCAGAAATATCCATGCCAGAATAGCGTTCTGGTGATTCTGACAAATCTTTTTGTACTTACGGCAGGTGTGATTCTAACGGATATAGTAGGAAAACTTATATTAAAAAAGAAATCATTTTATGTGATTGGTTCATGAAAGCAGAGGAATGAGAAAGAATGCGAACAAAGAACAGTATTCGAAACCTGGTTACGGCGTTTATATGTCAGTCATTTGGCATTATAATCAGCTGTATAGCAAGAAAGATTTTTATTTACATATTAGGAACGGAGTATCTGGGAATTAACGGATTGTTTACCAATATCCTGACGATTCTGTCTATGATGGAGTTGGGAGTTGGTTCAGCGATTGTGTACAGTCTGTATCAGCCGTTGGCTGAGTATGATACCGATAAGGTAAGTGCCCTGATGGCATTGTTCCGGAAAACCTATATCCTGATTGGGTGCGGAATTCTTTTCTTTGGAATTGTAGTAAGTTTTTTCTTGGGATTTTTTTTAAAAGAGGTTCCGGATATTCCGTATCTGAAGCTGATTTTTTTGTTGTTTGTATTGAACTCTGCGGTATCGTATTTTTTCTCTTATAAAAGAACATTAATTATTGCCGATCAAAAACGTTATATTGCTACTATTTATCGATATGTGATTTATTTTCTTTTGAATATTGGCCAGTGTCTGATATTGATTGTTACCAGAAATTATATTCTTTTTATGTTGTTTCAGGTAGCAACTACGCTTCTCGAAAATATTCTGGTTTCCAGAAAAGCTGATCAGTTGTATCCTTTTTTGAAAAAATTGCCGGCGTGTCGACTGGATCCTCAGACAAAGCATACAATCGTGAAAAATACAGCGGCTATGTTTTCTCATAAGTTGGGAGGCCTGATGGCGAATTCTGTAGATAATCTCATTATTTCGAAATTTATCGGCATTGCGTCGGTTGGGATTTTTTCCAATTATGAGTTCCTTCAGGATGGTATCTGGAAAATTGTTAATCAGATTTTTGATGCATTTACCGCCAGTGTCGGAAATATGGGGGCAACGGAATCGGCAGAGAAGTCAGAAAAAATTTTTAATGTACTTTTGTTTATTAATGCTTGGCTGATTGGCGTGATAGGAATTTGTTTTTGGATTTTAGCAAATCCGTTTATTGAAATTTTTTTCGGAGAGCATTTGATTTTTGAGAGCATGACGGTTGCTATTATAGCTTTAAAGAACTATTTAACAGGAATCCGTAAAGCTGTGCTCACCTATCGAGATGCATATGGCCTGTATTGGCAGGATCGATATAAGCCATTTGCGGAAATTGCAGTTAATATTGGCGCTTCTATTCTATTGATTCGGAAATACGGAATACCGGGTGTATTTCTTGGAACGATTGTCAGTTCGTTTTCTACCTGTTTCTGGATTGAACCATATGTTCTTTTTAAATATGCGTTTCATAAAAATGTGGCGCCTTATTTTTTACAGGTATTCCGGTACTTTGTTGTTTCACTGGGAATTGCATATCTGACCAGTTTGCTGTGCAGTACTATCTGTGTAAAAGGCATTTTTTCTTTTTTCTTTTTGGCTGCAGTATGTTTTATTAGTTCTAATATCCTTTTTTTGTTGGCTTATTTCCGAAAAAAGGAATTTCGATATATCATAAACGTAGTTTTACTCAATATAAAAAATAAGGAAGGATGCTGTAAATAACATGGAAAGAAATTCTGTAAAAGTTGGCGATGTTGGGAAGGCGATTAAGAAAAAATGGTGGTGGTTGTTTTGTGGTAGTATCGTAGGAGGCGGGATCTGTCTGGCAATGTCTCTCTGGATTCTTGCCCCCCAATATGAATCCAGTATTTCGCTGTGTGTGAATAACTCCTCTACGTCAACTCTGGTATCCAACATGAATGTCAATGATGTGATTGCTTCTCAGGAGTTGGTCAATACTTATAAGGCGTTGTTGGCAGATGAATCGGTATTTGCTGAGATTTCCAGAAGATTGGTTGGTGAATATGATCCTCAGATATTAAGTGAATGCTTTGATCTCATTGAGATTGGAGAAACTCAGATTGTCAAGTATAGTGATTTGCGGGATGCTATTCAAATTGAGGAGGAAGCTGACACAGAAATTTTAAAAATCGTAGTTCAAACCAGTAATTCGGAAATTTCGGCTGATATTTGTGGGATGACTGCGGAAATTGCTGCGGATATTTTTCAATCAGTCGTTCAGACCGGAGAGGTGAACCAAATTACATCGCCCAAAGTGAATCAAGAACCGGTTTCTTTGTCGGCTGTGGAGATGGCGGCGGCAGGAGCAGCAGGAGGCGCTGCAACTGCATTCTTTTTACTGCTTTTGAGTTTAGTGCTTGATTCGAGAATACATGGAACGGAGGAGTTTTCTTTAAGATATGATATTCCAGTTTTGGGTATAATACCGAACAATTAGGATATGGAAAAAGGCGGAATAAAAATGAAAAAACAGATTGCATTATGTTTCCTGCTAATTTGTGTGTCAGCAGGAGTTATTTTCTGGCATCAGAGCAATTATGAGAAGTATGTGCCAGAAGAGGTTGTGGAAGAGTACAAAGCGGATTTTGAATTTATGAAGTATCAGAGTGAAGTGAATGAAGCGGAATATGAGGTAATTAATTATCTTCATGATTCTGTAAACTATCAGAAAGACTTAGTTTATAAAAAGGATGAAGATGGAAATCCGCTGAAGCTGGATTGTGCTTATCCAAAGAAGGATGGAAAGTATCCGCTTTTGATTTGTTTGCATCCGGGATCGTGGACAGCAGGAGATAAAGATGAAATGTCTTTTTACCTGTATAATTTCAGCTGCAGAGACTATTTTGTAGCAACAATTGAATACGGCCTAGTTCCGGAGTATTCGATGATTGATCAGACAGAGAATATATTGGATTCCATTGAATATCTGATTCACACTATGAATAATCATATCGATGAAGACAATATTATCGTATTGGGAGCTTCCGCAGGAGCGCATTTAGGTGTGCTTGCGGTAGAACGGTTGACCAATCCAGAATTTGCGTATAGGGAACAGTATGATTTTAATGTCAAATTAATTGTTTCTGGATTCGGACCGCTGGATTTCGGATATTTTGTAAATAATTATATGAATTTTGAAACTGTATCTTACATGATGAACCATGTGGAAGAAATCACCAATGGACTGGCGTATACTTATGAAGAAGCCTTTAAGGTTCTGAGTCCCAGCGAAAATCTGAATCCATATCTTCCGCGCATTCTTTTGATTCACGGAACCGATGATGATGTAGTGCCCATTCAACAGACAAGTTCTTTTTATTGGAAGTTAAAGGAGAATGGGATTCCTTCTGATTTTATCGAAGTAAAAAAAGGAAAGCATTATATGGCAAACAAAGAATTTGCAGAGCCCATTTTTTACTATATGGAAGAGTATATAAAAGGAAAAAAATCAAATGAATAAAGCATTTAGTATTTGGGATATCATTAAAATCTGCCTGAAAAAATTTTTTTATATTATTAGCGGTGCTGTGTTGGGGGCACTGATTTTTTATGTAATGTCGGCATTTATTATTAAACCCAGTTACGTGTCTTCGGCAGAGTTTTACATTTATAATCCCGGAAGTGTGGGAAGCAGTTCTGGAATTAATGCTTATGATCTTCAGGCAGCACAGAAAATAAGCAATACATACATAGCGGTTTTAAAAGGAAATGTTGTTACGGAACAAATTAAGAAGAAATTAGAAGAAAAATATGATATTGAGCAATTAAAAACGATGATGAAGTTGGATTACGCAGACGGACAGTTCCGGTTGACGGAGGAGTCCATACAAGACTGTATTGATATTGAGGCGATCGATTCAACACAGGTGGTACAGATATCAGTCAAAACCTATTCGCCGATTTTGTCGGTGGAACTTTGTCGGTGGTATGTGGAAATTGGAGAAAATCAGGTGTCAGGAATTGTTGGAAAAGGAGAAGCAAAGTCAGTAGGCGGAGCATCATTTCCTTTGGAGCCGGATTCACCCGATCTTCTGAAAAATACGCTTCTTGGTTTGGCTGCAGGAGGAGTTTTTGCTGTGATACTAGTATTTCTGGCACAGTATTTTGATAATAAGATTACGACAAAAGAGATGTTGCAGAAGGAAGTCGATATCAATGTGTTGGGAGAGATCCCGGATTACAAAGGATGAGCGAGGAATAATAAATGGATGATTGGTGTGCTGCAGTCCGCCGACAACGAAGTGAAATCTTTTTTTATGCAGGGACAGCGGTTTTGGCATTAAAGGTGTTGTTTCCGTATTCAACGCTGATTCAGATTCCGGAAATTCTGGATTCTGTGTTGATCCTGCTGGGGATCAGCTTTTTTTTATGTAAAATTGTATTTCAGGAGTATACCTTTGGAAATTTATGTGTGGTAATGCTGCTTGGAATGATTACTCTGATCAGCGCAGTGCAGTCAAGAGACTATGCGCTGCTTATATCCATGCTCGTTATATGTTCTTTTCAGAATATAGAACCTGAATCCTTTATCAGGGAAATTTTCTTAATTAAAGTTTTTTTTGTATTGGCGCATGTTGGCATTTATTGTATTGGCAGGCTGACAGAACATACGAATTATGTGATGAGTATGGTACAGAAGGAAACGGAATGTTCATTTGGTATGGTTCATGCCAATTTTTTTTCTATGCTGATTTGCTGGATCCTTTTGGAATGGATATATTTAAATTATGAAAAACTTACTTTTATGGGATATTTCATCTGTGAAGGCATCAGTATTCTGGTATTTATTTTTTCTCATTCCAGAACCAGCTTTCTGATTAGTACATTTGTAATTTTAATTATTGGTCTTGCACGATACTGCAGGCAGATTGAAAAGCTGATTTTGAAAATCAGTTTTTTTATTTATCCGTTTGTTGCTATGATTAGTTTTTTTATTTCTGTTTATTACTATGAAGCCAGAGGTGTGATTAAAAAATTGCTGCAGTTGACAAATCGTATCCTGAGCGGAAGATTCAATATGTGGGCAGCGGCTCGTGAATTATATGGATTTAGTCTGCTTGGGCAGAAAATTACAGGAGGGGGGAAGCTGCAGTGGAATGAAATTTACCAGATTACCCAGTTGATTGTGGATAATGCATATATTTATTTTGCAGTCAAATGTGGTGCTGCTTTTATATGGATCTTCAGTATTTTTTTCTTTGCGGTAAGCACGGAAAAGAAAACAAAAAAAAGTATTATGATTGTAGCAATATCGATTTTCAGCATAGCAGAATCTTTTGGCGGAAGCATTTTTTTATGTTTCCCAATATGTTTTATTGGATGCACACTATATAAACAAAGAATTGAAGAAAAAGTGAGGAAATAAAAGGCATGAAAATCAGGGATCGGGAAAACAGAAGCGGCAGGCTAATTTCGAATGAAAATGTCAGCTTTGCTGTAAAAGAGGCATATAATACGCTGCGAACGAATTTAAAGTTTGCATTGAAAGGAAAAACCGGATGTTGTGTTGCTATCAGCAGTGCTATGCCGGGAGATGGAAAGTCTACAATATGCGCAAATCTGGGAATCAGCCTGGCGGATACGGATGCAAAGGTATTGATTATGGATGGTGATTTACGCAAACCAGTTCAACATAAGTTTTTTAATTTAAGTAATGAGCATGGCTTGAGTGATTATATTGCAGGGCTGACAGAATTGAAAAGCAGCTGCAAATGCAATGTATATAAAAATCTTTCTGTAATTACGTCAGGGCCGGTACCTCCGAACCCTTCTGAACTGCTTGGCAGCGAATCTTTTAAAAAGTTGGTTGTGGATCTGGAAAAGGAATTTGATTATATTTTAATTGATACGCCTCCCATTAATCTTGTGACGGATGCCCTGGTATTTCCGCCGGAAACAATCAGCATGATTTTAATTTGCAAGACGAATCAAACTACATACGATCAGTATAATCGAGCGATATCCAGTATCAAGCTGTCTGGATTGAATTTGATTGGAACAATTATGAACGGTGTAGATATTCGTGCAAATAAGAACTATCGGAAGGGTTATAAGTATTATGAATATTAGTAAGGGATATTTATGAAAATTGACTATCACAGCCACATTTTGCCTCGGATGGATGACGGGGCAGAAAATGTGGAGGTTTCAATGGAATTAGTAAATGAACTGGCAGCGCAGGGAATCGTAAAAGTATATGCGACGCCGCATTATTTTAGTCACAAGGAGACGGTTAAGGATTTTTTGATTCGCAGGGCAGTTGCATATCAGGAACTGATGTCAAAATCTCCGGAAATTAAAGTGGGACTGGGGGCAGAAGTACGGATTGAATATGGTCTGAGCAGTGAAAAAATGCTGGGAGGATTATGTTATGAAAATACTCGCAGAATTTTATTGGAATTGCCCAACTCAGACTTTCAGGAATGGACGGTGGAAGAAATTGAAAAAATCATTCACCGGCATGAACTGATACCGGTAATTGCCCATATTGATCGGTATCTGAATATTTTCCAAGAGGAAGAGATTCAGAAGATCCTGGAATTGTCTGGTGTAATTTTTCAAGTAAATGTACACAGTCTAAGACGGTCCAAGGTCCGCAGATGGGTTAAAAAGTGCATGCAGGAAAAATATAGTATTATTCTGGGGAGTGATTGTCACAATCTGACGAGCCGGAAACCGGATCTCTGGTGGGCAAAGTACCTGTAAATGAAGAAAAGAAAAACCCGACAGTTTTCGCTTTAATACAGGAAAATTGCCGGGTGTTTCTTTATGCGTTCCTGAAATTACGTCTTTTCTCTGCTGGGCAGAAGCCGCAGTTAATGTCCTGCGTTCTTCCGGTACAGGATCATCAGCCCCTTCAGCAGCAGCGCATCGTCGTATACAATAGAATGGCTGCACATCGGGCAGATCAGCTTTGCCAGGCCGCCGGTGGCCACCAGAGAGGCGGTTTCGCCCAGCTCTTCTTCCATGCGTTCAATGAGGCCGTCGATCTGGGCCACATTTCCGTAAATGATGCCGCTTCTCATACAGTCAATTGTGTTTTTTCCGATCACATTTCCTGGCGGTTCCAGGCTGATGTAGGGCAGCTGGGCGGTCTTGCCGCTCAGAGAATCGAGAGAAACCTTAAGGCCCGGCAGAATCACGCCGCCGATGTAATTTCCGGCCTTGTTTATTACGGACATAGTGGTAGCCGTACCCATGTCGATGATGATGATGGGCTTCGGGTATTCCTTGATTGCCGCCACTGCGTCCACGATCATATCGCTTCCCACGGTCTTGGGATTATCCATCAAAATATTCATGCCGGTTTTCATGCCGGAGCCCACCAAAAGAGGGCGTTTTCCGATAATTTTTTCCACCGCGTGGAGAATCGTGTTGTTCAGAGGCGGAACTACGGAGGAGAGAATGGCGCCTTCGATCTGCCCTGGATGAATGCTGTAGATCTCCAGAATATCTTTTAAATTTACCGCGTATTCCAGGTCGGTCTTGGCCTGATTTGTCGTAATGCGTTCTACAAAATACGTCTTCTGCTCGTCAATGCCGCCCAGGACGATATTCGTATTTCCCATGTCAATCGCTAAAATCATAGCGGGAACTCCTTTCCATCAGAGAAATTTTGTGCTATACTCGAAAATGGCGGGCTTTTGTGTAAAATAAAAGAGCCCGGCTAAAAATAGTTTAACACGATTCAGAGGAAAACTCAATCAATCATTTTTAAGCAATACCAGGGAGGCAGAAGAATATGCTGAAAGGGAAGACAGTGGTTCTGGGAGTGACCGGCGGAATCGCGGCCTATAAAATTCCGAATCTTGCCAGTATGCTGGTGAAAAGCGGAGCGGACGTATATGTGCTGATGACCGAACACGCGGCGAATTTTATTACGGCGGTTACGTTTGAGACCTTGACCGGACATAAATGTGTGATCGATACCTTTGACCGGAATTTTGAGTTCAACGTGGAGCATGTAGCGCTGGCCAAGAAGGCAGACGTTCTGATGATCGCGCCGGCTACGGCTAATGTGATTGGAAAGATCGCTCACGGCATCTGCGATGATATGCTGACGACTACGGCGATGGCCTGCAGATGTCCGAAAATCCTGGTTCCGGCTATGAATACGCAGATGTATGAAAATCCGATTCTTCAGGATAATCTGGAAATCTGCAGAAAATACGGGATGACGGTGGTGGCCCCGGCCTGCGGTCATTTAGCCTGCGGTGACACCGGAGCCGGAAAGATGCCGGAGCCGGAGGAGCTGTTTGACTGGATCGTTCAGGTGATCGGATATCCGAAGGACCTGGCGGGAAAGAAGATTCTGGTAACAGCCGGTCCTACCAGGGAGGCCATTGATCCGGTCCGCTTTATCACCAATCATTCCACAGGCAAGATGGGATACGCCATTGCCAGGGCGGCCGCCCGCAGAGGGGCAGAAGTAACGCTGGTTTCCGGACCGGTGGATACAAAGGCGCCGCGTTTTGTGAGGACGATTCCGGTAGAAAGCGCGAAGGAGATGTTTGAGGCGGTGACCGGCTGCTTCGAGGAGCAGGATGCGGTCATCAAGGCTGCGGCAGTGGCGGATTACCGTCCTGCGTCGGTGGCTTCGGAAAAGGTCAAGAAGACAGAGGGCGAGATGAGCATTCCGTTGGAGCGCACGGATGACATCCTGTCCTGGATGGGAGCGCACCGGAGAGAAGGACAGTTCTTGTGCGGATTTTCCATGGAGACCCAGAATATGCTGGAAAATTCCAGAAAGAAACTGGAAAAGAAGCATATTGACATGATCGTTGCCAATAATTTAAAGGTGGAGGGCGCCGGCTTCGGAACCGATACCAATGTGGTGACCATGATCCGGGCGGATCGGGAAATGGAATTGGAAAAGATGAGTAAGGATGAGGTGGCTCACCGGATTCTGGACGAGATCTTCCGGTAAAACCAGCATGGCAGATCAGGAAACATATAGAGCGGATCGAATGGCAGTCGATCCGGTGAGGAGTGGAGGAATAAGAAAATGAAGATACAGAAGTTTGAAATTACCGTACCAAATCAGAAGACCGGCAAAGCTGAGCTGACCGTGCTTCAGATTAACAATCTGAATGTGGCGCCGGAAAAGAAGCGTCCGATGGTGATCGTCTGCGGCGGAGGCGGTTACCATCGTATTTCCGAGCGGGAGCAGGAGCCGATCGTTCTCAAGTTTCTGGCGATGGGTTGCAGCGCCTGTCTGCTGCAGTACAGTGTAGCGCCGAACGAGTTCCCGGTTTCGGTTCAGGAGCTGGCATCAGCGGTGGCGCTGGTACGTGCTCATGCGGAAGAATGGCATGTGGATCCGGACAAGATTCTTACCTGCGGTTTTTCCGCAGGCGGTCACCTGGTGGCGAGCCTCGGCGTATTCTGGAACCGGGAGTTTGTCTATGGGCCGCTGGGCCTGACAGCAGAGGATATCCGACCGAACGGCCAGATTCTGGGCTACCCGGTGATCACCTCCGGTCCAAAGGCACACCGCGGATCGGTGGAGATGCTTTTGGGGGAGCAGCTTAAGGACGAGAAGATGGTGGAGCTCATCTCTCTGGAAAAGCAGGTGACGGAGGCGGTTCCAAAGACCTTTCTCTGGCACACGCTGGCCGATCAGTCTGTGCCGGTGGAGAACAGCCTGCTGTTTGCCCAGGCCATGACGGAGCATGGTGTAAATTTTGAGCTTCACATTTATCCGCTGGGCGGTCACGGGCTTTCAATTGCCACGGCGGAAACATCCGGTGATCAGGACCGGCTGTATGAGCCGTACTGCAGCACCTGGGTCGAGATGCTGAGGGCCTGGATGGAGCTGAATTTCCAGTGTCTGTCCATGAAGCAGTAAGAAAACAGCAGCGCAGAGCGTGCGCACAGAAAAAAGAATGCCAAAGAGAGATGGCATGAAACAGAGATGGATTTTGATATAGAAAACGGAGGACGGACCTTTGTCTAATTTAACTGAAGAAATAAAAAAACGACGAACCTTTGCTATTATTTCCCACCCGGATGCCGGTAAGACAACCTTGACGGAGAAGTTTCTGTTATATGGCGGGGCAATCAATCTGGCCGGCACGGTAAAGGGCCGCAAGGCTTCCAAGCATGCGGTTTCCGACTGGATGGAGATCGAGAAGGAGAGAGGTATTTCCGTTACCTCCTCCGTTCTGCAGTTCAATTACGATGGCTACTGCATTAATATTCTGGACACGCCGGGACATCAGGACTTCTCGGAGGATACCTACCGGACCCTGATGGCAGCGGATTCGGCGGTCATGGTGATCGACGGTTCCAAAGGTGTGGAGGCGCAGACGATCAAGCTGTTCAAGGTCTGTGTGATGCGTCATATCCCGATCTTTACCTTTATCAATAAAATGGACCGGGAGGCAAAGGACCCATTCGAACTGATGAGCGATATTGAAAATGTTCTGGGAATCCGGACCTGCCCGGTGAACTGGCCGATCGGCTGCGGAAAGAATTTCAAGGGCGTTTATGACCGGAGCACGAAGACCATCACCACCTTTACGGCAGCTATGGGCGGTGCGAAGGAAGTGGCGCATCAGGAATTTGATCTGGACGGAACGGATGTGGACGCGCTGATCGGAGCGGATTTCCATCAGCAGCTGAAGGATGAGATCGAGCTGCTGGACGGCGCCAGCGATGAATTTGACCAGGAGCGGGTCAGCGCAGGCGAGCTGTCTCCGGTATTTTTCGGTTCGGCTCTGACGAATTTTGGCGTGGAGATTTTCCTGAAGCATTTTCTTCAGATGACCACGTCCCCGCTTCCCAGAAAGACCACCGTCGGAGTGGTGGATCCGTTCAGTAAGGATTTTTCTGCGTTCGTGTTCAAGATTCAGGCGAACATGAACAAGGCACACCGGGACCGTATCGCGTTTATGCGGATCGTGTCCGGAAAGTTTGAGGCGGGCATGGAGGTCAATCATGTCCAGGGCGGAAAGAAGATCCGCCTGTCTCAGCCGCAGCAGATGATGGCTCAGGATCGGAAGATCGTGGAGGAGGCCTATGCCGGAGATATTATCGGCGTGTTCGACCCCGGCATCTTTTCGATTGGTGACACCATCTGTTCTTCCAGTGAAAAGGTGGAATTCGAGGGCATCCCGACCTTCGCGCCGGAGCATTTTGCAAGAGTGCGTCAGGTGGACACCATGAAGCGGAAGCAGTTTTTAAAAGGCGTTTCCCAGATTGCCCAGGAGGGCGCCATTCAGATCTTCCAGGAGTACAATACCGGTATGGAGGAGATCATTGTCGGCGTGGTAGGTGAGCTGCAGTTTGAGGTCCTGACCTACCGTCTGGAAAATGAATATAATGTTGAGGTGAAGCTGGAGAAGCTGCCGTATGAATATATCCGCTGGGTAGAAAATAAAGATAAGGTGGATGTGGCAAAGATCCAGGGAACCTCGGATATGAAGCGGATTAAAGATTTGAAGGAGAATCCGCTGCTGCTGTTTGTCAACAGCTGGAGCGTCCGAATGGTGGAGGAACGCAATCCGGAGCTGAAGCTCAGTGAGTTTGGCAGAAATTAAGAAGGAAATGCAGAGCATTTCGGAAAGGATGGGAGAAATTATGAGCAAGATTGATGTAGTTCGGGCAGCAATGGTTGAGGCGATGAAGGCGAAGGATAAGGCAAGAAAGGACTCCTTATCCATGCTGCTGAGCGCTCTTAAAAATGCGCAGATTGATAAGCGTGAGCCCCTTACCGAGGCGGAGGAGAATGCGATCGTAAAGAAGGAAATCAAGTCTACCCAGGAAACCTATGACCTGGCGCCGGCAGACCGGACGGATATCCGGGAGGAGGCCGCTGCACGGATCGCGGTCTATAAGGAGTTTGCTCCGGAGGATATGAGTGTGGAGCAGATCAAAGAGGTGATTTCTGGTGTACTTGCGGAGCTTGGCATTGAGAATCCGACCGGAAAGGATAAAGGCGCGATCATGAAGGTGCTGATGCCCCGCGTAAAAGGCAAGGCGGACGGCAAGGTGGTCAATCAGACGCTGGCCGGAATGCTGAAATAAGGAAGCCAGAAAATCAAGAGGAGAGAGAAAAATCATGTACAAGGAAAAAATTGAAGCATATATTGACGCGCATCGTCAGGAAATGATTGAGGATATTTTTGCACTCTGCAGAATCAACAGCGAAAAGATGCCGTATAAAGTGGGAATGCCTTTTGGCGAGGGGACTTTCCAGGCACTTTCCAAGGCGCTTTCCATCGCAGAGGGCTACGGATTCCACATTAAGAACCATGACAATTATGTGGGTACGGTGGATTTAAATAACGGCAGCCGCAACCTGGATATTCTGGCGCATCTGGATGTAGTGCCGGCCGGAGAAGGCTGGACTGTGACTGCTCCGTTTGCCCCGATTGAGAAGGATGGAAAGCTGTTTGGAAGAGGTACTGCCGATGACAAGGGACCGGCGATCGCGGCTTTGTATGCCATGAGAGCTGTGAAAGAGCTGGAGATCCCGGTGACGAAAAACTGCCGCCTGATTTTAGGCACAGATGAGGAGTGCGGAAGCTCCGACATTGCACATTATTATGATGAGGAGCCGGAGGCGCCGATGACCTTTTCACCGGACGGCGCATTCCCGGTGGTAAATATTGAGAAGGGCGGCCTGCCTGGTCATTTTACCAGAGAGTTTGAGGCTTCGGAGGCACTGCCCAGACTGCTGTCTGTAGAAGCCGGAATCAAGGTCAATGTGGTTCCGGGCAAGGCCTATGCTTCCTGCGAGGGACTGGATTTATCTGATTTATGTGACCTGGCGAAGGAGGTCGAGAAGGAAACCGGCGTTTCTTATGAGATCAAGTCGGAGGATAATATTGCCCATATCACGGCGTTAGGAAAGGGTGCTCATGCTTCCACTCCGGCCGAGGGAGTTAATGCGCTGACCGGCCTGCTGGTTCTTTTGACCAGACTGCCCTTCGCACCGTGTGCACAGATAGATGCGCTCAAGGATCTGCTTGTTCTGTTCCCTCACGGAGAAACTGACGGAGCCTCTCTTGGAATTAAGATGTCCGATGAATTATCCGGCGATCTGACGCTGGCGTTCAGCCTGCTGAGCGTGGATGAGAATTCTCTGGAGGGTACCTTTGACAGCCGCTGTCCGCTGTGCTCCAATGAGGAGAATGTTTTAGCGGTCGTAAAGAAAAATATGGCGGCAAAGGGCTTTACCCTGCTGAATGATTCTATGCGTCCTCCGCATCATGTCAGCGGTGATTCTGAGTTTGTAAAGACCCTGCTGAAGGCTTATGAGCAGTACACGGGCCGCAAGGGCGAGTGCCAGTCCATGGGCGGCGGTACTTATGTGCATTCTCTGAAAAACGGAGTTGCGTTCGGTGCATCCATGCCGGAAACCGACAACAAGATGCACGGCGCGGATGAGTTTGCTGTGGTAGAGGAGCTTCTGACCTCCGCCAAGATTTTTGCGCAGGTGATTGCTGATCTGTGTAAATAGGTATTTGACGAAAAATCGCTTGACAAATAAGATGGATAGGTATAAAATCTGTCCATAGACAAAATCCTAGTTCTTATGTAGGAAATAGGGAAAAGCAGGAACGTATCAGGAAGAATATTCCAGAAGGAGGAGCCATATGAGTCAGTTCAGAACCATGCAGATGAATATGTGTATGATGTGCGGCATGTCAGTCATGTGCGGCATGTATTTGCGTGGGAAAAACTGAACGTAGTGCTTTATCTGTATGGAATGTGATAAATATTTACCGGACCCGGCGAAGAAGACGCGGTTTTTGAAGCTTTCGCGGGGAAGGAACGGTCAAGAGTCGCAGGTCTGTGCAAGGGCTGCGGCTCTTTTTCAATATGGAGGAAATGTATGGAGACACAAAATCCGATTATCCGGCTGCAGGGCCTGGGAAAACAGTTCAAGACCTCAAATGGAATTGTAACTGCGCTGGATGACATTAATCTGGAGATTAATCCGGGAGAAATTTTTGGAATCATCGGACTTTCCGGAGCCGGAAAAAGTACGCTGGTCCGATGCATCAACTATCTGGAGGTGCCTACTTCCGGAACGGTGATTTTTGAAGGAGTCAGCCTTGCAGGAAAGAGTGAGGCGGTGATCCGGAAGGCCAGACAGTCTATGGGCATGATTTTCCAGCAGTTCAACCTGCTGGCTCAGCGAAATGTGATACAGAATGTGTGCTTTCCCATGGAGCTTGTGGGGACGCCGAAAAAGGAGGCCAGAAAACGGGCGGAGGAGCTTTTAAAGCTGGTCGGTCTGGAGGACCGGATGAAGGCTTATCCGGCACAGCTTTCCGGCGGGCAGAAGCAGAGAGTGGCAATCGCGAGAGCGCTGGCCACCAGCCCGAAGGTGCTTTTGTGCGACGAGGCCACCAGTGCGCTGGATCCGAATACCACGAAGCAGATCCTGGCACTTTTGAAGAAGATCAACCGGGAGATGGGTGTGACTGTTATTGTCATTACGCATGAGATGGCGGTGATTGAAGCCATCTGCGACCGGGTTGCGATCATTGACCACAGCCATATCGCAGAATCCGGAAGCGTATCTGATATCTTTTCCAATCCGAAAACACCGATCGGCCGTCAGCTGATTCTGGGCGATGCAGCGAAGCAGGTGGCGTTGGGAACGGACCGTCAGCTGCGGATTACCTTTGACGGGCGGGAGTCCTCTGAGCCGGTGATTTCCAATCTGGTTCTGGCCTGTAAGGTTCCGGTGAACATTATGTATGCGGAGACCAAGGACGTGGGCGGCAAGGCGATGGGGCAGATGCTGATCCAGATTCCGGCGGATGAAGCAGATGCGAACCGGGTCATCAATTACCTGAAGACCATGAAGGTAAGCTTTGAGGAGGTGCGGTAGGATGGTTTGGGATGCAGCGACAATCGATATGCTGAAAACAGGAATTATTGAAACATTATTTATGACATTCGGCTCTTCGCTGATTGCCTATCTGATCGGAGTTCCGCTGGGCGTGATTCTGGTGGTGACGGATTCGGACGGGATCCGGCCGTTCCCGGTGCTTCAGAAGGCTCTGGGACTGGTTATTAATCTTCTGCGGTCCATTCCGTTTATGATTCTTCTGATCATGATGCTTCCGGTCACCCGGGCGATTGTGGGAACCACGCTGGGGGCGAAGGCGGTGATTCCTCCGCTGGTTGCGGCGGCGGCGCCGTACATTGCCCGTATGGTTGAGTCTTCCTTCAAGGAGGTGGACGCCGGCGTGATCGAGGCAGCTCAGTCCATGGGCGCGACCACCTGGCAGATTATCTGGAAGGTTCTGCTTCCGGAGGCAAAGCCAAGCCTTCTGGTAGGCGCGGCGATCTCCATCACCACGATTCTCGGCTATTCCGCGATGGCCGGCTTTGTGGGAGGCGGCGGCCTGGGAACCATCGCCATCAACTACGGCTATTACCGTTACCAGACGGATATGATGATGGTGACGGTGGTCATTCTGGTTGTCATTGTTCAGATCATTCAGGAAACCTGGATGAAATTATCCAAGATCAGCGACAAGCGTATTCGGTAACGAAGGACGTTTGTTTATGATAAAAACCGATCCGGGAAAACCCGGCTCCGGTACCAAAAGGAGGAAAACATTATGAAAAAATCATTAAGCGTAATTCTGGCAGCTTCTCTGACTGCTCTGGCACTGGCCGCATGCGGCGGCAGCAAGACGGGGACGGATACCAACGGCTCTGCAGCGGAGACCACCGCAGCCCAGACTGCTGCAGCAGAAAGCAGCGCGGCTGAGACGGAGGCAGAGCTCCGGAAAATCGTCATCGGCGCAAGCCCTGCACCGCATGCGGAGATCCTGAAGGCAGCACAGGAGCTGCTGCAGGAAAAGGGCTATGAGCTGGAAATCAAGGAATACACCGATTATGTACAGCCGAACAATGCGCTGGAGTCCGGCGATCTGGATGCCAATTACTTCCAGCATCTTCCGTATCTGGAGCAGTTTAATGAGCAGTACGGTACCAAGCTGGTAAGCGCAGGTGCGATTCATTATGAACCGTTCGGCATTTATGCAGGAAAGACCGCAGATCTGGCTTCTCTGGCAGACGGCGCAAAGGTAGCCGTGCCGAATGATGTAACCAATGAGGCGAGAGCACTTCTGCTGCTGGAGGCACAGGGGCTGCTGAAGTTAAAGGAAGACGCCGGTTTAAATGCAACCAAGAATGATATCGTTGAGAATCCGAAAAACCTGGATATTATTGAAATTGAAGCAGCACAGATTCCGCGTTCTCTGCAGGATGTGGATATTGCGGTTATCAACGGAAACTATGCAATTGAGGCCGGCTTAAAGGTAGCGGATGCACTGGCTGTGGAGGCTTCGGACTCCGTCGCAGCAACCACCTACGGCAACATTGTTGCGGTAAGAGAAGGCGATGAGAACAGCGACGCAGTTAAGGCGCTGGTTGAGGTATTAAAGAGCGAGGACATCAGGAAGTTCATCGAGGATACCTATGAGGGCGCAGTGGTAGCGCTGGATTAACCACAGAATACGATCAGACACAAGGCTCCGGGTTGCTGTTCACTTCCCGGAGCTTTCGTCATAATATATTGGTAAGAAGACAGCAAATGGGGACAAGGAATGCGGATTTGTGATTTGAAATGCCGGGAGGTCATCAACATCCGGGACTGTAAGCGGCTGGGCTTTGTAGGAGATATTGATTTTGAACTGGAAACAGGCTGCATTCTGGCAATTGTGGTACCCGGACCGGCTGCGTTCTGTGGATTTCTTTGCCGGGAAAAGGAATTTGTGATCCCGTTTGGCTGCATCAAGCAGGTGGGGCCGGACATCATTCTGGTGGATGTGGATGAGAAGGAAGTGACTGGTCCGTGCCGGATGTAAAGCCGGTATTTTAAAGGAAAAAAGCCTTGCGAATCCCTGACAGCTAATGTAAAATGGAAGTAAAATAAGGCAGAAACGGCCTTCAAGTTGAGGAGGGAAAAGCATTGAAATGCCCATTTTGCAATGCAGCAGACACAAAGGTAATTGATTCCAGACCGGCTGACGACAACAGCTCTATCCGCAGACGCAGGCAGTGTGAAACGTGCGGAAAACGCTTTACCACCTACGAGAAGCTGGAGACGATGCCTCTGATGGTAATTAAAAAAGACAATTCCCGGGAGACCTACGACCGCTCGAAAATCGAAGCCGGCGTGATCCATTCCTGTCACAAGCGTCCGGTTTCCACGCAGCAGATCAATGCCATGATCGATGAGATTGAAAACCGGATTTTTAATATGGAAGAAAAAGAGGTGCCGACCACCGTGATCGGCGAGCTGGTGATGAAGAAGCTCAAGGAACTGGATGAGGTGGCATATGTACGTTTTGCTTCCGTGTACCGGGAATTCAAGGATGTAAATACTTTCGTGGAAGAGATCAGCAAGCTGCTGAAAAAATAGGAAGCAGCCTGTCAGTCAGAAAAACGAAGAAGAAAGCAGGGAGCCGATACATGTTTTGGAAACAATTTTATCCCGATCTGTGGGCGGACAGTGCGTATGGTCTGCCGTATGAAAAAATGGCGGAAAAAGGAGTGCGCGGACTGATTTTTGATGTGGACAACACGCTGGCTTTTCACAATGCTCCGGCAGATGAGAAGGCGGCAGCGCTGTTTAAGCAGTTTGACAGGCTGGGGTTTGAAACCTGCCTTCTTTCCAATAATAAGGAGCCGCGGGTCCGGGCATTTGCTCAGGCGGTAGGAGCCCATTATGTGTTCAAGGGCGGAAAGCCCGGCGTGAAGGGCTACCAGAAATCCATGCAGCTGATGGGAACGGACCGGGATCATACCGTGGCAATTGGTGACCAGCTGTTTACGGACATCTGGGGGGCCAACCGTGCCGGTCTTTTCAGCATTCTGGTATCCCCCATGAATCCGAAGGAGGAGATTCAGATTGTGCTGAAGCGATATCTGGAAAAGCCTGTTCTGTGGGCCTATCGGAGATCGCATCCGGACGAGCCCAGACAGACCGATTTTTCTGCGGAAACAAGAATAATGAAGTAAAAGGAGTGTTGATATGATAACACCGGTAAAGGTTCGAAATTTGACATTAGGTACGGGGAGACCGAAGCTCTGTGTTCCCATTGTGGGAACTACGGAAGAGGAGATCCAAAAGGCGGCCGAGGATATCCGGAGTCTGCCGGTCGATCTGGTAGAGTGGAGAGCAGACTGGTATGAAAAGCTGGATCAGCCGGACGAGGTCGTGCGGGTTCTGACTGCGCTGCGGCAGTGGCTGGGAGCAGAAATACCGGTCATTTTTACGGTCCGCACAGAGCGGGAAGGCGGCAGAGCCGTGATCTCCGGTTCCGACTATCTGGCGGTGAATCTGGATGTGATTCATTCCGGCAAGGCAGACCTTGTAGATGTGGAGCTGTTTACCGGGGATGAGGCGGCAGAACAGCTGGTTCGGGAGGCTCATGGGTGCGGGATCAAGGTGATCATGTCCAGCCATGATTTTTACCGGACACCGGAGGAGGAGGAAATGCTCAGACGCCTGCGCCGGATGCAGGAGCTGGGCGCCGATATCCCGAAGCTGGCGGTGATGCCGCAGACCCGCATGGACGTACTGCGGCTGCTGACGGTGACCTTGCAGATGGCCGAACAATATGCGGACCGTCCGATCATTACCATGTCCATGTCGGAATACGGTGTGATCAGCCGGCTGTCCGGTGAGACCTTTGGTTCCTGCATGACCTTTGGCTGTGCAGAGCGGGCTTCCGCACCGGGACAGATGGGGGCAGAGGAGCTGTCTGCCGTGCTGAATTCGATTCATAAAAGCATGATGTAATAAAAAGCAGGAAATTATCAAAAAATAGTTGAAAATGAAAGCGATATCGTTTAGAATATAGAAGATAATGAGTTGAACGTATTTAAGGAGGAATATCTTTATGATATCAGCAGGCGATTTTAGAAACGGTGTTACCTTAGAGATTGACGGCCAGGTGGTTCAGATTCTGGAATTCCAGCATGTAAAGCCAGGCAAGGGTGCAGCGTTTGTTCGTACCAAGTTAAAAAATGTAATTAACGGCGGCGTTGTTGAGAGAACCTTCCGTCCGACCGAGAAATTCCCGGCGGCCAGAATTGACCGCGTAGATATGCAGTATCTGTATTCTGACGGAGATTTATACAACTTTATGAACGTAGAGAACTACGATCAGATCGCATTAAACTCTGACCTTGTAGGCGATGCTCTGAAGTTTGTAAAGGAGAACGAGATGGTAAAGGTATGTTCCTACAATGGCAGCGTATTCTCCATTGAGCCTCCGCTGTTTGTAGAGCTTGAGGTTACCGATACCGAGCCAGGCTTCAAGGGCGACACCGCAACCGGCGCTTCCAAGCCGGCTACCGTTGAGACCGGTGCACAGATCAACGTTCCGCTGTTTATCAACATCGGCGATAAGATCAAGATCGATACCAGAACCAGCGAGTATCTTGGACGTGCATAATCCGTCTGTCCGCATGGAGCCGGATCAGAGGAAAAGAAAAACAAGGATTCCTAAGCCTGCATCTTCGGATGCAGGCTTGCTTGCTTTTTCAGGAAAAATCCTTTATAATTAATAGTCAGCGCTGTTTTAAGATGGATAGAAGAAAAAATAAGAAGAGGAAAAAGGAGATCCGTTATGAAGAAGATTCTGGGATTGATTGAAGCGGAGTTAAAAACCGCTTTCGCAGCCTGCGGCTACGAAGAAAAATTTGCCAAGGCTGTTCTTTCCAACCGCCCGGACCTGTGCGAGTACCAGTGCAACGGCGCACTGGCGGCGGCGAAGGCATATAAAAAGAAACCGATTGACATTGCAAATGAGGTGGTGGAAAAGCTGAAGGCAGGCCATATGTTTTCCATGTGTGATGCTGTGATGCCCGGTTTTATCAATTTGAAGCTGGACGGAGCGTTTACGGCCGGTTACATGAATCAGATGGCAGCAGATGAGAGACTGGGCCTGGACAAAGCTGAAAAGCCGCAGACGATCATTGTGGATTACGGCGGAGCCAATGTGGCAAAGCCTCTTCATGTGGGCCATCTGCGATCCGCTGTCATTGGCGAAAGCATCAAGCGGATGGGCCGTGCGCTGGGCCACAACATGATCGGCGACGTGCATCTGGGCGACTGGGGTCTGCAGATGGGCCTGATCATCGAGGAGCTGCGGGACCGGAAGCCGGATCTGCCCTACTTTGATGAAAGCTTTTCTGGTGCATATCCGGAGGAAGCGCCTTTTACCATCAGCGAGCTGGAGGATATTTATCCGGCGGCAAATAAGAAGGCAAAGTTCAAGGCGGAGGAAGCCAGAGCCTGCGGCATGAGCGAGGAGGAGATCGCCGAAACAGAAGCCCGGTCGAAGGCTTTTGCGGAGCGGGCGCATATGGCGACGAGAAAGCTGCAGGAGGGATACGCGCCGTTTACTGCCATCTGGCATCATATCATGAACGTGTCCAAGGCGGATTTAAAGAAAAACTACGGAAACCTAAACGTTTCCTTTGATCTGTGGAAGGGAGAGAGCGACGCGCAGCCTTATATCCCGGAACTGATTCAGGATCTGATTGACAAAGGGCTGGCCTACGAGAGCCAGGGCGCGCTGGTGGTGGATATCGCGGAGCCTGCCGATTCCAAGGAGCTGCCGCCCTGTATCGTGCGCAAATCCGACGGAGCCGCGCTGTATGCGACCTCTGATCTGGGAACTATTATTGAGCGGGAGAAGGATTTCCATCCGGATGCCTATATCTACCTTGCAGATAAACGCCAGGAGCTGCATTTCACACAGGTGTTCCGTGTGGCGAAAAAAGCAGGATATGTGCGCCCGGATATGCCGATGAGCTTTTTGGGCTTCGGTACCATGAACGGAAAGGACGGCAAGCCCTTCAAGACCCGTGATGGCGGCGTGATGCGTCTGGAGCATCTGATGGCGGATATCAACGAGGCCGTTTATCAGCGTATCATGGAGAACCGCACCGTTTCCGAGGAGGAAGCGAAGGAGACCGCCAAGGTGGTTGGCCTGGCGGCGTTAAAATACGGCGACCTTTCCAATCAGGCGGCGAAGGATTACATTTTCGATATTGACCGCTTTATTTCCTTTGAGGGAAATACCGGCCCTTACATTCTGTATACGATCGTACGGATCAAATCGATCCTGAACAAGTATCAGGAGATGGGCGGTACACTGGATGATGCTTTGATTCTTCCTGCGGCTTCCGATGCGGAGAAGGATCTGATGCTGGAGATTGCCAAATACAATGATGTTCTGGAGACGGCATTTGCGGAGAAGGCTCCGCATAAGATCTGCCAGTATATTTATGATTTGTCCAATGATTTCAACCGTTTCTACCACGACACGAAGATTCTGTCGGAGGAGAACCGCGGGCAGCAGGAAAGCTGGATCGGTCTGATTCGTCTGGCGAAAGAGGTACTGACTGCCTGCATTGATGTGCTGGGCTTCGAGGCACCGGAGAGAATGTAGGCTGCGGGGATTCCAAGGGGGTACCTGTTATGAACGTAAAAAATTTGACCATCAGCGCCTTCTGGAAAGGCGAGGTGGGAGTCAAGGCACAGGTGGAAGAGCTGGGCCGGGAATATCGGGTACAGTTATACTGCAGGGGTAGTTCGGTTCGGGACTACTCCTGTTCCTGCAGGGAGGGAAATTCCTGCAAGGGCATGTGCCGCCATGCAGCTGCCGTGTGGGAAGCCTATCAGAAGCAGGGCGGCAGTGCGGACCAGACAAAGCGGGTGAGTTCCGGACTGGTTTACACCTCTCAGGAGGTGCGGACCATGATCCGGGAATATACCAACCGGGAGGTTGCCCAGATTCAGCTGGAAGGACAGGACGGGCTGGTGTCCTTTATTCCGAAAATTTCGGTGGTGACGCAGAACCGGGAAATCAAGGTGGATTTTAAAATCGGTCGGGAGAGGCAGTATCTGGTCAAGGACCTGGCAGCCTTTGCTCAGGCCATGAGCCACGGCACTTATGTGGAATACGGGAAAAGCTTTGCTTTTTACCACAGTCTGGATGCTTTTACTCCGGAGAGCCGGCCGCTGGTGGAATTTGTGGTAGAGCTGGTCAATACCTACCGGGATTATTATTCTCAGTTTCGGCGTTCGTCCTTTGACACCCAGCCTCCGCTTCGGGAGCTTTCCCTGAACCGGGAGAACCGGGACCGCTTTTTCTCTATTATGGAGAATCAGAAGGTGGAGACCGAGGTAGGAACGAGAGGCAAATGGGAGCTTCTGGTATGCCGTCAGAATCCACAGTTTCATGTGCAGATCAAGCGTATCGGTGCAGACGGCCTGTCGGTTTCTCTGAGCGGGAAACGGTTTATCTTTTTCGGAGAAAAGGGACTGTATCTGGGAGATGAGGAGCGGATCTATCGATGCGATGAGGAGTGCAGCCGGATTCTCGGTGTCTTTGTGGACCAGATGAGCGCCAGCGTGAAAAATACGGTGACCGTCAGCGAGAAGGATATTCCGCTGTTTTACGAGCGGGTCCTTCGGAAGATCGAGCCGTACTGTATTTTTGAAGGGGATGAGATTGACTGGGAGTCCTACCGTCCGGAGCCGTTAAAGGCCGAATTTAAATTTGATTCCGGCGAATCGGGGGAGCTGGTAATGGAGCCGACGCTTTCCTACGGGGATTTTTCCTTTCATCCGATCGAGGATGAAATGCTTCCACGGACGGTCTGCCGGGATGTGCCGGGAGAATTCCGGGTCAGTCAGCTGATCACCAAATATTTTAAATACAAAGATCCGGACGGGAAAAAACTGGTGATCCGGGACGATGAGGAGACGCTGTTTTTGCTGATTGAAAACGGCATCAATGAATTTGCACAGCTGGGAACGGTTCTGGTTTCGGATTCGATTCGGAAATGGAAGATCCTTCCTCCGCCGAAGATCACGGCGTCGGTTGCCATGGGAAGCGGATGGCTGGATATCAAGCTGGATATGGGGCAGCTGACCAGCAGCGATCTGGACAGGATCCTGGGAGCCTACCAGCAGAAGAAGCGGTTTTACCGGTTAAAATCCGGAGAATTTTTAAAGCTGGAAGATGACGGCCTTCTGGCTGTGGCGCGGTTGAGCGACGGCCTGTCGCTTTCGGGGAAAGAGCTTTTGGGGGACGGCCTTCGTCTTCCTGGCTACCGGGCACTGTATCTGGACAGCTTATTGAAGGAGGGCCCGGGAATTGCCTTTTACCGGGATCAGATGTTTAAGGCGATGGTCCGGGGCATGAAAGCGGTAGAGGACAGCGATTTTGCCGTTCCGCTTTGTCTGCAGGGTGTGCTGAGAGGCTATCAGAAGCTGGGCTATCGCTGGCTCAGAACACTGGATTCCTATGGCTTCGGCGGAATTCTGGCGGATGATATGGGACTGGGGAAAACGGTCCAGATTATCTCGCTGTTTGTGGATGAATATGAAGGTGCAGGAAAACAGCTGCAGGAAGAGGCGGGCTCCGGTTTGCAGCCGTCTCTGATCGTCTGCCCGGCTTCTCTGGTCTATAACTGGGAGAACGAATTTCAGAAGTTTGCGCCGCAGCTGAAGGTCTGCACCGCTGCCGGCAGTGCCGCCGAGCGGGAACAGGTCTTAAAAACGCTGGAGGAGCAGGAATGTCAGGTGGTGATCACCTCATACGATTTACTGAAGCGGGATATGGCGTATTATGAGAACATGTCCTTCCGCTTCCAGGTAATCGATGAGGCACAGTTTATCAAGAATGCTTCTACACAAAGTGCCAGAGCGGTAAAGGCCATCCGTGCAAGGACCCGTTTTGCTCTGACCGGCACGCCGATTGAAAACCGGCTCAGTGAGCTGTGGAGTATTTTTGATTACCTGATGCCGGGCTTTTTGTTTACCTACCAGAAATTTAAACGGTCCTATGAGACGCCGATCGTCAAGGAAGGAGACGGAGAAGCGCTGCGGAATTTAAAGCGTCTGATTGGTCCGTTTATTCTGCGGCGCGTCAAGAAGGATGTGCTGAAGGAACTGCCGGATAAGCTGGAGACGGTGGTTTATTCCCGGTTTGAGGGTAAGCAGAAGGAGCTCTATACGGCCAATGCGGCCCGGCTGAAGGAAGAACTGGAAAATCAGAGCGACGGCACGTACAACAGCGAGAAGCTGCAGATTCTGGCGGGACTGACCCGTCTGCGCCAGATTTGCTGTGATCCGCTTCTGTGTTATGAAAACTACAGGGGAAGCTCCGCCAAGCTGGATACCTGCATGGATCTGGTCCGGAACGGTGTGCAGGGCGGACACAAGATCCTGTTGTTTTCCCAGTTTACCTCGATGCTGGCACTGATCGAGAAGCGGCTGAAGGAGGAGCAGATTGCATGCTATACTCTGACCGGAAGTACCTCCAAGGAAGAGCGGCTGAAGATGGTGGAATCTTTCCACAGCGATGACGTTCCGGTATTTTTGATTTCTCTGAAGGCAGGAGGAACGGGACTGAACCTGACAGCGGCAGATATGGTCATTCATTACGACCCCTGGTGGAACGTGGCGGCTCAGAATCAGGCTACGGACCGGGCGCACCGCATCGGACAGGAAAAGCAGGTATCCGTGTTTAAACTGATCACCAAGGGAACCATTGAAGAGAATATTATGACACTGCAGGAGTCCAAAAAGAGTCTGGCGGATCAGATCATTGCGGAAGGAACGCTGTCCTTTGCAAGCCTGACCAGGGCGGATATTCTGCAGATGCTGGGATAGCGGAAAACAGAAAAAATAACAAGTACAGAGAGGAGCAGAAGAACCATGAAAGTTTTGATGATTAACGGAAGCCCGAATGAGAAGGGCTGTACCTTTACTGCATTAAGCGAGATTGCGGAAGCGCTAAAGGAGGACGGCGTAGACAGCGAGATCGTACAGATCGGAAAGGGCGCGATTCACGGCTGCATCGGCTGCGGCGGCTGCGGAAAACTGGGCCATTGTGTCTTTACAGATGACCCGCTGTGTGAGGCAGTGGAGAAGGCCAGGGAGGCGGACGGCCTGATTGTAGGTTCGCCGGTTTACTATGCGTCTCCAAACGGCTCCATTCTGTCCTTTATGGACCGGATGTTCTATTCCGGCGGAAAGTATCTGGCTTACAAGCCTGCAGCAGCAATCGCTTCTGCCAGAAGAGCCGGAACTACGGCAACGCTGGATTCGCTGAACAAGTATTTCCTGTTCAACAAGATGCCGGTGGTTTCCTCCAATTACTGGAATATGGTTCACGGCAAATGTGCGGCAGATGTGGAGCAGGATCTGGAAGGGCTGCAGATCATGCGGAACCTGGGACATAATATGGCCTGGATGTTAAAGTGTATTGAGCTGGGAAAGGCAAACGGGGTCTGTCATCCAGAAGGAGAGCAGAAGATTTATACGAATTTTATCCGGTAGGCGGTGCGGATGGGCTCGTGCTCCGGTTTCTGCAGTGGGTATCACATAAGCCGGAAAGACAGAAAAAATGGCGGAATTTGCCGCCATTTTTTCTGTCTTTCCAGTTTCGTCATACCGAATGCTCCGCAAGTCGCGTTCTCGTCATTTATGCCGCCGGTGTCGGATGAAGCAAAAATGGAGATAGAAAAATGCATGCTATCGGAAGTTTTTTTATGGAAGGTTCGAGAGGATTTTGGTAAAATAGAAGCAGTATGATTGGAAAAGCAGTCAGAGTTTATGGAAGAAAACGAGGAGGAATGCGTTATGGAGAATACAACCTGGAGCTTAGAATGGCTGGAGGATCCGGAGATTTTTCGGGTAAACCGCCAGAATGCTCATTCAGATCATAAGTATTTTATCAGCTGGGAGGAGATGGAGCGGGGAGAGATGAGCCTGCGCGTATCACTGAACGGCGCATGGAAGTTTGCCTATGCGGAAAATCCGGATCTTCGTCAGGCAGATTTTTACAAGGCGGATTATGATCTTTCCGCATGGGATGAGATTCAGGTACCGGGGCATATTCAGACCCAGGGTTATGACAAATGTCAGTACATCAATACACAGTATCCCTGGGACGGTCATGATGAGCTTCGCCCGCCTCATATTTCCAGGACCTACAATCCGGTGGGAAGCTATGTGAAGGAGTTTTTCGTGCCGTCTGAATGGAAAGGAAAACGAATCGCGGTATCTTTTCAGGGAGTGGAAACGGCCTTTTACGTATGGTGCAACGGGCAGTTTGTGGGGTACAGCGAGGATACCTTTACTCCGTCGGAATTTGAACTGACTCCATATTTAAAGAGGGATCCGTCTGAAGGACCGAACCGCTTGGCAGTGGAGGTCTATAAGCGGAGCAGCGCCAGCTGGATTGAGGATCAGGACTTTTTCCGCTTTTCCGGAATTTTCCGGGAGGTTTATCTGTATGCAATTCCGGCCTTTCATGTGCTGGATCTGTTTGTCCGTGCCGATCTGAAGGATGACTACAAAACGGGAACCCTGGAAGCAGAGCTGACTTTGACCTCGGCGGAGGACGGACCGGGCGCCTTGATCCAGGCGGAGCTGTTTGACCGGGAAGGCAATTCGGTATGTGTATTTCCGGCAGGGAAGAGACCGCATCATGGCAGAGGAAAGGTTTCCTTTTCTGCGCTGGAGGGCATTCCGGAGGTACACAGCTGGAGTGCGGAGTGTCCGTATTTATATACGTTTGTTGTTACGGTTACTCATGCGCAGAGCGGGGAGCTGCTGGAAATGATTCCGCAGAAAATCGGTTTCCGCCGCTTTGAAATGAAAAACGGCGTGATGCAGATCAACGGCAAGAGGATCCTCTTCAAGGGAGTGAACCGCCATGAGTTTGATCTGCGCCGGGGCCGTGCCGTGACGGAAGAAGATATGCTGTGGGATATCCGGTTTATGAAGCAGCATAATATTAATGCGGTCCGCACCTGCCATTATCCGAACCAGACCAGATGGTATGAGCTCTGCGATGAATACGGCATTTATCTGATTGATGAGACAAATCTGGAAAGCCACGGCTCCTGGCAGAAGATGGGGGCCTGTGAACCCTCCTGGAATGTGCCGGGAAGTCTGCCGGAATGGAGAGAATGTGTTCTGGACCGGGCAAAATCCATGCTGGAGCGGGACAAGAATCACCCGTCCGTGGTGATCTGGTCCTGTGGAAATGAATCCTATGCCGGGGAAGATATTCTGGCCATGACGGAATTTTTCCATCATCGTGACAACAGCCGTCTGGTGCATTACGAGGGCGTGTTCTGGAACCGGGAGTTTGATTCGATTTCCGATATGGAAAGCCGGATGTATGCGAAGCCGGCGGAGATTGAAGCCTATTTGAAGGGGCATCCGAGAAAACCCTATATTTCCTGCGAGTATATGCATGCCATGGGAAATTCTCTGGGCGGAATGAAGAAATATACGGATCTGGAGGCCTATGAGCAGTATCAGGGCGGCTTTATCTGGGATTATATTGATCAGTCTCTTGTGAAGCTGGACTGCGACGGGAAAGAGATCCATGGCTATGGCGGCGATTTTACCGATCATCCGACCGATTATCATTTTTGCGGAAACGGCATTGTGTACTGCGATCGTACCGTTTCTCCGAAGGCCCAGGAGGTCAAGTTCCTGTACCAGGATCTGAAGCTTTCGGTGGACCGGAGCCAGGTGGTGATCCAGAATGATGCAAGATTTCTGGATACCTCCGTCTATACCTTTGTGTATCAGGTCTGGAAGGACGGAAGGCTTCAGTCGGAAAACGGCTTTGAGGCAGCGGTTCCCGCCATGGAGACCAAAGCGTTTTCGCTTCAGGAGCTGGGGATCCGGCTTCCGGAGCCGGAGGGCGGAGAATATACCTACCGGGTGCTGGCGCGGCTGAAGGAGAAGACACTCTGGGCGGATGCCGGATTTGAGCAGGCCTTCGGAGAGAGCACGGAGCGGCTGGAAGGAACCGGTCCGGACAGCGGCCGGACAGCGAAAAAGCCGGCAGCTGCTCCGCTGCGGGTCGTGCACGGCGACGTGAATCTGGGTGTGCACGGAGATGGCTTTACGGTGCTGTTTTCACGGGCTGACGGCGGCATTGTGGCACTGCGGTATGACGGGAAAGAGTGGATCACCAAGCCGCCGGTGCCGGTTTACTGGAGAGCGACTACGGATAATGACCGGGGCAATCATTTCAGCGTTTCCAGTCACATCTGGATGAGCGCCGGACTGTTTTTCGGTTATGCAAACACCGATGTGGAGGTCAAAGAAGAGGCAGAGCGGGTGACGGTCCGGTATACCTATCATCTGACGGTGACCCCGGCTGCAGAAACAACGGTGACATATGTGGTGACTCCGGACGGAAAAATTGGGGTGGAAGCGCATTTCTTCGGAGCGGCCGGGCTTCCGCAGCTGCCGGTATTCGGAATGCGTTTCCGCCTGCCGGGACGGATGAAGTCCTTCTCCTGGTACGGCTATGGGCCGGAGGAATGCTATCCGGACCGGATGGAGGGAGCAAAGCTTGGCCTTTACACCTCTTCGCCGGAAAAAAATCTGTCGCCGTATCTGATGCCTCAGGAATGCGGGAACCGCACCGGCTGCAGATGGCTGTCGGTGGAGGACGGGAAAGGAAGCGGCCTGTTGTTTACAGCAGAAGCCGGCAGGCCGTTCCAGTCCAGTGTGCTTCCATATACGGCAGAGGAGCTGGAGCTGGCGGCGCATTGGGATGAGCTGGCTTCGCCGCAGTATACCAACGTCTGCCTGTATTCCGCCATGCGCGGCGTAGGAGGAGATGACAGCTGGGGCGCTCCGGTTTATCCGGAATACTGCATCAGCGGTGAGGAGGATCAGATTCTTCGATTTACCATAGAAAAGCTTCCGGAAGAGGTATGCGAATAAAATAAGCGCAAAAGAAAGGATCATCATACAGATGCTTGCAAATTATAATCTGTTGAAAATTCTGGCCATTTTTATGGTAGTGGCGGTTCATATGCTGAATGTGGTGGAGCTGGTTCTGCCCGGAGATATCCGGGCGTTTCGGCTTCATGAGATGGTGAGGACCATTCTGCTTACCAGCAATGGTTTGTTTTTTATGCTGAGCGGCCGGTTTCTTTTGGAGCATTATGACGGAAAAATCGGCCGCTTTTACTGGAAGAGGTTTGTAAAGATCGGAATTCCGGTGCTGGCGGCATCCTTGTTTTATGATGTGTATGTTTACGGCAGGGCGGGGATGGGGGCCGTCTTCTGGAAAAGGTTCGGAAAGGATCTGCTTCAGAGTCATATCCAGGGGTATTTGTGGTTTGTATATGCGCTGGCAGGATTTTACCTGGCGGTACCGTTTCTGGCGCGGATGTTTGCGCATCTGAGCCGGCAGGAGAAGGCGGTGCTTGTGGGAGTTACCATTGTATTCTTTTTTGTACAGAATCTGTATCAGATTTTTCAGCTGGAGATGGTGTTTACCTCCTATCCGCTGTACAGCTGGGTGTTTTACTGTGTCCTCGGGTATCTTCTGGACAGCCTGGAGCTGTCCGGAGGGCAGAAGAACCGGCTGATCCTGGCGGGGGTGCTTGCTTTTTTGGTGTCTGCCTGGGAGGTCGGTTTCTGGGAGCGGGAAAATCCGGCGCTTCACAACTATTCTCTGACCATGATCTCCATGACCATGGCGGTTTATCTGGCTGTGACCACTTATGGAAAAACGTTTGCAGACCGGTTTGCTCCGGTCATTCAGTTTCTGGCACGCCGTTCTTTTTATATTTATCTGATGCACGGTCTGACGCAGAACTGGATTGCAGGCTGGACAGCCGGGAGAGCGAAGGGGTGGGGCTGCTGGCTTGCCCTGTCTGTACTGTCGTTTGTAATGGCCCTTGGAATCGGCTGTGTGCTGGAGGCGGTATATGAACCGATCTCCAGGCGGCTTTTAAGATGGAGGAAACCGTTAACATGATCTATCTTAGAAAATTTTCCGCCCCGGAAGGCGCAGGCGGAAAAGAAAAATACCGGAGCGAGCATGAAGCCGGGCTCTTGCTTCTTTGGGATGCCCTGAAGCTGGAATATGGTCTGGAGCTTGCGGATCCGGAGAAGGAAATCAAACGGGATAAGCGGGGAAAACCGTTTCTTGCCGCATATCCGCAGGTCTTTTTTAATATCAGTCATAGTGGGAATATGGCAGTCTGTGCGTTGGGGAACGCCGAGCTGGGAGTGGATGTGGAAAAAATCCGCCCGGCCCGCCTTCATGCAACCAGACGGATTCTGACGGACCGGGAGCGGGGATGGCTGGAGGGCTGCCCGGAGAATATGCGGGATCTGGAGTTTTTCCGGATCTGGACCTTAAAGGAAAGCTGTGCAAAGGCGACGGGAGCCGGTCTGGCAATGGATTTTACCGGTGTCGAATGCAGCTTTCCGTCCGGATCGGTCTGTGTGTCCTTTTTAAAGCCGGCTGCAGGAGGGCAGGAGGCTGCGAAAGCGCCTTCCTGGAGATTTTCACAGAAGCTGTGGGACAACGAATATGTAATCTCCTACTGCGGACAGGAGGAGAAACCGGAATTTTTGATGCTGTAAAAGAGCTGCATCAAAAAAATCTGCCGGTGAGAGGCGGAAAAAATGAGAAAAAGGGCGGAAAGCAGGCAAAAAAGCGGATTAAGACGAAAAACTACTGGATTTTTCTGCACTACTGTGCTATACTGCTAAACAACGCAAGGGAGCGTGAAAATTTACCTGCCGCCCTTGCGTTGTTTTTTCCATGCACAGGGTCATTGCTCCTCTGTACATGGAGCAAGCAGCAAAAAAAGGAGGATGTTATTATGAGAAAAACCAAAGCTGCAATCGCAGTTCTGACAGCTGCAGCAATGGTATTCAGCATGACCGGCTGCGGCGGTTCTTCCGCACCATCTGCTGACACCACTGCAGCTGCAGGCGCAGAAACTTCTGCAGATGCCCAGGCTTCCACGGAAGCGGCTCCTGCTGAAGCTGTTGCTTCAGGCGAAGACCTGAACATTATGCTGGAAACACCAGTACAGTCACTGGACCCGCAGCAGGCAACCGACGGAACTTCATTTGAGGTAATCGCGGATTATACTGACGGCCTGATGCAGATGGATGCCGACGGCCAGGCAGTTCCTGCAATCGCAGAGAGCTATGACCTGTCTGAGGACGGCAAGACCTACACCTTCCATCTTCGTGATGCAAAGTGGAGCAACGGTGAGCCGGTAACGGCGGCAGATTTCGTATTTGCATGGCAGAGAGCCGTTGATCCGGCAGTTGCCTCTGAGTATGCTTATATGTTAAGCGATATCGGTCAGGTACAGAACGCTGCAGAGATCATTGCAGGCGAGAAGGATAAGAGCGAGCTTGGCGTAAAGGCTATTGACGATAAGACTCTGGAAGTGACCTTAAACGTACCGGTCAGCTATTTCCTGTCCTTAATGTACTTCCCGACCTTCTATCCGGTAAATCAGGCATTCTTTGAATCCTGCGGCGATACCTTCGCTACCAGCCCGGAGACCACCCTTTCCAACGGCGCCTTCGTTCTGGATTCCTATGAGCCGGCAGCTACCGCTTTCCATCTGACCAAGAACGCGGACTACTGGGATGCAGACCGCGTACAGCTGGCCGGATTGAACTATCAGGTTATTCAGGATTCCCAGCAGGCTCTGATGAGCTATCAGACCGGCGATCTGGATATCACTCTGGTAAATGGTGAGCAGGTGGATCAGGTTAAGGATGACCCGGAATTTACGACCATCGGCGCCGGCTACTTATGGTATGTCAGCCCGAATATGGATGGTGTTCCGGAGCTTGCAAACTTAAATGTCCGCATGGCGATGACCTTTGCGATCGACCGTGAGGCGATTACCGCTGACGTGCTGAAGGATGGTTCTGCACCGACCTTTACTGCTGTTCCGATGCAGTTTGCAGCAGGTCCTGACGGTTCCGATTTCTCGGAGGATCAGGAAATGTTTGCAGATGTATGTGCATATGATCCGGACAAGGCTGCAGATTTCTGGACCAAGGGTCTTGAGGAATTAGGCATTACCGAGCTGACTCTGGACATGGTCGTGGATGCAGATGACGCACCTCAGAAGGTAGCTCAGGTATTAAAGGAGCAGTGGGAGACCACACTTCCGGGTCTGACCGTAAATCTGACGGTTGAGCCGAAGAAGCAGAGAGTAGAGGATATGCAGAACGGCAACTTCCAGTTAGGCTTAACCCGCTGGGGTCCGGACTATGCAGATCCGATGACCTACCTTGGCATGTGGGTAACCGACAATTCCAACAACTATGGCTTCTGGAGCAATGATGAGTATGATGCAATCATTGCGGAGTGCACCACCGGCGATCTCTGCACCGATGCAGAAGGCCGCTGGGCAAGACTGTATGACGCGGAAAAGATCGTAATGGATGAGGCCGTGATCTTCCCGCTTTATACCCAGTGCAATGCAGAAATGATGTCTTCCAAGGTTTCTGGAGTTGAGTTCCACCCGGTTGCACTTAACCGTGTTTACAAGAACACCGTTAAGGCTGAGTAATACAAACAAAAATTGTATTGAAACCAATTTCAGCCGCACTAAGGGTGACTTTAGTGCGGCTTTTCAACGCAAGGAGGCAAAAGGTGAAGAAATATACTCTTAAGCGAATAATAACCGCTCTCTTTACGCTTTTGGCAATCCTGCTGGTGCTGTTTATCCTGATGCAGCTGATGCCAGGTTCCCCATTCAACGATGAGAAATTAAACAATGACCAGCGTATGGCCCTGTATGCAAAGTATGGGCTGGATCAGCCAGTAGTCGTACAATTCTTTAAATATGTTGGAAACATGCTGAAAGGCGATTTCGGAGTCAGCTACAATATCTCAAAGAATACGCCGATCTCCCAGCTGATTCAGACCAGACTTCCTGTTTCCATCCGGATCGGCGGCTGTGCAGTTGCCATCGGCGCTGTGCTGGGACTGATTCTGGGGCTGATTGCTGCACTGAAGCATGACACGATCTGGGATTCTCTGGCAACGGTGATCTCAGTAATCGGTGTGTCGGTGCCCTCCTACGTGTTTGCGCTGGCCTTAAGCTATACGCTTGGATTCAAGCTGAAGTGGTTCCCCATGCTTTATACGGCCAAGGCGGCGACCAGCTCCAGCGTTCTGCCCAGTATCTCCCTCTCCATGTTTACCATGGCCAGCATTGCCCGGTTTACCCGAAGCGAGATGCTGGAGGTTCTGGGAAGCGATTACATGCTGCTGGCAGAGAGCAAGGGGATTTCCGGCGCGGCACTGATCTTTAAGCATGCGCTGCGGAACGCGCTGATTCCGATCATTACGGTGCTGGCACCGCTGATCGTGGATCTGATGACCGGTTCTCTGGTGGTAGAAAAAATTTTCTCGATTCCGGGTGTAGGAAGCCTTCTGGTAACGGCGATTCAGTCCAATGACTACAACGTGGTCATTGCTTTAAGCTTTATCTACTCGGCCATGTATATCGGAATCATGCTGGTGGTGGATATCCTTTACGGAATCATTGATCCGAGAATCCGTCTGACAAAGGAGAGTGACTGATATGCGGATGAAAAAGAGAAGAGAAGCAGCTGCTGCAGCGGAGGCGGCAGTTTACGTACCAGTCGCCGGTGACTTCTGCCTGAAGGACAATGCAGGCGAGATCGCCATTGATACCAACTTTGCCGCTCAGAGCTTCTGGAAAGATGTGCTGATCCGGTATTTCCGCAAAATCAGCGCCGTGATCGGACTGGTGCTGATTATTCTGATTTCGATCATGGCTGTGATCGGACCGGGTATGAATGAATATACCTACTCGGCTCAGACGCTGAGTCAGAAGAACTTTGCGCCGAGAGTCAAGGTGCTGGAAAAATACGGTATTTTTGATGGAAGCGAGACCATGAGTACGACCTCCGGTTCCAAGGAGATCAATTATTACAAGGAAAAAGGACTGGATGATGTGTATTACTGGTTCGGAAGTGACAACTTCGGACGTGATATCTGGACCCGTACCTGGTCCGGTGCACGGGTATCTCTGATCATTGCAGTCGCGGCGGCCATCATTGATATGGTGATCGGCATGAGCTACGGTCTGATTTCCGGATATTTCGGCGGAAAGGTCGACATGATCATGCAGCGTTTCCTGGAGGTGGCAAACGGAATCCCCAGGCTGGTGATTGTGACGCTGCTTCTTCTGGTACTGCAGCCGGGCATGATTACGATCATTTTTGCGCTGATGCTGACCGAGTGGGTGGGCATGAGCCGGATTGCCAGAGCAGAGATGCTGAAATTAAAGGAGCAGGAGTTTGTGCTGGCTTCCCGGACCTTGGGAGCAGGCAGCTTCTTTATCATTTTCCGTGAGGTTTTGCCGAACATTATCGGCCCGATCATCACACAGGTAATGTTTTCTATCCCGACGGCAATCTTTACCGAGGCGTTCTTAAGCTTTGTCGGACTTGGTATTCCGGTTCCCCAGTGTTCGCTCGGTTCTCTGATTTCCGAAGGCTTTAACAGCTTTACTACCCATCCGTATCAGATTATTCCGCCGATCCTGGTCATGGCGCTTCTGATGCTCAGCTTTAACCTGGTTGCGGACGGACTGCGTGAAGCACTTGATCCGAAAATGAAAGAAATGTGAGGTGACAGACAATGGCAGAGTCAAAAGAAAAAATTCTTCAGATCCGGGATCTGGACATCACCTTTAAGACGACGGCCGGCCTGGTTCATGCCATCCGCGGCGTGAACATTGACCTGTTTAAGGGAGAGACCGTTGCCATCGTAGGCGAATCCGGCTCCGGCAAGTCTGTTACCATGAAGGCGGCCATGGGCATTCTGGCCTCCAATGCTGCGGTAAATAAGGGAACCATCGAATTTTGCTATCATCATGAGGACGGTACGCCGGAGACGGTGGATATTCTGACGAAGGACAAGAAATGGATCCGCCGGCACATCAACGGCAAGCGTATTGCCATGGTGTTTCAGGATCCTATGACCAGCCTGGATCCAACCATGCCGATCGGTAAGCAGATTATGGAAGGCATGATCTGGCATTTCAAGACGCCGAAGAAGGAGGCCTGGAATCGGGCGGTGGAGCTTTTAAAGGAGGTTGGAATCGAGGATGCGGAGAAGCGGATGAAAAACTATCCGCATCAGCTTTCCGGCGGTATGCGCCAGAGAGTCGTGATTGCAATTGCACTGGCCTGTAATCCGGATCTGCTGATTTGTGATGAGCCGACGACCGCGCTGGATGTGACCATTCAGGCCAAGATCATTGAGCTGATCCGGAGAGTGCAGAAGGAGAGAGGCATTTCCGTCATCTATATTACGCATGATCTTGGCGTGGTTGCAAAGGTGGCCGATTACGTCAACGTGATGTATGCCGGAAAGATCGTAGAAAAAGGAACGATCAATGAGATCTTTTACGATCCGCGCCATCCTTACACCTGGGGCCTGCTTTCGGCAATGCCGGATCTGGATACGGATGATGAGCGCCTGTATACCATCCCCGGTTCTCCGCCAAACCTGCTGCATGAGAAGACCGGAGATGCGTTTGCACCGCGCAACCGGTATGCGCTGGAGGTGGATGACAAGGCGGAGCCGCCGATGTTTCCGATTACCGATACGCACTACGCAGCTACCTGGCTTCTGGATCCGAGAGCACCGAAGGTAGAGATGCCGGAGGAGCTGAAGGCGCGGATCGAGCGAATGAAGAAGGAGGCAAAGGGCTATGGCAGTGAATTATAATGCAGAACCGATCCTGACCGTGGAAGGGCTGAAGCAGTATTTTAAAATCAGCAGCAGCTACACGGTAAAAGCTGTGGAAAATGTATCCTTTCAGATCTATCCGGGCGAAACCTACGGGCTGGTGGGAGAATCCGGTTCCGGAAAGTCCACAATCGGAAGAAGCATCATCCGCCTTTACAATCCGACGGCCGGAACCATCCGGTTCAACGGAATGGACATCAGCGGCCGGATGAGCAAATCTGACAGCAATGCGCTGCGCACCCAGATGCAGATGATCTTTCAGGACCCGATGGCTTCCCTGAATCCGCGAAAAAAAGTGGAGGATATCATCGGCGAGGGCCTGGACATTCATCATATGTGCAAAAGTGCGGCTGAGCGGGACGAAAAGGTGAAGAATATCCTGAAAAAAGTAGGACTTGCTCCGGAACATGCCAGCCGTTATCCCCATCAGTTTTCCGGCGGCCAGCGCCAGAGAGTCGGCATTGCCCGGGCACTGATTATGAATCCGAAGCTGATCATTGCAGATGAATGCATTTCCGCGCTGGATGTTTCCATTCAGGCACAGGTGGTGAATCTGATGAAGGATATCCAGGAAGAAACCGGAACCGCCTATCTGTTCATTGCCCACGATCTGTCTATGGTCAAGTATATTTCTGACCGGATCGGTGTGCTTCACCTGGGCCATCTTCTGGAAACCGGAACTACAGACGAAATTTTCGAACATCCGGTACACCCTTATACCAGAAGCCTTCTCTCCGCAATTCCGGCTCCGAACCCGGTGGTGGAGAAGAACCGGGTGGCAGAAAGCTATGATTACCGGACTTCCGGAATGGACTATAACAAGGGAACCTATCATCTGGTGGAGGGAACCCATTATGTAAAATGTACCGATGAAGAGCTGGCGGAGTGGAGCCGCAAAGAAAAAAGATAACCGATGATATTTGAACACCTCATGGAATTTTTCCATGAGGTGTTTTATAATAGAAAATAAAGCAGAAAAAAAGAAACGGATGGAAAAACGGAAAAATGAAACTGCTTGTGGAAAAATACGGAGGCAGCATGAGTATAAACTATGAACAGGGAGTATTTTCGCTGGTAATTTCCTTTTTCAGCTGACGGGCAGATGAGCAGTCATCGGCCTGTCAGCGTTTTTTTTTGACAGAAAACACAAAATGAAATAGGGGGAAATTGTACAATTCAGCAGGGAATTTTTTGTAAGAATAAACAAATATTATAAAAATGTACATTTTTTGTTGAAAAATTTTACAAATATTGTATGATGAGTACAAAGGAGGCGAAAAAATATGAAAGTTTCAAAGAAAATGTTTAGGAAAATGCGCTGCTCAATGGCCGTTCTGCTGACCATTGTGTTGGCTGCAGGAAACCTGACGGGAATTTCCGGAAGTGCTCTTGCAGCTATGGGCGGCAGCGGGAAGCTGGCTTCTGCTTCTGATGCTTCGGAAGATTCCGGGGAAGAAAGTTCGAAAGAATCCGCTTCTCCGTCCGATGCCGGTTCCTCCGGTGCATCGGGCAGCATTTCCTCCGGCTCGTCGGGGGGCTCTTCGTCCGGCGCATCGGGCGGTTCGGTTGTTCGTCAGAGGACCGCAACACCGTCGGTTGCTTTGCTTGACCTGGAGGACGAGGAAGAAGGCGAGCCATTCGAGATCTGGTTTAACGAAGACGGAAAAACTTCTGTAAAAAAGGGGATGCAGCAGGAGAATCCGTATGTGTATTCCATGAGCGACATGGCAGCAAAGACCAACTCGATTACCTATAATGGAGAGAAGTATTATACGGTTCAGGGTTCGGTTAATCCGCAACCGGTGAACAAAATTCCGCTGGACGGCGATGCGGCGATGTATGTGATTGCACCGGATGACGGCACGATCACTTTTTACGGAATCTGCAGTGCAGGCAAAACCTTCTACATGAGCGTAGCGGAGTCGATCGAAGAAACCACCGCTGAAAATGAGGTAGTTGCTTCTGGTGACGGCGGCGAGCTTGTCCGTACCGTTTCTGTGGAAAAAGGCAATGTGGTATATACTTACTGTACTGGTTCCAAGCTGCAGTTTGCAGGCTTCGTTTATGAGCTTCCCAAGGTGGCCACAACGATCCCGCTGACCCTGGAAGGCGAAGAACTGGGAGAAGCGAAGATCACTTTCTCCAACGGCATTACCGATGACGTGACGGTCGGCGCCGACGCAGAAGAGATTACGCTGACGACCGGCTATGTGTACACCGTTACCATTGACAGCCCGCAGCTGATCATTGATCTGGAAGAGGTTGATCTGACCGAATCCACTCCGGATTCCATCACGATTCAGGTATCACCGGCTCCGGTTCATTCGGTTTCCGGTTCCATTCAGGGACTTCCGGAGGGGGTGACGGTTGAGAAGCTGGTTTATACCGATGCCGGCGGAGCAGCGGTTGAGGCAGAGGTAACTGACGGTGCTTACACGGTTGAGCTGAAAAACGGAACCTATACGGCCTCTGCAGATGTGAGCGACAGCAGCTACGAGGTTTATGATCATGTAGAGGTAACCGGAATTGAGGGTGAAGCGATCAGCAATGACGTCTGGTTCTATGGTCCGGAAACCGTCTATTCTTCGGAATATCAGGCGAAGCTCCTGGTAGGAAGCAGGGCGGGCTGTGATTACCCGACCATCCGTGAAGCGGTAGCGGCTGCAGCAGCCATGGACCGCGAAGAGGACGACGATGTAACCATCGTGCTGTGTGATGATGATTATTTCGAGCAGGTTATCATTAATACACCGAATATCAAACTGGAAGCCGCCGAGGGTGTGGAACCGACGATCCGCTGGTATTACGGCATCGGTTACAAATATTACAGCATCGGCAGCAACGGTTACTTTGATCAGAAAGCGGCTAATGATCAGTTTGAAAAGAACTTTGCAGTGAAGTGGGGGGCCACGGTTAACTTACAGAGCAAGGCAGCCGGCTTCAGCGCAGAAGGCATTCAGTTTATCAATACCTTTAATCAGTATGTCACCGACGAAGAGATCGAAGACGGCGCAGAGGTGATTACTGCGGAAGAATACGGTCAGAGCGTATCCGGATCCCTGGGGGATCGTATCAGTACCGATCTGGATGTGGCAGATACCAAAAATGTAGAGCGTGCAGCGGCACTGGTATGCGATGCTGATCAGGCGGAATTTTATCAGTGTACTTTCTTAAGCAGCCAGGATACTTTATATACCGGTACCGGCAGACAGTATTACCGCGACTGTACGATTATCGGTCAGACGGACTATATCTTCGGCAACACCGGAACGAAGTGTATCTTCGACAACTGTGAACTGCGGTGGCTTGGTTATACCGGCGGCAGCAGCAAGGCCGGGTACATTACCGCAACCCGCGGCGATTATCTGTTCCGCGGCTGTACAGTTACTGCAAATGATGCAGACGGCTACCAGGTAACGCCGGGTTATTTCGGACGTCCGTGGGGGACTGCAGCAGCGGTAACGTTTATCGCAACGGCCATTGAAGACGGAACCATGAATCCGGACGGCTGGTATGAAATGAGCGGTGTGAAGCCGGAGAATGCAACCTTCCGTGAATACGGAAACTACATTCTGAATCCGGAATATGCGGCAGATCAGTCCAATTTCTTCTACACCAGCTATTCCACCTCCGACCTGACCTTCCGTCTGAGCAAGGCAGAAGCAGAAGCACTGGCCGGAACGGATGGACTGGATGATTACCTGGTCGGCTGGGTGCCGGAATTTTTGCTTGCCGTGCCGATTGATCTTTCCGGTGTAGATGGCTGGAGCAGCGGTGACACAGAAAAGGTATGGAAGTTTACTTATTTCGGAGCTTCCTCTTCCGCATCGGTCAACACCATCGGAGAAGGATCCGCCATTGATGGTACGGTTGTTCTGAATTCCTGTACCTACAATGCAGAAGGCAGCATAGACAAGAAGGGCGGAAAGTTCGTTGCTGACTCGCCTGCGGACGGTATCAGCTTGTACTATACCACCATTAATCCGGCAGAAGAGAATTTCCGTCTGCAGGCGGATGTAACCATTGACTACATGAATCCTGCACCGGATGGCCAGGAAGGCTTCGCAGTGATGATCCGTGATATGATCGGCAATCATGGCGAAACAGCCAGCTTTTTATCCAACCTGGTATCGGTTACGGCCACCAAGCTTCCGAGCGATGCCATGAACGGCGCGGCCGAGGTCAAAGATATGATCGGTGTGCGTGACTACACCGGTATCCGGAATCCGGCAAATCTGGATGATGCTCCTGACTATAAGGTTTACCGTCAGGGCTTCGACGAGAACGGTACCAAGGTTGAGCAGGGCGCAACTTACCGGGTAAGTCTGGAAAAGACGGATTATGCGTATATTACTTCTCAGTATGAAATTCTGGCAGATGGCAGCACAGGCGACAAGCTGGGCGAACATATTCTGTATATTCCGGCAGCTGATGCGGATGCACAGACGGTAACCAGCTACAGCGAGCTGAGTGATCCGATGCTGGTTCAGGATGCAGAGAAGGCATATGTGGGCTTTGCGGCTGCCCGCGGTATGAACGTAACCTTCTCCAATATTGAATTTACCACCAGCAGCTGGAATGCTTCCAACTGGATGCCGCAGGAGACCCTTCTGGTTGAACCGGAGTATCAGATCACCAGTCCGGCCACCTGTGCAGAGAATACTTACACACTGGTATTTAAGGCAAATGCAGATGGTACCGCAGTGATTTATCAGGATGGCGTTCTGGCAGATCAAAATGTAAAGATTACCGCCGGTGCGGAGTTCAGCAAGGCCTATACGATGCCGACTGAGGCTGACTCCAGTACCTTCAAGGTAGAATTTACCCCGGATCCGGATTATCGTCCATCTGCATTTGAGGAGCTTTCCTCCTATGAAATGGCGGAGATCACAAGGACTGTTACGAAGCGTACCCTGGGAAATGGCAGTACCATTTATGTAAAGCCGGACGGTGCAGCTGCCAATAACGGTACCAGCTATGACGATGCAGTAGATTTCCAGACTGCACTGGATTATGCAACGGCAGGGCAGACCATTCTGCTTCAGGCAGGCAAGTATGATATGAGCGGCAAGAGCCTTACCGTGGCACGCGGACGTGACGGTTCTGAAAATGAGCCGATTCTCGTGACCGGCGACGGCGGCTACGCAACTCTGGACTTCGGAAGAAGCGGCAGCGGCCTTACTGCATGGGGCAACTACTGGAACTTCAGCTTTATCAACATTACCGGAACGAAGGACGGTGTGAAGGGCATGCAGCTGTCCGGAAGCTACTGCATCCTGGAACGCATGAACTTCTATAACAACGGAAATACCGGTCTGCAGGTTTCTGGTTCCTCCGCTGAGACCATTGAGAAGTGGCCGAGCTACAACACGATCCTGAACTGTACCTCCATGAATAATGCAGATGAAGCAATGGAGGATGCGGACGGATTTGCAGCCAAGCTGACCTCCGGCGTAGGCAATGTATTTGACGGCTGTATCGCCGCTTACAATGCAGATGACGGCTGGGACTTCTTTGCAAAAGTTGCAACCGGCTCGATCGGAGCCGTGACGATTCAGAATTCCGTTGCTTACCGGAACGGTTATCTTCTGACTCCGGCAGACAGCACCAAGGCAAACTGGAGCTTCTCCGATATTTACTGTGATGAGGACGGCACCCTGACCTACGATTCCAATGCAACGCTTCTGGACGCAGGAAACGGAAACGGCTTCAAGATGGGCGGCTCCAACATGCCGGGCAATCATAAGCTGAAGAACTCCATTGCTTATGAAAACAAGGCGAAGGGCTTTGACTCCAACTCCTGTACGGATATCAAGATTTACGATTCGACCAGCTACAACAATGAGAGCTATAACGTTGCTATGTACACCAGTGATAAGAGTGCCGTTACCGACTATGAGGCAGACGGTATCCTCTCTTTACGCAAGGGAACCAGCGTGAAGGAGCAGATCGCACCGCAGACGCAGAGCAGTGCT
>JBJELD010000029.1:0-68060 GCA_051878975.1 Candidatus Caccovicinus sp.
TGGCTGAATCAGATGCTTTCCTTAAAAATTATATAGTATCTCTTCCTCCTTTTCAACCAATCATTTCCGCATAAACCATTTGCCTGCTCCTTTCCAAATCAGAAAGTACTTCCAGAACTGTCCGGCGGCACGGATCGTGCGTACACGACTTGTCGGAGCCGTTCGGTATCGCTGAGCTGAAAAGACAGAAAAATGGCGGCACATTTTGATGCTCCACGCCAAAATTTGCCGCCATTTTTCTGTTCTTTCCCCTTTCATGATACCCACTGCAAAGACGGGAGCATACACGATCCGTGCCGCCGAATGCTTCGCGGTATCATCCCGATTTGTTTTTCATTTATTTCTGATTTTCCGCCAAATGACACGCTACCTGATGCCCTTCTCCTGCCTCGTGAAGCTTCGGCACCTCTGTGCGGCAGCGCTCCACAGCATACGGACATCTGGTATGGAACTTGCAGCCAGAAGGAGGGTTGTATGCACTGGGTACATCTCCTTCCAGGATCATGCGGTTCCGTTTCCGGTTCGCATCCGGAATCGGAATGGCAGAAAGCAGCGCCTGCGTATAAGGATGCAGCGGCCTTCCGTAAAGCTCCTGCTTGCCTGCGATCTCCACCACGCTTCCCAGATACATTACAGCCACCCGGTCGCTGACATGGCGCACCACACTCAGATCATGGGAGATAAACAGATACGTCAGGTTCCGTTTTTCCTGCATCTTCTTCATCAGATTCAGCACCTGTGCCCGGACTGATACGTCCAGCGCAGATACGGCCTCATCACAGACCACAAACTCCGGACTCAGAATCAGGGCGCGGGCAATACCGATCCTCTGTCTCTGGCCGCCGGAAAATTCGTGCGGAAAGCGATTCAAATACTGCCGGTCCAGGCCCACATCGTTTAAGATGGAAATTACCATCTCCTTGCGCTCTGCAGGTGTACCGATTCCGTAAACCTCCAATGGTGCGCTGACTAAGTCGTACACCGTCATACGTGGATTTAAAGAGCTGTAGGGATCCTGAAAGATGATCTGCATCTTTTTCCTCATTTCCCACATCTGTTTTTTATCATAGGCAGCGATATCCTCGCCGCCGTAAAGGACCTGCCCGGAGGTCATGGGAATCAGCTTTAAAATGGTCCGTCCCAGGGTGGATTTTCCGCAGCCGGATTCCCCCACCAGCCCCAGCGTCTCACCGCGGCGGATGGTCAGGCTCACATCATCTACAGCCTTCACCACCGGGGGATGCAGATTAAACAGTCCCTTTTTTCCGGTAAAATATTTTCTTAAGTCCTTTGTCTCCAGTAAAATCGGATTCTCATTCTTCATGCTGACTACCCTCATACTTAAAGCAGCTTACCATAGCGCCGCCTGCGTGATAAATTCCCGGCTGCTTTTCTTTGCAGCGCTCTGCGGCATAAGGACACCTCGGACTGAAACGGCAGCCCTTCGGCATCTGCCCCGGTCCCGGCACGGTGCCTTCGATCGTATTCAGCACCGCCACATCCTCCTCAAGAGGCGGAATAGAATTTAACAATCCCTGGGTATACGGATGCTTCGGTGAATTGAAAATGTCCTTGACCGATCCGTACTCCACCACTTTTCCGGCATAAAGCACCAGAATATGATCTGCCGTCTCTGCCACCACACCCATGTCGTGGGTAATGAGGATCACCGCGGTGTTCATTTTCTGACGGAGATCCAGCATCAGCTCCAGAATCTGCGCCTGAATGGTTACATCCAGCGCTGTGGTCGGCTCATCTGCAATCAGAAGCTTCGGCGCACAGGACACCGCCATGGCAATCATAACTCTCTGGCGCATACCGCCGGAAAGCTGATGCGGATACTCCTTCATCCGTTTTTCCGGAGCCGCAATGCCGACCTTTTTCAGCACCTCGACCGCTTCCTTCCAGGCGTCCTTTTTCCTGTAGCCCTGATGAACAATCAGCGGCTCCGTCAGCTGGTCTCCGATGGTCATGGTTGGATTCAATGCTGTCATCGGATCCTGAAAAATCATGGCAATCTCGTTTCCCCGGATCCTGCACATTTCTTCTTCGGATAAGGTTAACAGCTCCCTGCCATCCAGCCGAATGCTTCCCTGAGAAATCACCGCATTACTCCCCAGAAGCCGCAGAATCGAGAGACTGGTCACACTTTTTCCGCATCCGGACTCACCTACTATTCCCAGAATCTCACCCTTTCCTACAGAAAAGCTGATGCCGTCTACTGCCGTGTTAATTCCTTTTTTCGTTTGAAACTGAACCTGCAAACCGTTCACTGAAAGCAATGAATCCATAAACTATCCCTCTTCTCTTGTTCTGGCTGATTCTTACCCGGCCGGTCATCAAAATGACAGACCAGGCAGTGAACCGTAATTACTGCACGTCCCACTTCCAGGACGACCAGTTCAATGCGTTGAAATCGGCTGCATCGATTCCGGTTACCCGTTTGTTGTAGGCAGTCAGACTGTTCTTCGTATACAGATATGCCATCGGAGAACGCTCCTTGATCTTTACCTGATACTCATCAAAATATGGCTTTCTGTCCTCAAAGGTCAGCTGTGCATTTCCTTCATCAATCATGTCGGTCAGCTCTGTATCCTTTAACTGACAGAAGTTTACTGAGCTGTCCGGATGGATCATCTCACGGCTCTCGCTTGGATCCATGGTTCCGCCGGAACCGATGATGCCCATATCATGCTTGCCGTCCAGCATATTGTTCATCAGAGTCGGGAAGTCTACCTGCTCGATCTGAACCTTTACGCCAACCTTCTGTAAATCCTGCACGATCAGGGCGGCGCAGCGTTCTGTGGTGCTGTTTCCGGAAGAAATGTAGAAGGTCAGAGTCTGGTCAAACGGGAAGTTTGCCTCCTCCAGCATGGTTTTTGCCTTGTCCGGATCATACCATACTTCTACGTCCTTATTGTAGTACGGGCTGATGGAGGCAAACGGGGTGATGATCGCCTCGCCCTGTCCCTGCAGCAGCGCATCTACCAGAACCTGACGGTTGATTGCCATGCTCAGTGCCTGACGAACCTCCTGGCTTAAGTAATCCTTCGCAGTGTTGAAGATCAGCGTCGTGTAGGAGGTAGTCGGAATGGATTCCGTCACCAGATTTTCCTGTTCCTTTGCCAGATCCCAGTCATCGATCAGAATCGATCCATAACCGATCAGATCCAGCTCGCCGTTCATCAGACCAGCCAGCATGCTTGCCGCATCTGTCACACGCAGAATCAGACGGTCGATCTTCGGAGCTCCCAGATAATAGTTCGGGTTTTTCACGAATTCCATTCTCTCGCCGTTAATATCGCTGTCATAGATGAATGGACCGGAGCCGACCGGATTTGCCCACAGGTCCGGAGCATTGATCTCTTCTGCGGTCTTGCCCTCAAAAATGTGCTTTGGAATAATGTAAACCGTATCAATATCCTGCAGGAAGGTATCTGCAAACATGGACGTCTTCAGATTAAAGGTCACGGTATAGTCATCATCTGCCGTCACCTCGATAGAATCCTCAGAAAGCTCCGCACCGGAATCATCCACACCGGCAATATATTCCAGATGATAACGGCTCTTGGCCTCTACCTTCGGATCGGAATACATCTGATAGCTGAACACAACATCGGCTGCGGTTACCGGCTCGCCGTCGGACCATACAGCATCCTCATGCAGTTTGAAGGTCACAGCCGTAGAATCCTCGTTCACCGTCCAGGACTCTGCCAGACGTCCCTCAATGGAGCCGTCTGCCTTGGACTGAGTCAGACGATCGTAAATCTGGTCGCAGATCATACGGGTATAGTTGCTGGTGGTGTTTAACGGCATCATTGTATCCCATGCCGTAGAAATAGCCGCCGTGATCACCTTCTCGCCGGAAGCGGCACCGGAAGCCGCCTCACCGCTGCCGGAAGCAGCGCTCTCTCCTGCAGCGGCTGTCTCGCCCGCTGCCTTGGCAGTTTCTGCCGGAGCATTTCCGCCGCCGCAGGCTGTCAGCCCAAACGCCATTGCACCTGCCAGCAGAAACGCTGTCATTTTCATTAATTTCGTTTTTCTCATAATGACCTCCTGATTTTCTTCGTTATATCTCGAACCGAAGCCGGTATTTCTTCTGCAAAACACCATGTTCTCCGGTCACGGACAAGATTCTTCATAACATCCCAGCTCGTCTATATCTTGATCTTCGGATCCAGCGCATCCCGGATTCCGTCACCCAGGAAATTGATGCTCAGCACCGTAACCAGAAGCGCAATTCCCGGCGGCATCCAGATCCACAGACGCTTGGAAAGCACCGTGATGGACTGTGCATCATAGAGCATGTTTCCCCAACTGGCTCCCGGCGGCTGCACGCCCATGCCCAAAAAGCTCAGGGAAGACTCCATCAAAATCGCACTTGCCATCTGAAAGGTAATGGCAATCAGAATCGGGGCAAAGGAGTTGGGCAGAATGTACTTGGTAATAATCTTAAAATTCGAAGTACCGATTGCCTTTGCAGATTCCACATATTCCTTCTCCGAAACAGAAAGAACATTTGCGTAAATCAGTCTGGCAAACTGCGTCCAGCCTAATACACCAATGACAATGGTTACCGACCAGATCGACGGGCCGATTACCGCCACCAGAACCAGAATCAGTACGATCGACGGGAAGGACATGAAAATATCCGCCACACGCATGATCGCCACTTCCAGCTTCCCCCGGAAAAATCCGGCAATCAATCCCAGCGGCACCCCGATGGCACAGCTGATGATCGTAGACAGAAAGCCCACCAGAAGGGAGGTGCGCCCTCCGTAGATCAGCCTGGAAAAAATATCTCGTCCGATGGCATCCGTCCCCAGAATGTGTGCACTGCTGGGCGCCGCAGAAAAAGCAGCATAATCAGAATCATACGGATTCAGTTTCAACACATAAGGAAGCACAATCACCAGCACGACCTCCAGGACCAGAACCCACAGGCCAAGCATAGCCATTTTATGCTCCTTTAATTTGCTGAGCACCTCGGAAAGGTAGCTTTCATTTTCTTTTTTCTTCATCTGCCTTCCCTCCTATTTGTAGCTGATTCTCGGATCCAGCAGCCCGTAAGCCACATCCGTCAGAATGTTGGCCAGCAGCACCGCCGCCGCAATCATAACCGTAATTCCCATGATTACCGGATAATCACGTCCGTTGATCGCCGTTACCATCAGCGAACCGACACCCGGCCATCCGAATACCTGCTCCGTGATCACCGCACCGCCTACCAGAGACGGAATCGACATACCTACCACGGTAATAACCGGAATCAACGCATTTTTCAGTCCGTGACGATAGATTACCGCCCATTTCTTCAGTCCCTTTGACCGCGCAGTCCGGATGTAATCCTCCTGCATAACCTCCAGCATGCTGCTGCGCATATGGCGCACCCAGCCGCCGATCTGCTGGAAAGAAAGCACCAGACAGGGCATAATCATATGCTTTGCCAGATCCGCGCCGGTTCGGACGCTGCCGGAGCTGTACATACCGCCGGAAGGCAGAATCTTCAGCACAATGGCAAAGAGGTAAATAAACACCAGGCCTACAAAGAAGTTCGGCGTGGCCATCATCAGAAGAGAAATGCCACCGGAAATATAATCCCGCTTGGAATTCGGCTTGGATGCCGCATAGATTCCCAGAGGAATCGATACGATCAGAGACAGCACGATCGAAGCTCCTGCAAGACATGCCGTTGCCGGAAGCCGTTCCCCGATCATCACCGCCACCGGCCTCTGCGTGCTGTAGGAGAAGCCCAGGTTCCCGTGCAGCAGAGAGTTCAGCCAGTTCAAATACTGAATGATCACCGGCTGGTCCAGGCCGAGAGCCACACGTTTTCGCTCCAGCTCGGCCGGCGTAATTCCAGGGTCCGCCAGCAAAGCATCCAGCGGGGAACCGGGCGCCAGGTTTAAAATAAAATACGCCAGCACGGTAATCCCGAGGAACGTGGGAATCGCAATCAGAAGCCGCTTTAAAATGTACTTCCACTTCATATCTTCTCTTGTCCTTTCCGAATATCTGATTCTCATCAGCTAATCATATTAATAGTATATTAGCGTATTTTTCGACATTACTCAAGCTTTTTCTTCACAAAAGTGCCCAAAACCTGCTGCTGTTGCTGCTGTCCACAGGTTTTCTGTGAACGCAGCGGCATATCCCTCCGGCTTCCGACTTGCACCGGCCCTTCTGATCTGCCGAAACAAAAATCGGAAGTACGAAAAAAAGGCGTCAAAACTGCCGCCTTTTTTCATGCTTTGAAGCTTCCTGATACCTGCTGCAGAAGCGGGAGAGCATGCTCTGGCCGTGCCGCCGGCCGCCCTGCAGCCTCTTTCCCGATTTTCTATCCCTACCTCACATCATAGGTATTGTTTCGATCGTCGTTCCGTCCCTCCGCAGAAATGTTTACATTTTTCCAGATCCAGTCCTTCACTCCGGCGATCCGTCCGAACTCCTTTGCCTGGATCCTGACATTCTCCAGCACCACATGCGTCATGGGCTTCTCCGGAAAGGCATCGACCTCAAAGGCTCTGGACGGGCCTTGGTAATCCGGCTCATTCCAGGATCGGATATTGCGAAGTGTCAGATTTTTCACCTGCGGGATCCCCTTATCCTCCGGCACAGGAGCTGTCAGAGTTTTCCAGTGCTCAGGGATTTCTCCCTTCCAGCCTTCCGGAATCCTGCAGTAGCTGTAGGCCGGGTGCCAGTTCAGACACATATTGACCGGATACCGGACATTGACCATCTCCAGGTTCTCTACCAGAATATCCTCGATCACTCCGCCTCTCGTTTTTGCTGATTTCATACGAAAGCCGCAGTCGGTATTGCGGTATTTCAGATTCCTCACCTTCACATTCCGCACACCGCCGGAGGTTTCACTTCCGATGGTAACGCCGCTGCCGGTCATAATCTGACAGTTCTGAATCACCACATTTTCACAGATCCGGTTCACCCGAAGCCCGTCCACATCCCGCCCGGACTTGACGCAGATGCTGTCATCATTGCAGGCGATCCGACAGTTTTCCACCAGAACACCGTCGCAGGAATCAATGTCAATGCCGTCAGTGCTGGGGCCATGGTTGTCCTCAATCCAAAGACCGTCCACATGGATCCGTCTGGAATAGCAGACATGAATGTTCCAGAATCCGGAGCGGACGCTTCCAAAGCCGGCCAGCTCCACATCCTCCGATTCCATCACCACCAGATTCCGCACTCTGCGGCAGTCATAATCCACGCACCAGCGCAGATCCTGCTCATCGTAAATCCTGCGCATTCCGCCGTGAGTATCCTCGCCCCAGTACTTGTTCCACCAGTACGGCCCCTGACCATCGATCTTTCCCTCTCCGCAGACCCGGACGTCCCGCTGACCATTGATGTTTAAAATTCCCACCGGCCATTCCATCTCAATTCCGGCCACACGCGTGGGAAGTATCGGATATTCCGCCTCATCGGTGGTTCCAAGAAGCACAGCTCCCTTCTCCAGCCAAAATTCCACATGACTTTTCAAAAACAGCGAGCTGGTCAGATACATTCCCGCCGGCAAAACCACCAGCGCCCGTGCTCCTTCCGTTCCAGCTGCTGCGGCAGCATCTACCGCTGCCTGGATTGCTTTCGTATCCAGCGCTTTTCCGTCTCCGAACGCGCCGTAATCCCTCGGATTGAAAATCTGCTTTTCCTGATTCATCCTGTTGCCCTCGTCTTCTCAGAACCGTTTATGGGCTGTCTCATAAAGGTTATACCGGATAGTAAATCCCATCAATCAGGCCCAGCTGGTTCATGGCATAAGCGATGCCGTCCTCCTCCACCGTTCTTGTCACAAACGTGGCATAGGGCTCCAGCTCCTTGTCATGATGCCCCATCAGTACGGCATGCTTTGCATAAGTAAACATAGGAAGATCATTGGTGCTGTCCCCGAACACATAGGCATCATCCAGGGAAAGTCCGTAATAGTCCAGAACCATCTGTATCGCCCGCGCCTTGGAATGGCCCTTCGGAACACACTCCCAGAAATTATTTCCGCGGTCGATCACCTCAAAGTCCTTGTCCAATGTCTGAAAAAAACCGTCCTTGTCACTGTTTCCATCTGTCACACAGCAGAATTTATCAAAATCGTAATGATCCTCCTCAATACAGTACGGAGAAAGCGCATTCTGCGAAGCAATAGAGGCCCGAATCTGCTCGATACGGGGCATCCAGGAGGTATCCCGCCGGAAATGGCAGCCGCCTTTTCCTTCCAGAATACCCTCCACCTTATACTGCTCCAGTGCTTTCTTGATCTCCAGTCCGCGCTCATGAGGAATCTTTCTCGCATACAGCTCCTGATCTCCCAGCACAATATACGTTCCGCAGCCACACAGATAACCGTCCATTTCGATCAGCTTCCGGATCGGGTCCAGCAGTTTGGAAACACGGCCGGAATTGATAAAGGCCAGATGACCCTTTTTCCTCGCTTCACTGACCGCCTTTACTGCACTTTCCGGGATCTGCCTGGTTGTTTCACTGAGCAGCGTTCCGTCTACATCGAAAAACATGGCTTTTCTACTGCTCATCGTCGTCTCCCCGGAAATGGATCTCTCCAGTCTTGTCATCCATGCTGTCCACAATGGCCAGAGATTCCACGCGGATTCCCTTTTCACGCAGCATGTCGCCTCCGACCTGAAAGCCCTTCTCAATCACGATTCCGGCTCCCACCAGCTCCGCACCGGAATCCTTGACCAGCTGAGCCAATCCCTCCAGCGCCTTGCCGTTTGCCAGGAAATCATCAATCAAAAGCACCTTGTCTCCCTTTCCCAGAAATTCCTTGGACACAATGATGTCATAGACCCGGCCATGGGTAAAGGATTCCACCTTCGTGGTGTAAACCTCTCCTGCAATATTCTTGGTCTGGGTCTTCTTTGCAAATACAACCGGTACATCGAAGCTCTGAGCTACCACACAGGCGATTCCGATTCCGGAAGCCTCAATTGTCAGAATTTTATTGATCTGTGCATCTGCAAAACGGCGTTTGAATTCCTGACCGATTTTTTCAAACAGCCGGATATCCATCTGATGATTCAAAAAACTGTCCACCTTCAGCACGTTCCCGGCTTTTACTTTTCCATCTTTTCGGATTCTGTCCTTCAGCTCTTTCATGACTGCTCCCTGTACCTTTCCTGTCCTGATTCTTTCTTTTTCTTTTAAAATGTAACGTTTCTTTGCTTACTCTGTGATCTTTGCATTTTCAACCAGGAAATTCATAACCTTTACATTTCTTGCAGCATCATCCACTGCCTCCTGGCCGTAGGCGTCAACCAGCTCGTCCGGAGTATCCAGGTCGTAAAGCGCAGCTACCTCCTGACGGGCAGCATCATCCACTGTCAGATTTTCCTTGGCAGCAATCTCCTTGGCAGCCAGATTTACCTTGATGCTGACTTCAATATCAGAACGCATATAATCCTTGAATCCATTCTCATCCATGCCATACATGGAAGCGTAATCAGACAGGCTCATGCCCTGCTGATCCAGAACCGACTGCAGCTGTGCCAGCTGGCTGTTGAATTCCGCATCCACCTGCGCATCCAGCCCATCATAGGTTGCATTGGCAATCACCTGCTCCATGGCACTATTCTGCATCTGCACATTGGCGCTCTCCTGCGCACGCTCCTCCAGATTCTTGCGGATCTCTGCACGGTATTCATCCACAGTCTTGCTGTTCTTGGAAACCTTCTGAACAAACTCGTCATTCAGCTCGGCATCCTTCTTCACACTGATGGAATTCACCGTAACATCGAATACCACAGCCTGGCCGGCCAGCTCCTTATTGACATAGTCCTCCGGGAAGGTCAGGTTCAGGCTCAGCTCATCTCCCGTATTCGCGCCAATCAGACCGTCCTCAAACCCGTCAATAAACACATTGGAACCCAAAGTCAGGTCATAGCTCTCGCTGGTGCCGCCCTCAAAAGCCACGCCGTCCTTCATGCCGACAAAATCAATATTCAGCACGTCACCGTCCTCTGCCGGACGATCTACTTCTTCGGTGTCAAAATTCCGGCTCAGCACGTAATCGATCTGGCTCTGCACCTGGTCATCCGTCACTTCCGTATCCGGCTTTGTGATCTCCAGTCCCTTGTACTCCCCTAAAGTAACGGTTCCCTCCGGCACCTCTTCGGCCTGCGTGGTCTCCTCAGAAACGGTCGTAGCCGCCTCCGTTGCCTTGGTGTCATCCTTCTTCCCACATCCGGAAGCCAGGACGGCTGCCGCCATTGTACATAAACAAATTTTTGCTAATTTTCTCATCTTAAACAAATCCTTTTCCTTTTTAATTTTTATAAAGTATATCATACTATATCATACGAAACCCGGAAATGAAAGCATTTCCTCCAAATTCATAAAAAATTAAGGCAAACCGCAAACACACGCTCCTTATTTATAGAAAGCCTTAAACGCCTTGTACGTATTGTAGATATCCAGCTTGGAGGACAGCTCAAATGGTGCATGCATGGAGAGAATCGGCACACCTAAATCTACCGTATCCACATCCATATGCGCCACAAATTTGGCAATGGTTCCTCCGCCGCCTTCATCAACCTTCCCTAATTCACCGGCCTGCCAGTACACGCCCTCCGCTTCCATCATGCCGATCACCTTCGCCATCAGCTCAGCTCCCGCATCGTTGGATGCAGACTTTCCTCTGGAACCGGTGTACTTGGTCAGTACGCAGCCCTTGTTGATATAGCAGGAATTACGGCTTTCAAACACATCCGCAAAGGTCGGGTCAAAGGCCGCATTGACATCCGAAGACAGACAGATGGAATTGCGCAGCACCTTCCGGACAGCCACACCTTCCCGCTCGGCCAGATCTTCTATATAATGAAGCACATAGTCGGAATTCAGTCCGGTATTGCCTTCCGAGCCGATCTCTTCCTTATCCGTCAGAATCGTCACCGTCGTGTAGGTCGGAAGCTCTGTATGAATCTCCGCCATCAGCGCCGTATACGCGCAGATCCGGTCATCCTGCCCGTAAGCACCGATCAGACTGCGGTCCAGACCTACATCGGAGGCCTTCACCGCCGGAACCATCTCGATCTCCGCCCGGTAAAAATCCGCCTCGGTAATGCCGTACTTCTCATTCAGGAGCTGAAGCGCCATCAGCTTGAACGGCTCCTTGACTGCATCATCCTGAAACGGAAGTGAGCCAATAATAATATTCAGTTCCTCCCCCTTAATGCCTTCCCGCAGCGGGCGTTCATTCTGCTTTCCGGCCAGATGGGGCAGCAGATCCGTCACGCAGAAGACCGGATCCCCTTCCTTCTCTCCGATGCAGATTTCTACTCTGGTGCCGTCCTTCTTCATCACCACGCCATGCATGGCCAGCGGCACGGTTGCCCACTGATACTTACGGATTCCGCCGTAATAGTGGGTCTTAAAATAGGCAATCTCCTCCTTCTCGTACATCGGATTCGGCTTTAAATCCAGTCTCGGTGAATCAATATGGGCTCCGTTGATCCGCAGGCCTTTTGCAGCCGGCTCCATACCGAAGGTCGTTGCAATCAGTGCTTTCTGCCGATTTACAAAATAAACCTTGTCGCCTGCCTGATAGGTTCCCTCCACATCAAAAGGACGATACCCCTTTTCCTCCAGAAGCGACACCGCATAACGCACACACTCCCGCTCCGTCTTTCCTTCATTTAAAAATTTCTTATAGCCCTCACAGAACTTCTGTGCCTTCCCGATCTGTTTCGGCGCTTCCTTTGCTATATTCGGAGCGCTCCAGGTTAACTGTTCCGCCAGCTCCTGTCCTTTTGTTTTTTTTGACATTCCGTTATCCTCCGTAATCTGTAAATCATTTCCCGCTTATTTACCGGAACAGCTCTTTGCTGTCCAGAGCCAGCGTGAAAGGCCCGTCATTTATGAGAGAAACCTTCATATCCGCCCCAAAGCTTCCGTGCTGCACCACCGGAACCCGCTTTCCGAAGCCCTGCACCATATATTCATACAGCGCATTGGCCATGTCCGGCTGGCCCGCACCGATAAAGCTGGGCCGGTTGCCCTTATGACAGTCCGCATACAGCGTGAACTGACTGATCACCAGCACCTCGCCGCCCACATCTGCCAGGGAAAGGTTGGTCTTTCCGTTTTCATCCTCAAAAATCCGCAGCTTGCAGATCTTGTCCATCATCTTGTCCGCAACCGCTTCGTTATCTTCATTCGAAATGCCCACCAGAAGAAGAAATCCCTTCCCGATGCGCCCGATCTCCTGTCCGTCCACCGCAACCGCAGCTTCCCGGACTCTCTGCAGTACTACTTTCATTTCCTGTCACCATGATGGCCGTGCCATCATGCCTTTCCTTTTCATATACTATCGAAGCACCATCTGCAGGTACTCCAGAAGTGTCTCCGTGGCCTCCTCCCGGCAGCAGATCTCTCTGGCCCGCACCGGATAATCCGTAATAATATTGTCCACGCCCGCCTGCTTCATCTGCTCCAGCTCCGCCTTGCTGTTCACCGTCCAGACATGAACGGCCTTGCCGGCTTCATGGACCCGTTCCGTCAGCGCCTTGTTCACAAAGCTGGAACGGATACTGATCAGATCCACGTTTTCATTGGCAAAATAATTCCCATAGGCAGCCGCCACAATATAACCGGTTCGGATATCCGGATTGGCGGCTTTCACCCGCTCCAGATACTTCATTTTGACCGAGGTGATGACGCACTGCGCTTCCATGCCCATCTCTTCCACCATGGCGGTCACCTTTTCCGGAAGATCCGTATCATCCCCGATATTCTTCAGCTCAATGTTCAGATTGATCCGGCCCTTGGCGTACTCCATTACCTCTTCCAGCTCCGGCACACCGTTTCCCTGTCCTACATCCACATGCTTCAGCTCCTCGGCCGTCAGATCCTTCACTTTCCGGTCCAGTCCGGCTACCCGTTTCAGATTTAAATCGTGGCAGACCACGACCCGGCCATCCGCACTTTCCTGAACATCGATCTCCGCAAAATCGGCCATCTCCTCCACCGCCGCCTCGACTGCCGCCATAGTATTTTCCGGAGCTGACTTAGAGCTTCCGCGATGGGCCGTGATCTGCACCGTCAGAGCATCGCTTCCTGCTACGGAGCCGTTATAAACCAGATCGAACATGGACAGCCCGCTGATTCCCAGCGCCACCGCGGCCGCCGCCGCCAGCCTCTTTTTCTCTCCGCTGCCCAAAGAACGCTTTCCGCCCTTTCCCGGACCCTCCTCCTGAAACAAAACGGGAACCTGATCCTGATAATAAAATACAGTAAAGATTCCCATATTTCCAATCTGGATCAGAACGCTGAAAAGGAACAGAGCCACTGCTTCCACCCGGCCGGCCATGCCGAAAAGCACCGCCATCTGCAGACTTTTTTTCACAAACAGGACCACGGCAACCGCACAGACAGTCATCACCAGAAAATAGACCAGAATCAGCAGCAGAACCAGCAACAGATTTCCGGCCAGAAATACTCCGATCACCTGCCCCGGCCGGCTCTTCAGCAGACGCCGGCTGTTCCAGAAGCTGTCCCCGAAGGATTTCTGTTCAATCATGGAAAAATGGATAACAAACGCGCAGGGAGCCAGACACAGCGCCAATGCCAGCACGACCGCTGCCGCCAACGGCTTCCCGAATGCCGTGTGAAACAGCTCATACATCACAAAATTAACCGGCTTTACATGACTGAACAGACGGTAAATCAAAAACAGATTCAGCAGCACACAGTCCCCTAAGATCACCAGAAACAGCTTCCAGTTCCGTTTCCGGCATTCATCCGCGGTTTTCTGCAGGCCGCCCAGCAGCATTTCACAGGGCAGGACCTTTCTGGAATAAGCAGCTCCCTGATAGGCCGTCAGCAGAGCGCCGATCTCTACAGTCAAAAAGAAAAGGCCGCTCAGGCCCGCCGCTGCCAGAAACAGCAGCGTACATGGTTTCAGAAGAAATCCGCCCAGATTTCCGGCTGTCAGGTAACTATAGCCGGAGGCCTTCAGCGCCAGGCGCAGCCCCCGGTCCGTAAGCTGCAGGAAGAAAGAAAGACAGACAAAGCGGTAAAGAAGCTCAAAGCAGAAAACCCAGGCAAAATTCTGCCTGACCGTCCTTCGAATTTTCCTTACCAGCTTCATCCTCTGTCCTTCCCTTCCTTGTTCTGTTTCTCGCCCTTTCGCGGCCAGCTACGAACTTTCGTTCTTTCCGGCCTTCTGCTCCTCCGTGATCGCCAGAATCGCCTCGTTCAGCGAATACATCTTGTTGTCCAGCATATCCACCATGTCGGCACAGGCCTTCAATTCCTTCAAAAGCTCCTCCGGAGCGCCTCCCTCCAGCTTGTAGGCAATCTTGTGCTCCAGACTCGCCCAGAAATCCATGGCAACCGACCGGATCTGAATCTCCACTCTCACATCCCTCCGTCCGTCACTCAGGTAGATCGGAAGCGTCACCACCATATGGTAGCTTTTATAGCCGTTTGGCTTCGGGTGCTTGATATAATCCTTCACATACAGCACCGTGATATCCTCCTGCCGCCCGATCATATCGGCAATCTGATAGATATCGGATGTATAGGAGCAGATGATCCGCAGCCCCGCAATATCACTGAGTCTGGCAACCATATTTTCAATGGTCACCTCATATCCATCCTGCTTCAGCTTCCGCACAATGCTGTCTGCCGTCTTCAGCCTGGATTTAATATGTTCAATCGGATTGTAGCGGTATCGCTGAACGAACTCGTCATTCATCATCTCCGCCTTTAAGGTCATCTTTTTCAGGGCGGACTCATAAAGAAACATGGTTTCCTCCCATCGGTCCACCTGCTCCTGATCTTTCAGGACATTTTTCAATCGCTCGTCTCTCCTTTTTGCAAAACGATCAGAGCTTCAGGCCTTTCAGCAATGCTCCCAGCCCGGTTGTCGCCGCTCCGTCTTCCTTATAATCAAATACTTCCTCCGGCTCATCCTCCGGTTCAATCGCTTTCATGGACAGGCTGATCTTTCCGTTGTCGGCAGAAAGAATCTTTACCTTCACGGTCTGTCCTTCCTTCAATACCACACCCGGATGCTTGATTCTCTGGCTGCTGATCTGAGAAATGTGCAAAAGTCCGGTCAGCCCGTTTTCCAGCGTTACAAATGCGCCGTAATCCTTCAGCGTCTCAACCGTACCCTCTACCACTGCGCCAACCTGGCATTTCGCAACCTTTTTCCGTTTTTCATCTGCCAGCTTTTCTCTTGCCACTTCCCGTCCGGACAGCACCAGACGCTTGTTCTCTTCATCCGCCGTGATCACGGTAACCTCAACTGTTTTTCCGTTCCACTCCTCCAGATCTTCCACATACTCCGCTGCCAGTTTGGAGGCCGGGATAAAGGCCCGGATGCCTTCCAGGAATGCAACTGCTCCGCCCTTTACGATTTCCGCAATCTTCACCTTGATCACGGTCCGGTCTTCCATCATCTTTTTCAGCTTATCCCATGCCAGAATATCATTGGCCTCTTTCCGTGAAAGGACAATGTTGCCTTCGCCGTCATCCGCCTTGATTACCGTAGCCGTAATTTCATCGCCCGGATGGATCTCTTCTTTCAGCTGAAAATCCGGATCATTGGATAAATCATCCTTGGAGATAATTCCTTCTGCATAATATTTTAAATCCAGGATCACCTGATCATCCTCCACACTGATTACCGTTCCGGTCAGGATGTCGCCTTCCTTTACTTTCTTAAAAGAAGCCTCCAGCTCCGCCTCGTAATCTGCCATGGATTCTGTCTGCTCCAGGCTGTTTGTGAATTCTTCGTTCATGTTAAAACACCTTCCTTTCTGACTTCTTATTATCTTATCATAATTCGTTTTAAAACGAAAGTCCAATCCTTTTTCTTCCAGCAGAAATATGCAGAGTCTGTATACTGGACATTTTTCCCGGCAAGACTTATACTCGAAGTAATACCAGAACAATACGATACATCAGAAACGGAGGAACATACATTTATGCAGGATATCCTGGATTTACACACGCACACTGCCGCCAGCGGCCACGCCTACAATACGTTATATGAGATGGCTCACTCCGCCTCAGACAAGGGTCTGGCTCTTTACGGCTGCTCCGACCACGGCCCCAAAATGCCCGGAGGACCTCATTCTTATTACTTCATTAATTTTAAAGTCATTCCGAGAGAACTCTTCGGAATAAAAATTCTCATGGGCGCCGAATTAAACATCATCGATTATGACGGAAACGTTGATCTGAAGACCGATATATTGAAAAAGCTGGACTATGGCATTGCCAGCCTTCACATTCCCTGCCTCAGACCGGGAACTGCAAAAGAAAATACCCGCGCTTATTTAAAGGTGCTGGAAAATCCTTATATTCAGATCATCGGCCATCCGGATGACGGCCGTTATCCCATCGATTACCGGCAGCTGGTTGCAGCCGCCAGGAAGCATCACAAGCTGCTGGAAGTAAACAGCTCCTCCCTGCACCCCTTAAGTTCCCGTCCGGGAGCCAGAGAAAACTATCAGACCATGCTGCCCCTCTGCCGGGAATATGAAGTGCCGGTCATCATCAACAGCGACGCTCACATAGAAGCCACTGTAGGAGATCATGTCCGCGCCCATGAGCTTCTGGATGAGCTGAACTTTCCGGAGGAGCTGGTAGTCAACACCAGTCTGGAAAAACTGGCTGCCTTCGTTCCTGCCGCTGCGCAGTTTTTATAGATCATCATTGACACCTTTCTGATTTTTCAGTATAATATAAACAGTAATTATTATTACTATCAGAAAGGAGAAAACATGAAGACACTGAAGTACAGCCGCCAGCGGGAATCCATCAAAGCTTCCCTTGCCAGCCGGTATGACCATCCTACCGCAGACACCCTGTATGCCAGCATCCGGGAAGAATTTCCGAATATCAGTCTCGGTACGGTATACCGGAATCTGAATCTTCTGGTGGAATTGGGAGAGATTCAAAAACTGAATATTGGTGACGGCGCAGACCATTTTGACGGCAAAACCACTCCACATTATCATTTTGTGTGCAAATGCTGCCATCAGATCAGTGATCTCCCCATGAGTCCCCTGGATGAAATCAACACGCTGGCCCAGCGCTATTACGATGGACAGATCGAACATCACACCACTACCTTCTTCGGAATCTGTTCGGACTGCTGCAAAAAAAATTCTCCGGATTACCCGGAAGTACTTGACAGGCAGTAAGAAGTATGGTAAAGTAATTTCAGTAATCATTACTGATTTGATTGCTGAATTTTACAGATTTGAAACAATTGAATATCATCTATATTAAAAAGAAAAGGAGAATAAAATCATGAAAAAATGGGTATGTACTGTTTGCGGTTACGTTTATGAAGGCGAGAATCCACCAGAGGCCTGTCCAGTATGTAAGGTTCCGGCTTCCAAGTTCAAATTACAGGAAGAGGAAATGACCTGGGCATGTCAGCATGAGATCGGCGTAGGCAAGGCAGAGGGTGTTACCGAGGATATCATCAACGATTTAAGAGCAAACTTCGAAGGCGAGTGCTCTGAGGTTGGTATGTATCTGGCTATGTCCCGTCAGGCTTTCCGCGAAGGCTATCCGGAAATTGGTGAATATTACAAGACCGCTGCATTTGAAGAAGCAGAGCATGCTGCAAAGTTCGCTGAGCTGTTAGGGGAAGTGGTTACTACCAGCACCAAGAAGAATCTGGAGTTAAGAGTTGCTGCTGAGAACGGCGCTACCGCAGGCAAGCTGGATTTAGCAATCCGTGCAAAGAAAGCCAACTTAGATGCAATCCATGACACTGTTCATGAGATGGCTAAGGACGAGGCTCGTCACGGCTGTGCATTCCAGGGCTTATTAAAGAGATATTTTGGCTAATCTAAATTTAAAAATCTAATTTCGATTATTAAGGAGCGGGCTGACCGCTCCTTTTTATTCTTCTGGCAAGGCAACCGGCTGGATCTTCTACTTCATCAGCGCCTTCACCTGACGCACTCTCTCATCGATGAATTCCGGCCAAATAGATGCATCCAGATATGGCTGGCTCTCATGGGTATATCGGCCGCTCTTCTCTCAGCGCCCATGCGGTCCGCATGCTGGAAGAATTGTTGTAAAATTTCTCCGGCTGTGCTAGGATAAGAGACAAAGAACCCCCACGAAAATACAGAGGGTGCCGGAATTTTCCGGAAGGCACATCAGGAGGAAACCATATGAAATTTGTCACTTATCAGGTAGATCACTTTTCCACCCAGCTGGGTGTCCTGAACGCGGAGGAAACCTGGGTTTATCCATTAAAATCCTTTGAAGTCGATTATCAAACCATGCTGCAGCTGATCCGGGAAATCAGCGAGGGTGAGCTGCAGCGGATTGCCTACGGCGCTGCCCAGGACCCGGAAGACGTGCTTCTGGCCGCACCGATGGAAGATGTCACGCTTCTGTCCCCTATCCCGAATCCGGCCCAGGATGTAATCTGTCTTGGAATCAATTACATGGCTCACGCGGAGGAATCGGCCCGTTATAAGAACGAAGCCTTCGGCAGCGAACGTCCGTATGCCGTCTATTTCTCTAAACGAGTCAATGAGGCAGTCGCTCCCGGCGCGCCGATTCAGGGCCATTTCGAGCTTGTAGACAGTCTGGATTATGAGGCTGAACTTGCCGTAATCATCGGAAAGGACGCCCGGAACGTACCGGAAGAGCAGGCAAAGGATTATGTGTTCGGCTATACCATCATCAACGATGTCAGCGCACGCACGATTCAGACGCGCCACAAACAGTGGTATTTCGGAAAAAGTCTGGACGGCTTTCTTCCCATGGGACCTTGCATCGTCACCGCTGATTCCATCCCCTACCCCCCGAAACTTTCCATTCAGTCCAGAGTAAACGGCGAGCTGCGCCAGGACAGCAGCACGGATCTTCTGATCTTCGGCATTGACCATGTAATCAGCGAGCTTTCCGCCGGAATGACCTTAAAGGCCGGAACCATCCTTGCCATGGGAACCCCGGCCGGTGTGGGCATGGGCTTTACCCCTCCGAAATTCTTAAAGAAGGGCGATGTCGTGGACTGCAGCATTGAGGGCATCGGCACACTCTCCAATCCAGTCCGCTAAAACCGGATTCTTCTTTCCTAATTCTGCTCCGGAGCAGGCGGCTACGTCCGTCCTTCCCGGAGCATTTTCTGTGCCTGGATCAGGACAGTCGGAAACAGCGCACAAAAAAACACTGCCGCAATCTCAATCAGACTCAAATCCGATGCCGCAAACAGCTGCTGCAGCCCCGGCACAAACAGGACAGCCGCCAGCAGAAGCACGCCGGCCTCAAAAGCCATAACGCTGTACAGATTACTTCCCATTCCCAGCCAGAGAATGGAGTGAGCGCTGCGGCAGTTAAAGCCGTGAAACAATCTTGCCAGCGTCAGCGTGGCAAAAGCCATGGTGCTGGCTGCCGCCTCCCGCAGCGCAGCCGGCCCGCTGCGCGCCAGCCCCATCCGATAAGCCGCCATGGTACATACCGCAATCAGGATTCCCTGCATAAACAGGTCCTTCACAAAATGCACGGTCAGGATCCCTTCCTTTCCGCTGCGCGGCGGCTGCTTTAACAGTCCCTCCTCCGGCGGCTCCATGCCGATCGCCAGTGCCGGAAGCGAATCGGTTACCAGATTGATAAACAGAAGGTGCACCGGCAGAAACGGCATCGGAAGGGCCAGCAGCGAAGCATAGAGCACACAGAAAATGCCTGCCATGTTGCCGGACAGGAGAAAGCCGATTGCATTTTTAATATTGCGGTAAACATTTCTTCCGTTTGCCACCGCCTTGATGATGGTGGCAAAGTTGTCATCTGCCAGGATCATGGCCGCCGCATCCCGGGAAACCTCGGTTCCGCTGCGTCCCATGGCAATCCCGATATCCGCTTTCTTCAGCGCCGGCGCGTCATTGACCCCGTCTCCGGTCATGGCGGTGATCCGCCCCTTTTTCTGCCAGGCCTCCACGATCCTGAGCTTATGCTCCGGTGAGACTCTGGCATACACCGATATCTGCTCCAGCTTTTCCTCCAGCTCTCCCGGCTTCATGGCATCCAGCTGCGGCCCTGTAACGGTCAGACCTCCCGGCTCCAGAATTCCGGCTTTTGCCGCAATGGCGGCGGCCGTTACCGGATGATCCCCGGTAATCATCACCGGACGGATTCCGGCGCCTTTGGCCGCTGTCACTGCAGCTCTCGTCTCCGGGCGCAGCGGGTCCGTAAACGCCGCCATTCCGATAAAAATAAAGTCCGGCTCCGTCCCGCGCTCCTGGCAGGAAAAAGCCAGAACCCGCATACCTTGCCCACTCCAGCTCTGGTTCTGTTCAAGAATCCGCCTCCGGTCCTCCTCCCGCAGCTCCCGGATCCGTCCGTCTGCTGCCACCCGGCCGCAGCCCGGCAAAACCGCTTCCAGCGCGCCCTTTTCATAAATTTCCTGCCGCCCGCTTTCCCCGTTCCGACAAAAGACGCGCATCCGTTTTCTCCGGGAATCAAAGGGGAGCTCTCCGCAGCGCACATAGTTTGCCCTGATTTTCCCGATCCGGACTCCGGCTGCCTGCGCCGCGTCGAGCAGCGCCGTTTCCATGGCATCCCCGCAGCCCGGCTCCGCATTATTTGCCAGAACGGCCGCTCTCCAAAAAAGCACCTGTGACAGCTCCCCCTGCGTATCGAAGGCAGTCTTCCGGCAAAAATCGCAGAAAATCTCTTCCACTTCCATCCGGTTCTGAGTCAGCGTTCCGGTTTTGTCGGTGCAGATCACCGACACACAGCCTAAGCTTTCCACCGCCTTCAAATCTTTGATGATGGCATGCTCCCCGGCCATTTTCTGTGTACCCATGGCCTGCACAATGGTCACGATCGAACCAAGTGCCTCCGGAATCGCTGCCACCGCAAGAGCAACTGCAAACATGACTGCATCCAGCAGCGGTTCTCCCCGCCAGATATCCAGCCAGAAAACCAGCACGCAGACTGCAAGAATGCCTGCCGCCAGCTTTCCGGAAAAGCGGTCCAGACTGACTTCCAGCGGAGTGCGCGTCTCTTCTGTTTCATTCATCAGCCCGGCGATTTTTCCAAGCTCCGTTTCCATTCCGGTCTCCGTGACCACCGCCAGACCGCGGCCTCCCGTAACCAGAGAACCGGCATAGACCATATTCGTCCGCGAAGCCAGCGGAATCTCACCTTCCTGCAGTGCGCCGGTCTGCTTCTCCACCTCCGCCGATTCTCCGGTCAGTGAGCTTTCGTTCATGCGCAGCTCCTTTGCCTCCAGAAGCCGCCCGTCCGCTGCGGTCATATCTCCCGGCTCCAGAACCAGAAGATCCCCCGGCACCACCTCCTCAGCCGGGATCGCAGCTGTCCGTCCGCCCCGGATCACCCTGGCCTCCGGTGCAGACAAGGACCGCAGGCTTTCCAGTGTCTTTTCCGCCTTCTGATGCTCCACGGTCCCTAAAACCGCATTCAACAGCAGAACGGCACAGATGACCACCGAGCTCTCTCCGTTATCCGTCACTGCGGAAACCACTGCAGCTGCAAGAAGGATCCAGACCAGAAGATCCTGAAACTGTTCCAGAAACACCCGCCACCAGGGCTTTCTCCTGCTGTCCCGGATTACATTTTTTCCATACTGCGCCTGCCTGCCGGCCGCTTCCTGCGCATCCAGTCCCTGCCGGCCGCTGTTTAATTCCGTAAGGACCCGCCCTGCCGCCATCCGAAACCATTCCATCCGATACCGCCCTCCGTCTGTCCCGTCCCTGCTCTTCCTCTAAACCTTCGTTCGCCCGGCAGCGGGCACGCGGACGCGCCACCACAACCGAAAAGTTTGGCGGGACTTTCATAGTAAAACGTATTAAGAAACGCAAGTATTCAGAACTTGATGTTGGCTCTGTTTTTGACTATAATGGAGGCAGAAGACGATGAAGAAAGGAAAAAGCCATGAAAAAAATCACCAGCTTTACCATCAACCACTTATCTCTGCTCCCCGGCATCTACGTTTCCCGGAAAGATGAAGTCGGCGATGCCACAATCACAACCTTTGACATCCGCATGACCCGTCCCAACTTTGAGCCGGTCATGAATACGGCAGAAGTGCATACCATTGAGCATCTGGGCGCTACCTTTCTGCGCAATCATCCGCTGTTCGGGCCGAAGGTCCTTTATTTCGGACCGATGGGCTGCCGTACCGGATTTTATCTTCTTTTAAACGGGGATTACGAATCAAGAGATATCGTGCCGCTGATGAAGGAAATGTTTGCGTTTATCCGCGATTTCCGCGGAGAAGTCCCCGGTGCCGCTGCCAGAGACTGTGGGAACTATCTGGATATGAATCTGCCGATGGCCAATTATCTGGCGGACCGGTATCTGAAGGAGGTTCTGGCAGATATCTCCGATGAGCGTCTGGTCTATCCAGAATGAAAAACCGCGTTTCTAAACAGGCATAATTACCGGACGCATAAACGTTTCAGGGGAACCCGCATCAGCGGATTCCCCTGTCATATTACTCTTTTTCTGCCGGTATTTCCGGATTCTTTTCCTCTTTTTTTTCATAAGCGGTTTTCGCCGCGCTCTTTTTACGTCCCGCGTCCTTCTGCCGTCGTTTTCCGCTTTCTTCCCGCAGCTTTTTCTGCTCCTGCCTGCGGAGTGCCTCACGTTTTAAGCGTTCCTCCTCCGAAAGCTCCTTTCCGATCAGCACCACAATGCTCCTCGGCTCCACCAGAAACTGCTTCTGATTCTCCAGACAAATCTCCCGGCCCGGCGGATAAACGCCGTTCACATCCTTCGCGTCTGTATTGATGGCTACATGCCAGAACTGATTTTTCGGAAGGTTCGGAATAGAAAATTCATGCGGCTCCCAGTGCATGTTATAGGCCACATAGAAGGAATTATCCGGGCTTCCGTCCTCCTTCGTTTCGTACTGTCCGCAGTACATAATACCAAGCTCACGGCGGAAGTTTTCAAATTCCGGGCACCAGGCCTTCACGCCGTGATAGGATACATCGGGCAGACCGCAGGACAGATAATCCATCCCCTTTGGCTCCTGCGCCTTCCGGAATACCGGATGCGCCTTCCGGAACTGAATCACAGCCTTCACAAAATCCAGAAGATCCTGATTGGAAACGGCCTGATTCCAGTTCAGCCAGGAAATTTCATTATCCTGACAGTAGGAATTGTTGTTGCCGTTTTTCGAATTTCCGAATTCATCACCGGACAGAAGAAGTGGCGTTCCCTGGCTCAGAAAGGTGAGCAGAACGGCATTGCGCACAAGCTTCCGTCTCATTTCCAGCACCCGTTTCTTCTTGGTCGGCCCCTCTACTCCGCAGTTCCAGGAGTAATTATAATCACTTCCGTCCTCATTGTTCTCTCCGTTGTCTTCATTGTGCTTTCTGTCGTAGGAAACATTGTCCATCAGCGTAAAGCCATTGGTATTTGCCATATAATTAACTACCGCATAGGCTTCCGGATTCCGCCGGCTCCGGAAAATCAGCCGGTTCAGCTGATCCTCGTCTCCCTTCAGAAACCGCTTCATATCCACGGCAAAGCCATCCCCATACTCCGCCAGATGACGGTGCCGTCCTCCCGGAACGCCTTCCCAGGACTGCGCAAACAGCTTTACACGGCTTAAATACGGATCCTTTCCCAGAATCTGACAGGGAACAAAGCCGATCAGATGGAATCCGTCCACATGGTATTCTCTGGCCCAGAAACGCAGCACATCCAGCACAAAGGTTTCCGTCTCCTGACCAGAAAAAAACAGATCCATGATCAGCTCCAGCCCGGCCTTATGCAGTGCTTTCACCAGATCCTTGAACTCCCGCTCCGGACTCTTGTCCCTGCCGGAACAGTAGGAAGCCTTCGGTGCAAAATAAAGCCCAGGCACAAAACCCCAGTAATTGATCTTTCCGGTAGTTTCCGGCGTTTCTGCATCCATAAACGGATTCCGGTCCACCGGCATTTTGACGATCCGCTCCGGGAACTCGATCGACGGCATCAGTTCCAGCGTCGTAACTCCAAGGGACTGCAGATACGGGATCTTTTCTGCAATGCCGGCAAAGGTTCCCCGGTTCTGCACCTTGGACGAGGCATGCTTTGTAAATCCTCTCGGGTGAATCCGGTACAGAATGCAGTTCTCATATGGAATATGTAGGGGGGCGTCATCCTCCCAGTCATAAGAAGAATCCGGAATAGAGGCGCGCAGAACACGGCCGATCTGTTTTTCATCACCCCAGATCTCCCTTCCCGTAAAGCACCGCCCGTACGGATCCTCTTTCAGGATCCCGTCCATCTCATAACAGTATTCCATATCCCGAAAATCGCCCTGCACAGTCAGGTTCCATACATCACCCACCCGCTCTTCCGGCAGAAATTCCAGTTTTTCTTTCGCTTCCTCCTTACCCTTCCGGTACAGGATCAGCCTGCAGCTGTCACCGGAAAATGCCGCTGAAAAATGCACTCCGCCCTCCACTGCGGTTGTCCCCATCGGATAGCACCTGCTGTCTTTTACCCTCTTGAACTCTTCCATTTTGTGCTCACCTCTTTACTTCTGAGCTGCAATCCGCTCTGCCAGATCATTCAAATACATCCAGCGTTCCATTTTTGCCTCCAGAAGCCCTTCTTTTTCTTCTTTCTCTGACATCAGTTCCTGCAGCCTGCTGTAGCTGCTTGCTGCCTTCTCCATTTCCTGCTCCAGTTCTCCGATCCGATCCTCCAAAGCAGCAATTTCCTCTTCTATGGTTTCCCATTCCTTCTGTTCTTTATACGTAAATTTCAGTTTTTTCGGCGCATCCTGCTTCCAGGCATTCCGGCCTTCCGCCAAAGCACCTTTCTTTTCGGCTCCGCCGCCGGTGCTCTTCGTACTGCTTCCGTCTGCTGCCTCCGCCTTTTCTGCCTTCCGCTGACAGGCCGCCTGATAATCGGTAAATCCGCCCTCATACTGTACGACGTTTCCGTTTCCTTCCAGCGCAAAGATCCGCCGCACTACCCGGTCCAGAAAATACCGGTCATGGGATACGGCAATCACAATGCCCGGAAAGCTGTCCAGATAATCCTCCAGGATCGTCAGCGTCCGGATATCCAGATCGTTCGTCGGCTCATCCAGCATCAGCACATTCGGCGCATCCATCAGGATCCGAAGCAGATACAGCCGCCGCCGCTCTCCTCCTGACAGCTTGCCGATCGTCGTATACTGCATAGAAGAAGGGAACAGGAAGCGTTCCAGCATCTGGCCGGCGCTGATGCTGCCGTCTTTTGTCTTCACATATTCTGCCACATTCCGAATATAATCAATGACCCGCTCGGACAGGTCCATCTCCTCATTTTCCTGGGAAAAATATCCCAGCTTCACGGTCTGTCCGATCTGCACCGTTCCGGAATCCGGTTCCACCCATCCGGCAATCATCTTCATCAGCGTGGATTTCCCGGCGCCGTTGGGGCCGATAATACCGATCCGGTCATCCTTTAAAAAAATGTAGGTAAAATCAGAAATCAGCACCTTGTCCCCATAGGCCTTGGACAGATTCTGAACCTCCACCGTCGTCCGGCCCAGCCGGCTGGCAACGGATTCCAGCTCCACCTGACGCTCCGCCTCCGGCCCCTTCTGATCACGCAGTGCCTCATACCGCTTAATATGTCCCTTCTGCTTGGTGGAACGGGCCCGCGCTCCGCGCTGCATCCATTCCAGCTCAACGCGCAGAATCGACTGACGCTTCCGCTCGGAAGCCAGCGCCATGTCCATTCGCTCCGCCTTCAGCTTCAAAAAGCCCTCATAATTGGTCTGATAGCTGTAAAGCTTCCCCCGATCCAGCTCCACGATCCGGTTCGTCACGCTGTCCAGAAAATACCGGTCATGGGTCACCATCAACAGTGCACCCTTAAACTTTTTCAAATACTCTTCCAGCCAGTCTGCCATCTCACTGTCCAGATGGTTTGTCGGCTCGTCCAGCACCAGAATATCCGCGGCAGACAAAAGCACAGATGCCAGCGCTACCCGTTTTCTCTGTCCTCCGGACAAGGTCTCCACCTGCGCATCATGCTCCGAAATTCCCAGCCGGTTCAACGTTGCCCTGGCCTGAGCTTCCAGATCCCATACATGCTCATGCCCCTCATTTTCCCGAAGCACCGCCTGCAGGACCGTCTCTCCTTCCTGAAATACCGGATTCTGCGGCAGGAACCGGATATCCAGACTTTTTCCCCGGACCACGCTGCCCGTATCCGGCTCCTCCAGTCCCGCTGCGATCCGCAGGAGCGTGGATTTCCCGGTTCCGTTGATGCCGATCAGCCCCACTTTTTCGCCCTCGTTGATAGAAAAGCTGGTATCATCAAACAGCAATCGCTCCGTATAGGATTTTGTCAGATGTTCCATGGTGATCAGATTCATGCCTGTGCCTCCCCGGACGAAGCTTTGTCGTCCGCCGGGGCCGTCTCACCCGCGTCCAGGATCGTCAGCTCCACCGGACAATGGTCGGATCCCATCACCTCTGTGTGGATCTTCGCTCCGGCCAGCCGATCCTTCAGGCATTCCGACACACAGAAGTAGTCGATCCGCCACCCCGCGTTCTTTGCGCGGGCTGAGAACCGGTAGGACCACCAGGAATAAATCCCCTGCGCCTCCGGATAAAAATAGCGAAACGTATCCAGAAAGCCGGCTCCCAGAAGCTCCGTAAACTTTCCCCGCTCCTCGTCTGTAAATCCGGCGTTCTTCCGGTTGGTCTTCGGATTCTTCAGATCGATCTCCTTGTGCGCCACATTTAAGTCTCCGCAGAAGATCACCGGCTTATCCTCCTCCAGCTTTTTTAAGTAAGACCGGAATGCATCCTCCCAGGCCATCCGGTAATCCAGACGCGCCAGACCGTCCTGAGAATTCGGCGTATAGCAGGTGACCACATAATATTCCGGGAACCTGGCCGTGATCAGGCGCCCTTCCCGATCATGCTCCTCAATCCCCATTCCATACGAAACCGAAATCGGCTCCTCCTTCGTAAACATAGCAGTACCAGAATAGCCTTTTTTCTCCGCATAATTCCAGTACTGATGATAGCCGGGAAGCTCCAGTTCAATCTGTCCCTCCTGAAGCTTGCTTTCCTGAATGCAGAATACATCTGCATCCGCTGATTTCATATATTCCAAAAAGCCTTTTCCTACGCAGGCTCTCAGGCCATTTACATTCCAGGATATCAATTTTTTCAATCTATTCACCACTCCTGTATCATTCTGATTCTTCCAATTCGCATGGTTTTTCTGTCAATTATTATAACATTGCCCGGGAAAAATGAAAAGAAAAACTTCCTACAATATCTCCTGCAGGAAGTTTTTTTCTTTATTCTTCTTCAATTAAGGCTTTTTTCTCTGTTATTTCCAGATAATTCAGCCATTTTCCGTCTTACAGATACTTCTTTAAATCCTCCGCCTTATCCAGCTTCTCCCACGGCAGATCCAGGTCATTCCTTCCGAAATGACCGTAAGCCGCCGTCTGCTTGTAAATCGGGCGCCTTAAATCCAGCATCTTGATGATTCCGGCCGGACGCAGGTCAAAATTCTCCCGGATGATCTCAACCAGACGCTCATTGGACAGCTTTCCGGTTCCGAAGGTATCCACCATGATGGAGGTCGGGTATGCCACGCCGATCGCATAGGACAGCTGAATCTCGCACTTGTCTGCCAGACCGGCCGCTACGATATTCTTCGCCACATAACGCGCCGCATAAGCAGCCGAGCGGTCTACCTTGGTGCAGTCCTTGCCGGAGAAAGCGCCGCCGCCATGACGCGCGTATCCGCCGTAGGTATCCACAATGATCTTGCGGCCGGTCAGCCCGCTGTCGCCGTGAGGACCACCGATTACAAAGCGGCCGGTCGGATTGATAAAGAACTTGGTGTTCTCATCCACCATCTCCTGCGGGAGCACCGTGTCAAACACATGCCTGCGGATATCGGCATGGATCTGCTCCTGAGAAACGGCCTCATCATGCTGTGTGGAAAGCACTACAGCATCCAGACGGATCGGGGTGCCGTTTTCGTCATATTCTACCGTCACCTGCGTTTTTCCATCCGGACGCAGATACGGCAGCGTTCCGTTTTTCCGAACCTCGGTCAGCTTTCTTGCCAGCTTATGAGCCAGTGCGATCGGATACGGCATATATTCCTCGGTCTCATTGGACGCAAAGCCGAACATCATGCCCTGATCACCGGCGCCGATGGCATCCAGCTGTGCATCTGACATCTTGTGCTCCTTTGCCTCCAGCGCCTCATTCACACCCATGGCAATATCTGCAGACTGCTCATCAATGGCTACAATTACGCCGCAGGTATCGCAGTCAAAGCCATACTTCGCACGGTCATAGCCGATCTCGCGGACGGTCTCACGCACAATCTTCTGGATATCTACATAGGCATTGGTCGTGATCTCGCCCATTACCAGAACCAGACCGGTGGTGCAGGCCGTCTCGCAGGCCACACGGCTCATAGGATCCTGCTCCAGCAGTGCATCCAGAATCGCATCCGAAATCTGATCGCACATTTTATCCGGATGGCCTTCGGTTACCGACTCAGAAGTAAATAATAATTTCTCCATAGTTCCTCCTTGTAAGAAAATCAATCATAAAAGTACAATACATAAGTCAAGCAGCAAAAAGAAAAGTCCGCGTTCGAGCGGACTTGAAGGTGATCTACATTCAAATCCTCTTATTGCTCGATGCAGCTTCCGGCCGTATTTACTGCCTTCCGCCCTCGCTCAGGTTGGCACCTTCCGGCTCTCACGCGCCGGGAACTTTCCCGACCGGCTTAACCGGGGTTGCCGTGACTTCACAGATCCTTTGTATCTCCATCACTCTGAATAAGGGATATTAACGAACTTTTCAATTACATTTATAGATAGTAAGACATTTCTTATACAATGTCAAGGCTTTTCTTCTCAGCCTACCCGCAGACGGAATTTCTGAGCTTCCTTCTCCGAATCCACCTTCTCGATCATGGCACCCAGCGCACTCAGCTTCTCCTCGAAGCATTCGTAGCCTCGCTGAATGTAGCCGATCTCATCCACGGTGGTATAACCCTCCGCAGCCAGACCGGCAATCACCAGAGCCGCCCCTGCACGGAGATCCGGCGCATTGACCGAAGCTCCGGAAAATCCCTTCACGCCGTCAATTACGGCCACATTTCCTTCTACCTTGATGTTGCCGCCCATACGCGCCAGTTCATCCACATACTTGAACCGGTTTTCAAAAATGCTCTCTGTTACAATGCTGGTTCCTTTTGCCAGCGCCAGCGTCACCGTAATCTGCGGCTGCATATCCGTCGGAAATCCGGGATACGGCAGCGTATTGATATTCGTGTGGTGCTGAACCGGTTTTCCGACCACGCGCACCGCATCGTCAAATTCAATGACCTCACAGCCAATCTCGATCAGCTTGGCAGAAATTGCCTCCAGGTGCTTCGGAATCACATTCTTTACCATCACGTCGCCGCGGGTGATCGCCGCCGCGCACATAAAAGTACCGGCCTCAATCTGATCCGGAATGATCGAATACTCGGTGCCGTGCAGCTTTCTTACGCCGCGGATACGAATGATATCCGTGCCGGCGCCCTTGATGTTGGCGCCCATGCTGTTTAAAAAGCTGGCCACATCCACCACATGCGGCTCCTTTGCGGCATTCTCGATAATGGTCTGTCCCTCTGCCAGAGTCGCCGCCATCATCACGTTGATCGTCGCGCCCACAGAAACCTTGTCCAGGTAAATGTGTGCGCCCACCAGATCAATGGCATGGGCAATTACGGCTCCGCGTTCCACCGTAATATCTGCGCCAAGAGCGCGGAACCCCTTCAGATGCAGGTCGATCGGCCGGCTTCCGATGTTGCAGCCGCCCGGAAGCGGAACCTGTGCGCTCTTGTATTTTCCCAGAAGCGCACCGATAAAATAGTAGGAAGCACGGATCCGGCGGATATACTCGTCATCCACCGACACCTCCCCGATATTGGAAGCATTGATCTTCACCGTATGACGGTCGATCCGGTCCACACTGGCCCCGATCTCCTGAATGGCCTCCAGCATTACATTAATATCCCGCACATCCGGCAGGTTCTCTATCGTAACATCCTCATCTGTCATGATCGCCGCAGTCAGAATACCCAGCGCTGCGTTCTTTGCTCCGCTTATGGTAACCTCGCCAACCAGCGGATTTCCGCCCTTCATGATATATTGTTCCATTTTGCACCTCTATCTATCCTCTAAGCAAAGCAGCCGGCTTCTGTTATTTTCACAGCAAACGGCTGCGCAATTGTTTCCATTCTTCAAGCCATTATATACCATAACGGTGTCATTTGTAAAGCTTACAGACTGAAAGAACCTGGTTCTTACGGGAAAATTCCGCAGATAAAGTCGTTTCCTGCCGATGTAAAATAGTGGTTGGCGTCATTTAATCCCATTTTCCAGCTTTCTCCGGTTTCCGGCTGGTAAATCGTCACATTATACTGGTCGTATCCCATCAAAAAGCAGGCCGTACCGTTCTCCCCGTAGGCCAGCACCGGACTTCCCTGCCCCAGAAAATACTGCACCTGATTCAGGCTGCAGCCTCTGGCATCCAGAAGCATGGCCCCATCCGAAAAGGTCCGGCTTCCATCAAATTCCGACATATATTTCATAAATTCTGCCGCAGCCTCACTCTGATTCCGGATCGTGCTTACCACCGGACGGTTTACACGGCTCCACAGAATCTGCTGGCTGGCATCCGTTACAATGCCCATCTGCTCATAGGCCAGAGAAACCGCATCCGCAAAATCCCGGGTAATGCCAAGCAGATGACCTCCGCCGTAAGCAAAAAATTCCATTCCCGGAGCCGTCACGGACGAACCCAGCTTCAGGATCTCCGACGTTTCATAGGTAATCTTCTCCGGAGCATTCACACGCACCGGACGGTTCCTGTTAATCTCCTGACGGGTCTGGACAAAGAACACCTTCTGCCGCTCGCTGTCCGCATACCAGCCGATGCCCTCCAGACGGTTATCCGGAATCTCTTCATTGCACACAATGGTATCCTCGTCCACCACACGGTAGCGGTCTCCTTCTTCCTGGACGATCCGCTTTAAATGGATCCGGCTGTCGCCTACCGTCACGCCGGAAATGAAATATCCCGGCTTTTCGTAGCGGGTCTGAACCGTCATGTCTTCTCCCAGGATCTCCATGGCATACATGGGCAGTTCCTCCAGCCGGCCATTGATCATCCAGCGGCTGTCTTCCCTCGCCAGGCCATAGATAAAATCATTTCCCACAAATCCCAGCGTACGCAGACATTCATCCGATCCGCAGGTTACCTCATACTTTTCTCCGGTTTCCAGATCCATCAGATGAATCAGCCTGGACTGATAGACGGAGGTTCCCTCCTGCCAGGCCAGACGGGTTCCGTTCTGGCTGACCGCATAGCCGCCCTCCGACAGCCCCTCTGCCACTACCATATATTCATTGCTGGTCAGATCAATCCCGTAAATTCCAGAATCCACCTTCAGATACAGCATATCGGAAGAGCTCAGATAAGAAAGCTCATTCAAATCCAGGCGCAGCTTCTCAAAGCCTGCCGTTAACGGAGCGAAGAACCGCTCCTCCAGGGCATCCTCCTGGCGGTTGTACCGATACATGGCAATTCCCATGCAGCCTTCGTGGCTGCCCCGGTTCATATAGCCGTAAACCAGAAAATCAATGTCGCCTCCGTCCGATGTGCGCAGAATCCGCACATCGTGCTCCGGATGAGAAGGACAGATCCCTTCCTCCTGACTGCTCCGGAAGGAAAATATCCGGATCGCCTGCTGCTGGCGGCCGTTTTCTCCGGTCTCCAGGCTCCACAGATCTCCTCCGCTGACAAACGCAGTGGTCTTTCCGTTCGGGCTGGATTTTGCCTGCACCCGGTCTTCATTGGTAATCCCCAGAAGAATGCGGTTTCCGCCGAACGCCTCCTGACCGCCCATAAATACCTGGTCCATCCTCCGGTCAAAATCCATCATATAGATCCGCTGTTCACTCCAGCGCATGGTGAAGCTGTCCTCCACCTCATAGTATTCGGTCCGTCCTTCCTGGCTTTCCCGCTCCGCCAGATACCGCACAGAAATCTGGGACATGGAGCCGTTCAGCTCATTGAACGTCATCTGCATTTCCCCGGCCAGCTGCATGATCAGACCGCCCCAGGTCAGCTGACTGAAGCTGGAGTGAATATCCACATGACCAAGATTGGTATTGTCCCCGCTGCTGTTGCTTTCCAGATAAGCAGCCAGGCTCCTGGCCGCCTCATAATCAAAGGTCTTCGCCGAAAAATCCGCCGCCAGATCGGCCATCTGCCGGGCTTTTTCATTGTCCGTCCAGACGATCCGGGTGTAATAGCGCACCGCACCGTGGGTATTGGTGTCCACAGTCAGCGTCAGCAGATACTGCGTTCCTTCAGTCAGAAGGTTCTGAATGGGAAGCACGGCACTGGCCCCGTCCTCCAAAGCACTCCAGCTTTCCACGCTGGTCCGCTCAATCAGACGGCTCAGATCCAGCGACCGGATCTCATAGTAGATTCCTTTCACGTCGCCGCTGCAGCGCCCGATCCGGATATTCAGCTGTCTGTCCTCCGGGAGAACCGTCAGGCTGTGACGGATTCCGGCTCTTTCCATCTCCTGCACATAGCCGTGAAGAGCATTCATTTCCCTCCCCAGAACATCCATATAAACAACCGGAAGCTGCGCCTCCTCCATTGAGGTATAGGTGGTGTTCCCTACCGCTGTCCGGTTCTGCATCCAGTAAAAATATCCGGCACCTGCAGCAATAAAAATCACAAACAGAATGCCAATGCGCTGCAGCACTCGTTTCATTCATCTACCTGCCTTTATTCCATGAACACGGATAAACCCACATAGGCCTGCAAAAAGCAGCACTCTGTGGGCAATCCGTCGTCGTCTGTGTCCTATTTCCGGTTCCGGTATGCCTCCAGGCAGCGGTTGATCCGCTTTGTCGGATTCAGCAGCTCACTTAAGGAAGCATCGTGATTCAGGTTATCGATGATCAGGGCAATGTACTTGCTCATATCCACATCGATATAGTATGGTCTGGAAAGCAGCTCCGGCGTCTGGTAAACCAGATTGGTCGTCAGGAGCCGGTCGATCAGACCGTTTTCGTAATATTCGTCAAATTTGGAAAGGCCGTTGGTAAACAGACCGAAGGTCGCGCAGATGAATACCTTTCTCGCCTTCCGCTGCTTTAACTCCTTCGCCACATCCAGCATGCTCTCGCCGGAGGAGATCATGTCATCAATAATCAGAACGTCTTTTCCCTCTACTGAGGAGCCTAAAAATTCATGGGCCACGATCGGATTCCGTCCGTTGACGATTTTGGTATAATCGCGGCGCTTATAGAACATGCCCATATCCAGTCCCAGCACGTTCGCAAAGTATACAGCACGGTTCATACCGCCCTCATCCGGACTGATGACCATCATATGATTGCTGTCGATCTGAAGCTCGGTCTCATGCTTCAGCAGATGCTTGATAAACTGATAGATCGGCTGAACCGTCTCGAAGCCCTTCAGCGGAATCGCATTCTGAACACGCGGGTCATGTGCGTCGAAAGTGATGATGTTCTCCACACCCATCTTGACCAGCTCCTCCAGAGCCAGTGCGCAGTCCAGCGATTCTCGTCCGGAACGCTTGTGCTGACGGCTCTCATACAAAAACGGCATGATTACGTTGATTCGTCTTGCCTTTCCGGCGGCTGCCGCGATCACACGCTTCAAATCCTGAAAATGATCATCCGGAGACATATGATTCGTCATACCGCAGAGAGAATACGTCAGGTTGTAGTTGCATACGTCCACCATAATATACAGGTCATCACCGCGGATCGACTCCTCAATGGTTCCCTTTCCTTCTCCGGAACCAAAACGCGGGGTCTTTGCATCAATAATATAGCTGTCCCTCTGATAGCCGGAAAATGCGATGGTCGACTTGTGCTCGCTCTCCCGCTCTTTTCTCCAGGTTGACAGATACGCATCTACTTTTCTTCCAAGCTCTTCACAGCTCTTTAACGGAATCAAACCCAGAGGTCCTACCGGGATGGTTTCAATGATCTTCTCTTCGTAAAGCATTTCTTTCCTCCACAACATCTCTTATTTTACTGTTTTTCAGCCGAAGTTTCCTGTATTATCCTGTGTCATTAACGTTTCATTTATAACATTATGCTCTTTATTAGTCAAGTTAATCAGCCATTTTCCCTTGAATTTCCGCAGTTTTTTCGACAAAAAACCTCTCTTTGTGCTTCTTTTTTCCCAGATTACGGAAACGTTTGCAGCCTGCCCTGCAAAAGGCCTCCGGCTGCACAGTCCGCCGCCGAGGTTACAGCTTCAGGCGAATATCGTCCCCATACAGCGGAATAATCGTGTAATTGCTCATGATCCGGGATGTCACACGGTCCGTATACTCATCCCGCAGGCGGTCCAGGGACAGATTGGTGGAAATAATCGTGGATTTCCCCGATAAAAGCCTCTGATTCATGCAGAAGAACAGCTGGGAGGAGGTAAAGCTGTTGTTCAGCTCCGTTCCCAGATCATCAATAATCAGCAGATCGCAGTCCAGAACAAACTGATACATGTCCTTCATCTCTTCTTCCGTCTGGTGTTCAAACCGGTACTTGGAAAATACCTCAAACAGATCGTGTGCCGACAGATAAATCACCGAATGATAGCGGTCGATCAGTTCCTTTGCAATACAGTTGGTAAGGAACGTCTTGCCCCGGCCGGTGGTTCCGGTAAACAGAAGGTTCCCGCCGTTTTGATCAAACTGCTCCGCAAAATCCCGGCACCAGCGGTATACCTGCTTCATATATCCGGCCACAGTCGTCCCCACCGCCGGCTCGATTCTGGTATCATCAAAATACTGAAAGGAGAAGGTCTGAAAATTCTCCCGCTTCAGCACCTCCTCCAGATTGGACTGGGCATAAAGAAGCCGGATCTGAGCCCGCCGGAAGCAATGGCATTTCTTTCCCTCCGCCGTATAGCCGGTGTCCCGGCAGTCCGGACAGCGGTATTTCATCTCCATATAATCCGCCGGATAGCCGCGGGATTCCAGGAGGAAGGCCTTCTGCTCCCTGAGATCCAAAATCTCTTCCCGCAGACGTCCGAGCGCCTCCCGGTCTCCGTTCAAAAGCTCCTTCGCCCGAAGCACCGCTCTGGTGCTGACCGCCTGGTCCAGCTCCTTCACAGCCGGTATCTTTTCGTATATTTCCTGAACCCGGTCATCCTGCTCATGCTTGTTTTTCAGCTGCTGTGCCTGATAATCCCGCATGATTTCCTGATACTGGGAATTGCTCAGTGCCATGGATGCTTCCCCCTTTCCTGCTCTGCGGCCTGTGCCGCTCCTTTATTCTTTCATTTTCGCACGGACCTTTTCCATCATCAGAGAATCATAATCCGTTGTGCTCTGCTCAAAATTGTGGAAGCGGTTCGCATTCCGGCTTCCGCTTCCATTGCCTTTTCCGTTTCCGCCTTCGCCGCCGGAGGTCTTTGCATCCCGCTTCCGGGAGGCTGCCCGTTCCTTTTCCTGCTTCTGGCGGATCATATCCAGATCCTCCACATCCGACAAATTTTTGACACCGGCCTTTTTCCACTCCGACAGAATCTTGTCCGCATATTTAAAGCTGGGCGTATGAGTCGCTTCGATCGTCCGATTGCAGGCCTCCAGAACCACTTCCCTGGTAAATCCGTAAACCCGAAACCAGGTTTCAATGTATTTCTTTTCCGCCTCTCCCGGCCTCCGGTCATTCAGTCCGAAGGCCTTCATAACCGTAAACATATCCTTGTTAAAGCCGGCGCTGTAGGCTTTCGCGGCTTCCAGCGTCACCAGGCCGCGCTGATGCCAGTTTAAGGCCACCGTCTCCATGTAACGGATACTGGTGTGGCCGTTCTGCACACAGTACTCTACCAGGTACTCCAGCAGCTCGGCCGGAAGCTTCAGTTCTCCATACAAATAGGCAAATACCTGACATTCCCTCTGCGTAAATACCTTATTCATGTATTTCTGAGCAATATAGAGCAGCTGGGAAAAATCCTCATCCCCAGACAGCTGACGGACCAGTTCTCCGGAAACCGCCCGGTCATAAGCAGATGCCGGAGTGCCGCTGTCGGTATCCTGCCCCGAAACACCAGTCAGCACTCCAGCCTTTACCCAGTAGACAATCGCCCGCTCCACATCCCCTTCCGTATAATGAAGGGCCTCCGCGATCTCTGCCGTACCTGGCCGGCGTCCCTGATGCCGCAGCAGGTACAGATAGACCTTCACATATTCTCCACTGGCTCCCGCCATATATTCGTCAATAAATGCGTTGGCAACCAGGGTCCCGTTCACCTGGAAAACGCTGTTAAACTCCCATGCCATACTCTTCATCCTTTCTGCTGTTCATCATAACACACCGCCGAAAAAAAGAAAATAGGCCTGCTTTTCCACAAGCCCTGTTGTGGATATTGTGGATAATGTGGATAACACGGTGGATTTCTTGTCTTTTTTTCTGCCGAATCCTGTCGAAAGCAAGGAAAATCAAGGTTTCCCGGAATTGTCTGGTAATTCATTATGTAAATAAAAACATCCACATAGCTTCTTTACATAAAATGTTGAAAACTATGTGGATAATGTGGATAACTTACATGCCTAACAGTTTTTCTCCCACTTTTACAATATCTCCGGCCCCCATAGTTATCAACAAATCACCGGGAACACAATTTTCCAGAATAAATGTCTCAATATCATCAAAAGATGGAATATAATGTACGCTTCCGCCTGCTTTTTCCATTTTTTCCGCGATATCCCTGGAGCTGATGCCAATGGTATTCACTTCCCGGGCCGCGTAAATATCCGCCAGGATCACCTCATCGGCCGCCAGCAGCGCCTGTGCAAACTCATCCAGAAGCGCCGCCGTTCTGCTGTAGGTATGGGGCTGGAATACGCACCACAGTTTCCGGTGCGGATAATTCTTTGCCGTGGCCAGCGTCGCTGCAATTTCCTGCGGATGGTGCGCATAATCATCAATGACCGTCACGCCGCCGACCTCACCCTTCTTCTCAAAACGCCGGTTGGTTCCGGTAAAGGCCAGAAGGCCTTCCTTGATCTGTTCCATGGAAACTCCCAGCTCTCTGGCCGCCGCAATCGCGGACAGGGAATTGTACACATTATGCTCCCCCGGAACGCCCAGCCGGATCGTATCCGCCGGCTTTCCGTCCAGCATCAGCGTATAGGATGCCTTCGCATACTCGTCATATGTAATGTCCGCCGCACTGTAATTGCTCACTGACGGGTCTTTTCCAAAGGTAAGGATCCTGCACGGCAGGCCGCCTGTAATCTCTTCCAGATCCTTGATGTCCCGGTTGATAATCAGCGTTCCCCTCTCATCCAGCTTTTCGGCAAACAGCCGGAAGGAATGGCGGATGTCATTCAGATCCTTAAAGAAATCCAGATGGTCCGCTTCAATATTCAGAATGATCTCCATGGTCGGAAAGAAGGACAGAAAGCTGTTGGTATACTCGCAGGCCTCCGTGACAAACATCTCCGGGCCGCCGACCCGGATATTTCCGCCGATCGCCGGGAGAATGCCGCCGACCGTGACGGTCGGATCGGCCTTGGCTGCCAGAAGGATCTCTGTCAGCATGGAGGTCGTCGTGGTCTTGCCGTGCGTTCCGGAAATGTTGACCGCATGCTTGTAATTGCGCATCATCTCCCCAAGCAGCTCCGCCCGGGTCAGCATCGGAAGCCCCTTTTCCTTTACGGCCTGGAATTCCGGATTGTCCGGATGGATTGCTGCCGTGTAAACCACCACATCCATGTCGTCCGTAATGTTTTCGGCCCGCTGTCCGTACACCACTCTGGCTCCCTTTGCCTCCAGACGCTCCGTCAGTTCCGTCTTATGTGCATCGGAACCAGATACGCGAAAGCCCTCATCCAGCAGAATCTCCGCCAGACCGCTCATGCTGATGCCTCCAATCCCGATAAAATGAATCGTTTCCGGTTTATTAAAATCAATCTGATACATATTCTTTCACTTTCCGGCGGATACCCCGCCTATTAAATTTCGTATGAACGTCCTTATACCACCAAATCGGTGGAAAACGTTCAGAGTTAGTATACAACAAAAACAGCAGAAAATCTATAGAAAAAGGGCAGCTGCTATTGGTGAAACGAACCAATAACAGCTGCCTGTCCTTTCTTTAATCTATTCATGCTATTTTCTGTCAGGCAAGATGCTTTTTGAAAATCATGCCTCTGTACCGCTCCAGCGTCACCATCAGAATATTTCCCAGCACTCCGATTGCCAGAACCTCACCGATCCCTACGGTCACCATCGCAAACGGAATCAGATCTGTCGATCCGTATGCGTAACGAAGCACCCACGGAATTATGATCATGTTGGATAAAATCGGCGGAATACATACCAGCCATTTGCTGTGCCTTCCTAAATAGAAGGAACCCGCCGCGCCGATCAGGGTTGCAATACTTCCGAATACCACGTCCAGCATCGCCGCGCCGCAGAGCAGGTTGGATAACAGACATCCGATAAATAATCCCGGGACAGCCGCCGGTGTAAAAAACGGCAGAACGCACAGGATCTCGGAAATCCGGAACTGGACCGGACCGAAGCTGATGGGGGCAAACACCATGGTAAGCACCACATAAATGGCGGCAATCATGGCGGCGTACACCATCGTGTACAAGGTCTTGCTGCTTTTGTTGTTCATGTTTGCTTTTCTCCTTTAGTTTTGTTTTACGAGTGGAAGGTCTCGAACACTCGATTCATTTTACGCCGGGAATCGGCGGCAAGCCCCATAAGACCTTATTTTTTGGGTATCTTGCAGCAGTTCCTAGTGTAACACGGGTTGCATTTCCGGTCAAGGGTAAATATAAGTCCGGCAAGGGAGCCGCGGTTGCTGTTCACAGGTCCCTGTGAGCGTAACGAGCCGCTTGCATTTTCCAGCTGCCTCTGTATAATAAAGTCATAAAGCAGGATGCCGAATGATGAAGAAGCTGCGGCACCCTCTTAATCATTCCAATACGGAGGCAAAATCTATGCAATCATTACATATGAAACGACTGGAGCGTCTGTGCAGGCCCCTGACCGAAAAAGGGCTGACCCAGATGATCATCAGCGATCCTTTGAGTATCTGGTATTTCACCGGTATCACCGTTCATCCGGGAGAGCGGCTCTATGCACTGTACGTGCACACAAACGGCTCTTACAAATTGTTCGTAAACCGTCTGTTTTCCATTCCGGAAACCGGTCTTTCTGAAATATGGATGAACGATACCGACGACTGCATCGGTCTTCTGGCATCCCAGGTCGACAAAAGCTCCGACATGGGGATTGACAAAAACTGGCCGGCCCGCTTCCTGCTTGCGCTGATGGAAAAGCACCCGAATGTCCGTTACGTCAATTCTTCCGACTGCGTGGACAGCATCCGCGCCGTAAAGGAGGACGACGAACAGGAAAAAATGCGCACTGCGTCCCGGATCAATGACGCGTGCATGGAAAAAGCAGCCGCATTTCTGAAAGAGGGCGTTACGGAAAAGGAATGTGCAGCCTATATCGAACAGCTCTATGCAGAGGCCGGCTGCCAGGGCACTTCCTTCCCGACCATCGTTTCCTACGGAGCCCATGCGGCAGATCCGCATCACGAACCGGATGACACACCGCTGAAACCGGGAGACTGCATTGTAATCGACATGGGATGCGTCAAGGATTCTTACTGCTCCGACATGACGCGCACCTTCTTCTGCCGGACAGCCGACGAAAAATACACCGCGATCCACGATCTTGTGCGCGAAGCCAATGAAAAAGCGGAAGCCATGATCCGTCCCGGCGTCCGCTTCTGTGATATCGACCGCGCCGCCAGAGAACACATCGAGCAGGGCGGATACGGGCCGTATTTCACCCACCGTCTGGGCCACTTTATCGGTCTGGAGGACCACGAAGCCGGTGATGTCAGCTCCGTCAACACAGACTGCACAAAAGAAGGCATGATCTTTTCCATTGAACCAGGCGTTTACCTGCCGGGAGAATTCGGCGTCCGCGTCGAGGATCTGGTGCTGGTAACAAAAGACGGCTGCGAAATTTTAAACCAGACAGACCGGCATTGGAAGATAATATAAGCTCCACATGATACAGCAAAATACCCCTAAGCAGCTTTGGGGCATTTTATTGTCACAAATATACAAATTTTCGACATGTTTTCCTGAACTTTCTTGACAATATATGTCATCAATACTATAATAAATTGGCGGTTGACATGGCAAAAAACGACGTTTTGTCAACTGTATATTGTGAAAGAAAAAGGAGTAGAGGAAAATGAGGAGAAAATTAGCAGGAGCAGCCCTTGTCTGTGCAATGGTTGTATCCCTGGCGGCATGCGGCGGTTCCAAGACATCCGAAGCACCGGCAGCAAGCAGTGCGGCAGCAGCCGAAACAACGGCAGCAGCTGAATCCGCAGAGACAGCAGCACAGGAAACATCAGCAGGAAGCAAAATTGTCAGAGTAGCGGCGGTTGACCCGCAGGTCGCTCTCGACCCACAGCAGTACACCTACAGCATTGTAATGAAGATTACGGACAACGTTTCAGAATCTCTTTTGAAGACAAATAAGGACGGAAGTCTGGAGCCAACCCTTCTTGCAAAAATGCCGGAGATTTCCGACGATCAGCTGACCTACAGCTTTGAGCTTCTTCCTGACGTAAAATTCCACAACGGAGAAACCTTAAAATCCTCCGATGTAAAGTATTCCTATGAACGTCTGATCAAGCTTGCAAAGATGGCAACCCTTCTTGAGAACGTAGTCGGCTACGATGAGTTAAGCGCGGGCAGCACCGAGGAGTTATCCGGTTTTGAAATTCAGGATGACACCCACTTCACCATTACGCTGAAGAAGCCGTATGCACCGTTCTTATCCGTACTTTCCACCGCTTACACCGCAATTTATCCGGAAGCTGCATGTGAAGAAGCAGGCGACACCTGGGGCATGCAGACCCTGTACGGAACCGGCCCGTTCAAGATGGACAGCTATCAGACCAGTGTAGGCGTTACCTTATCCAGATTTGACGACTACCACGGCGGTCCTGTCAAGCTGGACGGTGTAGATTACAAGTTCATTGAGGATGTTAATACACAGGTTCTGGAGTACCAGAAGGGCAATGTAGATTATGTTGACGTAGACCCGTCCATTTACCCGGTATATTCCAGCAATCCGGATCTGAAGGATCAGATGCACGGCTTCCAGCCTACCGGATGCTACAGCCTGTCCCCAAACAGCAAGACCTTCCCGGATGCGCGTGTAAGAGAGGCGATTGCCCTTTCCATCGACAGAAAAGCAATCTGTGAGAGCATCCTTCACGGAACCGCAACCGTTCCGACCTCTTATATTCCTGCCGGAATCATCGGACATGACGACACCCTGCCGGAGTTTGAGTACAACCCGGAGAGAGCAAAAGAGCTGCTGGCAGAAGCCGGATATCCGGACGGCATTGATTTAAGAGTAACCGTAAATACCAAATACCAGGGCAACGTGGCAATCGCTACTGCATTCCAGCAGCAGGCAAAGGCCTCCGGAATCAACGTAGAGGTTGAGCAGGTTGACTCGGCAGCATGGTCTGACATGAAGAAATCCGGCGGTGTTGACTGCGGTATCTCCAACTGGTATGTAGACTACTCCGATCCGGAAAGCATGCTGTACCCGATGACCAAGACCGATACAAACTCCAGCTTCTGGCATAACGCAGAGTTTGACAAGCTTCTGGAAGACGGTATCGCTACTACCGATGAGGCAGAGCGTCAGGAAATTTACGCGAAAGCAGAGCACATCATGACCAGAGAAGACTGGGCAACCACTCCTCTGTACAATGAAACAAAGTTCTATCTGTTAAATCCGAGCATCACCGGATTTGAAATGGACTCCACTTTCCGTATGTTCTGGAAAGATGCAGATATTCAGTAATTACAGCTTTTGAGAAAGAGGGGGAAACCGCACTGAAGGAAACTTTGGGGCGAGATTCCCCCTTTTTCTGAGCAAAGCACATCTCACATCAAAAACGAGGAGGAAAACATGCTTTCATACACAGCCAAACGATTGGGACAGACCATTTTCGTCCTGTTAGGGATCAGTCTGATCACCTTTGTGTTACTGCAGATTGTTCCCGGTGATCCGGTAGCTCTGATGCTGGAGAAACGGGCGGATCCCGAAACAATTGCCAAGGTCAGACACGAACTGGGACTGGATCTGCCCTACTACGTTCAGTATCTGAACTTTTTAAAGGGCGCCATCCATCTGGATTTCGGCACCTCCTACTTTACAAAAGAAGTGGTATCTGCTGCCCTCTTCCGCTGCTTCAAGGTGACGGTAAAGCTGGCATGCATGTCTTTTGTTTTTGCTTCCGTCATCGGAATTCCCAGCGGTATTTTCTCCGCAGTCAAAAGAGGCAAGGGGATTGATACGGTTGTCATGGTTCTTTCCATTATCGGTGTCTCGGCACCGGCTTTCTGGGTCGCAATTATCCTGCAGATCGTATTTGGATTAAAGCTGAACATTCTTCCCATCTCCGGCTTCGATTCCGCAGCCTGCTATATCCTTCCCAGTATCGCTCTGGGAGCCCGCTACGCCGGCAGTATGGCCAGAATTACCCGTACCAGTATGCTGGAGGTAATGGGACAGGATTACATCCGTACCGCCAGGGCAAAGGGCGCAAAAAAATGGTCGGTCATTTTAAAGCACGCTCTGAAAAATGCCATGATTCCCATTGTAACGCTGATCGGTACCGATTTCGGCTACATGCTGACCGGTTCCATGCTGATTGAAAAAGTATTCTCGATCCCGGGTATCGGAAAGCTGGCCGTAGACGCCATGTCCAACCGTGACCTTCCTCTGCTGGAGGGAACCGTTATGTATATCGCCTTCGTATTCGTTATCGTGAACCTGATTGTCGATTTATCCTACGCATTCCTGGATCCGAGAATTCGATATGGGAAAGGAGCAGCATGAGTAAGAAGATATTTGGATTTTTTAATAAACAGAAGCAGTTTGAGCAGGACATGCTGGAGAACGGTATGGAGTATTCCAGCTTTTACGGGGACAGCTTAAAACGTCTGAAGAAAAACAAAATGGCCATGTTCTGTGCCGGCATTCTGATCGTTTTAATTGCCATTGCCATCCTGGCCCCAGTAATTTCCCCTTATGACCCTACCTTTCAGGATTATACTGCCGTGCTGGCCGCTCCCAGCAAGGCCCATCCCTTCGGCACCGATGAGTACGGACGGGATATTTTATCCAGAATTATTTACGGCTCGAGAGTTTCCATCAGCATCGGTATTGTAGCCCAGGTGGTGGCTTCTCTGGTAGGTGTTACGCTTGGTTCGCTTGCCGGATATTACGGCGGAAAAATTGACAGCGTAATTTCCCGAATCATGGAAATTTTCCAGGCCTTCCCGGATCTGATTTTTGCCATGGCCATCATGACCTTCATGGGAAAAGGCGTCCTGAACCTGTTCATTGCCCTGGGTCTTCTTACCTGGGTAAGAACCGCCCGAATGATCCGAGGCGCCGTTATGCAGCTGAAGGAAAAGGAATACATTGAGGCCAGCCGCGCAAACGGAGCCTCCACCTTCTGGATCATCACCAAGGGGCTGATTCCCAACTGCCTCTCCACCATCATCGTACTGATTACCCTGGGTATTCCGAATGCCATCATGTATGAGGCCTCCTTAAGCTTTCTGGGAATCGGTATTCAGCCGCCTACCCCGTCCTGGGGCAACATGATCAGTGCAGCTCAGACCTTCATCAGCTACCGTCCTCTGTACAGCATCATGCCCGGTGTGGCTATCATGATCACCGTAATCGCATTTAACATCTTCGGCGACGGACTGAGAGACGCCCTTGACCCGAAGCTGAAAAACTAAAGGGAGGCTCTGACAATGGGAGAAAAAATATTAGAAGTAAAGCATTTAAAAACCTATTTTCACACAGATGCAGGCCTTTCCAAAGCAGTAAATGACGTGTCCTTCTCTGTGGAAAAAGGCAAGACCCTGGGAATCGTAGGCGAATCCGGATGCGGAAAAAGCATCACCTCCTTGTCCATCATGGGGCTTGTGGAAATTCCTCCGGGAGAAATCGCCGGCGGTGAAATTATCTTTGAGGGGGAAGACCTGTTAAAAAAGAACGAGGATGAGATGCGCAGGATTCGCGGCAAAAAGATTGCCATGATCTTCCAGGAGCCCATGACATCCTTAAACCCGGTCTTTACAATCGGACAGCAGATCATGGAGGCGCTGATGCTCCATGAAAAAATGACCAAGCAGCAGGCCCGTGCCAAGGGAATTGAGATGCTGAAAATGGTAAAGATTCCTCTGGCAGAAAAGCGTTTTGATGAATATCCGCATCAGCTTTCCGGCGGTATGAGACAGCGTGTCATGATTGCCATGGCGCTGTGCTGCAATCCGGAGCTTCTGATCTGCGATGAACCTACCACCGCTCTTGATGTGACCATTCAGGCGCAGATTCTGGACCTGATCAATGAGCTGAAGGAAAAAACCGGCACCTCCGTTATGATGATCACCCATGACCTGGGCGTCATTGCAGAGGTAGCAGATGACGTGATGGTCATGTATGCCGGCAAGGTCGTGGAACACGCGACCTGTGACCAGATTTTTGACAAGCCCATGCACCCCTACACCTACGGTCTGATGAACTGCATTCCGAAACTGGACGATGACGATACCAAACGGTTAAGCGTAATTGAGGGCATGGTCCCAAGCTTTGACGATATGCCGAAGGGGTGCGCATTCTGCCCAAGATGTCCGGAAGCAAAAGAAATCTGCAGACAGAAAATGCCGGAGCTTACAGAAACCGAAGGACGTATGGTACGCTGTTTTAAATACGGGCCGGAATGGAAGGAGAGTGCCGAATGAGCGAGCATATGAACCAGACACCTTTGCTGGAGGTCAAGCATTTAAGAAAGCTGTTCCCCGCAAAGTCCGCATTTCTCTCAAAAGAGAAAACTTATATCAAGGCGGTCGATGACGTATCCTTTACCTTAATGCCCCGGGAAACCCTGGGCGTGGTCGGCGAATCCGGCTGCGGAAAATCCACCATGGGACGCTCCGTTCTCCGTCTGATCGAACCGACTGCTGGAGAAATCCTTTATAAAGGGCAGGATTTTATGTCTGCCAGAGGCGCCGAGCTTCGGAAAATGCGTGCAGAAATGCAGATCATTTTCCAGGATCCCTATGCCTCCTTAAACCCCAGAATGACCGTGGGCGAGATCATTGCGGAGCCCTTAAACATTCAGAAAAAATACGCCACAAAAGAAGAAACCCGTGAGCAGGTATTAAAAGTAATGCAGGTTGTAGGGCTGAATCCAAAGTATTACAACCGCTATCCGCACGAATTTTCCGGCGGACAGCGCCAGAGAATCGGAATTGCACGGGCAATCGTCATGAATCCGTCCCTGATCGTCTGCGACGAGCCGGTATCGGCACTGGACGTATCCATTCAGTCTCAGGTTCTGAATCTGCTGCGCGATCTTCAGGAATCCATGGGAATGGCCTATATTTTTATTTCCCATAACTTAAGCGTAATCAAGCACATTTCCGACCGGATCATGGTCATGTATCTGGGACATGTAGTGGAGATGGCGGATAAAAATGACCTGTTTGAGAATCCGTCTCACCCCTACACCCAGGCACTGCTGTCCGCAATCCCGATGCCGGAACGCCACAGCAAACGAAAAAAGATCCTTCTTCAGGGAGATCTGCCAAGCCCGGCAAATCCGCCGTCCGGCTGTATTTTCCACACCAGATGCTTCATGGCGCAGGACATCTGCTCCACAGAAACACCAGAGCTTAAAGATATAGGAAACGGCCATTTCTGTGCATGCCATTTCTGCGGAAAATGTAAATAAGCAAAACCGTCCGGGGCGGCAAAGCTGCCGTCCCGAACGAAAGAAAGGGAGCATATTTTTATGAAAATTACTGATATCAAAACTCATATGATGAGAGTACCGTTAGTACGGCCTTTCCGGATCTCTCTGGGCGTCATCACCCATGCTGTAAGCTGTCTGGTGGAAATCGAAACCGATGAGGGAATCACCGGCTACGGAGAAGGCTCTCCGGGCCCGCTGATCACCGGTGAAAACCTGGAGGGAACCGTAGAAACCATCCGGGTTTTAAAGGAAAAGCTGATCGGCATGGACCCAAGAGACATTGAAGCGATTTATACCGTTATGAACCGCGCCGTAGCATATGCAGGAACCGCCAAGGCCGCCATCGACATTGCCTGCCATGACATTCTGGGCAAGTCCTGCGGCCTTCCTCTGTACCGTCTGTTAGGAGGTCTTGGCAACGAAATTGAGACCGATATGACGGTGGGCATTGACACACCCGAGATCATGGCAGAACGGGCAAAGGCCCATGTAAAAGCCGGCTTCAACGTAATCAAGACCAAGGTCGGCACCGACATTGCAAGCGATCTGGCCCGCGTGAAGGCCATCCGTGAAGCCGTCGGCGACGATGTAAAGATCCGACTGGATGCCAACCAGGGCTGGCACGGAAAAGAGGCGGTAGAGCTCTTAAGCCGTTTAAACGAATATGATATTGAGCTGGTGGAGCAGCCGGTTCCGCGATATGATTTTGAAGGTCTGAAATATGTTACCGCTCACAGCTGCGTACCGGTTATGGCAGACGAAAGCTGCTGGGATGCCAAGGATGCCTTAAAGCTGGTTTCTGAGCGGGCCGTTGATTTTATCAATATTAAGCTGATGAAATGCGGCGGCCTTTATGAGGCAAAGAAGATCGTAAACATTGCAGAAGCGGCCGGCGTGGAATGCATGCTGGGCTGCATGGCCGAGGAAAGCGGAATTGCCATCAATGCGGCGGCAGCGCTTGGTGCAGCCTTAAAGAACATCACAAGAGCCGATCTGGATGCCAGCTTCTCTCTGACCGAGCTGCCATATGAAGGCGGATTTACGATTCAGAACACCAGACATCTGATCCTCTCTGAAAATCCGGGACTGGGACTGGAACGTCTGAAGGAGGATATGCTTCAATGAATCGAATGACAGAAGCTTCAAAGAGAGAACTGGAGAATCTGACAGAACAGATCATGGAAGAAAGCAGCGCCCGCGGCATTGCCGTCGGCATCACCGACGCTGCCGGAAACATTCTGTATGAACAGTATTTCGGATGGCGGGACGCAGAAAACAAGCTTCCGATCGACCGCAATACTATTTTCGGAATGGCGTCCGTGACCAAGTCCTTTACCGCTCTCTCCATCATGCAGATGCAGAAGGACGGATTTTTAAACATCCATGATCCGGTGAAAAATTACATTCCGGAATTTACCAATCAAAACCAGGACGAAGCGGTACGCATCTGGCATCTGATGTGCCACAGCGGCGGCTACTTCCCGCTTCCCCGCATTGTGGTAGACAAAACGGCACAGGAAATGGGAATTGCCGATTCTCTTGACAACGAGCTGATTTACCGGGAGGACTTTGCCAGCGAAGGCATCCGCCGGGTAGCCCAAAGACTGGACAGCCAGACCCGTTTTACCGGCCGCCCGGGACAGCGTCTCAGCTACTGCAATGACGGCTTCGGTCTGCTTTCCGATATTGTGCGAAGACATTCCGGCCTGGGTTCCTTTGCAGAATACCTGGACAAACGGATTTTAAAGCCTCTGGGAATGAATCGAAGCAATTTAAGCTTTATCCGGAACTCTCTGGATAAAAACGCTGCTGTCCTTTATTCGCAGGAGCCGGACGGTTCCTGGAGATGTGACCGGGATTACCAGAACGACGCATTCGTTCTTCACGGCGGCGGCGGCATGAAGTCTACACTGGGCGACATGCTGAAATATGCAGCAATGTATCTGAATGAAGGCTGCGGTGCCAACGGAGTCCGCATTATTGACCGCTTCTCCATCCAGGAAATGTGCAAGCCGAGACAATTTATGAAGCCGGGTGTATATTATGGCTACGGCCTGCAGACCAGACAGCTGAACGACATGACCGTGATCGAACACGGAGGAAGTCTTCCGGGCGTATCCTCCAACTTCTCCTTCTGCCCGCAGGCAGGTCTGGGCATAATCGTGCTCTGCAACACCATGGATGTTCCGGTTTCTGCCATCGCCGATGCCGCCATGCGGGTATACTGCGGCCTGCCGGCGGCAGAAGAGCGTTTCTCCCACGCACCTTATTCGTGGACGGAGGAAGAGCGCAGGGAGCTGGCCGGTGAATATATTTCCGGCGAAGGAGACCGCTTCACTTTGAGCGCAGAAGCAGACGGTACCCTTTCCATGGCAGTAAACGGAAAGCCCACCGATCTGACACCGGTCTACCCATGGCAGGGTCTGGTGCGGAAAAAATATTCCGATCTTTACCTGACCGCTGTGCGTGATGAGGACGGCAGGGTCTTTGCTGCCCACTACGGAAGCCGGATATTCCCGAAGGCCCTGTAATCACCATATCCGGATCGAAGAACCGGAAAGCATGGTCATGGCGCTCTGCCGGAGGATCTGGAATGGAAAAGGTAATTTTGTCCTCTTCTCACAAACAGGGAACCCATCTTCTGTCTCTGACCGCCAAACCGTTATCATTTTCCGGAAAAATCTTGACGTTTAAAATCGGACATGATATCCTTCTTCACATATAGCAAAGGGGCTGTTGCAGATCATGCAATGGCCCCTTTCCGCATGCATGCGAAGGTTACACAAACATTACAAAGAGGAGGCAACCATTATGAAAAATACATCCAATGTCGATCATGACTACTCTGTAACTCCTGTCGCTGAAGAAGGGAAAAAAGGCTTTTTTTCCATGCTTGTCATTATGCTGGGATTTACCTTTTATACCGGAACCATGCTGACCGGCGGCCAGCTGGGTACCAGCCTGACTTTTAAAACGCTGCTCCTGGTTCTTCTGCTGGGCGATATCATTCTTGGAACTTATACCGCACTGTTATCTTACATTTCCGCAAAAACATCCCTGTCCACTCACCTTCTGGCCAGGTACTCCTTCGGAAAAATCGGCTCTTACTTTGTTTCCGCGATTCTCGGCATCACCCAGGTCGGCTGGTTCGGCGTCAGCGTCGTCATGCTGGCACTCCCGATCAGCAAGACCTTCCAGCTTCCGGTCTGGCCGGTCATCATCCTGCTTGGCGCCATGATGACTGCATCGGCTTATTTCGGAGTAAAATCTCTGGCGATTTTAAGCTTTATCGCCTGCCCGGCCATTGCAATACTTGGCTGTTATTCCACCGGCATTTCTCTCTCTCAGGTCGGCGGCTTCGGCGGACTGGCCAATATGACGGAAATCAGCACCTTAAGCATCACGGCAGCCCTGGGCATGGTGATCGGCTCCTTCATTTCCGGCGGCACCCTGACTCCTGATTTTACCCGTTTCTCCAAAACACCAACGATCGCTGTTGTCTCCACCGTTTCCGCCTTCTTTGCCGGAAATATCCTGATGTTTGCTTTCGGCGCAATCGGCGGTCTGGCCACCGGCATGCCGGACATCTCTGACGTCATGATCGCACAGGGACTGGTGGTTCCCGGAATTGTCATTCTCGGCCTGAACATCTGGACCACCAATGACAACACGATCTATGCAGCAAGCCTGGCCTTCTCCAATATTACCGGCATCGAAAAAAAGAAGCTGGTCATCATAAACGGCATTCTTGCCACTGCATTTTCCTTTGTTTTATATAACAATTTCACCAGCTTTTTGAGCTTTTTAAGTGGTTTCATTCCGTCTCTGGGCGCTATCCTGATCGCAGATTATTTCTTTGTAAAACGAGAGGATTATCAGGTCCCGTTTGAGGAACAAGAATTTGCCGCTGTAAACCCGATCGCCCTGATCTCGTTCGCCATCGGTGCGACCTGCAGCTACCTTCCCGGAATTGCCTGCCTGAACGCAGTCCTTGCAAGCATGCTGTCCTATGTCGTAATCTCCAAAGCATATGAAGCGGCAAAATACCGAAGCCGTATCGACACAGCACACCGGACTGCCGCTTAACTCCGAAGAACCAAAAAAACAAAAAGAAAAAAGAAGGGATTTGCCATGGGCAGAAAAAAGTTTATTCATGCAAGATTAAAAGGCCAGACTCAGCTGATGGAGCTGCTGACAGAAGACGGTATTTTTAAAGAAATCGCGCCTCACATTTCCGAAGAATGCGAGACGATCGATCTGGAAGGAAAGCTGACACTTCCGCCGTATGTGGACCCGCACATCCATCTGGATTATGTGTTTACCGCCAGAAAAGAAGGCGCGGTAAACGGAACCGGGACCTTGTTTGAAGGAATTCAGCGCTGGAGCGAAACCAAAAGTGATCTGACCGTTGAAGAAGTAAAAAGCCGGGCGCTCCGGGGCATCAAAAAAGAGCTGTCCCACGGCGTCCAGTTCATCCGGACCCATGTGGATGTTACCGACCCGAATCTGACCTCCCTAAAAGCCATGCTGGAGCTTCGGGAGGAATTAAAGGACCTGGCAACCATCCAGATTGTTGCATTTCCGCAGGAAGGCATGTATGCTTACCGGGGCGGGGATGAGCTGGTGGAAGAAGCACTGAAAATGGGCGCAGACTGCGTGGGAGCCATTCCCCACTACGAGCTGGCCAGAGAATTCGGTGAAAAATCCATTCACAGAACCGTCGAGCTTGCAGTCAAATACGACAAGCTGATTGATGTGCACTGTGATGAAACCGACGATGTCCAGAGCCGCTTTCTGGAGCTGCTGACCGCCCTCTCCATCCTGGAAGGCATTGGTCCTAAAACCACGGCAAGCCACACCTGCTCCTTCGGCTCCGCTGACAACAGCTATGCATTCAAATTGATGAAAAATCTGAGGCTTGCACAGCTGAACTTCATCTCCTGCCCCACAGAAAATATCTACCTGCAGGGCCGTCAGGATACCTACCCGAAGCGCCGCGGTCTGACCCGCGTCAAGGAGCTGTATCACAACGGCATCAATGTATGCTTCGCCCAGGATTCCATGGAGGATCCCTGGTATCCGCTGGGAAACGGCAATCTGATGAATATTCTGGATCACGGAATCCACATTGCCCAGATGATGTCCTTTGCGGAAATCGACCAGGTGCTGGATCTGATCACCGTAAATGGCGCAAAGACCTTGAATCTGTCGGATTCCTATGGTATTGAAGCCGGAAAACCAGCCAACTTTATCGTCGTAGACGCCAGAAGTGAATTTGAAGCCATCTGCGAACGGGCCGATGTAACCGCGTCCGTCCGAAACGGAGAATTCCTGTTCAAGAAGGCTCCGGTATCTTATGAAATCCTGTCTGATTTCATGAAATAGTATCATCCACAACGCAGTCAAGTTCAGGAGAAATGCATGTTTCAATGTAAAGATTTACTCACCCTCCCCTCTCTTTCAAAAGCCAGAATTCTGTCCGGCCAAAGCGGGCTTTCCAACGGAATCCGCTGGGTCTACAAGCCGGAAAATATGCAGTTTTCCAAATGGGTACGGGGGCGGGAACTGATGATTATCAGTACTCCTGTCATACAAAGCAGGGATTTTAATCTGATGCAGCTGATTAAAGAAGCGGTCCGGCTGAAAATGGCCGGAGCGCTTCTTCTGGTGGGAAGCCGCTATATTGAAAAGATCTCCAGGGATGTCCTCACCTACACCGACCAGAACCGGTTTCCTCTGTTTGCCATCTCCGGCGACACCCCGTTAATTGATATTTTTGAAGAAATCGGCCATGCGATTGCCTACCACGACAGTACGGATTCCGACAGCGAAGATGTGCTTTCCGGCATCATTTTCGGAAGCGAAATCAATGTGGATGCCCTGATCTATAAAAGTGAGCTGCTCGGATACGATATCTCGCTTCCACAGCAGATTTTTGTCATGCACCTGTACTCACCCGGACGGGTCGAGCTGTACGACCGGGATCTCCTCTCCGGAAAAATCCGTGAGAGCTTTTCCGGCCAGAATATTTCCATTGTATTGTCCCACTACGGAAGCAATTTTGTCGGCATGTTCCATACCCCGGAAAATATGCAGGAACAGATTCGGCTTGTCTTCGAATCGCTGAAAAAAGCCATCCGGGAAGATTATCCCGGATGGACCGTCTGCATGGGAATCAGCCGAAGCTGTGAGCGGCTGGAGCGGCTCCAGAACAGCTTTAAAGAAGCCTCCCGCTGCGTTATGCTGGCCGACAAAACCGATCAGCGGGACGGCATTTTCTGCTATCAGAATCTGGGCTTTTACAATCTGCTCTTTGAGCTGGAGGACACCAGACCGGTCGAAGACTTTATTGATGCGGCCATCGGCCCCATCCTCCGTTATGATGAAGAAAATCACACGGAGCTTTTAAAAACCCTGAAGGTTTATCTGCAGAATAACAGCAGCCTTCTGCATACTTCTCAGCTGCTCCACACACACCGGAATACGATCAAATACCGAATCCAGCGTGTAGAAGAGATCACCGGCCGTTCCCTGGAAAGCTCCATGACACGGCTGGAATTCATGAACGCCATTTTGTGTCGGGAAATCTGTCGGTTCTGATTCCCAAACGGAATTCATCATGGTACAATCAGATTGTGATGTAAAACAAAAACTGCCTCCGGCAGAAAATGAGGTGCTGCATATGACCTTCGAACAACTGGAAGCTTTTATTGCCGCTGTCGATCATGACAATTTTTTTGAAGCTGCAGAAGCCCTGTACACGACCCAGTCCACGCTGTCCAAACAGATCATAAAGCTGGAAAAAGAGCTGGGACTGACGCTTTTTGACCGCTCCAGACGCCATGCCGTCGTCACAGAAGCTGGAAAACATTTTTATCAGGACGCTGTGATGCTGATACTTCAGTATCAGCAGGTTCTTGCCAATGTCCGACAGTATCAGAAGAACTGCCGGAAGGAAATCCGCATCGGCACTCTCCCCATTCTGAATCATTACCATCTGTCCCCTCTGTTTCGGAGCTTTTCCGGACAGCATCCGGACATTCATCTGATCATCGAAGAAGCCGAGGAACAGGAACTGCTTTGCGGCCTGGAAGACGGCCGGTATGACCTTGCCATTGGACGCGAAAACATGTTTTCTCCAAAAGCGGACACCATCTATCCTCTGACCTCCGACGAACTGGTTGCCGTTCTTCCGGAAAGTCATCCTCTTGCCGGCCGAAGCTCGCTTTCTCTGAGAGAACTGGAACGGGAGCCTTTTCTCCTGATGAACCGCTATACCTCTGTCTGCCAGCTCTGCCTCCATCTGTTCGACGATGCCGGCATAACTCCGGAAATCGCCCGCACTGCCCGGGTCGAAACTCTGCTGAGCGCTGTTTCCTCCGGGGAGGGAATCAGCCTTCTTCCGAAAAGCAACTTTTATGTCTTTCGTCATGAAGGCATCGCAGTCATCCCTCTGGAGCCGACCGTACCACTCTCCGTAGTCCTTGCAGTAAAAAAATCCGCTGCAAAAACAGCCGGCCATAAAGCACCGGCTGTCACTCAGCTGATTTTATTTCTCACCGCGGAACAAGCAAAATAAACGGCGGCCGGATGATCCGGAGAGTCAAAAGTGCCAGCAGCAACAACAGGCCGTAAATACTTCCGGGAATCGGAAAGGGCATGAAATGTTTCATACCCTCTCCGATGCAGGTGATGCTCAGGATGATTCCAAACTGACTGATATACTTCATCCTTCCTTCTCCTTATTTAAAAATAATGCATACCGGGCTCTCGGTTTCAATCACTCTTCCAGTGGCCGTAAAGGTTCCGTCCTCCTCATCCAGCGAAAACTCCGTAATCGTGTCAGACAATTCATTGGCAGCAAGAATCTTTCCGCCCTTTTCATCCATCGTGATGAACCGCGGCTGTCCTCCCCCGGTTTTGATGCAGTCCTTGTATTTCAGCATACCACTTTCCGGCTGAATCTGAAAGCTGGTGATACTGTCGTGCTTCCGGTTGGACACGATCACATACTTTCCGCTGGTACTCATGATAATGCCGCTTGCCCAGCCATCTCCCGTGTAAGTATCCGGCAGCGTGGGCAGGATCTGCTTCGGCTCCAGCCTGCCGGTATTCTCATCAAAATGATAACAGGTTACCGAATAGTCCTTCTCATTGACCCCATAGCACCAGCGATTGTTCGGATGAAAAACAACATGCCTCGGCTCTGCAATTTCTCTGGATCTCACTGTGCAGGTCTTGTCCAACGCTCCGGTCTCATGGTCAATGCAAAACACGTTCACCTGACCGAAGCCCTGCTTCCGTCCCTGGCAGGAAACCACAATATAATTTCCGGTCCGGTCCTGAGCAGTCTGATGCGGATGGGAAACCGTGCCTTCCCCGATGCCCGGTATGATGTACCGCTCCTGAAACGGCTCCAGGCCGCCGTCCTCCCGTCTCGGCACTACCGCCACCGTTCCCGTCTGCAGGTTCGCCACATACAAAAAACGGTTCGCCTTCTCCACCGTCAGATGGACCGGATTGATCCCTCCCGTGGAAACCGTGTTGATAAAATGAAGCTTTCCGGTCTCTTCCTCCACCGAAAATGCACTGATCTCACTGAAATCCCCATGAACGGTATATAAAAATTTTTCAGTCTGATCCAGGCAAAGATACGATGGATTCACCAGATTTTCAACCACCTGCACCAGCTTCCAGTTTCCGTTCTCTTCAATCTCAAAAACTTTGATTCCTTTTCCTCGGGCATTCCGCTCCTTCGTGGTGCGGCAGCCAACATATGCATATCTGCTCACAGTAATCCCTCCCATAACGTAACTAAAGCATCTTGAAAACACCGGCCAGCGCCAGAACTACAACAATCAGAACCGCACCGAAAGAAATCAGAAACAGCTTTCCGAAAATCGATTGCTGTTCTTCATCCGACGCATTTGTCTCCTGCACATAGGAGGCCAGAATCAAGCTTCCTCCTGTGGAAAGCGGGCTGATTCCCGCAACAGTTGCGCCGCCTACGATCGCGGTGACCATTTCCAGCACCGTTACACTTCCGCCTACATTTGCCACGATATCCGGCACCGTCGGAATCAGAGTCGGCAGCACAACGCCGTTTGCCGAGCTGAACCAGGACATAAGTCCGGCTGTCAGTGCAATGATCGGCGCCGCCGTAAGCTGGTTCATCAGGGAAGCCAGGATATCCGATAACAGCTCAATTCCGCCCAGCTCCTTGGTAACTGCCATCAGCACATTTACGCCGCAGATCAGGATCAACACACTCCAGGGAACCAGCTTGACTGCAGCCTTCTCATTTACCACCCCGCATAAAATCAGGATCAAAGACAGCGCAAAGGACACCAGTCCCACGTCCCAGCGGAATCCGACTACCGCCACCACCAGCGCCAGAAGTGCTGCAATGCAGAGCAGCTGCTCCTTGCTGAATTTCGGAAGCTGCTCTTTCTTTACCGCTCCGTCTGTCTTTAACCGATAACCTTTAAACACCACATACAGCACAGCCGCGCACAGAACGTTCGCCACCGTCACGCCGATAAAGACCGGCGCTGCCATGCCTTCATACCCCATCTCCGCAGTCAGATCCGTGACAATAATGCCGGAAAGTGCAATGGGGGATGCTGTCCCGCCTACCGCACCGAGAATGGCCATGCTGCCCAGAAGAATCGGAGATGCTTTCATCTGCACTGCCAGAGACACTGCAAAAATGATCATGACCGACTGCACCGAAATTGCGCCCGGTCCGGCAGCCGATAATATGTAAGAAACCGCATAAATAATGATTGGAATCAGAAACGTTTTTCCGCCCACCAGTGAAACCATCTTTTTTGACAAAAGCTCCAGCGTATGATTGTCCTGCAGCAGGCAGAAGAAAAACATGGTTCCTAAAAGCGTGAGAAACAGCTTGCTCGGAAAGCCTCCCAGAATCACCGATGTTTCCACCTTTCCTATCAATCCAAGAATAAATGCCAGACCCATGGATACGATGCCGACATTGATTTTCTTTGTAAATCCCAATACGATTGCCGCTGCCAGAAACAGCAGCGAAATTACCTGATACGTCATACTTCTCCACTCCTTATTATACGGCAGGCACAGCAAATGTCTGCCGTTATCCTGTTAAAACGGAACTACCCCCAAAATAGTAGATGCAATCAGTACAAGAATACTCATCGGCCAGACAAACTTCAGGGAATATTTGATATGATCACCAATCGATACATCCGCCAGACCAAGTCCCACATAGACAGCCGCCACAGAGGGGCTGACCGGAGTCCCATAGGTCGCAGTCAAAAGAAAGGTTGCGGCAACAGCCTCTGCCGACACACCAAATGGAGCTACTACCCCCATTATAATGGGAAGCAGGGCATAATAAAAGGCGTCCGTTCCCAGAATCATCATTAACGGCACAGAGAACAAAGCCATAAACCAGTGCATATGCGGCGCCATGGAAGAGGGCAGCACGGCAACGATCGTATTCGCCATTGCTTCCACCATACCGGTCCCGCTGATAACGCCCATGAAAATTCCCACTGCAAACAACGTCACAGTCATCACCATGGCATTTTGCCCCAGGGATTTGATCTTGCTATTCTGTGTTTTCGTATTTGGGAAATTTACCACTAACGCAATCGCATAGGCAATCATAAAGATCGAATACAGCGGCATCGGAGTATCCAGGAAAAGAAGCGCCAGCATAACCAGCGTCAGAACCAGATTAAACCAATATTTCCAGCTTTTTTCTCCTTTCTTTTTGTTCTGTACTGTCTCGTCCGCTGCCTCTGCCTCCTCCGGATGCAGGCCGTGACGGATCTCATTTTGAGATACCAGAAATGCATTCAGGAAAGCACAGATAATCAGACAGAGCACACCAGGAAGAATAAAGGAATACAGATCTCCCGTTTCCACGCTGGCCACAGTAGCCGCACGCATAGTAGGCCCGCCCCATGGCACAATATTCATCACCGCATAAGGTCCGCACATCAGCGCAAGCAGCGCCTCCCGGCGAAAACCGAGACGTTTTAAAATGGGGAGAAAAGCAGGCACCACAATCAGAAACGTGGTCGCGCCAGAACCGTCAAGATGAGCAACAAAGGTAGTCAGAAGCAGCGCAATGACAACCATTGCCATGCTTTTTCCGGCTTTTTTCGTCAATGCCCGGATAATCGGATCAAACAATCCCATCTCATCCATCAAAGTAAAATAAGAAATGGAAAAAACAAACAGCACTGCCGTACTCAGCATGGACTTCATTCCGTCTCCGATGAATCCTCCGATTTCCGTAACGGAAAATCCGGCAATGACTGCGGCAATCAAAGGCAGTCCGATAAATGCAACCGGCGGACTGACCCAGCTTTTAATCAGCACGATCATCAAAATGATCATTAACGTAAATCCTATTACAGCCAGCATAACCTGTCCCCTTTCACCTTTTGAAGGAAAGCTGCCGCCGGGTCTTTTCACTTCCTGCCCGCGGCAGCTTTCTTCTGTATACAAATTTCCTTGTTTGTATCCGTTTTTAGAACTGATACGGCTTTACCTTCTTCACTACATCCAGAATGGTGCCGTCACGGGCCTCCACGATCGCCACGATCTGATCCTCCCACTCCAGCGGATCCGGTTCGCCAACCAGGCTGTATGCCTTTTCCTGCAGGCTCTCAATGGTCACATGCCGGATACCGGCTTTATCCAGACACGCAATCAGATCCTGCCGGACCGGATTAACTGCAATACCGTAATCCGTGACCAGTACATCCACACAATCGCCTGGGGTCGTAACGGTTACTACCTCCTTGCAGACCGTTGCCATGCGGCCGCGGGTCAGAGGCGTTACAATGATACAGCATTTGCTTCCTGCTGCCGTGTCCGGATGCCCGCCCGGAGCTCCGCGGAGTACGCCGTCAGAACCGGTAATCACATTTACGTTAAACTTGGTATCGATCTCCAGTGCAGAAAGCACAACATAATCCAGCTTATTGACGTATGCACCCTTGTTGGAGGCATTTGCATATTCACTTAAATCAATTTCAATGTGATGCGGATTGGTAAACAGGTGGGCTGCCGCTCCCTGATCAAAATCCTGAGTATCCAGAATGTAATCCACCAGCCCTTTGTCCTGCAGCGCGCAGATTGCAGAGCTGGTTCCGCCCAGTGCAAAGCTCATCTTGATATTCTGCTTTCTCATATGCTCTTCCAGGAACCGGTTTACTGCCAGAGAAGGGCCGCCGACACCGGTCTGGAAGGAAAATCCGTCCTTAAAATACGGAGTCGCCGCAATGACATTTGCTACATTCTGTGCCATCATCAGCTCTCTTGGATTGTCCGTCATACGCGCTTCCTTCGTTGCAATCTTCTTCGGATCACCGATGGCATCTACCACGCAGACTGCATCTACATCAATACAGGAAATGGAAGACGGAAGGTTCGGGAACGGAACCAGGGTATCCGTAATGATCACCGTGTGGTCCGCATAATGAGCATCATGATTGGCAAAGCCCATGGAACCACAATTATTCTTTCCGCCGGTGCCCTTTGCATTTCCGCAGCAGTCTGAAGTCGCCGCTGCCAGAAAGGCAATGTCGATATGAACCTCGCCGGCCTCAACCGCGCGCGGACGGCCGCCGTGGCTCCGGATGATTGCCGGATTCTTTAACTTTCCGGCCGAAATCACCTCGCCGATGCGGCCGCGGACGCCGGAAGTCTGTGCCTCCACAATGATGCCCTGCTCCATGTAATCTGCAAAAATATCCTGCGCTGAACCGAGAGAGGTCGCTGCTACATGGAGATCCTTAAGACCCATTTCCTCTACCAGAACCCTGCAGACCATAGCTGCCACATAATCGCCGTCACGGAATTCGGTGTGGAAGGAGAAGGTCATTCCGTCATGAGCGCCGCATTTTTCGCAGGCCTCACGGATGGTCTGACAGATCTTGCTCTCCACCGGCTTCTCTCCCCGTCTTACGGTCGGAGAAGCTTTTTTCACGTACTGTCCGTCTTTATAATTCTTTCCCTGATACACCTCACGGCCATCTTTCAGCAGGTAATCGGGAATTTCTCTTCCAACTGCATTTTTCATATCCAATGTCTCCTTTCCTACAGATCGCCGTGGTAAACGCCGCAGGCCTTTGCCAAAGCAATAATACGTTTTGCATCTTCAAAGAATGGAATATCCACCATCTTTCCATCCACCGTGTAAACACCGATTCCTGCATCTGCCTGTGCCTGACAGCCGCGAACCAGCTTCTCTGCATATGCGATTTCCTTTTCCGTCGGCGCAAACGTTTCGTGCACAAAAGCAATCTGCTTCGGATTGACAATACTCTTGCCGTCAAATCCCATTTTATGATTCTGGATGACCTCTGCCCGGAAGCCTTCCATGTCATCAATGTTCGGGTACATGGTGTCAAAGCACTGTACACCTGCCGCTCTTGCTGCCAGAAGCATCATGCCGCGTGCAGTCATCATTTCCACGCCGTCCCGCTGAATCTGAACATGCATGCTCTTTCGGAAATCTCCTCCGGAAATCGCACATCCAAACATTCGGTCAGAAGCCGTCACGATCTCATACGCATTCATAATGCCCAGCGGACTTTCCAGCGCTGCCATCAGAAGTGTTCTTCCTTCTTCTACGCCAAACTCCCGCTCAGCTGCCAGAACCGCATCCTCTACCTGATGAACCATCTGAGCATTTTCACACTTTGCAATGCGGATTCCGTCTGCGCCTCCGGCCACACATACCCGCACATCCTCCTGCCAGTGCGGCGTATCCAGACCGTTAATGCGGACAATCACTTCCGTATCGCCATAATCGATATTTTTTAGTGCATGATACAGGCTGAAACGTGCTGCATCCTTCTGATTTTCCGCCACAGCATCCTCCAAATCGAGAATAATGCTGTCGCTTCCGTAAATGTATGCGTCTTTGATCAAACCTGGTTTCTGTGCATTCATAAACATCATAGTACGACGCAGACGCTTTTTATCTGGCTTTGGACGATTAATCATTGATCATACCTCCCCATGGAATATTGGAAGCGGACTTGCCGCAGCTGCGGAACACGGCGCACTCCACACGCGCCTTTAAAGTACAGTCCAGCGCTCCCTTATCAATTACCGTTACCTTTGCATCTTTTACCTCCAGACGCTCCAGTGTTTCCAGCACCGTCGCTTTGATCTGACGTCCGTACTGGTTCAATACACTGCTCTGAAGATTCAGCTCCAGTCCGTTTCCGGGCTCTACGGTGACCTGTGCATCACTGGATTCCAGCGTGCCGGCCATAGCACTTTTTTCGATTAACATCTCATTTCCTCCTTGCATGGGCTTCATTTGCTTTGATGCCTTCATTCTAGCCCGGTATTCTTCAGTTGTAAAATTCATAATTATTCTGTTAATTCATTCCTGTTTGGAATGTTGCTTGTTTTTTCAGGAAACCCCATATTTTCTTATCCAGATTGCACAATTTTCCCCGTTTCTCCTTATGCAACCTGCATATTCATTCTGTTTTGGAATGGAATCCCGCGAATAATTGTCATAATAAAACGACTTTTCAGAAAAACGATTCTGTTGTATTATGAATAAAAAGAATGGAATTTGTACAGAAAGGAAGATGAAATGGACGAAAAAGATTTTGAGATGCTGAACATACTGAATGAAACCAGAAACATCACCCGCGCCTCCGAGCAGCTGTACATGACTCAGTCTGCTTTATCGAAACGGATTAAAGGAATTGAGAAGGAGCTGGGCATCGAAATGCTGATCCGTTCCCGCCAGGGTATCCGTTTTACGCCGGCCGGCGAGGCCGTTCTCCAGCACAGCTCTGCCGCCGCCAGAGAAATGGACAAGCTGCGCCGAAGCCTGGATTCCATGCAGGAGGAAATCTGCGGTACCTTGAACACCGGTATTTCCATCAATTTTGCTCAATACCGGCTGCCGGATATCCTGGCTGATTACCATAAAAAATACCCGAAGGTGAATCTGCACATCACCACCGGGCAGAGCCGTCTTCTTTACCGCCAGATGGTAGACGGAACGCTGGATATTGCCGTACTGAGAGGAGAATATCCCTGGGACGGCATCCAGTTTCTTCTGTCTCAGGAAAACATCTGCCTGGTCTGCAGCCCGGAATATCAGCACACACCACTGTCCGACTATTTATACATCAGCCATAAGACAGATCCCACCCAGTCCGCCATGATGGCGCGCTGGATGCACGAACAGGGGCTGGATCCCCGCAAAAATGGATTCTGTGTGGACAGCGTGACCACCTGCATGGAAATGGTCAAGCGCGGGCTGGGATGGGCGCTTCTGCCGGAAATTGCCCTGGAACATTTTAACGGGTATGCCCGGCCCTGCATTTTTGAAAACGGAGAACCGTTCATAAGACGCACCTACATCTTATGCCAGCATGAGGCCATGGAGCTGCCGCAGGTGCAGGCCTTCATGGATACATTAAAAGCGAACCGCTAAGGAGGATACAATGGATTATCAGGTTACATTACCGGAAATGCTCGGCGCCAGAGACCGCCGGGCCGAGAAGCAGCAGAAGCTGCTGGAGCAATTTCATGCTTCCATGATCTGCTTTACCATGAATATTGCCGGACCTGTCAAAAACAGCCGGCTGATCCGGAGGGGATTTGAGCTGGGATGCCGCCGCCTCAAAAAACAGCTGAAAGCCCGAAACATCGACTGCATCCATTATGAAGAAATCAATGAGGTGACCGGAAATGAAGCTTACTATATCATTGACCGGGACCCGCTTGTCATCAAGCAGATTACTGCAGATATCGAGGATGGCTCCCGGCTGGGACGGCTGTTTGACATGGATGTGCTGGACCGAAACGGGAAAAAAACAGACCGGAGTGAGCTGGGACTTGCGCCGCGACGCTGCCTGATCTGCGGCAGACCGGCGAAGGAATGCGCCCGCAGCCGGACCCACACAGTATCCGAACTGCAGCAGCAGACAACGCAGATTCTGCTCCAGTCCCTGGAAGATGCTGATTCGAAGGACGCAGCACAGCTGGCCTGCCGGGCACTCCTCTATGAAGTCAGCACTACACCGAAGCCCGGACTGGTGGACCGCGAAAACAACGGCAGCCACAAGGATATGGATATTTTCACCTTTATCAACAGCGCCGCAGCTCTGTGGCCGTACTTCGAAGCCTGTACGCGGATCGGAAGAAAAACCGCAGACCGTCCTGCACCGGAAACCTTTCACGAACTCCGGCAGGCAGGAAGAAATGCCGAAGCAGACATGTTCGCCGCCACAAACGGTGTCAACACGCACAAAGGAGCAATTTTTTCCGTAGGGATTCTCTGCGCTGCTCTGGGAAGACTTTCCAGGGAGCAGTGGAACGTGCCCTCTGCCATACTGGATGAATGTGCCGCCATGACGAAAGGACTGGTGGAAACGGACTTTGCCGGGCTGACCGAAGAAAATGCCTGCACCGTCGGCCAGAAGCTTTATCTGCACTACCGGATTACCGGCGTGCGCGGACAGATGGAACAGGGGCTTCCTGCTGTGCGGGAAGCCGGACTGCCGGTTTTAAAGGAGGGAATCTCCCGCGGCCTGACCATCAATGACGCCGGCTGCGCCGCCCTTCTGGCATTGATTGCCGCCGACACCGATACCAACCTGATCGCAAGAAGCAGCATTGCCGTTCAGCAGGAAACGGCCGCACAGATCCGGACGCTGCTTTCCGAGACACCTTATCCGGACAGGCAGACACTTCGGCAGCTTGACCGGGAATTCACAGAAAAGAATCTGTCTCCGGGCGGCAGCGCCGATCTGCTGGCAATCTGCTACCTGCTGTATTTTTTAGAAAATGAGGTATGATCATGTCCGACTACAGAATTTCCCAGATTTACCCTTCCGACCGCTACGGTCTGTCTCAAGTTGATGCCCTTTTAAGCCAGGAGGGCATCCGCCGGGATGCAAACCTGGATTACATCTGCGCTATGTATGATGAGGACTATCGCGTGATTGCAACCGGAAGCTGCTTCGGCAATACTCTGCGCTGCTTTGCCGTCAGCAGCGACCACCAGGGAGAAGGCCTTCTTAACGAGATCATTACGCACCTGATCGAAGTCCAGTGCAGCCGCGGAAACCTGCATCTGTTTCTTTATACAAAAATCAAATCCGCAAAATTTTTCAAGGACCTGGGTTTTTATGAGATCGCCCGCGTTGACGATACTCTGGTCTTCATGGAAAACCGAAAAACCGGATTTTCCGGATATCTTAACGCGCTTGCCAAAACAAAAACCGCCGGCAGATCTGCGGCACTTGTCATGAATGCCAACCCCTTCACCCTCGGTCATCAATATCTGGCAGAAAAAGCCGCCTCAGAGTGTGATACCCTGCACCTTTTTATTGTCAGTGAGGACGCCAGTCTGATTCCTTTTTCCGTACGGAAAAAGCTGGTGATGGAGGGAATCGCCCACCTTCCCAATGTGATCTGTCACGACAGCGGTCCCTATATCATCAGCAATGCCACCTTCCCCAGCTATTTCCTGAAAGATGAAGAGACCGTCATTCGAAGCCACGCCCGTCTGGATCTGGCCGTTTTCAGAAAGATTGCAGAAGCACTGTCTGTCACCTGCCGCTATGTAGGCGAAGAACCAACCAGCCAGGTGACCGGAATCTACAACCAGATCATGTCCGCCGAGCTTCCTGCCGCCGGCATTGACTGCGTTATCGTGCCCAGGAAGCAGACCGGCGGCACGCCGATCAGCGCTTCCACTGTGCGCCAGTATTTGAAGGAGAAAAATTTTGACGCTCTCCAAAGCCTGGTGCCGGCCCCCACTTTAAACTACTTTAAAAGCCCGGAGGCCGAACCGGTCCTGGCGCGCATCCAGGCAGCCGACAATGTGATTCACTACTAAAAACAGCCGCTGCTCCGATAAACACAGCTGCAAGAAATTTGATTCAAAAAGAGTGGTACTGCCGTAGCACTGCCACTCTTTTTGACAATTCCATTTTTCCGCTTTGCGTCCTTTGCATTCTGGAAACAGGTACTACAATTCTTCCAGAAATTTCACACCTTCAATTTTCGTTACTGTACGCACCAACAGCTCCCGTCGATAATTCTTTTTTCCTTTCAACGTTACAACAAAACACATGGCATCTTCTGCCACCGTCAGATCCTTATCCATCTGAAAGTTACTGGGTTCTATATCTTTTTCTCTGAGGTCACGTATAAATTCTCCCAACGGCACATTCTTATCCAGTTCAATGTAAAGATCAATGACCTGCGCTCTGCTACGCATCAGATAGTCCCACTGCTGGAGCAAGTATAAAACTGCAAATATGGTAATGCCGCCCATGATCGCTGCTTCATAAAGTCCGATTCCCAGCGCTAACCCCACACATGCTGCCGCCCACAATCCAGCTGCTGTGGTCAATCCGCGAATCTGATTATGCGATGTTACAATAATCGTTCCTGCCCCAAGGAAACCAATTCCACTTATCACCTGGGCACCCATTCTTACTGGATCTCCCGCCTGAAAGCATTGATAAATATACTGATTCGTTATCATCACAATCGTAGAACCGATGCAAACCAGGATATACGTCCTCAATCCGGCAGGGCGGTTTTTCAATCCCCGCTCCATTCCCAGAATACCGCCAATCACAACCGCCGCCAGAATCCGTCCGATAATTCCATATGGTGTCAGCTCTCTGGCCATCAGCATAGCCATTCACCTCTCTCAGAAAAACTTTGCCCATCAGGATTCGCTTGATTTCCGGCTGTCCCGAAATGCACTCATAATTCCGGGCCAATCTGTCTGTAACACATTAATTCCTTTATCAATCAGCTTTCCCCAAGAAGCCTCCGGATTCTTTTTAATTGCAGTATCATCATCCAGCCCGCCGAATAAATCGTACTTTGAATCACCGCCCAATGTAATCGAATTTACCCAACAAAACAGTCCCTGCTCCTTGATCCACTGAATATTTTCATCCTGAAAAAGTTCATCGTCCTGCGTTTTTGCAATCAACTCTGCGCCTACCACATTAATGTTTTTATAAGAAAGCACTTTTTTGATATCGTCCATGTTGTAGGCAATCGGCATGTACATAAATTTTGTCGGATACTGTTCAAAAAATTCCAGATACTTTTCCTTCACCGGAGTTTTGATCACTGCCTGCCTGACTGAATCCGGATATTTCTCCAACAGTTCTGCCACCTTCGGAAGAATTTCCCAAGCTCGATCCACATTAAAAAGTTCCCCGTGATAAAAATACTTTAATACATTTTCAAATTGCTCAACCTGATACTCCGCCGGTTCACCAATACTGTTAATATAGCGAAAGCACTCAATCTCCTCAGAAGAACATTCCTTGATATTTATATCTCCGCCATACAGACGTTTTTCATTGGTATCATGAAACACATACAAAATCCCGTCGGTAGACTCCACCAAATCGCACTCAAACATATCCGCTTTCATCATCAGCGCGGCTTTATATGCGGGGATCGTATTCTCGATAATATTTCCCGTACTGCACCCTCTATGTACAGCAATCAAAATTCCTTTTTCTTCCAACCGTTGGTTTAACCGTTCATTGATTTTCTTAACTTCTTAACTTCCTGTAAAATTAACTCTCGTCATGTCCAAACAACGTATTATTCATCGTCAAAATCTTCTTCATCCCAGTCTGGATACTGTTGAATACTTCCTTTTGACTTAACTATACGAGGCTTGAAATTCTCCTGAACTTCACTGATTTTCGACACTGTAATTGTGAACATTCAATCATCTCCGAAGTCATAATGAAGTGCAAATTTCTGTCCCTTACAAAGTCCGACCTCGTCTAGAGTTATATCTGCCGAAGGTTCGTCTCCCTCAGGATCTGACTGATATGTATATTCACTATACATGCGGTTATCCATACAAAACTCATACAGATGCTCGTCTATGAAATCAAATGCTTCCAGGATAACCTGGCATAATTGATTTAATGTGCTATTACCGCAAATTTCGATATTTCTATAAATATCACGTCCTCTTCCAGCAAGATATATCTTCATCGAATACTGATTATTCATCATCCACCTCATTTCCAGACAGGAATCTCATCACTTCCTCAAAAGAACGTTCACTATTAGCAAATGCCTCCATCAGTTCCTTACTTCGAAGTTCATCTCTTTTTCTCATCAGTTTCTCAAGCTTATCCAGTTCTGCTTCATATCTGTCTTTTGCTTTCGAAACCAGTTCTTTTTGTGTTTCAATCTTTTCTTCTATCGGGATGCTTCTTCTTGCCATGGTTCTTATCCTTCTTTCTCTATCTTCATTAAGTCTTCATTAATCGCAGTCGCCTGAGTTCTGACATTTGCTGCTGTCATGTTAAATGCCTTCAGGATTTCTTTCTGCGTAGCTGTAACTGCATAATCCATGCGGTATCCACGGTCGCTCTGCCGGATCAGTTCTATCTTTTCCAATTCCCTGATCGCAGCCGGAACGGTCATATAATTTTTCTTTCCGCTCTTTTGCATCTGCTCCTTTAGGCAGGTATAAAACCTGCTTCGAATGATCAGTGCCACAAACTCTATGAATATCTTTGCATGTACAGACTCACTGGTATGTACTCGGAAGCTTTTATTCCCAAGATAAGATTTATCTCCACGGAACAACTTCTCTGACGCATCTCTGCTCTTGTACAGTTCGAGTGCCTGTGCAGCCGTCATCTTTTCTGACGTTATAATGACAAAATATCCACAAAGCCGTATCTCTTCATTGATCACATCATGAAGTTCACGGCCGTACATGAATTTTTCATCCTTTTTGCCTTTATTGTAATAGATCAGATCAAAGTACCTGGCGAAGCCCCCGCCTTTGATTTCATATTTTGTGCCTTCATGTTTATGAAGGCATTCAGCCATGCGGTCAATCTTTGATTCAATAGCCTCATGTTCACTACTTCTCTTTCTGTCATTGTAGAAAATATGGAAATAACGTTCTTTTTCATCAGACGGATAAAGCTGCTTTTTTACAGTAATGCCACTTACTTTGTAATCTCTGATGCTGTATCTCCGGTCTTCCTCAAAAGTTCCTTTTACTTCAAGAACAAGACTTTTTACAAGTTCCTTCATACCCTTCATCATAATGACAAACTCATATCCGCATTTGTCCATGTAGTGTATGTTTTCTTTACTAAAATATCCACGGTCCAGGATAAAACCAACGTTTTTGTAGCCATAACCGCCTGCTTTTTCCAACGTGTACTGTAGCTGTGAGACATCCACAATACTTCCCGGATAATCCTCATAGTACAACGGTTTTGCATTGTTTCCATCATAGGCAACAGAATAATTAATGACAGGTGCACCGGTATCTTCCTTGGGGTGACCGTACTCTACAAAATCGATATCCCCTGCCTGGCAGTTTTTGTTTGTTGAATCGTAAGATATGTATATCTTTTGGCTATGATCCTGTTTTTCATTCCATCCATCCAGAAATGCAAGACTTTGGTCTCTTGTAATACTGTTAATGAAGTCAGAAACCTTCGAGTCACTATAGATTTTCATCCTGTCTGTAAATAACGGATGATTAAATGCATAATCAGGATAATACTGACCGGCATTGTTCTCTGCAATGATTGAATACACAGCCAAATCAAGAAACAAACCACTATTCTTACCGATGATGTCTCCAATCATTTCATCCAGGTGATACTCTGAAATGATTCTGCGTAACACTAAATACGTGCCAACTCTGAGACACCCGCTCCTGTAAGCTTCGCCTTTTGTTTCCGGAAGTTCCTCCGCCGGAAAAAATTTCAGAAAGTTAGTATTCGGATACATCAGCTCCGGATCATCATCTGTGCACTTGCCAATCGATGTACTCTTAGGGACAGTGTATCCTTTTTCTGAACTGTAATTATGCTCATATGCGTAGTAAATGTACGTGGTTCCCTTGATTTTTTTACGAGTTATCCCCGCTGAATCAGATGGTATTTTTACTTTAAAATCGAGATACATGATAGTCTCCTTTTGAGAGTTAATTACTTCTCTTTTATTCTACCATATTTACTCAATTTTTCAAGAAAAATCGCATTATTTTCAATGAAATCAAGGGATTTTTATCATCTTTATTGCCTTTTCTGATACAAACGAGAGTTAATTATCATGAAAGTTTACATT